>NZ_JADEVV010000030.1 GCF_015207985.1 Synechocystis salina LEGE 00031 | reverse complement strand
TTCTTCTCTCCTTTTTCTACTGCACTTACCGCTTTCTCTCTTAGATCTATACTGTAGGGGGCTGGCATCGCTTTTTTCCTAACTCTTTCCCTATATTATGTCCTAACCTTAGCAATCTTTGCTATATGAAACAAGCCAATTTATCAGAAGGTGATCTATAAACACTGAAAATTCATTATTTTAAACATTTAGATACATTTTTTATACTTAATTAAATTCAATCGATAAATGAACAGGACAATTAATTATGATTAGGTGACTATATTCGAAAAGAACGTGTTTAATTAAAATTGTTAGTAGTAAGAGACGAATTAAACAATATGGCTAGCAATCAACCGGATAAATTAAATCAAGCCAAATTGATTCAGTTGGAGCAAAACCAACTTAAACTACAACAAGAGTTTGCGGCTTTACGATTCTTTGAAGCACAGAAAAAGAATGAAGCCCAGATCCAGAATAACACTGATTTAGTCAAAGAAATAGAAGCCCTTAAACAAAAGATCAGTCAGGTTGAAGCTGTGGTTAGCCGACCTACCGTCATTTCCGCCGACGCCTATCCCCATTTAATTGTTGAAGAACCGCCTCCTTTATTGGACTTGCCCATCAGTAAAATTATTGATATCTACCACGAAATTCCGCAAATATTGGAAGTTTATTGTCAGCGGGTTTCTCTGTTAACTGACCAAACAGATATTGTAGAAAAAAATAATGTTGGTAACTTTTGGGTAATGCAACTCAAAAATCAAGGATTTTACCTATTTCCTCGTCCTGAATCCTTCAGCCGTTTTAGTTCCTTGAGCAGCTTTGCCAAACTATTTAGGGCAATTAACGAAAGCCCAGCAGAGAATTATCAATTTACCCTGCAAGCACCGGCAAAGCTAGACGTTTTAAAAATTGGCGAAAAGTGGAAATTACTCAAACCAGGAAAAATCATTTTTGGTCAATGCCCATTGGAATATGCTTGGCAACAGGAGATTAGCACAGTGAGAAAAGAATATGAAAAATTTAATAAGCTATTGGATGCAAGGGGAAGTGCGGGGCTAGATTTCACTTTGATTACCCAATATTGGCAACAATCATTGATGCAAAAATATGGCGAATTAGTAACCTTAGCGATTAACACTTGCATGCCGATCGCCTATGCCATTTATAAAGGCCCCATGCTAGTACCATGCCAGATTTTATTAGGCTCTAATCCTTTGGTAGTGCCAGGTTGGGACCGGGGGGTGCCCTGGGATACGTCTATTTATTCCCAATCCCATAGCAAATTTAACAAGGATTATCTCCGCACCGCCGCTGACCATCCCCTGCTACCCAATCAGATTTACCTGCGGGAAAGTAACGGCAAAACCCACCACACTTGGGCAATTACCAAAAGTTATGAAGAAGCAACGGCGATCGTGCAAAGGCTCAATGGCCATTGGATTTCTTTAGATTAATAATCCTATTTAGCCCACTAAAAACTACCAAGCTTTAGGTTGAGAATTAATATTTAAATTTGGCTAATCTTTCCAGGTGATCATCCACATTATCAAAATCTAACTTACTCTTTACTTCAATGGCAATGGCTTCTGTACCGCTTCTATTTAGCCTTTTATTGGGTCAGAGGAACCCAAAAATGGCACCATAATGGATTAGGAATACTTTATTTCCCGTTTTCGCCAATCCCTACCTCCTGTCAAATTTTTGCTTTCTTCACCATGACCGATCGCCGTCAGTATGCCCCCGCTACCCAACGCAACCGAGAGGCGATCGCCGCTGTTTTGCAGGAGTATCTACCTCCCCAGGGCAGTATTTTGGAAATTGCCAGTGGCACCGGGGAACACGCTTGTTTTTTTGCGCCCCTATTTTCCCCCCGCTGGTGGATAACATCTGATCCTGATCCCCTTTGTCGGGAAAGTATTCTCGCCTGGCAGGAGCACCAGGGATTAGCCTGTTTACAGCCACCGTTGGACTTAAATGTGCAATCATCGCCGTGGCCAGTGGAAGCAGAAATTTTGCCGGAGCCTATCACTGCCATAGTGGCAATCAACTTAATCCACATTTCCCCCTGGGAGTCTTGTTTAGGTTTACTGAATGGGGCAGAACGCATCTTACCGGCGGGCGGCAGACTCTATCTTTACGGCCCCTATCGCCAGGATGGTGTAACCACTGCTCCTAGTAATGAAGCGTTTGACCAATCTTTGCGGAGTCGGAATCCGGCCTGGGGTTTGAGGCAGCTCGAAGATGTGATTGAAGCAGCAAAAAAAAGGAATCTACACAATCAGGCTGTTATCGCCATGCCGGCCAATAATTTATCGGTGATTTTCCAGAAGGGGTCAGGCAAAAACCTCCATTGATAGCTAGGAAGAATAATTGCAGCCCCACCGTCTATGCCTGGTTGCAAGTTGAGCAAATTTTACGCAAATCTGATTAAATTCCTTCTTCCTAGTGCGCCATGATCTCAGACCAAACCCATATGCGTCGTTGCTTGACCCTAGCAAAAACGGCGATCGGCAAAACGGCCCCTAATCCATTGGTGGGGTCGGTCATTGTCCAGGGAGATCAAATTGTCGGCCAAGGTTTCCATCCCCAGGCAGGGCAATCCCATGCAGAAATTTTTGCCCTCTGGGAAGCTGGCGATCGGGCTAAGGGTGCCACTCTATATGTCAATTTGGAGCCCTGTAATCATCAAGGTCGCACTCCCCCCTGTACGGAAGCAATTATCAAAGCGGGGATATCTAAAGTGGTGGTGGGCATGGTGGACCCCAATCCGTTGGTGGCGGGTAAGGGCATTAGTCGATTGAGACAGGCTGGCATTGAGGTGAAAGTGGGGGTGGAAGAAAAAGCTTGCCAGCGCTTAAATGAAGCGTTTTGTTTTCGCATCCAGCACCGGAGACCCTTTGGCATTTTCAAATACGCCATGACGTTGGACGGAAAAATTGCCACGGCCCAGGGCCACAGCAGTTGGGTCACCAGTAGAGCCGCTCGCCATTGGGTGCATCAATTACGCAGTCAATGCCAAGCCGTAATTATTGGTGGTAATACGGTGCGGCGGGATAATCCTTTGCTCACTACCCATGGACTGAGTGACCAAAATCCTTGGCGGGTGGTGTTGAGTCGCACCTTGGATTTACCTTTGGAAGCCCAGTTATGGCATCAAGAGATTGCTAAAACTTTGGTGGTGACGACAAAAAACTGTGATCACAATATGCTCAGCCATCTGGAAAAATTGGGGATAGAAACCCTGATCTTAGATCCGTTAACTCCCCTGGCAGTAATGACGGAGTTGTACCAACGGGATTGTCTGCAAGTGTTGTGGGAATGTGGCGGCATCCTAGCGGCCGAGGCGATCGCCATGGGGACAGTGCAAAAAGTTCATGCTTTTCTCGCCCCGAAAATTATTGGTGGTGGCATGGCTCCGACCCCAGTGGGGGAATTGGGTTTCCAGCGCATGACCGAAGCATTAAATTTAACTAATCTCCATTGCCAGGCGATCGGACCCGATTGGTTATTTACGGGCTATCTGGCTGCAAACGCTGACGACGGCAACGGTCAGAGCAATATTTAACTTCGTCCCAACAACTGGCCCATTTTTTGCGCCAAGTGAAGGGCCGTTGGCAAACGGGGCAAATTTTACTGGGCAGATGGGCTTTATTACCTCGGTGGGCCATGGTTTTTATGGGTAAACCTATAGTGGTTCGGGCAGAGCCACCACTTTGCCATAGGCGGTGGGGGAAAGGTAGGTTTGGGCAGACCTTTGTAAATCCTCTGCCGTCAGGGCTTGGATTTGTTCGGGGTAGGTCAAGGCCGGTTCTAAATCGCCAATTTGAGCGTAGTAATAGCCATATAAATTAGCCCGATCGCCAGGGCGTTCATTGCCAAAAACAAAGCGGTTGGCCACCTGGGTGCGGATGCGTTCTAAGTCCTTCTCTGGTACCGGTTCATTTTGCAATCGCTCGATGTGGTCTAGGATGCACCGCTCCACGGTAGGAATATTTTCCGTCGGTAACTGGGCTGAAATGTAGAACATGCCCTGGGTGGCCTGGGTGGAATTGCTGGCCCCGATCGCCGTTACTAAACCCTTTTCTTCCCGCAATTCTCGAAACAAACGGGACACTCGCCCCCGACCCAAAATCACTGCCAATACTCCCAGGGGTATGGTTTGCTCAAACTGGTCTAATCCCGGCGATCGCCAAAGCAAAATTAGACGGGCCTGTTGTAAAGCTTTATCTACCACAGTGGTTGTTTCTACCTTAGTAAAAGGTGGAGGAATATTGACCGGCGGCGGCGTTAAGGTTTGGGAAGGGGATTTCACCCGGTAACAATCGGCAAAACTGTTGGCTACCGTTTCCACTAGATGGGCTACAGGGCGATTCCCCACCACAGTGGCAGTGATGGCCTGGGGCTGATACCAATGGGCGTGGAAATCCCGCATCTGTTGAGCTTGGAGATGGGTAATAATTTCTCTCGCCCCCAGCACCGGTCGGGCGTAGGGAGTGTGGGGAAAAGCCAACTGCACCACCTGCTGAAAAATGCGCCGTTGGGGATCATCCTGAGATCGCCGAATTTCTTCTAGCACCACCAACCGTTCCCGCTCAAACGGCCCATCGGCAATGGTGGGATTAAGCACCACATCCAACTGTAAAGGGGCTAAATGTTCAAAATCCTGGGGAGCTGAAGTGAAGTAAAACTGGGTGTAATCCTGGCTGGTGGCGGCGTTGGTACCCGCCCCCCTAGATTCAATGGCCCGCTCAAATTCCCCCATGGCGAGGCGGGGAGTGCCCTTAAACACCATGTGCTCCAAAAAATGGGCTGTGCCATTAATGTCATCTCCTTCCCAACGGGAACCCACCCTCAACCAAAGTTGAAAAGACACTGCTTCCACCGGCATCTGCTCCGCGATAATGGTTAAACCATTGGGCAACACTTCAATGTGGGGACGATTGAGGCGGGGAGGCAATAGGCTGGGGGTCATGGAGGGAAACGGATAGGGTTTGCTCTATGTCTATTTCCACTCTGACACAATGCTTAGGTTTGGGGGGGATTTTCCTGACTTTGTCGGGGGGTTAGTCAATGGTGAAGCTTGCCTATCCCTGGGGTCTGTCTGGCCGGAACCTGCCCAAAAACCTTTAAGATCAAGGGGCAGACTGTAATCCCTCAGAGAATTCTCCCAATTTTTGTCATCAATTGTCACTATGTTAACCACCGATGCCGTTTTAACCGTGCTCCGTCCCGTTCAAGATCCCGAACTACAAAAAAGCTTGGTGGAACTGAACATGATCCGAGATGTGGCGATCGCCGGGGGCACTGTTAGTTTTACCCTGGTGTTGACCACACCGGCCTGTCCGTTGCGGGAATTCATTGTGGAGGATTGCGAAAAAGCGGTTAAAACCTTGCCCGGGGTGGAAAAGGTAGAAGTAACGGTGACGGCGGAAACTCCCCAACAAAAATCTTTGCCCGATCGCCAATCCGTGGGGCAGGTGAAAAATATTATTGCCATCTCCAGCGGTAAGGGAGGGGTAGGAAAAAGCACCGTGGCGGTGAATGTGGCGGTAGCCCTGGCCCAAACCGGCGCTACAGTGGGACTATTGGATGCAGATATTTATGGTCCCAATGCCCCCACCATGTTGGGCTTGAGCGGTGCGGCGGTGCAAGTACAAAACAGTCCCCAAGGGGAAGTGTTAGAGCCAGTTTTTAACCATGGCATCAAAATGGTTTCCATGGGCTTTTTAATTGACCCCGATCAACCAGTAATCTGGCGAGGCCCCATGCTGAATGGCATTATTCGTCAGTTCCTCTACCAAGTCAATTGGGGAGCTTTGGATTACCTAATTGTCGATATGCCCCCTGGTACCGGGGACGCCCAACTTACCCTGACCCAATCGGTGCCCATGGCCGGTGCTGTCATTGTCACCACGCCCCAAACCGTCTCTTTGCTGGATGCTCGCCGGGGTCTGAAGATGTTCCAACAGATGGGGGTGAACGTGTTGGGCATTGTGGAAAATATGAGCTATTTCATTCCCCCGGATCTGCCCGATCACCAATACGATTTATTTGGTTCCGGCGGCGGCGAAAAAGCTTCCAAAGAACTGAATGTGCCCCTGTTGGGCTGTGTGCCCTTGGAAATTAGCCTGCGGGAAGGGGGAGACAAGGGCATTCCCATTGTGGTTTCCCAACCTGAATCGGCTTCTGCTAAAGCCCTAACCGCGATCGCTAAGCAAATTGCTGGCAAGGTTTCCATGGCCGCCCTGGTTTAAAATTAGGGCGTTAAATGCTCTTCAATAAAATTGGTGTACACATCCCCGGCCAGAAAAGCTGGGGTTTGTAGTATGCGCTGGTGAAACTCTAACGTGGTGGGTACTCCAGTGATGGCACATTCCCGCAACGCCCTCTGCATTCTCTTGATGGCCGAAGGGCGATCGCCAGCCCAGACAATTAACTTGCCAATCAGGGAGTCGTAATAGGGGGGAATTTCATAGTCAGTGTACACATGGGAATCGATCCGTACCCCAGGGCCACCGGGGGGCAAATAGGCACTGATTTTGCCAGGATGGGGCCGGAAGTTTTGTTTGGGATCTTCGGCGTTAATGCGACATTCGATGGCGTGACCCCGAATTTGTATGTCCCCTTGGCGGAAGCGGAGCTTTTCCCCCATGGCAATGCGAATCTGCTCCGCAATCAGGTCATAGCCGGTAATCATTTCCGTCACCGGATGTTCCACCTGGATACGGGTGTTCATTTCCATAAAGTAGAAATTGCCGTTGCCATCCACCAGAAATTCCACTGTGCCGGCTCCAACATAGTTAATGGACTTGGCCGCTTTCACCGCCGCTTCCCCCATTTTTTTCCGTAGGGAAGGGGTCAAAAAGGGACTGGGAGCCTCCTCGAGTAACTTTTGATGCCGCCGTTGAATGGAACAATCCCTTTCCCCTAGGTGCACCACATTGCCATGGCTATCGGCCAAAATTTGGAACTCAATATGGCGGGGTTTTTCGATGAATTTTTCTAGGTAAACTCCTGGATTACCAAAGGCCGCCCCTGCTTCTCCCTGGGCCGCATGGAACATTCGCACGAAATCTTTTTCTTGCTGGACGAGGCGCATGCCTCTACCACCGCCGCCGGCCGTAGCTTTAATGATCACTGGGTAACCAATGTCTGCAGCAATTTTCAGAGCCGTTGCTTCTGAATCGATCAAACCAGGACTACCGGGCACACAGGGCACCCCGGACTTTTGCATGGTTTTTTTGGCGGTGGATTTATCCCCCATGGCCGTAATGGCTTCTGGGCTGGGGCCAATGAAAGTAATTTGATGGTCAGCGCAAATTTCGGCAAAGCGAGCATTTTCCGCCAAAAAGCCATAGCCTGGGTGAATGGCAGTGGCGTTACGGGTGAGGGCGGCGGCGATAATGTTGGGAATGTTGAGATAGCTTTTGTTACTGGGGGGCGGCCCAATGCAGACACTTTCGTTGGCTAGTTGTACATGGAGAGCGTGGCGATCGATGGTGGAGTGGACTGCCACGGTGGGAATGCCTAATTCTTCGCAACTGTGAATGATGCGTAAGGCGATTTCTCCCCGATTGGCAATTAAAATTTTGGCGAATTGCATTGGCCCACCCAGCTCTAGCGTTGGTAAAACGATGTGTTTAGTCTTTTAGTAGAATATCGGGTTTTGTTGACTAGGCGATCGCCGATATACTGACCCCGCGCCCCCATCCCCATTGCCCATGACATCTCCACCAACGCCAGACCAAGCCGCTGATGAATATTTTGAGTATCATTTTGCCCACCGGGTCACCCCAGAGCACCAGCAAATTTTTCTGGAGTGTCAGGAACAATTAAAGGAGTTAGAAAAAAAATATCCGGGCTACATTAGCAGTGAATCCACCGAATTACGCTCGGAAGGGGGCATTTTTGTAGCGGAAACAGTGATCCGCTTTGACACGCTGGAAAATTTTATCGGTTGGCTAGATAGCCCAGAAAGAAGACAGTTAATTTACCTAGAAGAAAATGCTGGTTATGAGTTTAAAGGCAAAGTAAATACGGAAGGTTACAGCCGTTGGTTAAAGCAAAAACTGAGCCAGCCATCCCCCGTCTGGAAAATAAACCTGTTGGTTTTATTGGTACTTTACCCCACTGTTATGGGGCTTAATTTGTTGCTCCATAAGCCAGATTTGATTGATTTCCCCACCTGGATGCTGTTCAGTAACTTTTGTAGTGTGGCTATCACAGGCTGGTTTGCAGTGCCCTGGGTAAGTGGCATTTATCAACGTTGGCTAGAGGGGCAAGGCACAAAAAAAGAGCAATCTTTGGCGTTGGCGTCCATTATCCTTGCTCTACTTTTGCTATTACAGTTTTTTCGGGTAATTTTCAGTCGATTGGGCTAGTAGCGGGCACCGTCCGGTAACTGACGAAATTCCTCCCAAACCACTTGAGCTTCTTCCTGTAAAATTTGCTCCGGTGCTAACAGTCTTTCTGGGTAAGGTTTTGTCAAATCTTTACTGATATTGCTGTCGTCAAAAAGATCTTCAAAATCGCTCCAACCGGCAGCGTAGTAAATTTTGTCAATCCTGGCCCAGTAGCTGGTGGCGTAGCACATGGGGCAACATTCGCAACTGCTATACATCACCGCCCCTGCCAAATTCCAGGTGCCCACGGTTTGGCAAGCCTGACGGATAGCATTTACTTCCGCATGGGCAGACGGATCATTATCTTTGATTACACTGTTACCCGCCGCCCCAATTACTTCTCCATCCTTGACTATGACCACGCCGAAGGGGCCACCAGTCTTGTTGACCACCCCCGCATCCCGCATAATGGCGATCGCCTGGCGCATGTACTCACGGTCTTGTTCAGTAACCATTCTGGCTATATCCTCTAAAGGGGTAAATTTAGTCTGACGGGCTGTTTCCTGACTTTTGCCCATGCCGTCAACTATTGGTACAAATTGTACTTTTAATCCATGGCAACGGCTGGGGAAGAATGGCATTTCTTACAATTCTTCACACTTTTTAGAAACTGTTTTAAAGGTTCTCCTAGCCCCTCAACTTTGGGGGGAAACTACTTTAAAGTCCCCCAGTATTGGGAGATTTAGGAGCAGGGTAGAACTTTATAAGCAGACTCTTGGGGCGATAAAGCCATGGTAATTGGTAGTTAAAGCCCTAGGGAACCGAGCTATTTCTTTGATATTTTGCAATGAAAATTGTCTTCTTTGGCACACCGGATTTTGCTGTTCCTACCCTCAATGCTGTTTTAAACCAACCGGATATGGACGTGTTGGCGGTGGTTAGTCAGCCCGATCGCCGACGGGGGAGGGGCAGTAAGTTAATTCCTTCTCCGGTCAAGGAAGTGGCAATGCAAGCCGGTATTCCTGTATGGCAGCCGGAACGGGTGAAAAGGTGCGGGGAAACCCTCGCAAAATTACGAAATTGCCAAGCCGATTTCTTTGTGGTGGTGGCCTACGGACAATTACTTTCCTCGGAAATTCTAGCCATGCCCAGGCTGGGATGTATTAATGTTCATGGTTCCCTACTACCCAAATATCGAGGTGCGGCCCCCCTGCAATGGGCGATCGCCAACGGAGAAACGGAAACTGGAGTCACCACCATGCTTATGGACGAAGGCATGGACACCGGGGCCATGTTGCTAAAAACTTCCACCCCCATCGGTTTACTGGATAATCTAACGGCGATCGGCGATCGGTTGGCCAAGTCAGGCGCGGAATTGTTGGTGCAAACCCTCCGGGAACTAGATGGAGCCAAACTGCAACCCACTCCCCAGGCTGAAACGGAAGCCACCTATGCCCCTCTGCTGAAAAAAGCCGATTTTGTTATTGACTGGCACCGGAGCGCCATAGAAATCCATAACCAAGTGCGGGGTTTTGCGCCGGCCTGCCACACAGCTTGGGGCGAACAGACCCTGAAAATAATTAGCACCATTCCCCTGGGGAAGGAATTCTTTACCCTCTTGCCGGAGCAATATCAAGATTTGGCCAACGCCTATAACCATTGTTCCTTCGAGTCTGGCTCACCGGGGCAAATTATCGCCACTATCAAAAATTGGGGCCCCATTCTACAAACTGGCAACGGCCACCTATTATTGGAACAAGTTCAGCCCCCAGGCAAAAAGTCCCAAAGCGGTTGGGATTTCATCAATGGGAACCGGGACATCAGAGCTTTTGGTCTGCCCAATGCCCATCAATAATCAATAATCAATCAGTTAGGGAAACAACACGATTCAACACTTCCCCAATGTCGTAGGGACAAGCCGCCGGAAAGTCTAACCCGGTTTCCTTAAATGCTTCTAGCTTGGCATTGCCATAAATTTCCCCCAGCCACCCATCCGTCAAATACCGCCGTAGGCTGGGGCTATCTTTAAGGTAGAAACTGATATTATTCCGTTCCCGTTGAATGGTTACTTGCCAACTGCGGGAGCGCCTCTGGGGTTGATAATCCCACTTCAGCAAATGATGAACAATGAGCCGCAGACTACTTAACAGGCGATCGCGTTCTCGCTTGGACAAATCCCGCACCTCCTCCACCAGATTTTCGATGTCAAGTTCTGCGAATTTACCTGAAGCCAGCAAATCAGCCATCGTTTCTGCCCATTGGCTATAGTCCCGCT
The DNA here is from genome assembly GCF_015207985.1 of Synechocystis salina LEGE 00031. Classification (GTDB taxonomy): domain Bacteria; phylum Cyanobacteriota; class Cyanobacteriia; order Cyanobacteriales; family Microcystaceae; genus Synechocystis; species Synechocystis salina. Next base: position 40,754 of record NZ_JADEVV010000030.1, on the reverse strand, counting down.
CGTATAGTTGTTTGGTCTTGACTTCTTCCATGGCAATCTATGGCTGAATCCCACCGAAATTTAATTTTTGGCAGGATCAAGGATGGGTTCCATCCTAATCTTTGGTAGATCAAATTGCCATCCTGTCTTGCCAACTGGCTCCAAACCACTATGATTGGAGGCGGTATAGCCACCCCCCGGCAAAAAGTCCCAAAGCGGTTGGGATTTCATCAACGGGAACCGGAGCACCATTGGTTTCGCCTAAATCAGAGTAATTGAGCGGTAATTGACACATTTTCCATGAGCGATCGCATCACCCCGGCAGAAAATCTCGGTAGTCCGGACAGTTCTCTACTCCTCGCCCAGGGGCTATGCAAAAATTTTGGCGGTCTGCGGGCAGTGGACCACGCCGATATTGTGGTCAAAGAAGGCAGTATCACCGGCTTAATTGGCCCCAACGGTGCTGGCAAAACCACTTTATTTAACCTGTTGTCAAACTTTATTCGTCCTGATCATGGGGAAATTTTATTCGACGGCAATCCCATCGGTGAACTACCCTGCCATCAAATTGCCCTACTCGGTTGTGTGCGGACTTTTCAAGTGGCCAAAGTTTTATCCCGTTTAACTGTGTTGGAAAATATGTTGTTGGCAGATCAACATCAAACCGGTGAAAAGTTTCTGCAACGATTAATTAGTTTCAAAAAAGTACGGTCAGAAGAGCGGGTCAACCGCCAACGGGCGATGGAGATGCTGGAATCTGTTGGTTTGGCCGCTAAAGCCCATGACTATGCCGGAGCGTTATCGGGGGGACAACGGAAACTGTTGGAAATGGCCCGAGCCTTGATGAGCAATCCCAAGCTCATTTTGCTAGATGAACCCGCCGCCGGAGTTAACCCCACCCTGATTGGGCAAATTTGTGAACACATTGTCAATTGGAATCGCCAAGGCATTACTTTTTTAGTGATTGAACATAATATGGATTTGATCATGACCCTCTGTCACCACGTTTGGGTCTTGGCAGAAGGAAGAAACTTGGCCGATGGCACTCCTGAGCAAATTCAGTCTGACCCTAGGGTTCTGGAAGCCTATTTGGGCGATTCCTAGCCCTTGGGAGAACCAGTCAAGCTTGAGAATTGGTAAAGAATTAATTGAAGTTCTCACCATGGTCTTTACCCTAAGCCAATAGAGTATGGGACATTGAGCATCAATTACCAAGTTATTCACAATGCCCTGGGAGAGGACTTCACTGGGTAGCGTTAACAGACCTCACTAACCTATAATGGGATGTTTGGGAATTATTGATTAGGAGATGACCAACTAAGATGTCTCGTTATAGAGGACCTCGTCTGCGGATCGTCCGCCGCCTTGGGGAATTACCCGGTTTAAGCCGTAAATCCCCTCGCCGTGCCTACCCCCCCGGCCAACATGGCCAAGCCCGTCGCAAACGTTCTGAGTATGCCATTCGGCTAGAAGAAAAACAGAAACTACGGTTGAACTACGGCATTACGGAAAAGCAATTGGTCCGTTATGTGAAAAAAGCCCGTCGGGCTACGGGTTCCACCGGACAAGCTCTGTTGGAACTGCTGGAAATGCGCTTGGATAACACTGTGTTCCGTTTGGGCATGGCTGGCACCATTCCGGGGGCTCGGCAGTTAGTCTGCCACGGCCACATCACCATTAACGGTCAGGTAGTGGATATTCCTAGCTACCAGTGCCGTCCTGGGGATGTTGTCAGTGTCCGTGATCGGGACCGTTCCCGTAAATTGGTGGAAACCAATATGGAATTTCCTGGTTTGGCCAATGTGCCTTCCCATTTGGAGTTCGATAAAAATACGTTTACTGGCAAGGTCAACAGCGTTATTGACCGTGAGTGGGTGGCGTTGCAGATCAATGAACTGCTTGTAATTGAGTATTATTCTCGGAAAGCGTAGATCTGTCTGGGGAAATGGGGGAGAATTTACTTTCCCTTTCCCTAACCACCAGGGGTTTGTCTTTTTTTAACAAGTATTAAAGTGGGAAACTGCAGAATTCCCTTGGAGTTATTTATTCAACGTTTCGCCGCTGATTCCTATCAGATTAAGTTCGTGTGAATTGCAGAGGAGTTTGCAGAAGGATTATCCTCACCTCCAAGTTAGACCCATTTTCAACTAAATTTACACCACATTTACTGTGGCCCTTCCCCTAGGATTCCGGCAATACCGGCGGGATTTGCGTGGATTTTTCTTCCTCAACTTCTTCTGAGCTTTGGCAACGATCAAGAACGTCTTTGATCAATATTTCTTGCACTAGAACTTGGGCAACTAAGGTGAGGGGCACCGCCAACCACAACCCAAAAAGTCCGAACACACTGACAAAAAATACTTGGGCTAATAGTAAAACCCCCCGCAAAATTGGCTGGGGCTTGCCCATGCAGTGCAGGGTGATCCAATGGAATTCAAAGTAGTTGATCAACCCATAGAGCGTCAACACCAAGAGAGGTTTCCAAGCATTGTCCAACAGGGCGATCGCCATGGCGGGGACTAGACTAATCAGGGGACCAATGTTGGGAATAACAACAAAAATACCGGCAACAAGGGCTAGGGCCAGGGGAAGCCGCACCTGGAGCAAAACTAAACCGAGCCAAGTGGTGGCGGTGACCACCACAGCACTGACCACAATTAGCCGTAGCCAATCCTCCAATAAAATTTCCGACTTACTAAGAACTAGATCAACCCGGGCTCGATAAAAAGCAGGAAAGCAACGGATGAAACCCTGACGGTAGGCCCTGGGATTGGCCAAAAACATCAGACTGAGCACAATAAGCAGTAAAAGGGTGAGGGGTAAACCCAGGGTGCTGTAAAACAACCCCAAACCGTTGCCGGCCAATTTCTGCAAAATAGGCCTGATCTGTCCGGTGATTTGTTGCCAATTGGGTAGGAGGGGCGTTAATTCTGGATCGATCGCCCTGGCTATTTTCCGGAGCCATTGTAGGGTGTCATCAATGCTGGTGGGGACAAGGGTCAGGAGTTCCTGGAATTGCTCCACAAAGGGGGGGATGATCAGGGCCACCACTATAACGAGGGCCAACAGTAGAATGATCACCGCCAAGGGTATGGATAATTGTTTTTTTATGCCCCGCCGCTGGAACCATTGGGAAAGGTGGTTTAAACCGTTGGCCAGCACCACGGCAGCAAACAACAGTAACAATAATTGGCGGATCTGCCACAGCACTGCCCCCATCAACAAGAGACTGATAAAGCCAGACCATTGGGCAAAGGTCACGGTGTTTTCCTCCCCTGCCATTCCTGTAGCCCCAACCAAACGATGACCGCCAGCACTGGAGTGAACACTAATAGCAAGGTCCAGGCTAACTCTGGTGGAGGAGCAAAGGCCGGCACAATAAACTTAATGCCCCAGGAGATAAGAAACGAAGGGAGCAATACTTTCAGGGCCAACAATGCCAAACGACCTAACTGTGACATGGGCAATGGCTCAACTGCGACTTTCCCCCTGGACAATTTGCTTGGGGGTCATAAATGCTTCTAAGCCAATCAAGCCTCGCCGTTGACCTTTTTGGCTCGATACCCCCAAAAATAATGATTCTCCCTGGTGGGGATTGCGACAGAAAGAGGGCGGAATATTGACATAAACCAGGGCGCTGTCCACCCCCATGGAAAACTGTCGACTTTCCTGGTAGGAATCGGTGGCAATACAATCCCCGTGGCCACTGCTATGGCTATTGATCCAGGCGATCGCCGTTTTCAAGTTTTGGGTGGTGCGGAAGGCCACTGTGCGGTCCAGGTAGGCCTTACCCCATTCGTTCTCCTTGGCCAGGGTGAGGTGGTCGGGAAATTGTTCACAGAGTTCACTGTCTCCCCGGAGCTTGAAGCCCTTGCCCTGTAGGTTATTCAATAGTCGTACCAACGGCGCTGGATTTTGCCCCGGACTAACCAGAACTTTTTCAATGGCATTGACCGGATCCGGGTGCCCCACATGGCTGTCGATGATCATTTGCCGCACCATTTCCAAGTCCCCTTTACTAGACCAGTAGAGGTAACAGTTACCCATGGCGGCCCTCAACACAGGGGGAGTACATTGTTGGCTAATTTGTTCCACAAAACTGGGGCGGCCGTAGGGAATAACCAAATTAAGCTGGCTAGCACTGCCCACTAAGTCCTGCACATTGGGTAGCGTTTCGCTGGGAATATGGTTAACACTGTCCACCGGTAAATCCGCATCTAGTAAACCTTCCCGCAAGATTTCACAAATGGCCGCGGTGGAATGGCTAGAGGCACCACAACTCCTCAAAACTAGGCTGTTCCCGGTTTTCAGGCAAAAGCCTGCGGCGATCGCCGCTAATTCAGGAAAAGCTTCATAGACTAGGGCCACCACCCCCAAGGGCATCAACTGGCAATAGGTCTGGGCCAGGTTAAATTGATAGGGGGAAGCCATCACCCGCTGGAGGGGATCCGGCAAGGAAGCCAAACGCTTCAGAATAGCCACCGTGTTTTGCAACCTTTCCGGGGTGAGCTTGAGCCATTCACAGAGACAATCCGCCACGGACATTTCCCGACTAACCACCAAATCCAAGGTATTGGCTTCCAAAATTTGGGCAAAGGAACGTTCCAACGCCTCCGCCATGGCCAACACCGCCCGACTCCGGTCATTGCCGCCATAGGAATCGAGGGCAAGGAAAGCTCCCTGGGCAGAATCGAGAACCTTTACTAAACCGGCCGCGGCATCGTCGCTAGTCATCGAAAATTCTAGGGGGCAAAGCCCGCCTGCAAAGATGGATTTACTTCGGACAGTTTATTCGACGAACACCCATCCAAAGTAACCAAAAGGAAAGGTTAGGGATTTTAGGGGTTAGGGGCAGCCAATTGCTGGATTGACAGTTATAGACAATTAAACAATCAAAGCTCAGATTTAGTCAAAATGGCGATCGCCAAGGGCCAGTTCGAACCGGTGAATTATCTCGCTAATCATTAAGAAAAATTGCGAAACGGTTTCGTTGTGTAACGTTGCGGTTGGGAAATAAAAAAGCTTCGTTAGGATAAAAGCACCCAGAATATTCGGTCGTTATTACTCCAGTGACGGAGATGAAATTATCAGTCAGTCCAAGATTATTGCAAGTTACTTATAAGCCCAAAGTTGCGGCCTCCGTCGTTATTAGCATCAGCCTCCACCCATAGATAGAAAGAGAAAAGCCCATGGCCACTACCCTACAACTCAGCGACCAGTCCCTCCGTCAGCTAGAAACCCTCGCCATCCACACCGCCCACCTAATTCAGCCCCACGGTTTAGTGGTGGTCTTGCAGGAACCGGATCTGATCATCAGCCAAATCAGTGCCAACTGCACCGGTATTTTGGGGCGATCGCCAGAGGAACTGTTGGGCAAAGGCCTAGGGGAAGTATTTGATAGCTTTCAGATTGAGCCCATCCAGAGTCGCCTAACGGCAGGACAAATCAGCAGCCTCAACCCCAGTAAACTGTGGGCGCGGGTAATGGGGGACGACTTTGTCATTTTCGATGGGGTTTTTCACCGCAATAGCGACGGCCTATTGGTGTGTGAACTAGAACCAGCCTACACTTCCGACAATCTGCCTTTCCTTGGTTTTTACCACATGGCCAATGCCGCCTTAAATCGGTTGCGCCAACAAGCTAATCTGCGGGATTTCTACGATGTCATCGTCCAAGAAGTACGACGTATGACCGGCTTTGATCGGGTGATGCTATACCGCTTTGATGAAAATAACCACGGTGATGTCATTGCCGAAGATAAACGGGATGATATGGAGCCCTACTTGGGCTTGCATTATCCTGAATCAGACATTCCCCAGCCCGCCCGTCGGCTATTTATCCATAACCCCATCCGAGTTATTCCTGACGTTTATGGTGTGGCAGTGCCCCTCACCCCCGCCGTTAATCCCAGCACCAACCGAGCGGTGGATTTGACAGAATCCATTCTCCGCAGTGCCTACCATTGTCACCTCACCTATCTGAAAAATATGGGGGTGGGGGCTTCTTTGACCATTTCCCTCATTAAGGATGGCAATCTCTGGGGTCTCATTGCCTGCCACCATCAAACGCCCAAAGTAATTCCCTTTGAACTGCGTAAAGCCTGCGAATTTTTTGGTCGGGTAGTGTTTAGTAACATTTCCGCCCAGGAAGATACGGAAACCTTCGATTACCGGGTGCAATTAGCGGAGCATGAAGCGGTTTTATTGGACAAAATGACCACGGCGGGGGATTTCGTCGAAGGGTTAACCAATCATCCCGATCGCCTGTTGGGGCTAACTGGTTCCCAGGGAGCGGCCATTTGTTTTGGGGAAAAATTAATTTTGGTTGGGGAAACCCCAGACGAAAAAGCGGTGCGATATCTACTGCAATGGCTGGAAAATCGGGAAGTCCAGGACGTGTTTTTCACTTCTTCACTGTCACAAATTTACCCCGATGCCGTTAACTTTAAATCCGTAGCCAGCGGTTTATTGGCCATTCCCATTGCCCGCCATAACTTTTTGCTCTGGTTCCGCCCCGAAGTGTTGCAAACGGTTAACTGGGGGGGAGATCCTCACCATGCCTACGAAGCCACCCAGGAAGACGGTAAAATTGAACTCCATCCCCGGCAGTCCTTTGACCTCTGGAAAGAAATTGTCCGACTGCAATCCCTACCTTGGCAATCGGTGGAAATTCAGAGTGCCCTGGCCCTGAAAAAGGCGATCGTCAACTTGATTTTGCGTCAGGCGGAAGAGTTGGCTCAGTTAGCCCGCAACTTGGAACGGTCCAACGCTGACCTCAAGAAATTTGCCTACATTGCTTCCCATGATTTGCAGGAACCTCTCAACCAAGTCAGCAACTATGTACAACTGCTAGAAATGCGCTACAGCGAAGCTCTGGACGAAGACGCTAAGGACTTCATTGACTTTGCCGTGACGGGGGTTTCCCTGATGCAGACTCTGATTGACGATATTTTGACCTATGCCAAGGTGGATACCCAGTATGCCCAGCTCACTTTCACCGATGTGCAGGAAGTGGTGGATAAAGCCCTGGCTAACCTGAAGCAACGGATTGAAGAAAGCGGGGCGGAAATTGAAGTTGGTTCCATGCCGGCAGTAATGGCAGATCAAATCCAGCTCATGCAAGTGTTCCAGAACCTGATCGCTAATGGGATCAAGTTTGCCGGGGACAAGTCAGCCAAAATTAAAATCTGGGGCGATCGCCGGGAGGATGCCTGGGTATTTGCGGTGCAAGATAATGGTATTGGCATTGACCCCCAATTCTTCGAGCGCATTTTTGTTATTTTCCAACGACTCCACACCAGGGACGAGTATAAAGGCACCGGCATGGGTCTAGCTATTTGCAAAAAAATTATCGAGGGTCATCAAGGGCAAATTTGGGTAGAGTCTAACCCAGGGGAGGGCTCCACATTCTACTTCTCCATCCCCATTGGTAACTAAGAAGGTAAGGTATTGAACCATGTCCGATGAATCTAATCCCCCCAAGGTCATTCTGCTGGTGGAAGACAGCAAAGCCGACAGTCGCCTTGTGCAGGAAGTCTTGAAAACCAGCACTATTGACCACGAACTAATCATTCTCCGGGATGGTTTAGCGGCCATGGCCTTTTTACGACAAGAGGGGGAATACGAAAACTCCCCCCGTCCCAACCTAATTTTGTTGGATTTAAACCTTCCTAAAAAGGATGGCCGGGAAGTGTTGGCGGAAATTAAGCAAGACCCGGCCCTGAAAAGAATCCCCGTGGTGGTGTTAACCACTTCCCACAATGAGGATGATGTAATCGCCAGTTATGAACTTCATGTCAATTGTTATCTCACCAAATCCCGCAATTTGAAGGATTTATTTAAGATGGTGCAAGGTATTGAGTCCTTTTGGCTGGAAACGGTTACCTTACCAGCCAGTTGACCCCACCGCTTCATTTTATTGCCATCAGCGGCAAAAGACAGGATTAACGATGTGCTTTATGTAGAAATGGATAGGTCACTCCGTTTTGAAACGATGCCAAGCTCAGACGCTGGCCAACAAAAGTTAGACCAACCAATCAATGACTAAGGGTTTAATGGCGATCGCCTAATCGCCTAAAAGTGAATTTATTCGGATGGAGTTACAGTTTTGCGAAGATTGGCTACGGGTTAATTCAGGAAAAAAAACCAGAGCAAAATTCATAGCAACACCCTCTCTCGACCTTGGAAGATAATTGCTCTTAGTACTGTTTGTCGTATCCTAAATCTGCCTAGGCTTGACACAAACTCAGCCCCCCTAACGAGATATGCGGAGGGGAATTTCTTGGTGATCCTGGGGGGCACCCCAGAATTGTTCCAATGTTGGCCCGTTGCTGACTCGAAAGTCGCCGAAGAAGAAGTTCCACAACTCATGGGCTAAGACGCGTCGCCCCATACGCGTGAACCAATTCATGCCGTGGCGTGAAGCTCGGTTGGGCTGGAAAAAGGACCGCCATAACGCTACAGGACGGGTTTGCAAAATAATTTCAATGAACTTCACCCATAAAAAAATGCGCCAAGGAGGCATATAACGGGTTTCTAACACTTGATGCTTATAGTCCCACTTACTCTGATCAAGTTGAATGACCCGTCTTTCAGAAGCGATGCGATAATATCCAGTCCAGCGATGGGGCGTCACATACAACGACATAATTTGGTCTGGATCGTACCAAAGCAACTGTCTGAGGGCATGGATGAAGTCCCGGTCGGTGACCTCTTCAAAATCAGTTACCCACGTAGCAAGGGAAAGAATACCGTGTTGTCTCAGTAGGCGGATAGCTTCACGGTCGGTGTTTGTCTTACTTCCTTTTCGAATTTTTTTGAGTGTGGATTCATCGGTATTTTCCATACCCAACAAAAATCTCTCTACCCCTGCCTGGCGGTATAAATACAGAATATCTGCATCCCTTACAATATCATCTGCACGGGTCGAACCGATAATGGTGACCGGTAGGTTTTCGGCAATGATAGCTTCGCATAGTTCCCGCCACACTGCCTTATTGACTGTTGGATTTTCGTCGGCCAAGTTGAACAATTCGACGCCATGGGTTCGATGCAGCCAGGCGATTTCCTTGGCAAATTTCTTGGGGTCACGGTGTCGCCAGCGAGCCCAGAAACCCCTTTGTCCACAGTAATTGCATAGATGCGGGCACCCTCGGGAAAACTGCATAACAACGGCCTGCTTGCCACCGTAGTAGCTATATTTTTTTAGATCAACGAGTTCCCAACCAACTCGATAGGCATCTAAATCTTGAATCATCGGAGCAGGTAAGGTCTCAACAATCTGATCATGGGAGCGGAAAGCAATGCCTTCTACGTTGGCAAGGTCATCACCGTTCTCAATGGCAGCTATCAGCTTAGGAACGGTGGCTTCGCCTTCGCCACGAACAATGACATCAATCTGGGGTTCTTGGGTGAGTATGTCGTGAAAATGATAGGTCGGAAAAACTCCACCGTAGACAATGATGAGGTTTGGTAATTCCCTGCGGAAGCGACGGGTCAATTCGACCACGATTGGATGAGCTGAGGTGGAACCGGAGTGGCCGATCAGGAGAATCTGGGGCTGGTGAGTAACAACTTTTCCAACAATCTCACCATGGGAAAGGGGGCCAAGTTCGGCATCAACCAGAGTGACATCATGGCCAGCATCCAATAAAGAACCGCCCACTAACAAAAGTCCGAGGGGGGGAAGTTGCTCCTGCGGAATACGGCTGCCAATGGCTGGATGGGGTGGATTGACAATGAGGATGCGCATGTAAGGTCTACATTAACGACAATACAAAATCTCTGTCTAGGTTAGGTATATCTATTCTGATCCCACTACTTGGCTGATATGGGAAAAACCCTCTGCCGCTAACTTTTCCCCCAAGCCCTGCAAGATATCCGGGACTACCCAGGGACCCCCATAAATCCAGCCCGTATAAAGCTGTAACAAACTTGCCCCTGCTTGAATTTTTTCCCAGGCATCCTCAGCGGTGAAAATGCCCCCCACGCCAATGATGGGAATGGTGCCGCCAGTTTGTTGATAAATATAGCGAATTACCTCTGTGGCCCGGTCTCGGATTGGTTGACCACTCAGTCCTCCGGCTTCCTCTTCTATGGGTTGGCCGGTTTGGGGCAAAATTTTTGTCTTTAACCCCGATCGCCGGGTGCTGGTATTGGTGGCCACGATGCCCGCTAAGTTATGTTCTTTGACTAAATCAATGATGACGGCGATCGCCTCCCAGGAGAGATCCGGGGAAATTTTTACCAAAATCGGCTTTTGCCAATGATTTGCTGATTGCAAGCCAGCAAAAATGCGGGGCAACTCGTCAGACTCCTGCAAGCTGCGCAACCCAGGGGTGTTGGGAGAACTGACATTGACCACAAAATAATCCGCTACCGGGGCTAAAGTTTGAAAGCTGAAAACGTAATCCTCCACCGCTTGGTCGAGGGGAGTAATTTTCGATTTACAGAGATTAATGCCGATGGGAATGGTGCGGGGATAATACTCCCAGGTGCGTTTTAACTTCGCCGCCATGGCCACAGCCCCTTCATTATTGGCCCCCAAACGATTCAGCACTGCTTGGTCTTGGGGTAAACGAAATAGACGAGGACGGTCATTGCCCGGTTGGGCATGTTTGGTCACAGCTCCCAATTCTGCAAAACCAAAACCCAATGCAGGCCAGACAGCGGCCGCCTCTCCCTCCTTATCACAGCCGGCGGAGAGACCGAGTACGTTGGGAAAATTTAAGCCCCAACAGCTTTGTTGTAAACGAAGGTCTGAATGGGTAAAAGTTCGTTCTAGTTGCTCCATGGCCACAGCAAAGCCATGGCGGTGCATGGCATCCACCTTTTTTAAAGTTTGGATAAGGCGTTGATGGCCCCTTTCCGGATCATTTTTGGTGACAGATAAAATCAGGGGATAGAGAGAACGGGCAAAACGCAACATAGGCCGGCAAAAGCAAATTTTGATCAGTCCATTGATCGAAAGAATCGGTCTTGAAAAACCGGCCCTCCGGGATAGCTGTAGTTTTTCGTCAAATCATGGTCTGAAATGGAGATATCAACATTGATTCTACCCCGGTGACCCACGAAGACAGGGACAAAACTGGTCATGGAATAACTACCAAGGGTGGAGGAAAACTCCCTAGGGATCCTGGAGAACGAGGACACCATCACCCCCAAGCAAGCAACACACTTCAAGAATCCTAATCATAACCATCAAAACTATTGGGACTATACTAAGCAGGTAAATTTCATTACAATAATCGGCAAGCTTGCTGAGCTGAGACTCAGTTAATCATTTCAACCCTCCCAGCGGACGGCACCATGACTTCAGGCATTGATCTTCAGAATAGTTTTCTTCAGTCACTGCAAGGTTTCGGCCTACCCCCAGGATTAGCGAAGCTGTTTTGGATTCCCCTCCCCTCGATTTTGATGATCATCGGAGCCACCGTGGGGGTGTTGGTGGTGGTATGGCTAGAAAGAAAAATTTCCGCCGCCGCTCAGCAAAGGATTGGGCCAGAATTCGCCGGTCCCTTGGGAGTGTTACAACCTGTGGCCGATGGCATCAAACTGGTGTTCAAAGAGGATGTGGTGCCGGCCAAGGCAGACCCTTGGTTATTTACCATTGGCCCCGTGCTGGTGGTACTGCCGGTTTTTCTTTCCTACCTCATTGTGCCCTTCGGCCAGAACCTGGTCATCACCGACATTAACGTTGGTATTTTTCTCTGGATTGCCCTTTCCAGTATTGCGCCCATTGGGCTGTTGATGTCTGGTTACGCTTCCAACAATAAGTACTCCCTGCTGGGGGGGCTAAGGGCAGCGGCACAGTCCATTAGCTACGAAATTCCCCTCTCCCTAGCGGTGTTGGCGATCGTGATGATGTCCAATAGCCTCAGCACCATCGACATTGTTGACCAACAGTCTGGCTACGGCATTTTAGGTTGGAACATTTGGCGTCAGCCGGTGGGCTTTCTAATTTTTTGGATTGCGGCCCTGGCAGAATGTGAACGTCTACCCTTTGACCTACCGGAAGCTGAAGAGGAGTTGGTGGCGGGTTATCAGACCGAATATGCGGGGATGAAATTCGCCCTGTTCTACCTTGGTTCCTACGTCAACCTTGTACTTTCTGCCCTGGTATTTTCGGTACTTTATCTGGGCGGTTGGGACTTCCCCATTCCCTTGGAAAATGTGGCTAATTGGCTGGGGGTTGCTCCTACCACCTCTTGGTTACAGGTGCTAATGGCGGCCCTGGGCATCACTATGACGGTACTGAAGTCCTATTTTCTGATTTTCATTGCCATCCTACTACGCTGGACTGTGCCCAGGGTGCGGATTGACCAGTTATTAAACCTAGGTTGGAAGTTTTTACTGCCCGTTGCCCTAGCAAACCTTCTAATTACCGCTGGACTGAAGTTGACCTTTCCCATGGCCTTTGGTGGTTAGTTTCAATGGGGCGGTGCAGATTAGCTTCGAGAGCGCTGATGTTTGCTTGATTCCGGCTTCTGACTTTTCGCCACCGTCTCCAGGTTTGTTCAACTTTTCACCCTCTACCTTTTTTCCCTTCTGAAAGCTATGTTCAACAATATTCTTAAGCAGGTTGGCGACTACGCTAAAGAGAGTTTGCAGGCGGCTAAGTACATCGGTCAGGGGTTAGCAGTTACCTTCGACCACATGAGTCGTCGGCCCGTCACAGTGCAATATCCCTACGAAAAGTTAATTCCTTCGGAACGGTTCCGGGGCAGAATTCACTTTGAGTTTGATAAATGTATTTCCTGTGAAGTTTGTGTGCGGGTTTGTCCTATTAACTTACCAGTGGTGGATTGGGAATTTAACAAGGCAGTTAAGAAAAAAGAACTCAAACATTACAGCATCGACTTCGGAGTTTGTATTTTTTGCGGCAACTGTGTGGAGTACTGTCCCACCAACTGTCTCTCCATGACTGAGGAATATGAGTTGGCGGCCTACGATCGCCATGATTTGAACTATGACAACGTCGCCCTGGGTAGGTTGCCCTATAAAGTAACTGAAGATCCGATGGTGACTCCCCTGCGGGAACTAGGCTATTTGCCCAAAGGAGTGCTAGAACCCCACGATTTACCCAAGGGCAGTCAACGGGCCGGACAACATCCGGAAGATTTGGTGAAAACGGAATAGATTTGTGCTTTATTCCTTCATTCCTTAGCTTTACCCGTTAAAGTAAACTCGTTGTGACCTGATTTTGCCCTTCCACTATCCGTACCTAGGAGATTAACCACTGTGAATTTAGCTGAAGGTGTTCAGTACATATCCTTCCTAATCCTGGCTTTTTTAGTCATTGGGGCGGCCCTGGGGGTCGTACTGCTCTCTAACATTGTTTATTCCGCCTTCCTGTTGGGGGGAGTCTTCCTCAGTATTTCCGGTATTTATATCCTACTCAATGCGGATTTTGTGGCGGCGGCCCAAGTCCTAGTGTATGTGGGAGCGGTCAGCGTACTTATTCTTTTCGCCATTATGTTGGTCAATAAACGGGAAGATTTTTCCAAAATTCCCGGTCGTTGGCTGAGAAATTTATCCACCGCCCTGGTCTGTACCGGCATCTTTGCTTTGTTGAGCACCATGGTGTTAATTACTCCTTGGCAGATTAATGAAACGGGACCTTTTGTGGAAAACACCCTGGTCACCATTGGGAAACACTTTTTTAGTGATTACCTCCTGCCCTTTGAGTTGGTTTCCGTTCTGTTGTTGATGGCTATGGTGGGGGCAATTATCTTGGCCCGTCGGGACTTAATTCCCGAACTATCCCAGGAAGATAAAACTGCCACTGCTCTCACTTTGCCGGAGCGTCCCCGGGAGTTAACTTCCGCCTCCAAATAGGCATTGCCTAACCAAGGTTAGTGGGAGTTTTTGAACCTTTGCCGGTTGATTGGGCAAAAATCTCCCCATCTAAGCCAATTTTATTGATTAACCCTAGTTAAATTTTCCTGACCCCACCATGCATTTGCAACTCCAATATTGTTTGATTCTAGCGGCCGCCCTGTTTTGCATTGGTATTTATGGTCTCATCACTAGCCGTAATGCCGTGCGGGTGTTGATGTCCATTGAACTGTTGCTGAACGCAGTTAACCTCAACTTGATGGGCTTTTCCAATTACCTTGATCCAAGCAACATTCGGGGCCAGGTGTTTGCCATTTTTGTCATTACCATTGCCGCTGCTGAAGCCGCGGTGGGTCTGGCGATCGTGCTAGCCATTTACCGCAACCGAGAAACAACCGATATGGAGCAATTCAATCTACTGAAATGGTAATACTACTGTGTGGATTTAGACTCCAGATTGATTGGAAGAATAGAGCGATCTTTTGTACTGTCTATTGGTTATGATTTGAAATCCACAAAAGGTCTTAACAACCCAATTACCTAACCAGATCACCCCACTTAAGCTTTGGCAAAAGGTGGGGATTTTTTATGCAAAATCTCTCCTTTCCGGCAATCCCAAAGTCATAACCAATTTGCCCAAATCAAAACCCCTGGAATTTTGACAGAACCAGGGGCAATGGGGGTTATTAACATTAGCCAAGCATTTTTAGCCTTTCCTGGAGCATCTGTCGTTGAACGGCGGCGGCGTTGAGGGATTCCCGAGCTCCGGCAATTACCTCCTCCGGTGCTTTATTGACAAAACCGGGATTGCCAAGACGTTTTTCGATGCTTTCATATTCTTTGCTAACTTTGTCTAAGGTTTTTTGGATTTTATTGCGGAGAATATCCAAATCCACTAGCCCTGAGAGGGGAATCAATACCTGGACTGTGTCCACTACCCCGGCGATGCCGGAGGCACACTGCGTGCCCGCCTGGGTTTGTTCTGGGGGTAGTTGGGGCACAACCTGGAGATTCTCCACTTTGCCGATGTCACGAATATAGGTTTCCCCCAGTTGCAGGGTTTGTCGTTCCTGGTCATTTTCACTTTGGAGGATAACTGTGACCATGGCCCCTGGTTTAATGCCCGCCTCCGCCCGGAGATTACGGATGGTACGTAGGGTGTTGATCAACAAATCAAACTGAGTTTCCAAACCGGGATCCATCAGAGACTGGTTAACCAACGGGTAGGCTTGCAATGCGAGAAATTCCCCCTCGGCTTGGTGGAGAGTTTGCCAGAGCTCTTCGGTAATGTGGGGCATAAAGGGATGGAGCAGCTTAATAATGCTGTCCAACGTGTGGGCCAAAACTTGACGAGCCACCAATTGACGCTGGGTGCCAGTTTCTCCCCCTTCCTTATTCCAAAGCCTGGGTTTAGCCAATTCAATGTACCAGTCACAGAAGTCTCCCCAAATGAACTCGTACAAGCCCTTTGCCGCTTCCCCTAGGCCGTAGTTTTCTATTTGTTCTCTGGTCTGCTCAATAACTCGGTTGAGACGGGACACAATCCAGCGGTCTGCCAATTCCAGGCTTTCCACAGGGGCGAGGCCCAACTGTGCTGGGCTTTTTTCCTCCAGATTCATCATCACAAACCGGGCCGCATTCCACAGTTTATTGGCAAAGTTACGGGACGCTTCCACCGACTCCGATTCGTCCTTTTGGCGATCGTATTGCAGGCTAATGTCCTGACCTGCCCCAGCCACTTCCCGAATTAGGGTATAGCGTAGGGCATCGGTGCTATATTTATTGATTAGCAATAGAGGGTCAATGCCATTGTTGGCAGACTTAGACATCTTCTTACCATTTTCGTCCCGCACTAGCCCGTGGATATACACATCCTTAAAGGGCATCTGGCCAGTAAAGTGTCCTGCCATCATGGTCATCCTGGCTACCCAGAAAAAGATAATGTCAAAACCGGTCACCAGGGTGCTGGTGGGGTAATACTTGGCCAAGTCTTCTGTCTGCTGGGGCCAACCCATGGTGGAAAAGGGCCATAGCCCCGAAGAAAACCAAGTATCCAACACATCGGGATCCTGTTGCAATTGCACCGCTGGGCCGTACTCTGCTTCCGCTTTGGCCAGGGCTTCGGCTTTGTCATAGGCCACAATAAAAGGGGTATTATCGACAATTTCTCCATGGGTTTCACTGACAACATACCAAGCGGGGATTTGATGACCCCACCATAGTTGCCGGGAAATACACCAATCTTTGAGTTTAACTAACCAGTCTCGATAAACCTTACCCCACCGTTCCGGCACAAAATTAGGATCATTGTCCTCATCCAAACAAGCCAGGGCATTTTGGGACAGACTTTCGATTTTGACAAACCATTGGGTGGATAACAACGGCTCTACCGGCACTTTACCTCTGTCACTGTAGGGGACGGAATGACGATAGGGTTCAATTTTGACCAGAAACCCCTGGGTCTCCAGAGCCTGCACCACATTTTTGCGGGCTTCAAAGCGGTCCTGGCCAGCAAAATCCCCACCGTTCTCGTTGAGGGAACCGTCCTTATTGAGCAGATTAATAAAAGGTAGGTTGTGCCGTTGGCCCATGACAAAATCGTTGGGGTCGTGGGCGGGGGTTACTTTTACGCAGCCGGTGCCAAATTCTGGGTCCACCAATTCGTCGGCCACCACGGGGATCTCCCGGTTTGTTAAAGGCAGGGTGACAGTTTTGCCCACCATGGCGGCATAACGTTGATCATGGGGATTCACCGCCACTGCAGTGTCTCCCAGCATGGTTTCCGGCCGAGTCGTAGCCACCACCACTTCTCCACTGCCATCAGTGAGGGGATAACGGAAATACCAGAGATGACCGTCCACCTCTTGGTTTTCCACTTCCAAATCTGACACCGCCGACTGGGAAGCCGGGCACCAATTGACCAAGTAATTACCCCGGTAAATTAGCCCCTCTTGGTAAAGCTGGATGAAAGCCGTTTTCACCGCTTGACATAACTGTTCGTCCATGGTGAACCGTTCCCTAGTCCAGTCTACGGAAACTCCCAAACGCCGCAGTTGGTTGACAATGGTACTGCCAGATTCTATTTTCCACTGCCAAGCCCGCTCCAAAAACTTTTCCCGCCCCAGGTCATGCCGGGTTTTTCCCTCTGCTTTTAACTGACGCTCCAAAATAGTTTGCACAGCAATGCTGGCATGATCCGTACCCGGTAACCATAGGGTGTTATCTCCCCGCATCCGGTGGTAACGCACTAAGGTATCAATGAGGGAACTCTCAAAGGCGTGGCCCATGTGCAAACTGCCCGTCACATTAGGGGGAGGAATCACCACACAATAGGGTTCTCCGTGGGCTTGGGGATCGGCTTGAAACGCATGACTTTCTTCCCAAGCTGTTTGCCATTTGGCTTCGGTCGCACTGGGATCGTATTGGGGAGGTAGGGAGGTGGTCATGGGGCGGAGTTCACTGTTAGGCCTTCATCATTTTGCCATAGGTTAGGAGGGGGCATTGGTGTAGTTAAGGTTGGGCCAGGGCAAATTTTCCCCATGGTTTTCTGCAATTTGATCCGAGAAGTTACGATGGTGGTCTGGGCCAATCTCAATTTTGGGCAAGGTTTTCGGTAACCGTTGGAATTCGGTCGAGTATCCAATTACTTTTTTTGCTATGACACATTCTTTGCAGTGGGTTAATGCCCTTTCTACCAGGCCATCCTTGGAGGGGGCATTGGATGAGGCGATCGCCAAGGTGAGTGGTCCAGGGCAGGGGGATTGGGATTTAGCAATTGTGTTCCTTTCTTCCAGCTTTGCTTCCGATGCAGCCCGGTTAATGCCCCTGGTGCAAGAAAAGTTGTCAGTGCCCAATGTGATTGGTTGTTTGGGGGGAGGCATCATTGGCATGGCAGACCCCGACGCGGTGCAGGAAGTGGAAGGAAAAGTGGCGCTGAGCTTAACGGTGGCCCGGTTGCCTGGGGTAAAGATGACTCCGTTCTACGTCCATGGGAAAGAGTTACCGGATTTGGATGCGTCGCCCCAGAGTTGGGTGGATTTGGTCGGTGTTGATCCGGCCAGTGGGGCCGATTTCCTGATTTTGGCGGATCCGATGGCAGCGGGCATAACGGACTTTTTGGCGGGGCTGGATTTTGCCTATCCCCAGGCAACGAAAGCGGGGGGCTTAGCCAGTGGAGAAAATGTTGCTATGGGGGGCAGTTTATTTTTGCAATCTCCCCACCATGCCAGTGGACGCTACGGGGAAGGTTTCATTGGGGTTGCTCTGGCGGGTAATATTCGCCTCGGTAGCGTGGTGGCCCAGGGCTGTCGACCCATCGGTGAACCGTTTGTGGTTAACCAGGGAGAACGAAACATCATCACAGAAATCGAAGGCAAGGATAAGGACAGTGGTACGGTGGTGTTGGAAAGTCCCCTGGCTAGTCTGCAAAAACTGATTCCCACCCTCAGCCCCAAGGATCAGGAATTGGCCCAAAGCTCTCTCTTTGTCGGTGTGGCCAACGATGAGTTTAAGCTGACTCTCCAACCGGGAGATTTTTTAATTCGTAATTTATTGGGGGTGGATCCCCGCCAGGGGGCGATCGCCATTGGAGACCGGGTGAGAAAAGGCCAGAGGTTACAATTCCATTTACGGGATCGGGAAACCTCCGCCGATGATCTAAGAATTTTGTTGCGTTATTACACTAACGGCGAACCAAGTCAGTCCCCTACCACGGCGATCGGGGCGTTGATGTTTTCCTGTTTGGGCAGAGGCTATGGCCTGTATGGCACCCCCAACTTTGACAGCCAGGTGTTTGGGCAATATTTTCCGGGAATAGCCCTAGGAGGTTTTTTCTGCAATGGTGAAATTGGCCAGGTGGGCAGTCAAACCTTTTTACATGGCTATACTTCTGCTTTCGCCATTGTTCATGCGGTGGATCTAACTACGTAGCCAGTCTTTGTTAGTTGGATTACATTATATCGACAATTCAAGAATAAATGATAAAAAGAACCCTATCTGGTCTACTCGTAGTGGGTCCACATTCGGTATATCTTGATCATTTTTTTCTGTTCTATGACTTCATATACCAATCGATGTTGCTTATTTATCCTTCTGCTAATTAGTCCTTTCATGTCTCCTTTAAGAAGCTCATATTCAGGAGGATATTGATAAGGATCTTCACGAATAATCTCAATTAGCTTGAGTGCTTTTGCCTTTAACCCGCCAGAGGCTAATTTTTTAGCATCTTTTTGTGCCTTTGTCATGAAAATCACCTTGTACATCACCAATCTAGCTTATCCAAAGTAATACCATTCTCTACCGCTTCCTCTCTCGCTTCATTAATACTCTCAACCATGCCTTCAATGGATCTTAAGTAGTCATCATCACTAACATATTCGGACTCTTCTAGAATCCTTAATTCATGATCGGAAAAGTCTTTCAATAACGACATAAAACGATCATTAACACCGTCTTCTATTTTTAGGGTAATCGTTTTCATATTAGTGAAATTGCAAATATTATTTTTGATTCGTCTAGTTGTTGTCTAAGTTTTCATTGTATCTCAATCTCCAGCTTGCGCAAAGAATAAACGCCAGACAATGAGAACTTTTTAGTTTTCATTCCCAACTAGCAATTGCGATATTTGCTATCGTCCATGAAATGGAGTATTTAACCCCGATCGCCAAAGAGAATTGTACCTAGTCGGATCATGGTGGCCCCGGCGGCAACCGCTTCAGGGTAATCCCCGGACATGCCCATGGATAGTTCCGTTAATGACAGGTTAGATGTTTGACTAATCTCTGCGGCTAAATCTTTTAATTCTCCAAAGGTTTGTTGACGATCGCCAGGGGACAGACCGAGGGGCAAAATGGTCATTAATCCACAAATTTTCAGATTTTCCAATAGCTCTAATTGGGGTAAATCAATACTTAATTCTTCCCTTGTCCAACCGGATTTATTCTCGTCGGGCAGTAACTTGACTTGCAACAATCCCTGGGGATGCTTACCCAATTCCTCGGCTATGCGGTTTAATCTCGCGGCGATCGGTAAATTATCAATGGAATGGATATAGGCAAAATTTTCCACCACCCGTCTGGCCTTATTGCTTTGTAAACGACCAATAAAATGCCAGTTAATATCGGTGTAACTCCCCAGGGCTTCAATTTTTGATAACGCTTCCTGGATGCGACTTTCGGCAAAATCCCGGATACCCGCCCTGTAGGCCGCTTCAATATCGGCGATCGCCTTGGTTTTGGTCACCGCCACTAACCTTACACTAGGGGGGAGGGTGGTAATAATTTCTGAGTAAACGCTGGGGGAAAACATAGTCTAACTGCCGGGGGAAGGGGCTATACTGCCCTTGATCCTAAAGTGAATTGGGGAAACGGTGCTTAACCGAACCCACTGCGACGGTTTTCCCACTCAGGTACTTCTTAACATCTCGTTACAATTAATTCATGTTAAGCCTCAGTTTAGGGGGGCAATTGAATGAACAACAATATCCGCGTCGGCAGTCTCTTTGGTATTCCTTTTTACGTCAATCCATCCTGGTTTTTAATTTTGGGATTGGTGACCCTCAGCTATGGCCAAGACTTAGCCCGCTTTCCCCAACTGTCCGGTGGTACACCCTGGATTTTGGGATTAGTCACCGCCCTATTACTCTTCGCTTCGGTGGTGGCCCACGAATTAGGCCATAGTCTAGTGGCCATTGCCCAGGGCATTGAAGTAAAATCCATCACCCTGTTTCTTTTTGGTGGTCTAGCGAGTTTAGAAAAGGAATCCAATACTCCCTGGCAAGCTTTTGCCGTGGCGATCGCCGGGCCTGCGGTGAGTTTAGTGCTCTTTTTGGCTCTGACCATATTTGGTAGTCAAATTTCCCTTCCCCTCCCAGCCCAAGCCATTATTGGTTTGTTGGCAGCCATTAACCTTGCCCTCGCATTGTTTAACCTCATCCCCGGTTTACCCTTGGACGGTGGTAACGTACTCAAATCCATCGTTTGGCAAATCACTGGCAATCAAAATAAAGGTATCCTCGTCGCTAGCCGGGTCGGCCAAGGTTTTGGTTGGTTGGCGATCGCCATCGGTAGCTTAGGCATTTTAAATATTCTGCCCATCGGTAGCTTTTGGACTATTCTGATCGGTTGGTTCCTGTTGCAAAATGCTGGTTCCTCCGCCCGCAATGCCCAGGTTAAAGATCAAATGGAAGCTTTCACTGCGGAAGATGCGGTCATTCCCAACAGCCCCATCATCCCTGCTGGGTTAAACATTCGGGAATTTGCCAACGAGTATGTGATTGGTAAAACCCCCTGGCGACGTTTCTTGATCATCGGTGCTGACAATCAACTGCTAGGAGTACTAGCTACAGAAGATATCAAACATGTGCCCACCTCCGATTGGCCCCACGCCACCGTGGACAGCCTGATGCAACATCCCCAACAGATGGTCACCGTTAACGCTAGCCAATCTTTGTTTGAAGTGGCCCAGTTGTTAGACCAACAAAAACTGTCGGAACTGTTGGTAGTGCAATCCTCCGGGGAAGTGGTGGGATTATTGGAAAAAGCTTCCATTATCAAATGTCTGCAAACCTCCGCCGCGTAGACTTTGTTTTAAAAGCCCCCTAACTCCCCGAATTTGGGGGCAAAACAGGATTCACAGTCCCTCAATGTTGCCGGTAATTTAGTAGGTCAATGGAGGGCAAAAATAAAAACTCTCAACCAGGATTGGGATTAAGCATCCATAGCTTTTTCTCAATCCTTTTTAATGGTTGAATAGGGGATTATCTGGTGTTACCCAAGGGGGTAAAATTAGACCCAAACGTTACTCTTCTCTGGAATAGGATCTTTCCCCATGACCGTTGCCGCCCACCCTGCTTTTTGCCAAGGAATTCGCATTTTCGGTGAAAACCTGCCGGATTTTGATCGTTACGGCCAGGAAACGGCGATCGCCAGTGGGAAACAAGCCATCAACTCATCCAGTGATCCCCAAGCAGTTTATCAAACGTTATTGGCGGCGGATGCCCTGCGCTATTTGACCCTGCAAACTACGGCTAGCAAGGAATCAGGACACCCTGGTGGCTTTGCCAGTATTGCCGATGCGATCGCCTCCCTGGTGATGTTGGGCTACAAAAATACGGTGACGGAAGTAGGGCACCATGCCCCCGGTTTTTACAGCACCATGTTCTTGGATCGTTCCTTGGAAGCCATGGGGATTAATACGGTTCAAGAACTTGGCGATCGGTTCCGGGAAATGCACGGGCTCTTAGGTCACCTCTCAGGGCAAATTCCTGGTTTGTTAGCGCCAGCGGGGCCTCTGGGCCAGGGGCAACATTTCGCTATGGCCGGGGCCAAACTCCATCCTGGGACTCTCTTTCCTGTCACCATTGGGGATGGAGGCTTAGGGGAACCCTACATCATGAGTAGTTTTGGCCATTTCCACACGGCCTATCCCCAAGTTACGAATTTCCTCCCCATTTTGGTTTGGAACGGTTTTAGCCAAGAACACCACAGCATGGTTTCCACCCAAAGCAACGAAGCCATGGTCAATTATTGGCGGGGCAATGGTTTCAAAAATGTCATTTTAGTTAACGCCAAGGATTTTGACGACAGCAATCAGCCGGGGGATTTTGTTGACAGCACCAAGTTTTCTTTTCAACAACGCCTAGCCTTCACCCAAGCCGTATTGGAAGCCACTGACCAAGCAGCCCAGGCGGCTCTCAATGGCACATTGACTGTCCTGATTGTGAAGCAGTTAAAAGGGGCCGGGGTCCACAAATCAGGGGCCAAATCCCATAACCTTTACCCCGGCGACAGTTTAAACAAGGACTATATTGTCAGCGCTTTGCAAGAACGGGCTTTATCTCCAGACGCATGGCAGTTGGTGCGGACTAATTTTGAGCGTTCCCATGGTGGCCCGGCGGCCCAGACAGTGGTAACGGAATCGGTTCTGCCCCTGGCGGATTTAGGTACTCTGCCCCTGAAGGAATTTTCCCTGGAAGATAAACAGGTGGCCACCACGGCCATGGGGGAATTGGTGGTTCATGTGGGTAAGCAAGATGCAAATTTTGTCGTTACCAATGCGGACGGCAATGCAGCCTCGGGCATTAACAACATCAACGTCGGGTTAAAAATTGTTCATCCTACGGTGGATCAAGATTATTTCCAGGGTCCCAACGGCCAAGTTTATGAACCCCTGAGTGAAGATGCCTGTGCTGGCCTGGCCGCCGCCCAAGCTTTATTTGGAGGCCGCACCCTCTGGTGTTCCTACGAATCCTTTGCCATTAACGGTTTACCCATTTGGCAGACTGTCACCCAAGCCATGGCAGAGCTACGTCGGCCTACCCCTTCCACCATCACTCTGTTTACAGCGGGGGCTTTGGAGCAAGGACGCAATGGTTGGACCCACCAACGGCCCGAAATTGAAAATTATTTTGCCGCGATGATGCGTAATGGCAATATTTTTCCCCTTTTCCCCTGTGACGCCAATGGGATTCAAATTTGTTACGACTGGGCTTTGACCACTAGCAATAAGGGCATTCCCATCACCGCTAGTAAGTCTCCCCTGCCCATCCGCACCACGTTTGAGCAAAATCGCCAAGGTTTAGCTAAAGGCGGCATCCTACTTCACCGCAGTACCGGCTCGAAAACCATTGTTTTTGCTGTGATTGGCGATATGACTTTAATTCCTGTATTGGAAGCGGCTAGCCAATTGGAAAGTGAAGGTTATGGGGTGAAGGTGGTTTCAGTAATTAATCCCCGGCGCATATACCGTCCCCATGATGTGCAATGGGAAGATTGTTCCGAGTCAGATGGTGGCTTTTTGAGTGATGCTGAATTTACCGAACTGTTCGGTGGGGATGCGTTGATTGGGGTTACTGGCGGCAGTGGAGCCATGCTGGAACCGGTGATGCTCCGCAGTGCTTGCCCCAGGGATCTGTTTGCCTGGAAACGGGGGGAAACCACCGCCAGTGCTGGACAATTGATGGCCTATAACGGTTTAACAGCCCAGGCCTTCGGCGATCGGGCCAAGGCTTTGCTGGCCTAGGCTTAACCATCACCGGGTGAACTATCCACGCTAAATCTAAGACTACAGCGTAGGCTTCCTATCGGGAAACTTGCAAAGCAGTAGAAGTCTTGCGACCTTTACTACCTTGTCTGACAGTTTGGCCATAGGCGGAATCCCCGGTTCTCGATTTAAATGAGGCCAAAACCAGGTGCTCAATGGGGCGTAGGACTGAGTTGGCTGAATAATTTTCACCCATAGTCTCCACCGGAATGGAGCCTGTTCCACACTGGCCGGGTATAGGTTTCTCCAGCTTTGGTGGTCTTGGTCGAAGGGGTAATTCCCTTTTTTCATAAGCAAAAAATATTACACACCTGTCACCACCGACAACAGCGGTATAATCTAGCTTCTTCCTTGGTGCGTGCTTATGTCTGCTGAATCCCCTTTGTTATTGTTAGTTGATGGCCATTCCTTAGCATTCCGGGCTTACTATGCCTTTGGTCTGTCGAAAAAGGGCCCTCTGCGGACAACAGCGGGCATTCCCACCAGCGTCTGTTTTGGATTTTTAAATTCCCTCATGCAGGTGATGGAGTCCCAAAAACCAGCGGCGATCGCCATTGCCTTTGACCGTCGGGAACCCACTTTTCGCCATGAGGCCGACGTCGCCTATAAATCTAACCGTCAGGAAACCCCAGAGGATTTTGCGGAAGACTTAAGCTACCTCCAGCAATTGCTACAGGCCCTTAATTTACAAACCATTACCTATGCAGGCTATGAAGCCGACGACATTTTGGGTACCTTAGCTCACAAGGGTAGTGACGCTGGCTATCGAGTTAAAATTCTCAGTGGCGATCGGGATTTGTTCCAACTGGTCACCCCAGAGCAAAATATTTCCGTTTTATACTTAACCCGTAATCCCTTTGCCAGTAATACTGGATATGACGAATTGGACTGGCAGGGAGTGGTGAACAAAATGGGGGTAACCCCCGCCCAAATTGTCGATTTTAAAGCTCTCTGTGGGGATAAATCCGATTGCATTCCGGGCATTAATGGCATTGGTGAAAAAACTGCCATTAAGCTTTTAGCTGAGTACGAAACCCTAGAGAAGGTATATGAAAACTTAGAACAGATTAAGGGCGCATTGAAAACGAAGTTAACCAATGGCAAAAATGATGCCATACACTCCCAAATGTTGGCTCGCATTGTCGTGGATATGCCCTTGGAGATAGGCTGGGAGGATTTGCAATTAACGGGATTTTCTACTGATCGCCTGGTGCCGCTGTTGGAAAAATTAGAGCTAAGGACTTTCATTGACAAAATTGCAACTTTCCACCGTGCTTTTGGGGATAAGTATGGACCAGTGCCGGTGGACAATGAAGTGGATAATAGCCCAAAGGATAACGCGGCTAAAACCAATCAAAATACTAAGGCAAAAGCAAAAATTAGCCAGGATGATTCCCAACAACTATCTTTGTTTGATGGCGTCCCCACCGTAATCCAAGAAGATGGTTTAATCACTATTCAATTACCAGAACAAATTCAGCCACAAATTATTACCACTATCCCCCAACTGCAAGCCCTGGTTGAGGAATTAAAAAATTATACAGATGCAAAGTTTCCCGTTGCCTGGGACACAGAAACCAACAGTTTAGACCCCCTGATGGCTAACTTAGTTGGCATTGGCTGTGCCTGGGGTCCAGAACCCCATCAAGTGGCCTATATTCCCCTAGGGCACCACCAAGGGGAACAGTTATCCCTCGACATAGTTAAAGATCTTTTAGAAGAAGTTTTGGGCAATGCCACCTATCCCAAAGTCTTACAAAATGCCAAATTTGATCGGCGGGTTTTGACCCACCATGGCATGGAGTTGGGGGGCGTAGTGTTGGACACCATGCTAGCTAGCTACGTGCTTCAACCGGAGGAGACCCATAATTTAACCGATCTTTGCCGTCGTTATAACCTCGGTTTAGTGGCCCTGAGCTATAAAGATTTGGGCTTGAAAAAAGACCAGACTATTGCCGATTTACCCCTAGAGACAGCGGGACAATATTGCGGTTTAGATTGCTATGCTACCTATTTATTGGCAGAAAAACTACAACAAGAACTAGATGATTATCCCGAACTTGCAACTATTGTGAGGGACATTGAACAGCCTCTAGAAAAAATCCTAGCGGCCATGGAAGATAGGGGGATTCGCATTGATTGCGATTATTTACAAACCCTGTCGGAACAGTTAGCAGATAATTTACTCACCATTGAAACCACGGCCTATGAAGCAGCGGGGGAAAGTTTTAATCTCAGTTCTCCCAAACAATTGGGCAGTATTTTGTTCGATAAGTTGGGACTAGACCGCAAAAAATCCCGCAAAACTAAAACTGGTTATTCCACAGACCATGCCACCCTCGAAAAACTCCAGGGAGACCACCCCATCATTGATGCAATTCTGGAACACCGCACCTTAGCTAAATTAAAGTCCACCTATGTGGATGCCTTACCGGAATTGGTTAATCCCCACACTAAACGTATTCACACCGATTTTAACCAGGCTATTACTTCCACTGGGCGGTTATCTTCTTCCAACCCTAACTTACAAAATATTCCCATCCGTTCTGATTTTTCCCGACAGATTCGCCGGGCCTTTTTGCCCCAGGAAAATTGGCTTTTGGTGTCGGCGGATTACTCCCAAATTGAATTGCGTATCCTGGCCCACCTCTCCCAAGAACCGGTGTTACTACAGGCCTATGGCGATCGCCAGGATGTCCATGCCGTGACGGCTAAGTTGCTTTTTGGTAAAGAGGACATTACCCCAGCGGAAAGGAATTTGGGTAAAACAATTAATTTTGGCGTCATTTATGGCATGGGGGCCCAGCGCTTTGCTCGGGAAACGGGGATTTCCGCAGTGGAAGGCCGGGAATTTATTGATCGTTACCACCGCACCTATGCCCAAGTTTTTGATTACCTGGAAACCATGAAGCTAGAGGCGATCGCCAAAGGTTATGTGACTACCATTGTGGGCAGAAGACGTTACTTTAACTTTGTCACCGACGCCCTACGACGACTGAGGGGAAAAACGGTGACGGAGCTAGATTTAGCTGGCATCAAAATGAACTATAACGACGCCCAGCTTCTGCGATCAGCGGCAAATGCCCCCATCCAAGGTTCCAGTGCCGATATTATCAAAATTGCCATGGTTAAACTGGCGGATCTGCTAGAAAACTACCAAACCCGCATGTTACTCCAGGTCCATGATGAACTAATTTTTGAAATGCCCCTGGAGGAGTGGGAAGAGCTATCTCCCCTAATCCAACACACCATGGAGCAGGCCCTAACCCTATCGGTGCCTTTAGTGGTGGAAATGCATCGGGGTAGTAATTGGATGGAAGCTAAGTAACTTTTGCTATTCAATGGTCTTGGGGGGACAGTGAACCCATGACCGTTAGAAAATTTGACTTTTGCCAAATATCTTCACAGAGTAAGTTTTGCCGAAAGTTAACAAATTCCAGGCAGGGTCTTAATTATTCTTAAAAATTGGATTTTGACAAATTTGGTAGCAAGAGCAAAAACCAGTGTGATAATGGCGACACTAGGTTCAGCAAAAGGCCGATTTTGCCCCCAATCTAGCGCCTTGTCTTGAGAACAAAAAATAGTAATCTCTGCTGTTTATCTATGTTTATGAATTTTCTTGCCGGTCTTCCTAAGACTAAGCTTTTTGGCCGCTTGACTGATGGTTTGTTGGGCAAAGCTGTACTGGCTCTGGCCCTGGTTTTATTGATGGCTTTTCCCACTTGGGCATTATTAAACAACGCTATTAAAAGTAGCTTGTTGCTCGACTCCCAAATGAACGTTTACTACGCCAAATCCCTGGAGCGCTACACCGGGGAATTTAGGGCAAAGCATCCCATTATTCTCGGTTTATTTAGTAACGAGGGGGGAGATTTTTATCTGTATATGCCTGGTCAAAGTAGCCCTATTCAAGCTCCACCCGTGCCCGTGCAATACCAAGTGGTAAAAGGTATTTCCCATAGCGCCATGGCCATTTATGCCATTCTCCAGCCCTATTTTGCCACTGCCGACAATGCCCCCGTGGCCGGAGATGGTTGGAAAGGGGAACTGACTGCCTACCGTGCAGAACAGGCTAACACCTTGGCCCAGGCGGATCAGTTGGGTTTGGAGCCGGATGCTTTAAGCGCAGTCAAGGCCATTTTGACGAATAACATTAGTTTCATTGATGAAACCTTGGCCGCTGGGGTGATCGATCGCCAGAAGATCAATGCTTGGATTAAGGAAGTAGTGCCCCATTTCACCACCACCATCGGCACCGCCGCCACCTACCAGGTAGACCACTGGATGGAAGTCATGGCGGAATGGAAAAAAATGATCGGTGACCAGTGGGATCAAACTTTTGGGGTCACCAATACCCTTTATGTAACCCGCACTAACAATATTTTATTTACCCTGATGGCCCAATTCTTTGGCAAAGAAGCTATCAACGATCGCCTGCTACTGTTTGAAACCACCGAGTTCACCACCAAACCGGACACGATGTTGTCTTTAGTAACCAGAATTGTCAAAGACCGGGAATTAGGTCTAGCTTTCTTTGACGATTACTTCCTGATGGACGTAGAACTGCTCAGCACCGGGGCCCGCCAGGCGATCGCCAAACAAGATGGAGCCAGAACTCCCATGGCCGCGTCCCAAGGTTCCTATGCTGTGGGCCCAGCCCATGCCCGCATCCGTGCCTACGATGAAGCCAATGGCATTACCCCCATGTTGCCTCCCCTAGCGCCCTTCCACTCCCAGGAATGGCCCTGGCGCACTGTGGCCAGTGAGGGAGAAGGGCCAGAAACTTTGCAGGAAGCGTTGGATCAGAAGTAAATTCCAATAATTTTTCACCACTCTTAACTATTTCATGCCATGGGGATTGTGCCGTCTTTCTCCATGGTTGTATTTTTAGCCCTTTCCTGATTGGTGTGTAGGATTTAGGTTCAATCATGGTTACCCAATATTTTTTACAAAATCCCTGTTGTTCGCGGCTAAAAGTAAATTTAATGGCCTTGATTTTGGCCATTGCCCCAGGAATTTTTATGGGCTCCCAATCAATAGTTTGGGCTGGGACTATTTCCAATGGGGAGAAGGAAATATCAACATTGTCCGCCTTACCATTCATTCATAATCAAAAACAAAAACTAGAAATATTTCTTGACCAAACATCAGATTTTCAGCTTTCTGAAAGCCATGAAATTGATCGTTTAACAGTTTTAACTCCAGCGATGATCAAGCAGTGGCCAGAAGATTCCCTTAATTATGACAATTTAGTAGCAGACGATTTTATTGTTCCAGAAGAAATATCTAGCTCCACTAACCCATTAGAAAATCTAAAACCAGCCCATAGCAAAAGCCCCAGAAAAGTCATGGTGGGCATCAGTGGGAACCCGGCCGCATCCAACATGTTGGTGGGCACTGGAGAATTGGGTCGTTGGTTAGGATTGC
Source organism: Synechocystis salina LEGE 00031 (assembly GCF_015207985.1). GTDB lineage: Bacteria > Cyanobacteriota > Cyanobacteriia > Cyanobacteriales > Microcystaceae > Synechocystis > Synechocystis salina. Next base: position 11,472 of record NZ_JADEVV010000030.1, on the reverse strand, counting down.
CCGAAGATAGCCCCTTGCGACTTGGCGGTATTTTTATGGGTAATGTCAGCCAGCAAATTTCCGGCGGCAATCAGCCCGGTTCCACTGATTTGAATGGAGCATTAATTTTAGGTTTGGGGATAGATTTGGAAAAGGCAGTGGGTTGGAAAAATGCCTTTTTTGAAGTGGAAGGTTTGCAATATAACGGCCAACCGGTGAACTTGGCAGCGGGATCTGTCCAGGGTTATAACTCCATCGAAGCCGGCCCCCCATTAAATCGAACAGAATTGTATCAACTATGGCTTAATCAAACCTTTCTCGATGATCGCCTTTCTTTTCGGGTTGGTAAACTGATTCCTTCGATGAATTTTGGCTACGTGGGACGGCCCTTTGTTACTCAAACCGATCCGCAATTATTCACCTCCACCACCGGTTTACTTTATACTCCAGTTTTTGTCGGCCCTGCCATGTTGGGTTTTATTCCTGGTTACTACAATTCCGCCTTTGGTTTATATGGTGCTTGGAAATCCTGGGGCGGCCCTGGCGATAATCCTGCTACGCCCAACGGTTGGTATGGCCAAGCTGGTATTTACGATGGTAGGGGAGCGCAAGGAGTACAGACTGGATTGGTTTGGCCCAACTTTTCTGGCCCCCTATTCAAAGTGGCGGAAATCGGGGGAACCTGGACTCCCTACGCTGATGCGCCAGAAGTCGGTTGGGGGAGTGTGGCAGTGGGAGGATGGCGACAGAGCGGCCCGCTGACGGCCCCTGGGGGAGCATTTGAATCCCAAACTGGGGGCATGTATGCCTACCTAGTTCAAAAGCTGGGCAAATTTCGAGAGACTAAAGACCAAAATGGCGTTGTTGGTTTTGTCCAAGGTGGCTGGAACAGTTCCAGTACGGCCCTGATGCACAGTTCCTTTGGTTTCGGTCTAACCTTTATTGCCCCCTTTGGCGATCGCCCGTTGGATAGTTACGGCTTTGGGTTTTCCTGGGCCAGATTAAATGCAAATCCCCTGGCAGGCTATGGCTTTAACAGCTATGAAACGATGTTGCAGTTCTATGCCCAGTACCATTTGGTGGGCAATTTATTCATCCAACCCGTGCTAACGGTGTTGCCTACCCCCGGCGTGATGGGGGCAACGGGGCCCAGCATCAGTGGCACAGTACAACTCACTTTCCCTTTCTAGAAAATGGGGCTAACTATTCCGCCTAGGAATCGGCAGGGTTAGATTCTGACTCTCCACTTTCCCCCTCCAGAGTTGATGGAGATTCTGTCAGGTTTTCCGGGGGGGTAAATTGGGGTGGTTCCCCGTCATCACCCGTATTAATTTTCGGGATAAAACCTGGCCTCCGGGACCGTTCCCATCCCACCGGCCGCTTGGAGTTATACCAGGCCACCAAACCGATGGATACCGCCGCCACTAAGCCCACCACATACACCGCCACAAAATAGGTGGGAAACGTGCCAGCAACCGCCAGGATGGGTAGAGCAAACATATTTTTCAGGAAATAATGGTCGGGGGAATAACGAACCCAATCTTAACAAAAATTGTTATCGGGGCAATGGCTGACCCTGGGGTGATTTCAGACATTGAACAGCTAATTTTTGGCTTTTTTTTGCATTTGGTAACCAATTTAGCAATCCGATCCCCGGGGGAGTGGCCTATGATAAAGTGCCAGATGTGGAGTAAGATTAGTGTCGGCCACACCATATCTGTGGCTTAATTTATCTAAGCTCTGACCTCGGGCCCTTGACCCTACCGGTTTGTTCCGCTACCCTACGAAGTCTCCCTGACTGTCTTTTTCTATGCACCCCACCCTCATCAGCGCCCCCACCAGCCCCACCGCCAATGACACCCATACCTGCACCAGCCAGGGGTCACACCAGGGACATCGCATACAAGTGATCCGTCGGGATGGCTCCTCAACGCCCCTCAACATTGGTAAAATTCGGGCTGTGGTGGACTGGGCCTGTCTTGGGTTGGAAGTGAACTCCATTGCCCTTGAGGCTGGTTTAACTACCCGTCTGAGGGAGGGCATTAGCACTAGGGAGATTCAAGATAACTTAATTAGCTGTGCTTTGGAAATGTGCAGTCCCAACGAGCCAGACTGGCGCTATGTGGCTGGTCGTTTGCATGTTTGGAGCTTGTGGAAAGATACTCTGGTGCGGCGGGGATATCAATATGGGCAGTATCTGCGCACGGTGCAAACCAAGGTCACCAATGGGGAGTACGACTCCCGCATCTTGACCTACACCGAGGCGGAATTGCAGGAAGCGGGGTGTTGGATTAACTCTGACTGGGATACGGACTATGACTATGCGGGGGCAGTTTTATTAACTAGCCGCTATCTCTTGCCGAATGAGTTACCCCAGGAAGCTTTGCTGACCTGTGCTTTATTGCTAGCTTCGGTGGAAGCGCCCGATCGCCGTTTGCAATGGGCCCGGAGATTTTACGAATCCATTGCCGCCCGCCGCATTTCTTTAGCTACCCCCATCCTGGCGAATTTGCGGGTTCCTGGGGGGTCCCTCACTTCCTGCTTCATTGTGGCCATGGAAGACAATTTGGAAAGCATTTTTGGTGAAATTACTAATGCGGCCAGAATTTCCAAAAATGGTGGTGGGGTAGGGGTGAACGTTTCCCGCATCCGGGCCACTGGCAGTTGGGTAATGGGTAAGCCCAACGCTTCGGGGGGGGTAATTCCCTGGACAAAATTGCTCAACGATACGGCGATCGCCGTTAATCAAGGGGGCCGTCGGGCTGGGGCCGTCACAGTGGGGCTGGATGTGTGGCATTTGGATGTGCCGGAATTCCTGGAAATGCAGGCGGAAAATGGCGACCAACGGCGTAAAGCCTATGATATTTTTCCCCAACTAATCCTGCCCGATGAATTTATGCGGCGGGTCATTAACAAAGAAGATTGGACGTTGGTGGACCCCTACGAAGTCAGGGAAAAAATGGGCATTGAGTTGGCTGAGCTCTGGGGCGATCAGTTCACAGAAGTCTACCGTTCTATCGAAGCGGCCTTGGGGGAAACCATTACCCTCTACAAACGCATTAATGCACGGGAATTGTTTAAGCAGGTAATGCGTACTCAGGTGGAAACCGGGATGCCCTATCTTTCTTTTAAGGACACCATCAACAAGGCTAATCCCAATAAACACCAGGGCTACATCCCCGGCACCAATCTCTGTTGTGAAAGCTTTAGTAACGTCACCCCAGGGCAGGATGCCCATTGTTGTAACCTAGTCAGCCTTAACTTGGCCAATCTCGACCTCCAGGACATTGCTGGGGTCAGTCAAATTGCCGTGCGGATGCTGGACAATACCATAGAATTGACCGCGCCTCCCTTTGCCGATGCTAAGAGTCATAACCATAAATACCGCACCATTGGGGTGGGGGCCATGGGCTTAGCTGACTGGTTAGCCAAACGTCGCCTCAATTACGACCAATTGGCTGATATCAACCGTTTATTTGAAGAAATTGGTTATTGGTGTACCCAATCCTCCATGGAAATAGCCAAGGAACGGGGAGCCTACCCCGCTTTTGCAGGTAGTGATTGGCAAAAAGGCCTATTGATTGGCTCGAAGCCCGTTAGTTGGTTCCAAACCAATGCGGCTAAACCGGAACGGTGGGAAAAACTCTCCAACGACATCCAAACCCACGGCATTCGCAACTCCCACATCACGGCGATCGCCCCTAATACTTCTTCTTCCCTAGTGCAGGGTTGCACGGCCAGTATTTTGCCGGTCTATAGCCGTTTCTTTTACGACAAATGGGCCAAAGGTACTGTTCCCATTGCGCCCCCTTTCATTGGCAACTGTTTCTGGTTCTATCCTGAGAACAAAACCATGGACCAGCGCAAAGTGGTACAAGCCGTGGCGGCCATCCAGCAATGGATTGATACCGGCATTTCCATGGAGTTACTTTTCAACCTCAATGCGGGCATTTATTTTCCCGAGGAACCGGAAAGGAGCCTCAATGCCAAAGACATTTTTGACACCCTGGTAATGGCTTGGGAGGCCGGTTGTAAAGCCATTTACTATATCCGCACTGTGCAAAAGGATGACTTTAAGGATTCCTCCGATGGCTGTGTCGCCTGTGCTAATTAAGTGATCTAAAAGCTTGTTTGCCAACTCTAAAAATGAGACTAAATCTTCCTTGACAATCTTTAAATTCCTTACAAGGGCAGGATTAGTAACAAAACTCATTTAAAAGGGGAATTTTGGCAGATTTTCTCTTTATAGTCTTACTTTTTAAATGTCCCCTTAAATATCGGGCGAGAAAGACTAGTTTCCCCCAATAGGGCTGGAGGCTCCCATTCTGGTCCAGAATGCGTCAGATGTGACTGCGATATTAACCTCCATTAGTCCAGAATTTGTGGAGAAAAGTTCGTCCGGCTCAAGAAAATACTCACCAACACTGAGGGTAAACTGCACAACTTTGAATGGGTTTAGGTACCCGTCGTTAATACCTGCCTGACTGATTACACAGATTCCATCCCGGCGGCCTAACAAGATAGTGCCGCTAGTTGAGTTTTGTCGCCCCTCCATGGCAATCTAGTCTGGGGTTTAAACAATCACATTTTTGCCAATCACCTCCCCTATCTCTTACCAATTAACCATGACCACTTCCCTCGCAGCCATTGCCCCCCACGGCGGCCAACTGATCAATCGCCTCGCCCCGGAAGCAGAACGCCAGGAATTTTTGGCGATCGCCGATAAATTACCCAGGGTGCAACTGGATGAACGGGCCACATCGGACTTGGTGATGATTGCCATTGGAGGGTTTAGTCCCCTGAAGGGTTTCATGGAGCAGGACGACTACGAACTAGTGGTGGAGGAAATGAAGCTCGCCAACGGTTTGCCCTGGTCGGTGCCGGTGACATTATCCGTGACGGAGGAAGTGGCCGCCCCCTTAGAAGTGGGCAGTTGGGTCCGATTAGATAACAGCGCCGGCAAATTCATTGGTGTGTTAGAACTAACCCAAAAATATCACTACAACAAAGCCCACGAAGCTAAAAATGTTTACCGCACCGATGACCAGGCCCATCCTGGGGTAAAGGTGGTCTATGACCAAGGCCCCATTAACCTCGCTGGTCCCATTTGGTTACTGGAACGGGAGCCCCATCCCCTGTTTCCCAAATATCAAATTGACCCCGCCGCCTCCCGCCAATTATTTGCTGAACGGGGCTGGAAAACCATTGTTGGCTTCCAAACCCGTAATCCCATCCACCGGGCCCATGAATACATCCAAAAATGTGCTTTGGAAGTAGTAGACGGCCTCTTTCTCCATCCCTTGGTGGGGGCAACTAAGAGTGATGACATCCCCGCCGATGTGCGGATGCGTTGCTACGAAATCATGTTGGATAATTATTTCCCCAAGGATCGGGTGATTCTGGGCATTAACCCCTCCGCCATGCGCTACGCTGGGCCCCGGGAAGCCATTTTCCATGCTCTCATTCGCAAAAACTATGGTTGTACCCATTTCATTGTCGGTCGGGACCACGCTGGGGTGGGGGACTACTACGGCACCTATGATGCCCAGGAAATTTTCGACGAATTTGCCCCGGAAGCGTTGGGCATTGTGCCGATGAAGTTTGAGCACGCTTTTTACTGCAAAAAGACCCTGCAAATGGCTACCACTAAAACCAGTCCCAGCGGCCCGGAAGACCGTATTCACCTTTCTGGTACTAAAGTTCGGGCCCTGTTAAGGGATGGACAATTGCCGCCGCCGGAATTCTCCCGTCCTGAGGTAGCCCAGGAATTAATTCGGGCCATGCAGGGGGAAAGCTAGAAGGAGTAGGGTAACTCACCCTTTATCCTCGGGCATTGATATGCGCCTACTATTTGTTTCTAGTCCTGTCAGTTCCCTCAATTCTGGACGATTGGGGGGGGTGGCTCTGAATTTAAAAAACATCACCCGCACCATGGTCAGTCGGGGCCACAAGGTCAAAATTGTCGCTCCCACTGGCTCGGCGATCGCCGGTTTACCGGTGCAAGAAATTGCTGGGGCGTTGCAACCGTTAATTCCCCAACCCACGTACCATGACCCGGTGCTGATGCCAGAGGATGCGACGGTGGCCCACATGTGGGACTACGTCAGGGAAGTGGAGCAAAATTATGACCTAATAGTCGATTTTGGCTACGAATGGTTACCTTTTTACCTCTCTCCTTTTTTGCAGCGGCCAGTGTTGCACTATGTTTGTATTAGCTCCTGGAATGCGGTCATGGACCAGGCGATCAACCGGGTGGCTAAGCTCTGTCCTGGCACGCTGGGGGCCCACACCCAAGCCCAGGCCCAAACCTACTCCGTGGCAGATTCCTTCCGCATTTTGAGCAGCGGCATTGATTTGGCCCAATACCAATTCGTTCCCCAGTCAGGCAAAACTTTAGCTTGGGCCGGTCGCATTTCCCCCGAAAAGGGCTTAGAGGACGCTTTTGCTGTGGCGGAAATCACCCAGTTACCCCTCCAGGTATTTGGTTATCTCCAAGATGAAAAATATTGGCAATCTCTGCAAAGGGACTATCCCCGGGCCCAGGTGGAGTATGGCGGATTTTTACCCACGGAGGAATTTCAGCAGGCTTTGGGACAATGCCAAGCTTTACTAATGACCCATAAATGGGTGGAAGCATTGGGGCGGGTAGCCTTGGAAGCTTTTGCCTGTGGGGTGCCGGTGATTGCCTATGACCGGGGTGGTCCCCAGGAAATTGTCGAAACGGGGACAACTGGATTTTTGGTTACTCCCGACGATGTGCCGGCGTTAGCCACCGCCGTGGAAAAAATAGCCACCATCGATCGTCATCACTGTCGCCAAGTAGCTGAGTCCCGTTATTCCCTCACTGCCTATGGCGATCGTCTGGAGCAATGGTTTGAGGAAATACTCAACCCGTAAACGGAAACTGTTGAGAAGACCAACAACTCTGGCCAAAACAAAAGGGCAGAGCCGAATCTTAGTCCAGCATCCATTACTCCTCAAGTTCTTTTAAGTATGTATAATCTGATGATGAATTATATCTTTCTAATTTATCCTCAGAAATCATACAACAAAAAGTAAAAATTCTATCTTCTTTATAACTCTAGTATTTTGACAGGATACTGCTTAAATTTAGAATCTTGGCTTACTAGGGTCATAGAACGGTTAATCGCTTGGGAAATCAAAATTCGATCAAATGGATCTCGATGATGTAGGGGTAAGCTTTCATTACATAAAGTATCCGAAAAAGTAATGTCAATAATTTTAAAATCGTTTTCCCTCAAATTTTCCTTAAGCTCACAAAAAGGCCTATCTAATAAAAGTTTTCCTAGTCCCACTTTGATAGAAACTTCCCACAGACTTGCCATGCTAGCATGAAGTTTATTTTGGGGATTTTTAATTACTGGGATTAGATTACGGTTCAAATTTGTGTTTCCTTCCAGATACCAGAGAATAATATGAGTATCAAATAGAAGTTTCACTTGACATGTATTCCTTAAAATCATCCAAAGGCTCATCAAAATCATCAGCAATATGAATTTTTCCCTTCCAACTACCAAAGCCTTTAAGTCTTCTTTTAATTTTTTCTTCTGAAGTTTCTCCCTGTATTTTTTTAGAAGTATCGACGAGACGTTCTATATACTCTAAGGTTTTTTGTTTTAATGGTTCAGGTAGTTCATCCCAAATTTCGATTAATTTTTCGCTAGATAAGTCTGACATAATAAATAGGATGGATGAGAAGATTAGAATTTTATTAAAAAGAGTGAGCCGAAACCCACTCTTCCATCTTACTGAAAATTAACAAATTGGTTATTTTAAGGTGCTAAGGTGCTAAAGCGTTACCCCGGAGCAAGCTACCGATGGTTTTAGCAGTGATTTTCATTTGCACTAAAGGATTGGCAGGCACCACGGTTTTGTACAGGTAGCTATCAAAGGTTAGCTTTTGCACATCAATGTCGGAACACATTTCCACAAAAGCTTCCCTGGTGGCATCGGTGCGGTAGAAGACCCGTTGCAGAATATCTAAAACCAAATACGTTATGCCGTAACGCTTATCCCATTCCTTGATGTAGGTTTTGAGATCGGCTTCGGTGGGAATCCGTTGACCATTATTGCTGGTGGCAACGATAGTTTCGGCGCACATACGGGCAGATTTGGCCGCAAAGTAAATGCCCTCCCCAGAGGATTTGGTCACGGTGCCAGCGGCATCTCCTACTAGGGCGACCCGACCGACTACCCGGCGGGGCCGGGGATGTTCAGGAATGGGATGGGCTTCTACTTTAATGATTTCTCCGCCTTCGAGCTTTTTGGCGGCCCGGGTGCGAATACCCGCTTGTAAATCTTTAATGCGGGCTTTGTTCACCTTCATGGTGCCGGTACCCACTGCCACGTGGTCATATTTGGGGAATACCCAGGCGTAGAAGTCCGGGGAAACGTCATCCCCTACATACATTTCCGCTAATTCGTCGTAGTAGGCCATTTTGTCTTCCGGCAGACGAATCCGTTCCTGAAAGGCAATGGCGTAGTTATAGTCGCCGGCATCGATCGCCTTGGCAATGCGGGAGTTAGCGCCGTCAGCTCCAATCACCACATCCACTTTTAGGGTTTTCATTTCCCCAGTGGTGCCACCCACGCTGTGGTCAGCATAGTGGAGGGTGTAGGGATCGCTTTCTTTGCTGGGAATGTCAAGTTTGTAAACGGTGCCGTTAATTACCTTAGTACCTAGTTTTTCCGCTCGTTCCCGCAGAAACCCGTCCAATACTTCCCGGCGGCACATGCCGATATATTCATCGTCCTTGAGGGTTTGGCCAATGTTGACCTCGATGTTGGAGGGAGAGATCATTTTCATCTTGCGCACCCGGCGGTCAATAATTTCCGGGGGCAGATCAAACTCATCCACCATACAGAGGGGAATTGCCCCACCACAGGGTTTGGCGTTGTCTAGCTTACGCTCAAACAGGTAGGTTTCAATTCCGGCTTTTACTAAAATTTCGGCGGCGGAAGAACCAGCGGGGCCCCCTCCAACGACTGCTACCCGTAATACCAAAGCCTTTCTCCTAAATTTCTTTTAATAAAAAAAGTGAGCGAGCACGGATCGCATCCTATCACGGTCTTTTTGCTTAGGGGTAGGCGATCGCCGCTGGGATGGCAAAGTTGCAATAGAGCTTTACAAAGCCGTTACAAAACTTCACGCTAAACCTGGTCACCATAGCATTGACCCAGTTTTAACTATTGATTTGGCCGGGGTGAGCATGAGAGCTTTACGGTTGGAGCAGGGGAGGAGGCAAAAAGATTCTTTTTTTCTCTAGAATAGTTTTGAGCCGATTAATACCAGTGATTTTCCCGAATCAATAGCCCAGGGCTAGGCTGGCATAACCTGGTTTCAAATTGAATTTTGGCAACTATTGCGACTAAATAAACCTGCGACTATGGCCTCATCAATCTCCCTTGTTACCCAACCTTTGGCTTCCATGGCGATCGCCCCCACGGTGGTGATTCGTAGTGCCTTGGCCCAGGCGGGGACACATTTGCAAAAATTGGGGAGCAAGGGTCTGGTGGTGACGGGCAACCACACCGCTAAGCTGGGGTCAAAGTCTTTAGAAATATTGCAAAAAAGTTATGGCCTGACCCTCCCTCTTGCCAGCTATTTACCTGACTGTGCCGAGTCTTCCCTAGAACAGTTGCGGCAACGGGTTCACCAAGAACAACCAGATTTTATCCTTGGCATTGGGGGAGGCAAAGCCCTGGACACTGCTAAGCTGTTGGCCCATCAAACCCAATTGGCGATCGCCACGGTGCCCACTTCTGCTGCTACCTGTGCAGGTTGGACGGCCCTGGCCAATGTTTACAGCGAAACCGGGGCTTTCCTTTATGACGTGGCCCTGGACCGTTGCCCTGATTTATTGATTGTGGATTATGAATTGATCCAACGGGCGGAACCGAGGTTACTAGTTGCTGGCATTGGGGATGCGATCGCCAAATGGTATGAAGCTTCTGTCAGTAGTGGCCAATCCAGTGACACCTTCACCGTAGCCGCGGTGCAACAGGCCCGCATTTTAAGGGATATTCTCCTGCAAAAGTCCGCTGAAGCCCTGGCCCATCCAGGCAGTGAAACTTGGCGGGAAGTGGTGGATGCCAGTTTGTTAATGGCGGGGGTAATCGGTGGTTTGGGTGGGGCCAACTGTCGTACCGTTGCAGCCCATGCTGTCCACAATGGTTTAACCCAATTGCCCCAGGCTCACCACGCTCTCCATGGGGAAAAAGTCGCCTACGGCATTTTGGTGCAGTTACGCCTAGAGGAATTGGTCAGCGGTAATCAACTGGCGGCCACTGCCCGCCGGCAATTGTTAAGCTTTTACGATCAGATTGGTTTGCCCAAAACCCTGAAGGATCTGGGTCTAGGACAAATTTCCCTGGAGGACTTACGACAGACGGCGAACTTTACCTGTTTACCCAATTCGGACATTCACCGTTTACCCTTTACTGTGACCCCAGAAATTTTAATGGCGGCCATGGTTTCCACGCTGGTGGAGGAACAAGGTGCTCGTCAATTATTTGCCCAAATTCAAGATAATTCCGGTCTTTAAATGTGAATGATCAAAAATGTTAACTGTTACTAATTATCCCCATATTCGTAAAGTAGACGACCAGCCAGCCCATCTGGAAAGATTGCCTCGCATTCAAGTTGCCCATATTGTTATGGACTATCTTTCCCACGGTTGGTCTGTGGATGAAATGTGCCGCCAACATCCCTATCTAAAGCCTTCGGAAGCATATTCCGCCATGGGCTATTATTTTGATCATCAAGAAGAAGTTGATCAACAGATTCAAGAACAGTGGCAGTCAATCCAGGAAGCAGATTCTCAACCAAAATCACCTTTTTACTCTCGTCTGAGAAGTAGAGGTATTTTATAAGTGACAGTTAATATTTATTTAGATGTCCATGTTCCTCTGGCGATCGCCGATCAGCTACGCCGTCGAGGAGTAGAGGTTTTGACTGCATTTGAAGATGATGCTTGTGAGCTTACAGACAATCTACTTTTAAAAAGGGTAACTGAACTTGGATATGTACTTTTTACCCAAGATATTCGCTTTAGAGTGCTGGCTGAAACTTGGCAAGTTGAAGGAGAAAGCTTCGGTGGTCTAATTTTTGGACATCAACTAGGAGGAACTATTGGTCAATTTGTTAGGGATCTTGAGCTAATTGCAAAACTTTCTGAGCCAGATGAATGGATAAATACAGTGGAATATATTCCTTTTAAATAGTTAATTGATTAAGGGATTATGCAAGGTTTACTACTCATTTTTTTGATAGGAACAGGATTAATTTTTTTCCTGCAAAATCGACAACCCATACAAGTAAATTTTTTCGGCACCACTGCTGAGTCTGCCCTAGCTAGCTTTACCTTGCCCCTGGGGTTGTGGGTAGTGCTATTCCTGACCCTGGGAGTTTTAGCCAGCGTGTTGATCAATGCCCTGGGTTCCCTCGGTCAGCCCAAAGCCAGACCCCAAAAC
>NZ_JADEVV010000029.1 GCF_015207985.1 Synechocystis salina LEGE 00031 | reverse complement strand
AGACAGCCCGTAGCCCCCGCTCCTGCTCCCATGCCCGTCCGTGGTCTTTGGTAAGCCGTCTGGTTACGCGATGAACTTATTTTACCGGCTTCTTTAATAGCTGGATTTAGTGTCTATATTCTCCTAAGCGTTGTGTTCACAGCGCTTTTTTAGCGATCGCCATTTATCCGCAAGTAATTAAAGTTCCCGTCGTCCCTCCAGGGCCCGAGCCAGGGTAACCTCATCGGCATATTCCAAATCTCCCCCCATGGGTAAACCAAAGGCAATGCGGGTAACTTTGGTAAAAGGTTGCAGTAATTTACCCAGATACAAAGTGGTGGTTTCCCCTTCCACGCTGGGACTAATGGCTAAAATCACCTCGGCAATTTCCGGCTGACTAACCCGATGTAATAGGGGCTGAATGGTCAACTGCTCCGGGCCAATGCCGTCCATGGGGGAAATTACCCCGCCCAAGACATGGTACTTGCCCCGAAATTCCCTGGTTTTTTCCAAGGCAATTACATCCCTGGGATCACTGACCACACAGATAACACTGTTATCCCGTTGGGGATGGCGACAAATGTCACAGACGGGCTCAGCGGATAAATGGAAGCATACCTGGCATTGCCCCACCCTTTTTTTAGCGTCGAGGAGGGCTTGGGCTAAGTTTTCTACCTCCGCATCGGGGCGCTTGAGGAGGTGGAGAGCAAGACGTTGGGCCGTTTTTGGTCCCACACTGGGGAGCCGTTGCAATTGTTCAATGAGACGGGCTAGGGGAGGAGTGTAAATGGCGCCAAGACCTCCTGGTGCGAGAGAAATTTTACTAATGGGGTCAAGTAAATAGCCGTAGAAACCAAGAGCTGATGGGCAATGGAATCGACGGCCATCTTCCACATATATTGTGCTACGCTATCGCCAATTATCGGCAAAACTTTCCGGGGTAATGTTTAATTCAGCGTAGATAGACCACCTGTTTGAACTTTATCCATTCCTTGTCCACCCGTATTTCCTATGCCTCAAACCAAAGCCCACCTGAGAGTGACTACCCATTCCTGGCCCGGAGGTTTTCTGGCTGGGGAAGTACGGGCCGGGAACTATGAATGGCAATTTCACTGGAATTTTCGGGGGGGCAAATTGCGAGTACAGCCTTCCCTTGGGCGATCGCTCATTTTTGAGCCCCTGGGACGTTTTTTAGAACGGAGTGATTATCAATTGGAGCCGGGGGGTGACTATGAATTCATTCTCCGCAGTCGGCTTTAGAGATTGCTTGAAAAGCCCCCTGGCCCTGAAGTTTTGGGGGAAACTGGAGAAAAATCCCCCAGAGTTGCGGTCGCCTTAGTGGGTAAGCTGAGACTTTGCCAACAGGCTCTAGGCTCGACTTTGTCTATTCAGGAAGCATAACAAAGTAGACGAGACCAGGTATGGAATAACCGGGCAGGAATTTTTACCACATGAGTCTTGTCTGAAGATGTCGGAAAAGTCTGGAATTGCCATAATCGCTTCCTGACCAAGGCTAAAGCATCCACTTGACAACATGGGCATGGCTTGAGCGTACTGGGTCTCTATAGATACCCCCAGCTGCAATCTGTTTTCCCCAGCAGCAGTCTATTCTACCGTCTAATCCCAACAGTAGCGTGCCAGTGGGGATAAACTCTGCCGGCCCCGTTGTTTATATCGTTAAACGCTCGTTGCTAGTCCCACATAACTGACTTAAAATTCTAAAATTTTAGAGGGGGTATTCCATAATTCAAGTTGTACTGATAGCATTGCCGACGGGATAGGGCATTTCTCCTTTTTTTTGAAATTGCCTACGCTGATATCGCCATTTTAGCTTCTCTTTTCTGATAGAAGAGCGATATCACAAAATTACTAAGGAGTTCTAATTGGGCCAAGACTTCCATCAGCATTTCCGTCATTGGACAAATATTCGCCATTTATGATCTTAGTCAAGATCGCAGTCTATTGTCCCAAGCAGATTAATACCGGTAAAACACCCCCTTAAAAATTGTCAGAAATAGTTTGGGTGGGGAACTCATTGGGGGGAGCAATTATGCCATTGGTGCGGCGGAACTGGTCAATCTCTTTGATTAAGGCTCCCTCAGATTTTTGGCTAATCAAATAAAACTTGAACTCCTGATCTTGGCTAAGGTAGGCTGCGTGGGCTGCACCATTCTCCACTAGGGGGCGGAAACTTTCATCCCGGGCTACATATAACTGGAAGAAAGGCACCATCACCGCAGAACCGTAGGCATGGAGCAAGTTAGGGTCGGGCAAGTTTAAGTTAACTGCTTCCACTGATTCCACTACGTTTTTGATGTTGGCATCAATTTTGGAGAAGTCCACATGAGCTTGCCCCTCCATCAGTGTTAGGTACTTGTCCCGGCTGGCTAGGCGAGGAAAAGAACGGGCCTGCTCCAACACAAAGGGGGTGGCGGGATCATAACTTCCCCCCAGCAGTAGCACAGGCACAGTTACCCGATGCAACCCTGATACGCCGAAGAGGGCACTATTGACCGGATTAGCCGCTAGCACCGCTACTACCCGGGGATCGCGAAAGTCGTAGTCAGACCTGGGCAGGGTCAAAGCATCGCACTGTAGTAGGAGGGCGGTATTCGGTACCCCTTGGCCAATGGTACACTCCGATTCTAAAAAGTCCCAATCAATGGTGGCTCCGGCCACGGCCAAAGCCCCATAACCACCAAAGGAGTGGCCACCCACCCCCACTTCCGTTAGGTTAAGGCGATCGCCAAATTCACTGGCATTACGGCGTTCCAACTCATCGATGACATAACTGATGTCCTTGGGTCGGTCAATAAATTCCGTGGGATAGTAACCTTGGCGAGAAGTGCGGTTGAGCAGAGCCTGGGCCTGGAGAATGTCACTACCGGGGTGTTGGGGCAGAGCCACTACAAAACCATAGGAAGCCATTTTTTCGGCGGCAACATCGAAATCTTCAGGGCGAGAGGCTAAACCATGGGAAAAAACTAAAACTGGAGTTTTACCCGGTTTCCAGCGTTGGGGACGGTACACATCCACATAAAAACGACGGTTACGACTTTGGTCAGTTAACCACCAGGTTTCCTTGGGAGCCACACCGTAGGGGCCCATTTCAGTGGGGTCAGGCAAGACGCTAAAGTCAATCTCCCCTTCTGAAGCGGCTTCAATTTCCGAGAGGGCAATCATTTTCTGGATAAAGTGTTGGGACGCATTGACTAACAGTTGGGCTGCCCTGGCCCTCTGTTCTACGACTTCCCCTTGGAAATGAATGTCGGTGGGATACTTCCTAATAAAATTGATCAGGCTTAATCCCCCCTCGGGATCCTGAGCAGCCTGGACGATCGCCGCCCGAATGCCATATTTGGAGTTAGCTCCCCAAGGCGCATTGAGAATAAACGCGGCCCGAGCTAAGGAATCTTCCCCCAGACTAGTGTTAAAAAAGTTGCTGAGCACAACGGGGTCCACCTCTGCCCGGAGCCCCATGATTTCCCTTAATTTGGTTAATTTTTCTTCGGAGGCTCCCACTAGGTTGAATAAAAAGCTGAGATTGGAGTCCACAGTGCCATCTTGCACAAATCGTTCCAGGGATTCCACCCGCACTGTCAACTTAATGGGCCCGTAGGTAAAAAAGATATTTTCTGCGGTTTTGCCCGGCAATTGGACGGCGATCGCCGTGAGAGTTCCCAAACAAATGGACTGCAACCAACGACGGAGGTTTGAGGGGAAGGTGACCATGGAAGTCATATTAGGATTAATAAGGGGCGGGAACAACCAAGTTGCTGGACTGGAGCAATAGGCAAGAAACCTGAGCTAATTCTAGGCAATTTTTTTGCCATTGCCCCTAACGTAAAGTTATTTTTTTCTTCGTTACCTTTTGTTACCTAAAATTCAACAGAGGCAATCTAGACTGGACCTTTTGTCACCGTTGCTCCGTCCACGGAATGGGGGATAATCTAGACGAGATCATTAGGGACCCTGACTATGCAAAAAGCCGACGAATTTGCCATCCACCTGTTTTTGGCCAATGGCCATCGGGAAGAAGTCCGCTTCATGACCATTCAAGATTTTCAAAAATGGTACAGCAACGAAGTTGTGCCCAAGCACGACTCCCAGGAATTTATCAGTGTGCCGATCAAAAATATTCAAGGCGAGTACATGGTGGTGCGACCTTCGGCGATCGTTGCCATCCGGGTGGAACCAATTTTCTTTGGCAGTGTGGAGCGCATGTAATCCATTGTGTATAATCTTGATACAGAATGGGGTTTTGCACTTCCCTTGATGCCCCCATTACCGTGAACGTGCATGGATCAGTCCCTAACCCAAGATCGTCCCCTAGCGGCAGTGTTTCGACGCTTAGGCAGTGAGTTGATGCCCCCGGTGGTGGAAACTTTTGATCGGAGTAAAACAATTTTTTTTCCTGGGGATCCGGCGGAACGGGTTTATTTTTTGCTCAAGGGAGCGGTTAAGTTATCTCGGGTCTACGAAGCAGGGGAAGAGATCACCGTCGCTCTGCTGAGGGAGAACAGTGTTTTTGGGGTATTATCGTTAGTTACAGGGCAACGTTCTGACCGTTTTTATCACGCAGTGGCTTTTACTCCGGTGGAGTTGCTGTCTGCCCCCATTGAACAGGTGGAACAGGCTCTCAAGGAGCATCCCGATCTCTCATTGTTAATGTTGCAGGGCCTTTCTTCCCGCATCCTCCAGACGGAAATGATGATTGAAACCCTAGCCCACCGGGACATGGGTTCTCGTTTGGTTAGCTTTTTGTTGATCCTCTGTAGAGATTTTGGTGTACCTGCCCCGGACGGCATTCGCATTGACCTCAAGTTATCCCACCAGGCGATCGCCGAAGCCATTGGTTCCACCAGGGTAACGGTGACCAGGCTCTTGGGGGATTTGCGGGAAGGCAATATGATCTCCATCACGAAAAAGAAAATTACCGTGCATAATCCCGTTGCTCTCAGTCAACAGTTTACCTAGCCACCCCCTATGACCAGTGCCTATATTCTGGTTCTTTCTGTCCTGGTCCTGGGCGGGATCATTGCTGCGCTGGGGGATCATTTAGGCAGTAAGGTGGGGAAAGCTCGCCTACGCTTGTTTACACTACGACCCCGACAAACGGCAGTGGTGTTGACAGTGATTACTGGTACCCTAATTTCCGCTTCCACCCTAGGTATTTTGTTCACTTTTAGTAAATCCCTGCGGGAAGGGGTATTTCAACTGGATGATATTTTGGGTCAGTTGAGGGTGGCCAAAGCAGAATTGGAGCAGGCTAGCCAAGCCAAAGAGGAGATTGAATCAGAATTGAGTGCAGTACGCCAGGAGCAAAAGTTAGTACAAGAGCGGAGTCGAGAGTTAGACCGTAATTACACCAGGGCATTGCAACTGTTGCGTCGGGTATCCCAGCAATCCCGAAATTTGCGCCAGGAAGTGACTAATCTGTCGGCGGAAAGGGCGGAGTTAAATCAACAAAAGGACTCCCTATTGGCGGAAGCCACGGAGCTCCAGAGTCAAGTGAAGTTGCGGGACCAGGAATTGTCCAAACGCCAGGAACGCATTGCTCAACAGGAGAAAGTCCTTGCCCGCCAGCAGGAACAGGTGAAGTCTTTGGAGCAGAGGTTTGCTTCTTTGGAAGCCCAGCGCCAACAACTACAGGCGGAAATCAATCAACGGGACACCAAAATTGATCAACTCGACCAGGCGATCGCCGCTAAAGATAATGACATCCAGGTGCGGGAAGAAAAATTACAGGGGCTAGAAACGGAACTCAGTTTTCTGCAAAGGGAAGTGGAAGAACTAGAGCGTTATTACCAAGATTACCAAGAATTACGGGGGCAACAAATTGCCATTCTGCGGGGTCAGTTATTGGCCTTTGGTGGCCTAAAGGTGGTAAGCACCGAAGCTGTCAGTGCTGCGGTGGACCAATTATTACGTCAGGCCAATCGCACCGCTCTGCAATTGGTCAAAACCCCCAATATGCCAGTGCCCGATGAACCCATTGTTCGGGTGACCACAGCCCAGGTAGATAGCATTAAAAACCAACTGCAACCAGGGCAGGAATATGTTATTCGGGTACTGTCGGCGGGGAACTATGTGCAGGAAGAAAGGGAAATTCGCGTCTTTTTCGACGTGGTGCCTAACCGTCAAGTTTTCCGAGAATCTGAAACCATTGCCACCATTTCTCTCGAATCCTCTGACTTTAGCGAAGTTGATGTCCAAAAACGGATTGATTATCTCCTCGCTGCCGCCCAATTCCGAGCTCGTCGGGAAGGCATTCTGGGACCCATTCAGGTGGAAGATGGACGCATTAAAACCCTAATTGATTTTATTGAACAACTCCGTCGCCAATCTGATAATCCCCCCAATGAGGTGCGGGCGATCGCCGCTGAAAATACGTCGGTGGTGGGACCGCTAAAAATCAGGATTATTGCCCTGAGGGGCAATGAAATTGTCTTTGAAAACTGATGGGCAAACCTGGACACCATCCCCTTGCGATCAAGAGCCGGACTAGCTACCAGAGGGTATTTTTCGGGTCAATCTGACGGTCATCCATGGAGGGGGTTCTGATCGGTGGCGGTGGTGGCGGCGGAACTGCTCTTCGCTCAGCAATACCCGGTGGCGGCGGGGCCTGGGCGGTGGTTAACTTTAAAAAAGCTTGACGTAGGAGGGGCAGACAGTTGTCCCAGGTGACCTCTTTGTTCACCGGCTCCAACAGATGGTAACGCTTGAGTAACTCTTGAATTTGCCCTAGGGTGCTTTCCGCGCCTCGATAGTTCACTTCAATTTCCGAAACAATTGGTTCCGAATTACGCAGAGGATCCCTTTCTACTGCGGCGATCGCCCGACGAACAGCGGAAGTCAACTCACTGCGATACTGGCGTCCCGCCACCCGCCTTTGTTCCTCCACTCCCTTAACACTGGAAGCATAGAGGGGAGGTAAACGATTGAGGGCATAGGTAGCCACCTCAGTTAGATTGAGATAATTTCTCAGATTTTTGGGGTAGAAACGCAGTTGCTTATCAATTTCCTCATAGACCAACGTTTCCATAACATTGACATGAACGCCGGGATTGATGGGGGCTGAGGACTCGGAGGCGAGAAAATCCATGGCAGAGAGTTGGGGAAAGTGACAACTAGACGAGAAAAAGTATCACAGAGGAGCGGGGGAAAATACAGGGCAAATACATTCCTGGATTCAAGTAGCACTCCGATTTTAGCTGAATTAAGGGATTCTCGGCGCAGTCATTCAACACAATTTAACTGGTGTGGGATAATGGGACACTGCGTCATTTACCTAGGCCCATTATGCGATTGTCCCAGATGCTCTTTGTCACCCTCAGAGATGATCCAGCGGATGCGGAAATCCCCAGTCATAAACTGCTGGTGCGGGCCGGGTTTATCCGTCGTTTGGGCAGTGGTTTGTACGCCTATTTACCCCTGATGTGGCGGGTGTTGGAAAAGGTGAAGCGCATTGTCCAGGAAGAAATGAATCGCACTGGAGCCCAGGAATGTCTACTGCCCCAACTGCAACCGTCGGAATTGTGGAAAATGTCGGGACGGTGGGACACTTACACTGAGTCCGAAGGCATTATGTTCGCCCTACGGGATCGGCTGGAACGGGAATTAGGCCTGGGACCCACCCACGAAGAAGTAATTACGGCGATCGCCAAGGAAATGATCCGTTCCTATCGTCAATTGCCGGTGAATTTATACCAAATTCAGACCAAATTCCGGGATGAAATTCGTCCCCGTTTCGGTTTAATGCGGGGGCGGGAATTCATTATGAAAGATGCTTATTCTTTCCACTGCGACGAAGCTAGTTTAAAGTCAACCTACGAGGCCATGGACCAAGCCTACAGAAATATTTTTAGCCGTTGTGGCCTAGACTTCCGAGCGGTGGATGCAGATTCTGGGGCGATCGGTGGTTCCGGCTCCCAGGAATTTATGGTGCTTGCGGATGCAGGGGAAGATGAAATTCTTTACACCGAAGATGGACTGTATTCCGCCAACATTGAAAAAGCGGTGTCCCTCCCTACGGATGCTAAACCGTCTCGTTTTAGTACCTATAAAAAAGAACCAACCCCTGACACTGCCACGATCGCCAAGATGTGCCAATGCTTGGGTTGTGATGCCAGCAATGTGGTGAAAAACGTTTTATATCAAGCGGTGTACAATGGGGGCAAAACGGTTTTGGTACTGGTGAGCATCCGGGGTGACCAAGAAGTTAACGAAGTCAAATTAACCAATGAGTTAACTAAATTAGCTTCCCACTACGAAAGCACTAATATTTTGAGCTTGACCGTTCCTGACGAAAAGGAACAACAAAAATGGGCGGCTAAATCTTTGCCTTTGGGCTATATTTCCCCTGGCATTAGTGATGATTACATTGCGAAAAATGCATCGGTAGCTGACAAATTTCTCCGGCTGGTAGATCAAACCGCAGTGGATTTAACTAACTTTGCCACCGGGGCCGATGAAGTTGACTATCATGTCACCGGAGCTAACTGGGGTAATGACTTTTCCCTCCCCAAACTAGTGGTGGATGTGCGTAAAGCCCTGGTCGGAGATCGCCCGGTCCATGATCCCAATGGTGAATTAAAAACTGCCCGGGGCATCGAAGTGGGGCACATTTTCCAATTAGGTACTAAATATTCCCAAGCCATGGGGGCTACTTTTACCAATGAACAAGGGGAAGAAAAACCTTTAGTGATGGGTTGTTACGGCATTGGGGTTTCCCGCTTAGCCCAGGCCGCCGTTGAGCAGAGTTACGACAAAGATGGCATTATTTGGCCCACGGCGATCGCCCCCTATGAAGTGGTCATTGTGGTCCCCAATGTGGGGGATGGGGAACAAATGCAGGTGGCCGAGCAAATTTACGCAGAATGCCAAGCCGCCGGGGTGGATGTCCTGCTCGATGACCGCAACGAACGGGCCGGGGTCAAATTTAAAGATTCCGAACTAATCGGCATTCCCTATCGGGTGGTTACCGGCAAATCCCTCAAACAGGGACAGTTAGAAGTAGTCAAGCGGGCCGATAAAAGTGTGCAAAATCTGGCGATCGCCACCGTTGTCCCGACCTTAGTCACCTCGATCAAAGCAGACAAAAAAGCTAGTTAAAATTACCTAGCTCCCTGGTCAGTCCAGTTGTAGAAATAGCACCCTTTGGCGTCAGCTCTTTAGGGAAAAATGCTATGGTCAATGTGTCTTGAATATCTTGAATCACTTTTTCCAGAGGGTAGGTTGTGATGAAATCTTTACTGCGGGGAATTGCCCTATCGGTGTCGGTGTTAATGGCCACAGGGGGCTATGGATTGACCACTTCAGCCCAGGTAGCTCCAGGGGATGACATACCCACCGTGGAAGAGGCCTTGGATACCCCTGATGTAGATGACATCACTGACCAACCCGACCAATTGGTCACCTGGGTATGTAAAAACGGCAGTAAAAGTGTTGCAGTAGAAGTTAAAGAACTGAAGGGTTGGCAAGAAACCGTCAACCCAGACCAAACTTGGGAATGCGAACAAAATATTCCCCCCGTTCAGCCTGATGATGCCACTTTTTCCTGTGAAACTAACGCCACCATGGGACTAATCACAGTCTTCTGGCTAGAAGGGAAAGGCGGTAAGGCAGAAATGACAAGCTGGATGAATAACTTAGCCAACAATCAAAATATGGTCTGTACCCACGGAGAAAGTAATCCCTTCTGGGAATAGGGTTTTCTTTTGCCATTGGCCTGAGCTTGGGGGGAAGTGGTTTTCGTCCTTTGGTAACAACTTCCCCAGCTCCAGTTTGTTAAAGTTAAGGCACTGACTATTAACAACTTTCCATGGCAATTCATCTGAAGGCATCACATTTAGGCGTGGCCGTGCTTCTACTCCTCTTCGGTGGGGCGATCGGTGCCGCTGGGGGGGGTTATCTTTTGTCTTCAGGCCAAAACCATTCCTCCCTCGATTCTCCTGTCAATACCAGCCCCCAAAGTCTGACTCCTGTCCCCGTCGAGAGTAATTACCGCAGTGCCCTCCCCCTGCCTCTGCCCCGCTCTGCCCAGGATGATCAGGAGTTAAATTTCATTGCCCGGGCGGTGCAAAAAATTGGTCCCGCAGTGGTCAGAATTGATGCGGAAAGGAGCGCTTCTCCCCAGAGTGGCCCCATGGGAGACCAACCTTTTTTCCGTCGCTTTTTTGGTGAAGAAGTCCCCGCCAACCCCGACCCCAGGGAACAGGGGACAGGTTCTGGTTTCATTTTGAGCCCTGACGGAGAAGTTTTGACCAATGCCCATGTGGTGGAAGGGGCCAGCACTGTTAAAGTGACCCTCAAAGATGGTTCTGTCCTGGAAGGCAAGGTAATGGGGATCGACACCATGACCGATGTGGCCGTGGTAAAAATTGAGGCGGAAAATTTGCCTGTGGTGGAAATTGGCCAGTCCGATCGCCTGCAGCCTGGGGAATGGGCGATCGCCATTGGTAATCCTTTAGGTTTGGACAACACTGTTACCGTTGGCATTATCAGTGCCCTGGGGCGTTCCAGTTCCGAGGTGGGGGTACCGGACAAACGGGTGCGTTTCATCCAAACCGATGCGGCCATCAATCCTGGTAATTCCGGTGGTCCCCTGCTCAACGCCAAAGGGGAAGTGATTGGGGTTAACACCGCCATCCGAGCCGATGCCCAGGGACTAGGATTTGCCATTCCCATCCAAACGGCCCAAAATGTGGCGGAAAATCTGTTTACCAAGGGCAAAATGGAGCATCCCTACCTTGGCATTCACATGGTTACCCTCACCCCAGAAATGACTAAACAGTTACGAGCAAGTGGGGAATTGCCAGCAGGGGTGACAGCGGACACAGGGGTTTTAATTGTTCAAGTCAGTCAAGGTTCTCCGGCGGCCCAGGCCGGGTTAGCCCCAGGGGACATCATTCTCGAAGTGGGGGGCATGGGGGTTAAAACCGCCAGTGACGTTCAAGAACGGGTGGAAGTGAGCCAAATCGGTGAACCCTTGGCGATCGCCGTTAAGCGTGGCCAAAAACCACAAATGATTGCGGTGCGACCGGGACCTTTTCCTGAAGACTTGGGCCAATAGAATAAGAACCTCATCAGTCCTTGGGATTTTTGGCAAACTAACGACTTTGGAAAATGTTTTGCACCATAGTTTGGGGTAAGGAAGCCGCCTGTCCATTCAGCTCATCCATTTCTCCACTGTCCAATTGCCAACCCAAGGCTCCCAGATTGTCCTGTACCTGCTGGCAGTTTTTTGCCCCTGGAATGGGCATGGTGCCCTGGCATATACACCAGTTCAATGCGACCTGGGCCATGGTTTTTTCCTGCTCCGTGGCGATCGCCTGGAGAGTGTTCAGTAAGGGCTTAATTTTGGGCAATAACCGCCGAAACAATAGGCCACGAATGCCTGGCGGGAAAGGCCCTTGGGGGCCATATTTGCCAGTCAACAGTCCTAGGGTGAGGGGACTATAGGCAATTAATTTAATGTCCAGTTGATCACAGAGGTCTTTCAAACCCAATTTACTAACGGGATCTGTGGAAAGCAAAGAATATTGCACTTGCAGACTGGTAATTCTAATGCCCTCATTTTGGCAAAAGTCATGGGCCTTTTGCAGACGTTTGGGGCCAAAGTTCGATAACCCTAAAGCTTTAGCGTCGCCCCGTTGACAGAGTTGAGCCAAACCCCTGAGCAGTGCCTGTTCTTGCCAGGGGGCATAGTTGGCAGTGGACCAATGGAGTTGCACCAGATCAATGGGTCGCTGTAGTCTTTCCCTAGAAGTAATGCCGGCCTTAACCATGGCCTGCGGTGTAAGTCGCCACGGGTAGGGAGCCAATTTGGTGGCCAGGCAAATTTTGTCCTGATTTGCTCCTCCATAGGCCTGGGAAAATTGCCCCAATAGTTTTTCACTTTGCCCTTGGAGTCGACCGGTGCCGTAGGAATCGCCAGTGTCAAAAAAGGTTATTCCCGCCGTCACACATTGCTCAAACACCCGTTGCAGTTCCCCGTCCATAGAGGGTTGGTAGCCCCAGAGCAACTTGTTACCCCAGGCCCAAGTGCCACACCCCATGGTGGGCCAAATGATCGGGGAAGGTTCCGTGGTGCTAACTGTCATCAGAAAAATGGGCTTGCAAGCTCGCCCTTGAGAGCAACTTCATTGTTTAGTCAAAATTAACGTTTGACTAACTTTTTGCGGGCCACTTTCCGCAGACGGATGGATTCCGGGGTAATTTCCACCAACTCATCGGGGCCAATGTATTCCAAAGCCCTTTCTAAGTTCATATCTTCCGGTGCTTGGAGTTGCACCAATTCATCCCCAGTGGCGGAACGGTGGTTAGTTAATTGCTTGGTTTTACAAACATTCAGTTCGATATCCTGGGGTCGGTTATGTTCACCGATAATCATGCCTTTATAAACCTTGGTACCGGGGGTAATGAAAAACACTCCCCGATCCTCAGCATTTTTCATGGCATAGAAGGTGGCCACCCCTTCCTCAAAAGCTACCATTACACCGTTATAGCGGGTTTCCAAATCGCCACTCATGGGACGGTATTCCAAGAAGCTGTGGTTCATAATGCCTTCCCCCCGAGTAATGCGGATGAAATCCCCCCGGAAGCCCAGTAGACCCCGGGCCGGAATGACAAATTCCAATTGGGTGCGACCGTTCACGCCGGTTTGCATATCCTGCATTTCCCCCCGCCGTTGTCCTAGGCGCTCGATGCAAGATCCGACAGCGGCCTCCGGTACGTCTAAAACTAAGTATTCCACCGGTTCACAGGGCTGACCATTTACTTCCCGATAAATCACCTGGGGCTGGGCTACTTGAAATTCATAACCTTCTCGCCGCATGGTTTCAATCAAAATGCCGAGGTGCAATTCTCCCCGACCGGAGACCAAAAACTGCTCTGCACTTTCCCCGTCTTCCACCCGTAGGGCAACGTTAGTTTCCAATTCCCGATTAAGGCGGTCCCGAATTTGACGGGAGGTGACAAATTTGCCCTCCTGTCCTGCAAAGGGAGAATCGTTGACCGAAAAGGTCATCTGCAATGTGGGCTCATCCACTTTGATCAGGGGTAAAGCTTGGGGTTCATCCGGGCAAGTCAAAGTCTCACCGATATTGGCATCGGCAAAACCGGCGATCGCCACAATGTAGCCAGCACTAGCCTCAGCCAACTCAACCCGGCTCAGACCTTCAAAGCCCAAAAGCTTACTTACTTTCCCCCTGGCAATGGAACCATCTTCTTTAACCAAAGCGGCCTGTTGCCCGGCTTTAATGGTGCCGTTATGGATGCGGCCAATGATAATGCGCCCCAAATAATCGGAGTAATCCAGGGTGGTCACCTGTAATTGCAACGGTTTGCTCGGATCGCCGGCCGGGGGCGGGACATGGTGCAAAATCGCCTCGAACAGGGGCTTCATGTCCTCCGATTCATCTTCGAGGCTTTCTTTGGCAAAGCCCGCTAAACCAGAAGCAAACAAAGTAGTGAAATCACATTGGTCATCGTCTGCCCCCAGTTCCACAAATAAATCAAACACCTTATCCACTGCGGTGTTGGGGTCAGCCCGGGGACGATCAATTTTGTTAACCACCACCAGGGGACGCAGACCCTTTTCGAGGGCTTTTTTGAGCACAAAGCGAGTTTGGGGCATGGGGCCTTCATTGGCATCGACGATTAAGACGCAACCGTCCACCATACCCAGTACCCGTTCCACTTCTCCTCCGAAGTCGGCGTGGCCGGGGGTATCGACAATATTAATTAACGTATCTTGGTAGCGGACCGCTGTATTTTTGGAGAGAATAGTGATGCCCCGTTCCCGTTCCAGGTCGTTGGAGTCCATCACGCACACCGGTACATCTTCCCCTTCCCGGAAAATGCCTGATTGCTTCAACAGAGCATCAACAAGGGTGGTTTTACCGTGATCAACGTGGGCAATGATGGCGACATTGCGGATGGGAAGAGACATAACGGGCAAGCGGCTTCAGGGTCCGCATTAACAATTTGTAATATTCAGTCTATCCTACCGTTGGCTTCTCTGGCGCAAACAGCCCCTAAAACTAAACCTAATCACCCGCAATGTATTTGTGTAAAAAGCTATTGGCTGCCAAAATATTTAACGGTTCAGTGAAACAGTAGCCCTGCATGAAAAAGCAATTGAGGCTATCCAAAATATTAATCTGTTCTTCCTGTTCGACCCCCTCGGCCACCACCTTCAAGTTGAAGGTTTTACCAAGACTGATCAGAGTTTCCATCATGGTCAAATTTGGAACATTATCTGGTTGTTCCAGCAACTGTGCCGTGAGGGATTTGTCAATTTTTAGCTTTTGGAAAGGCAAATCCTGGAGACAACGCAGGGACATATAATCCGTGCCAAAATCATCGAGGGAAAAGCCCACGCCATAGTTGTGCAAGTTAGTAATAATTTGTTGTGCCAGGCCAAAATCCTTCATCACAGTGGATTCTTGAATTTCTAACTCCAAATAATGGGTCTCCATCTTAGCCATGGCGATCGCCTCCATGACCATATTTTTGAGCAAAGGATGGTAAAACTGCTTTTCGGAAATATTAACGGAAACCAAAAAGGGACTTTGCAATTGCTCTTGCCACAGGACATTTTGTTGGCAAGCCGTTTCTAAAATCCACCGGGTGAGGGGCACCATAAATTCCGTTTGGTCACTCCAGGGCAAAAACTGGCCCGGGGGCAGTAGGCCCTTTTGGGGATGTTGCCAACGGATAAACGCCTCCATGGCCTCAATGGTCTTTTTGCGCCAATTAATCTGGGGCTGATAGTACAATTCCAACTCATGTTGTTCCAGGGCCCGCAGCAAGCGCTTTTCCACGATCGCCAAACGCTTCTGATCAGAATCAGAAAGTTCTGGCACTGGCTGGGGGGCATCGATGCGCACATCCACCGCCGTTTCGATATGGTCATCCGCCTCCCCTGCTCCGGGATTGGTGATTTGGGGTAACAACTGCTGTAAATTTTCCCTGATATGCTCAATTAAATCATTCACCTGCTCCCCATCCACCGGATAGAGGGACACCCCGTAGGTAATTTCCGGTTGGAAAGGTCTTCCCCCCGCCATCACCGGAGTTAGCACCGGTTTCATCAAGCGTCGGGCAATCCCCAACAGACTGTTCGTGTCCTGCACCTGGGACACCAGAAAAATAAACTCATCCTTATCCCAACGGGAAACAATATCTCCATTGCGCAAATTTGCCTTCAGCTTTTGCCCCGCTTCCTGCAGAAAAGCATTGGCCACCGCATCCCCTCGTTTGCGCTTGATGTCAGACCAATTATCAATTCGACAGAGCAAGACCCCTACCTGGGCATGGTGGCGGCGGGCATTGGAAAGGGCAATATTTAGGTATTCCAAAAACAGAGTCTGGTTGGGCAAATCCGTCGCTGTATCCAGATAGGACTGCTCATGGAACGTTTCATCATTGGAGCCGGCCAACAAATCAACCCCTTCCCTAGCGTTATAGCTAGAAGCAATCTGGGCAGAAACCGCCTCATTGTAGGGGGAAGTCTGGGGTAACATTTCCACCGGCTGGGAGGAAGAATCACCGAACCCCTCTCCGGTAACGTGGTAACTAGCATTGATACTACAGCCAAAATTAATTAGGTCACCATTTTTTAACTCATGGATGAGGCGTTTTTCCCCGTTCACAAAGACGCCGTTTTGACTTTTATTGCCTTCTAGATCCCCATCAATAATCCAAAAACATTCTTCGTTGGTTTTACTATTGGTCTTCCGCATCAGGGTGGCATGGTGCCGGGAAGCCTGCCGAGAATGGATCTGGATGCTAGTACCAGAATGGCGGCCAATAGAGTATTGCTGTTCGTCCAGGATTATAGTTCTTCTTTGATTGGCATCTTCTAGAACTAGTATGTGTTGCTTCATAGAGAATTAGGGAACTATCAATTCTAAGTTATGCCAGAGGATCAGCCTTGATTTTATTTTGACTTAAAAGTTCTGTCGCGGCATCAACTTTGAGGGGTTTACTGAACCAAAAACCTTGTATTTCCTGGCATTGTAGTTTTTGTAGTACTTCCAACTGCTGTTGGGTTTCTACGCCCTCACTAATTATGCGGATGCCCAATTTTCTCCCTAGGGTCATAATGCCAGTAACGATCGCCTCGTTGACGGGACTGTGGTCCAAATCCTTGATAAAGGACTGGTGGATCTTGACGGCGGGAATCTTAAACTGTTGCAAGCAGGACAGACTACCCAAGCCAACACCAAAATCATCGAGGGAAAGATTGACCCCCATGGCGGCTAACTGCTCGATGGCCCGACGGGAATAGTCGATGTTTTCCATAATGATGCTCTCAGTCACCTCAATGGTCAACCAGTGGGGCTCCAACTGATTCTCCTCTAGGATACTTTGAATATTGGAAATCAAGTCGGGATTTTGAAATTGGTTGAGGCAGAGATTAATACACACCGGCAAAGGGGGAACTCCCGCCGCTTGCCATTGCCGATTCTGTTGGCAGGCGGTTCTTAGAATCCATTCACCGATGGGCACAATTAAATCAGTTTTTTCCGCCAGGGGAATCAAATTAACTGGAGAAATTTCGCCAATTTCAGGGTGGTGCCAACGCAACAGGGCCTCCATGCCGGTAATTTCCCCCGTGTTGATCTGGAGAATGGGCTGGTAGGTCAGATAAAACTGTTGCTTGTCCAAAGCCTCGTAGAGGAGATTTTCCAAGCGAAAAAACAGGTTAGCTTTGGAGGCCGCCTTTTCGTTAAAGAAGGCAAAGGAGTCAAAGTGTTTTTCCTTAATCTGTTCCAGGGCGGTGTGGGAATTTTTCAGTAGGCTAGCCCCATCGCTACCGCCATCGGGATAAACGGCGATGCCCACCTTACCCTTAAGGTGAATTTTTTGTTTGGCCACATCAATGCCTTCCTCCAGCATGGCCAGCATTTCCTTAACGGTTTCTGTGAGGGCTTGATTATCCCCCGGTTCCTTGAGCAAAATGGCAAATTGTTTTCCCTGCCAGCGGCAGGCCAAGCCTTTCTTCTCCGTCCACTGGCTCAAGCGTTTGGCTACGGTTTTGAGGAGAATTTCCCCACACCCCAGTCCGAAGGCGTTGATCATCCGTTCATAGTTATAAAAATTGAGGAATAGGATCGCCAACCGACTCTGGTCTCGCTGTACTTTTGCCAAGGAGATCGCCAATTGTTCCTCAAAAAAAGCATGGTTAGGTAGCCCGGTCATGGGGTCGTAGAAAGTATGTTGGGCTAAACTATCTTCTGCTTGTTGTCGCCGGGTAATGTCAATTAAGTAACTACGAATAATTTGATTTTCAGTTAAATAATGAACGTATTGCTCATAGCATTCATCCCCATTTTTCACTTCTCGCAAAAGCAAATTGCCCCGGACGTTTTGGGCTTGGTTAAGCAGACCTTCCAGAACAGGATGGCTAACCCCCCGGTCATTGATATCCCGAAACTTAATGCTAGCGGGGGGATTTAGATAAACGATCTTGCCATTGAAATCAATTTCCACAATGGGATGGGGACTAAGCTCAGCAAAAGAAGAAAAACGCACCAAATCAGCGGAACTAGGGGCCAAACGGGAGGCTTCCTGTTCCTCTTCATTAATAATGGTAGATTTGCTGGTATATTCCCCTAAACTTTGGCGCGACAGGTCTTCAAAGGACATGGCCTCCAAGGGGTTGAACATAGCGATTTCCAAGGAAGTGGAAACGATGTAGTAACTAGCCTTGGACTGACTGCCAAATAGGATCACATCTCCATGCTGCAGGTCGTGGGATTCACTATCCTGACCATTGATAATCAGACCATTAGTACTGCGATTGCCTTCCAAATCCCCATCTAAAATCCGGTAGGAATAACTTTCATTTTGGGGGGTGGGTTTGATGCGAATCAGGGTGGCGTGATGACGGGATACCACCTGGTCGTAAATGACAATATCATTGCTGGATTCCCGTCCGATGGAATAGGTTGGTTCGTCCAAGGAAATAATACGACGGGCTTTTTGATCTTCGATCACAAATATATGTCGAAATTCAGGCAGGTTAGTCATAACAGCAAGGATGGGCGGATGGGCAAGGGAAATATTTATCTTGACCCGATGATGGAGACAAAATCTGGCTAAATTGCGACCCCACCTCTAGTTTGACATAACCCCTAGCGGTTTGATCGTACTTCTTAGGCAAACTTTATTAACGGTTTACTCGAGGTTTGGGCGGACCATCAATGAAGGCAAGTTGCGGTTAGTTTTAATGATGGGGATAAGACCTAGCTTTGGTGTAATTGTTTCTGTAAAAATTGCCCCATTTCCCGTTTCCGTAGGGGACGACTCAACAAAAATCCTTGTACTTCTTGGCATTGCAGTTGCCGGATCAGGCTGAGTTGGGCTTCGGTTTCTATCCCTTCGGCCACTAGACGATATTGGAAGCCCTGGCTCAATACAAGTATGGACTGGAGAATGGCCATTTCCTGGGGGGTACCCCGCAATTGGGCCATGAATCCTTGATGAATTTTGATGGCGGTGAGGGGAAACTGGGTGATAAAACCAATGCCCATTTGGCCGCGACCAAAGTCGTCTAGGGCAATTCTGACGCCAAAGGCTTTGAGGTCTTGGAGAATAGCCAGGGCTTTGGACGGTTGTTGTCGCAGGGTATTTTCGGTGATTTCTAGCTCCAACCATTGGGGATCCAAGCCGGTTTCCTCTAGGGTTTTGCCTACCATCATCACCAAGTCTTGGCGGTAAAATTCTCGCGCTGAGAGGTTAATGGCGATCGCCCGGGGGGGCAAACCATCTTTTTGCCAATCTACATTTTGTTGACAAGCGGTGCGAAAAATCCAATCGCTGAGTTCAAAAATGAGATTACTACGGGCGGCAATGGGAATAATTTTTTCGGGGGCAATCTCTCCCACTTCCGGATGTTCCCAACGGAGTAGGGCTTCCATGCCGGTAATCTCTCCACTTTGGAGATGAATTTGGGGTTGGTATTGCAGGGTAAGTTGGCGTTTGGCGATCGCCTGTTGGAGAAGATTTTCTAGGCGGGCTTGATGGAGGGCTGCGGTGCTAAACTTCGGATCATAGAACTGGTAGCGATTAAAACCAGTTTGGCGTAATTTTTGCAGGGCAGTATTGGCCCGGGAGAGTAAATCTTCGGCCCGGTTACCATCGTTGGGGTAAGCGGAAATGCCAATGTTGACATTAAAGATAATTTCCCGTTCCCGCACTGTTACGGGGTTTTTCAGACGATCTAAAATTCTTTCCGCTAGACGAATGGAATCCTGGGGACTTTTGATCTTGGCTAGAATAATCACTAAGGTGTTGCTATCCCATTGCCCGACGGTATCTCCGGAGCGCATACAATCGGCGATCGCCCCGTGGAAGGCAATAAAAACCTCATCCCCAAAGCTAAAGCCATAAGCCTGGTTAACGCGATTGAGAATCTCCAGGTGGATGAACATTACCCCCATGAGATGCTGATGGTGGGCCGCCGCATCGATGGCGAGGGAAAGCTCCTTCTGCAAATTGACTCGGTTGGGGAGTTTGGTAATGGGGTCATACAACGCCTGGTTGGCCAAGGTTTCTGAATAGCCCTGGCGACCCCGGGGGGTGCGCATGACAAAACAGTACACTTCCCTGTCTTCCCAGGGTTGGCGATAGACTTCCCCCTTCACCTGCACCGTTTGCCCCTCCCGATTGCGGTATTCCAGTTCCGGTACCGATAGGTAATCTTGGGTTTCCAAATTAATTAATAGTTCTTCGATCACTGGCCGTTCCGCGGCCATCAATTGATAAAGGGTGAGGTCTAGAACTTCCGGTTCTTCGTAGCCCAATAATTGGCAAAAAGCACTGTTGGCTTCAACCACGGTTTTGGTGCGGGCATCCACCAGTAGAAAACCTGTGGCCGTATATTCCCGATAGGCACGCAAACGATGGTGGAGGTCGTTCAACCCTTGCTCCATTTTGCGATACTCGGTTACGTCCTCGCTGTAGCACTGCAAGCGACTCCGGTCTGGCTCGAGGAAAACCCGCTGGTGGAAAATTTGTTGGCCGATGGGAATATCCCGCTCCAACTGCAAGCCCTCCCTGGTGAGGGATAAATTGGCGAGCCCTTGGATTAGGGGATGTTGGGACTGGATGGCCATTAATTCCGGAAATAAGGCTTTCGTTGCCCCGTTGGCGTAGAGTACCCGCCCTGCGGTGGTCAACTCAACAATTAACTGGGTACTATTTTCGCTCAGGGTGGCCGGCGGATGATGGCTTGGCCCTGGGGCACTGCGGCCCACATCCTGCAGTTCCTCGTTATAGACCACCGCCGTAGAAAAGGATGAATCTTCCTCTACTTCCACTGCTTCATGGTCAAACCCGGCCCCTTCTCCATACTCGTGGTCAGCCAGGGCAAAGTTGAGGGGATCCACGTAGGTTTCCCCCATGATCGGGTTGGCAGCCACCGATACTGGTTCGATTCCATAGGGTTGTTCCTCCGACTCCGTGGTCAAATTCATAATGTGGTAACTGGCTTTGGACTTGTTGCCAAAGCGAATTACGTCCCCGTGTTCCAACTCGTGGGAAAGACAATACTGACCATTGATCACTATGCCATTTGTACTGCGTTTACCCTGGAGATTGCCGTCAATTAGACGATAGGTGTATTGATGATTTTGGTAGTCGTTAACCCGGATCAGGGTGGCGTGGTGGCGGGAAACTTGGCGATCGTAAATGGGGATGGCACTAGCGGGGTCTCGACCAATGTCGTAGGTGTTTTCTTCCAGGGAAACGATGCGGCGAGACTTCTGATCCTCAATGACCAGAACGTGGCGGACAATGGAATCGTTACTCATGGGGGGCATGGCTCAGGGGATAGTTTTATTTAACTTGGGCAAGCTCGGCGGTCAACTTCAGGACCCGATCGCCTCTCAGTCCGGGGTTGGCACCACAAACACGCAACAGTGGGCATGGTGAAAGACATAGTTACCCACACTACCAAGGAGAATTTCGCTTATTCCCCACCGGCCCCGGTGCCCCACCACAATGATGTCACTGTTATCCTCTTTGGCTCGCTGGCAGATAATTTTGCCTGGACTGCCCAAAATTTGTTCCGCTTGGCAGTGGATGCCCAAACCCAATGCTTGCTGACGGCGCTTTTCCAGGGTGTCTAACCCTTCCTGTTCAAAGGTTTGCCATTGCTGTTGCCACACTTCCATAGTTAATTCATTGCCCACAGCAGGGTAAATTTCATCCATATTGACCGGGATGGGCAAAGGACTGCCCTCTTCTTCGGCGGACAACACATGGAGCAACAACAGGGAAGCCCCATAGGCCTTGGCTAGGGATAAACCTTTTTCTAAAACTTCTTGACCTGCAGGGGACAGATCCAAGGCGACGAGAATACGGTTGAACAAGGTAACCCTCCAAGGCTTTGAGCAGTGGGCAAAGATTTGCGCCTTATTTCCCACAGGACAGAATGCTTTTTCAATGCCCTGGTTTACATACATTGTAATCTTCGTGGGAGACGATTTCTTTTGGCTCTAGGCGATCGCCATCATCCTGACAAATTAGCCGGTAATGTCTAGTGACTGGAATACTGATCACTAGGCGATCGTGCCTAAGGCGTTTGCCATAAAATTCGCGGTAGTCGTTCTGTTCCGCTAACCCCGCCAGAATTTGCCTAGCCTTAATCACCACGTTGCGGGGGAGATGGGTCAAATCAATGGGATCTTCCTCAAAGGTAGCTTTCCAAGCGGCCCGGGACTGTTTCCTTTCCTCTTGGTCAATGTGTTTTTGCACACAGCGATGACATTCTTGGCCATAACCCTTATGGCCACAGGGAAAAGTTTTTTTACGTCTTGCCATGGTGTTTACAGTTGGGTGGAGGGTGAGCATCTGTAGAACAAACTGCTTGACAACCGCGCCCTAATCAATCACCTCCCCTCAACCTTTCTGGCGGCAATGCCAAACTTTGCCCACAGCCGCCGACATGGGGCGGTTTTTTTATAGCTTAGCGGCTAATCCCCGTGACGGAACAATGGCCCAAACCAAAGCCCTGGGTCAATGCTGCCATGGACTAAAGGCAATGGTCTTGCCCCTGGCGTCCCTCTTCATCACAGTTCGGGGGTCGGCCCTCCTTGCCAACGACTCAGGGGTACACAGTCGATCGCCAATTGATCCAAGGCCCTGGCTACGACAAAGTCCACTAGATCTGTCACGGATTGGGGGCGATGATACCAAGCGGGAATGGCGGGCACAATCCGGACCCCGGCTTCAGCCAAACTGGTGAGATTGCGCAGATGGATCAAACTGAATGGCGTTTCTCTGGGTACCACCACCAAGGGTTTGCCTTCTTTGATTTGCACATCCGCCGCCCGCTCCAATAGATCGGAACTCATGCCCACCGCTAGTTTAGCCACCGTGCTCATGCTACAGGGCATCACCACCATGCCGGCGCAACGGTAGGAACCACTGGCAATGGTGGCCCCCACATCTCCCCAACGATGACAAATAAGTTTTCCACCGGTTTCCACCCCAGCTTGGTGCCGCCAAAAGTCTGCCTGGGCGGAGGGTTCCCCTGGCATTTGAATATTTTGTTCCGCTTGCCAAACTTGGTAGCTGGCCCGGGAAGCCACCAGTTCGATGGTGTAGTCCGCCGTCAGTAAATGCTTGATGGCTCTGACGGCATAAATTAGCCCAGAGGCACCGCTGACCCCTAAAATCAAAGGTTGTGCCATGGTGTGTTGATTTTTAGTTAGTTTTTAACTGTTTCTCTTTACATATCTTTACAAACCAATCGACGTATTAGATCAGACCGTCCATTTCCAAGTCTTCAATCATCTGTAGTCCCCTGGCGTCCCCCAGTCGTAGTAGGGCGGATTTGGCATCTTCCTTCACGCCAAAATCTTCATCTTCCACTAGAGCTTCTAAGAGAGCATCGATCGCCGTGGCATAGACCACATTGGAGGGCAATTCCCGACACAGTTGCCCCACTGCCCAGGCACAATTACTGCGGACAGCGCCCATTTTGTCCCTCCTCAGACCCTCTATTAAAGGAGGAATGGTGGCAATAACATCTTCGTAGGCCAATTTGGCAATGTTGGGTAAACTGCTGGCACTCCAGAGACGCACGGCGGAAATGTCGGTTTTTAGAGCATGGATTAAAGGAGCTAAGGCCCGGCGATCGCCACAATTGCCCAGGGCCCAGACCAATCCTTTGCGGACATAACCGTTAAAATCCGTTTGCAAACTTTGAATGAGCGGTTCCACTATGGCCTGGTCAGTATTACGCCCCAACGCATAGGCCGCACTCACCCGCACCAGGGGACAGCTATCCCGTAATAAATTGATCAGCGGCTCCACTGCCCGGCGATCGGCAATTTCACAAAAGGCCCGGGCCGCCAGCATCCTCTGTGGGGCTTCCCTACTGGTAAGAAGCGCCAACATTTCATCGGGGTCCGGGGGTGGGGGGGCTACGTCGTCGTCCAATTGGTCCAGGGGATCAACCCAGGAGTCCTCCAGTAGCACATCATCTTGGTTACGCATAGCTCCATATTTTCGCACGAAATTTGACCCCCTTGGCTGGGGCACCGTGGCCTGCCTTGCTCCGGTTGAACCGGATATTATCTTGGGGTAACGGTTCGAAATTGCGCCAAGGCAACTATAGCTGGGCTAAAAAATTCTCGTCCAAATCGTAGCCCAACAGTTGAGCTAAGGACTTAAGACGGAACTGGGCCGGTAGTTGATATTTTTTTAACCAGTCCGCCAACACAAACACTTTGCCCATAACAAACAGATCCAAGGCTTCAGGATTGAACTGGATGCCATCCACCCGATGGAATTCGTGGGGCACCAGCATGGCCGCATAGCGGGTAAATTCCCCTGCTTGCCAATCTAAACAAAGGGGAAACCAGGGATAAAGACTATCTAGGCGAATAAACCAGAGGCGAACTTCGGGAATCTCCGATAATTCCCTGGGATCGCCTTCTTGCCTAGGAAATTGAATGTCAAACTGTACCCGTTTTTCGATGGTGGCCAGGGCAGATTCATCAATCCGATTCAGGCTCAGATCAATGGTCTGCTCCAGCCACGATTGCACTGGGGCCAGATCCAAATGACTCAATTGCTCTGGGGTAACGGTAATGGTGACCATGGTTTAAACCGCCCGTTTGTAGGCTTCATCCAACACTTCCGACAGGGTGGGGTGGGCATGGACATGGAAGGCCAATTCCCGCACTGATTTGCGGTCGGCGATCGCCTGGGCGGCCTCTTGGATTAGGTCCGATGCATGGATGCCAATGATGTGGGCCCCCAATAATTCCCCGGTGTCCTGGCGGTAGACCACTTTGGCAATGCCATCGGTTTCCTTTTCCGCCAAGGCCTTGGAATTACCTTTAAAATAGGTTTTGGCCGTACTAACCACAAACCCTTCCTTTTCCCCTAGTTCCTTGGCTTGGGCTTCTGTTAGGCCCACGTAGCTAATTTCAGGATGGGTGAAGGCCGCCGCCGGAATGGCCCGGTAGTCCACCTCAGTTTTGCGGCCGCAGATATTTTCCACGGCCACCACGCCCTGGCCAGAAGCGGCATGGGCCAACATCATTTTGCCCGTGGCATCCCCCACCGCCCAGAGATGGGGCACCGGCTTGCCATCTTTGGTCACTTGCATCTGATCGTTAACTTCAATGAAGCCCCGGCGATCAGTTTCTACTCCCACCGTTTCCAGCCCTAAATTTTTGGTGGCAGGAATGCGCCCCGTGGCCACTAGGCAGGCGTCCACTTCAAGGATTTCAACTACTTCTTTAGTCTTGGCATCGGTGAGTTCAATTTCCACCGGGGAGCCTGCTTTTATTTTGGTAGCAAAAACGCCGGTATAGGTTTCAATATCCCGGGATTTAATCAGCACCCGTTCGGCAATTTTGGCAATTTCCGGATCAAACCCCGGCATCAAGTCCGGCAGGGCTTCAATCATGGTCACTTCACAACCCAGAGCCGTGTACACGTCGGAAAATTCCAAACCAATGTAACCACTGCCGATGATGGCAATCCACTGGGGCAACGTTTCCAACTTCACCGCTTCGTCACTGGTAAAGACTGTTTTATGGTCAATTTCAATGCCGGGGGGGACAAAGGGTACGGAGCCTGGGCACAGCATGATCTCTTTGGCTTTGAGAATGCGGGTTTCATTGTCCCCCACCACCGTTACTTCCTGGGGGCCAGAAACCTTTCCCCAACCCCGGATGGTATCTACTTTGAGACGGGTAAGGCTATTGGTCAGGTCAGCTTGAATTTTACTGACAAGGTCGTTGGCATGGGCGGCGATCGCCTCTCTGGTGAAGGTAATGCCATTGACTTGGATGCCTAACTGTTGAAGATGGTCTTGGTCGGACATTTCCCGGACTCGACCGGAGGCAGCCAGGAGAGCCTTGGAAGGAATGCAACCCCGGTTAACACAGGTGCCCCCCATATCCTTGGCTTCGATGATGGCGGTTTTCAGACCACATTTAACGGCGTGGAGAGCGGCTCCGTGGCCCCCAACACCAGCGCCAATAATCACCAAATCGTAATCAAAATCCTGACTCATCGTTGCTTGCACCTCAATCTGTCAAGACTTTAGTTTAGGGGCTAAGGGCAACCTCTGGAAAGTTGACCCCCGCCTAGGCGATCGGCCATCATCTTCGATTAGTTCGACCCCAGTCCATCAGAAATACCAGCCTGCCGCAATAACGCCCTTAACCGTTCATTTTCCTGCTCCGCCAGCTTAGCCCGCTCCGAAAATTCTATTGTTGTCAAAAAAAGATTTCCTTGGGGATCGTAAATTTCCAACTGTTCTTGGGTGAGGACAAAACGTGTTCCTAAACAGGGGCTGACCCAATCATTAATAGTTTCAATCACGACCAAATTTTCTCCCTGTCGCACATATCCCGTAAAGTCAACCCGTTCGGGATCATAAATGTAGTATTCTTCTACTCCATGTCGGTCATAAAAAACCAATTTTTTTGCCATTTCCTTCAATCTATTACCCGGCGATAAAATTTCAAACACTACCTGGGGGGCAATATTCCCTTCTTGCCACTGTTGGTAGGAACCCCGCTCCCCCTTGGGGCGACCAAAAACTACCATCACATCAGGGGCAACCCGTATTTCTGGGTGTCTTTCCACCGGATACCATAATAAATCTCCCGCTACAAACACATCTGGATGATCTCGAAAAACACATTCTAAATTTTCTTTAATCAGTACAATCCAACGGAACTGTAGGGTATTATCTGCCATTGGTTGTCCATCACTATCGGGATAAATAATGATTTGGTCTAGGGCGGCGGTCATGGTCTGGGGCTCCAAACGCTCAGATGTGGCCCGATTCTAACACCCCATCAAAGTTTGCCATTTTCATCGATTTTTCCTTCTCGCTACTGGCCAAACCGCTATTTTGACCTTACCTGCAGCATTGCTCCCCAGGCTTGGCTACGCCAGCAGTTATCCATGATAACCCGATCGCCAATGGGGCAAGTTGAGGACTTAAAGCAGGCTCGGCTTTCAACAGGAGAAGACTCCCGACCATTCCGTCAGAATGGCAACATATTGAACCACCGGGAGCTTTGTACAATGGGCCCTGGATCCGTAATTGGAAAAAACCGAAAATTATGCTAAGCCGTGTTGCTGACTCCGTTTACTGGCTAAACCGCTACATCGAACGGGCGGAAAATATTGCCCGCTTTGTGGACGTGAACCTTTACCTAATGTTGGATTTGCCCTACGGCGCCCAACAGCAATGGGAGCCTTTGGTCATGACCACTGGGGATTTGGGCTTTTTCAAACAGCATTACGGCGAAGTTACCAAGGCCAATGTGATCAAATTCCTCACCTTCGACCAGCATTATTCCAACTCCATCCTTTCCTGTCTGAACATGGCTAGGGAAAATGCCCGCTCCATTCGGGAAATTATTTCTTCGGAAATGTGGGAGGAAATTAATCGCTTTTACCTCATGGTCAAAGAAGCGGGCGATCGCCCTCCGGCTAACATTGCCGACTTTTTTGCCCGGGTGAAACTATCTAGCCATCGCTTTGCCGGTATTATGGACGCCACCATGACCCATAACGAAGCTTGGCACTTTGGCCAGATGGGGCGCCTGCAGGAAAGGGCTGATAAAACCGCCCGCATTTTGGATGTGAAGTATTATTACCTGCTGCCTTCGGTGGAATGGGTGGGTACTCCCCTGGACCAGGTGGAATGGATTGCCCTACTCAAATCCGCCAGTGCCTACGAAATGTATCGCAAGAGTCAGCGGCGTATCACCCCCGCCAACGTGGCCAGTTTTTTGATTTTGCACCAAAAATTTCCCCGTTCTATCCACTTTTGCTTACTCCAGGTACAGCGGTCACTGCATGAAGTTACTGGTACTCCCCAAGGTTCCTGGCGCAATGATGCAGAAAGGGCCCTGGGTCGGCTTTGTGGAGAAATGGGCTACATCACCATCGAAGACGTTATTAGCCAAGGGCTACACGAATTTTTGGAAGAAATCCAAGCTAAAGTGAACGAAGTCGGGGTTAAAATGGCCCAGACATTTTTTGTCAATGAGCCAGTGCTATCGCCGGCGCCAGTGCAAAGTCAAAGTCAGACCCAACAGCAATCCCTAGCGAGTTTTTAGACCCATTACCCATCCGGTACAGGTTGGTCAGCGCTCAAAGTGGGCACCACAATATAACCCGTACTTGCATCGCCTAGCACCCAGTTCCGTTCCCGGCCCCAGTACCACCAATAGGCACCAATGTAGGCACAGATTAGACTATCCCATTGGTCTTCCTGGCGTTTTAGTTCCTTGCCGTTCAGTGTTAACAGCGATCGCCAAGGCTCCATGCCAGGGGGAAGGGTAAGGTCCAGGGCCGGCGTTAGTTGGGGCAAAACATTTTCAATGTGGGACTGTAACTCCAGCAAACCCTGCCTTTTTTGGGCTAGGTTCCCTTTTTTGTATTTGATGATCCGCTCTAGCTGAAAAAGTTGCACCATGGCGGGATGGGGAAACACTTCAATTTGGTAACGCCCTTGCCGTTGGGGCTCTATCTGCGGGGCATGGAGAAAACCCCGTTCTTCTAGCAATTTACCCACTTCTGTGGTTCTTGCCGCAAAAGGTCTAGCCAAATTAGCTGGATAACAACCCGCATGGTACTTGCCAAAATATTTGTGGGTTAGGCGATCGGGCAGCCTTGTCCCCCCGACATTGGGAATAATTGTGGGGGCATCCACCGCCACCATGGCCCCCTCCGGGGCGGTTAACCCCTCATCTAGCCAAGCAAAAATATCTGCCAAGCTCAACCGACAGGTAATGTCCTCCACCCAAAGGCGATCGCCAGCAGGGGCTGATTCCAGCCGTAAACGACATAGTCCACTCTCCCCAGAGCTCCAACCTAAATCAATGCCAATAAATTTCATCAAATGAACACTCGCAAATATTTGCCAAAAAACTTGCCAAGGGCCACAGGGGAGGACTAAGATTAGATTCTGTGAAATTCGGGGCGTAGCGCAGCTTGGTAGCGCACCACTTTGGGGTAGTGGGGGTCGTGGGTTCAAATCCCGCCGCTCCGATTCAACTGAAAAGCCTTCTCCAGGAGCAAATTAGCTTAGGGGAAGGCTTTTTGCTGACTACCTGTTAGAAGCCGAATCTGGGCAAGGGAATGGATACCGGCAAACTGGGAATGGGGGGAGAGTAGCTCGCTCCATTGGTGGAACAACTCAGCCCCGGTAACAAATTGGAACACATACTTTGCAAGGCTCCATCGGGAGTGATGGGTATGCTGAAGCCATTGAACAAACTGCCACTCAACAGGGCTACTAATTCTTCCGGGGTCATGGGAATCACGGAACCGATGATGCCTTCCAACACACTGACCTTTTCCCCCGCTTTAACCTGGGTTGTTTGCCCTGGGTTTTCCGGATCACTAACCAACACAGCTCCCTCCAGAACCTTAATTTCCCCCGATTGACCTTTATTTCTTTCCATCACATACACCGTGCCGGTCACCGCCACACTGACCCCCGCCATGCAACCATTGACCGGGCCACTAGCCAGTAATTGACCTCGTTCCAGCTCTACACATTGACCCACAATCACACTGGCATTTTCGCTCAATCTCCCCGCCGCTCCGTTATTGAACAAGATACCGGCTCTGGATTTTTTGGTCACTATCACCTGGCCAAATTCTGCTTGATCATCCACTTTTGCCTGGATTTCCTCGATGTAAACCTGGGGACCGTCAATGATTTCTTGCACCACCGCTTGGCTGATTTGAGCTTGGCTGGGGGCCACGGCCCATCCCAGAGCCAGTAACGGGGCAGAAGCGCTGAGGGCACTTATTTTAAGAAGTTTTAAGCTGGGGGAGCTAGGTAGGGTAATCATGGCATAGCACCGGGAAAGGGTCAGTGGGGGAACGTAAAATTGGTTAGGGGACCAAGGAAGTAGATTTCTCTCTGGGTCTAAACAAGATAGGAAAATTTTTCGCCTCTATCTTAGCTGTTCATCAACATATTTTATTGGAGAAAAAGTGGTCATGGCAGTACGTTTTTTGTTCAACTTGGCCTTTGCTGCTGTGGCCACAGCTTGCCTTTTAGGGGGTACGGAATGGCGCCAAATATCTTCAGCCCAGTCCTCCCCAGGGGCCATCTTGGATGGAGAAAATAAAACCACGATCGCCACGGCCCAGCAATATTTTAATCAAGGTCTTAAGCATTATCAGCAGGGTAGCCTAACAGATTTTCAAGTGGCCCAAAGTTCCTGGGAGCAGGCATTGGCCCTCTGGCGCCAGGAAAATAATTTACCCCAGGTGGCGGTCACTTTAAATTTTCTTTGTTTGGTTCAGCGTCAGTTGGCCCCACCGGCGGTGGCTTT
Source organism: Synechocystis salina LEGE 00031 (assembly GCF_015207985.1). Lineage (GTDB taxonomy): Bacteria > Cyanobacteriota > Cyanobacteriia > Cyanobacteriales > Microcystaceae > Synechocystis > Synechocystis salina. The sequence goes on along the minus strand of NZ_JADEVV010000029.1, from coordinate 22,450 downwards.
GGCTTGTTATCAAGAGTTATTAACCGCCGCCCAAACCTTGGAGGATACCCAAACCGAGGCTAATAGTCTGGTGGCGATCGCCCAGTTGCAATTACAACAGGGTAGTTACCAGGAGGCCTTTGAAAGCCTAGAAAAGTCTTTAGCGCTTTGGCAAGAAGCCAACTTTAAAACCGGGGAGGTGATTAGTCAGAACGAATTAGGGCAAATGTATTTTATCTTGGGGGCAACGGCCCAGGCTGAGTATTTTTATAACAAGGCTTTGGAGCAGGCCCAATCCTTGGGAAACCGAGGTAATATCGCTGGTATTGAACATAATTTAGCGCAGGTTAAATTCACCAGTGGGGATATAAAAGGGGCTTTAGCCCTGGAAGAAAGTGCTTTCCAACATTGGCAAAGTTTGATCAACGACCTTGGCGATCGGGCCACACCGGATCTTGTGCGGGGGCAGGCGGCGGGATTAAATAATCTTGCTTTTATGCAAGTGCAAAATCAACAACTTAATACGGCCAAAGAAAACTATCAAAAAGCGTTGATTATCTGGCAACAATTGGGGGATAAAAATGGGGAAGCCAGTAGCTTAAATAATTTGGGTTATCTAGCCTTTTTGCAGGGGGATTTACCCACAGCGCTCGATTACTATCAACGGGCTTTAACCCTAAGACAAACGACTGGCGATCGCCTGAAGGAAAGTTTAACTCGCTATTGGTTGGCGGTGGCTTGGAAGCAACAGGGAGAAGTAGAGCAGGCCATGGCAGAAATTGAAAAGGCAATTTATTTAGTGGAAAACCTGCGGCAAGCCATTGGCAACGATGATCTAAGGACCAGCTTTTTGGCATCCAAACAAGATTATTATCAGTTCTATATTGATCTGTTAATGGAACAACATCAACGGGAACCTAATCAAGGCTGGGACGGAAAAGCTTTGGTGGCCAGTGAATCAGCCAAAGCTAGATCTTTGTTGGATATTTTAGCCCAAACTCCGGGGAAAATTACCAAGGGAATTTCTTCTCAGTTGTTAAACGAAAAAGAAACCATTGAACGACAACTCAATACCCTACAGGAAAATAAAATTAAGTTATATAGTTCTAATTATGATCCGCAAAAACAAGCAGAACTAGACCAGACCATAACGGATCTATTGCAACGGTATGACCGAATTTTAGGGCAGATTGAACGACAAAACCCCGACTACAGCGCCCTTACCCGTCCCCAACCGTTGAACTTGCCCCAAATCCAAGCCCTCTTAGACGATGAAACTCTGTTGTTGGAATATGCCCTGGGGAGAAAGCGTAGTTATCTCTGGGTGGTGGGTCAATCCAGTCTGCGGAGTTACGTGCTTCCCAAGGCCGACCAGTTGGACGAAGCCATTAAATCCTTTCGTCAATCTTTTTTGGAGCCCACCCAGCGCATTCGTCGCCCCCTGGCCGTTAGCCAAGGAGCCCAGTTATATGGCCAGTTAATTCCTGATCCGGCAGTGATTGCAGGAAAAAGATTACTGATTGTGCCCGATGGTGTATTGCAATATCTACCCTTTGGGGCCCTGGTGACAGACAATCCCCCCAACCAGCCCCCCACCTATCTAGTCGATCGCCACGAATTGCTCACCATGCCTTCCGCTTCCACCCTAGGCATTCTGCGGCAAAATACGGCCCAGAGGGAACCGGCCCCCAATTTGCTGGCCGTGTTTGCGGATCCAGTATTTACCGCCAGCGACGAAAGGTTAGGCCCGGCGATCGCCCGTCGTCCGGAAAATTTGCCGGTGGATTTGGAACTGTCCGCCAGGGATGCGGGGGTTTATTTTGACCGACTCCCCTACACCGAACAGGAAGCCGAGCAACTGATCGCTCTCTTTCCCCCGGAAGCAAGTTTAAATGAATTAGGTTTTGAGGCCACCAGGGCCCGGGTTTTTGCCGACACCATGGAGCAATACCGTTTTATTCACTTTGCCACCCATGGCATTCTCAACAGCAAAAATCCCCAACTGTCGGGACTAGTGCTTTCCCTGCTCAATCCCTCCGGGGAGCCGATCAATGGCTTCGTGCGTTTGTACGATATTTTCAATCTCAACCTACCAGCGGATTTAGTGGTGCTCAGTGCTTGCCAAACAGGGCTTGGTCAGGAAGTGCGAGGTGAAGGACTGATTGGCCTGACTAGGGGGTTTATGTATGCCGGGGCTGCCCGGGTAGTGGTCAGCCTTTGGAGTGTGGACGACGAAGCCACCGCCCGTTTGATGACGGAATTTTACCGGGGTTTACTGCAACAGCAAATGGCCCCCGCCGCCGCTCTGCAATGGGCCCAGCAAAAATTAAAGGAAGACCCCCGTTTTGCTTCCCCCTATTATTGGGCCGGTTTCACCCTCCAGGGGGAATGGCAAAATTTGCACCCCAGTGGTCAGTTGGCCAAGGGCACGTCCCCGGCTTCATCGGTACCGACAAAAATAATTGGCACATCGCTGAATTGATCCAGTCCCACGGAGCCTAACAATTCCACCAACTCTTCCCGTTGTTCCGGCAAACTGGCCACAATCATGAGGGTGTCTTGCCAAATGCCCTGGTTGGCATAGAGGGTAGCCTTGCCCAGGGGCTCATTGGTTTCTTCAATCTCCTCTGTTACCTCAACGCTCAACTCCCGGTGTACTAGTCCCGCTTCCACGGCACTGCCCACCACTTGGTTATCGATGGTGCAATTAACGGCAAATGCCCAGGCATATTCGCCGCCCGGTTCCAGCGCTACATCTGTGGGAACGGCGATCGCCAAAATAGTTTCTCCTTCTGGCACTGCTACGGTTTGGCTATGGATTAATTCCCCGGCCCCATCTACGAGGACAAATTCCCCTTCCACCCCTCTGTTAGCTGGTACATAAACAAACAGACTAGGGTTAGCCGTGGCGGTAAACGTATCTTGACTGGGAGCAACTATTCTGAGGTTGGTGTTGGCCTGGGTAAAACAACTGCCGCCCCTAGTGCCTCCCCCTCCGGAGCTTTGGGTGGTGCCTCGATCGCCAGCTTGGGGGAATTTCAAGCTAACTAGGGTTTCTTCTGGGGTCAAACCAAAGGACAAATCATCAACGCCAGAAGCAATAGTCTGGGGGGCAGTCACCGTAAAGGTTAGGGCACTGGCTAAAAAAAGATGGAAAGGATGATTAACCATGGCAAATTTAGGGATTGAGGACTTATTGTTCCAGCTTAGCCTAGGTCTACCCAGGGCAACGAGGGGATGTTCGGTGGCAGGACTGACCAGTGAAAATTCTCCTTGGCTGGAGGCTAAGGGGTCTGCAGTGGAGCAAAAACCGTTTAAGGACGATAAATTCCCACTTTTGGTACTATTTGGGGGCCAGGGGGCTGATAATTGCAGCCAAAACCATAATCCCCTAACCACATTAAGCCGTGACGAATATTCTCCGTTCCCCCCTCAGCAAAATATTGCCATAGGGAGTGAACTGCGGTGAGGGGCACCGTGGACTGGTCCATCAGGGATGGATCCGGGCGATCGTCCCCCGGCAAGACAAATAGTTTCAACTCTGGTTTGGTTTGCGTTAGTTCCCCCAACACTTCTAAGCCGTAGGGCCAATAACTTTTTCCCCCCAACAGCCGCACCACAATCACCTCCGCATGGCTCAACACCCGATCGCCGTAGTCATCGAGGGAAAAGGACTGTTGTAAATTAAGCAAATTACAAACCCGCAGGGAGGGAAAATTTCCGGGCAACCGGGACCACACCCTGGCGATCGCCTGAATGTCAGTGTCGGCGGCGGTTAAAAAAATTAGTGGGGCCGGAGTTTGCTCAATGACAATAACCCCTTCCATGGTCGGGGTCCAGCCACCGGGAAGACTAGCAAGGCGATGCATAATAGTTGAAAATATATGGAAATAAATCTATGAACTAGCAGGGACTAGCAAAATAATTTTCTTAAAAAAACCTTAGATCTTTAAAAATACTTAGATTTTGACGAGTTAGGCAAAAACCTAGGCATGATAGAAAAAGAAATCCATGGGGCTTGGTCCTTGAATGCCGCTGCCCAGTCTACGTTCAATTCGGCATGCTACCTGCTTTTTCCCCCATTTTCCGTCGACTTTTACCTGTTGTCACCTTTGAACGCTTGCTCCGTTTTTGGCGTACCATGGCCCAACAAACAGGGGATGGGGTGCAGTGTTTTGTGGGGGATTTACCCAGCAGTTTGAAACCTTCCCCTGGACCATCGGTGCTTGATGCCGAGGTCGACCACCGTTTTGCACTCCTCGTTAGTCCAGGGCAATGGGCTTTATTGGAAGGAGAACAAATTTCCCCCCATCATTATGCGGTGTCGATCACCTTTGCCCAGGGCATCATCGAAGATTTTATCAACAAGCAAAATTTGCCCGTCGTAGCAGAGGCTATGCCCCACCGGCCAGAGGAACAGTCTGGTCCCAGCATCGCCGAACAATTGACCCTGGGTCTACTGGAAATTCTCAACAGTGACAGCACCAGCTTTTCCCCAGAGCCTTCCCTCCAGGACAGTCTGCAGGCCAGCCAGGTAAAAGTGCTCAGCCAAGTCATTGCCCAGATTCGTCAAAGCTTAGACTTGGCGGAAATTCTCAATAAAGCCGTGACGGCGGTGCAGAAATTTCTCTTTGTCGATCGCCTAGTTATTTACCAATTCCATTACCATCAGCCATCCCTTGCTTCAGTGGGGGAAGAGTCAACATTGGCCCCCAAGCCCCGCCAGCAATATGGAGAGGTAACCTATGAAGCACGGCGATCGCCAGAAATTGACACCATGCTGGGAATCATGACTGAAAATGATTGTTTTTCCCAAGTCCTCAGTTACGAACAAAAATACCTCAAGGGCGCTGTGGTGGCGGTCAATGACATTGAAAACCACTACTCTTCTTCCTACTGTTTAGTCGGACTGCTGCAACGCTATCAAGTACGGGCTAAATTAGTGGCTCCCATTATCGTTGAAGAGCAGCTTTGGGGTTTGTTGATTGCTCACCAGTGTCACCATCCCCGGCAATGGTTAGATAGCGAAAAGAATTTTTTGGGTCAAATTGGTGAACACCTAGCCGTGGCGATCGTTCAGTCCCTACTGTACAGTGAAGTGCAAAATCAGAAAAATAACTTTGAAAAACGGGTAATTGAACGGACCAAGGAATTGCGGGATACGCTCATGGCAGCCCAGGCTGCCAACCTCCTTAAAAGTCAATTTATTAATAATATTTCCCACGAATTACGTACTCCATTAACTAGTATTATTGGTCTTTCTGGCACCCTATTGAGGTGGTTTGACCATCCCACCTCTTTGCCACCGGCCAAGCAACAATATTACCTGCTGAATATCCAAGAAAATGGCAAAAAATTGTTGAATCAGATTAATAACATTATCCAACTTTCCCAGCTTGAATCTGGTCAAACAGCCCTCAACATTCAATCCTTTTCCCTACACACCCTAGCCCAGACCGTGATCCATTCCCTAATGGGGGTAGCGGTTAAGCAACAAATCAATTTAGAGCTAGACTACCAGATTAATTTAGGCCAGGATCAATTCTGCGCTGACCAGGAAAGGCTCGATCAAATTCTGACCCAATTACTCAACAATGCACTGAAATTTACCCCGGCGGAAGGCACAGTTATCCTCCGCATTTGGAAAGAAAAGAACCAGGCTATTTTTCAGGTGGAGGATACAGGCATTGGCATCAATGAACAACAGTTGCCGGTGTTGTTTGAAGCCTTTAAGGTAGTTGGAGACAGCTACACTAGCTTTTATGAAACCGGTGGGGTGGGCCTTGCTTTAACTAAACAGTTGGTGGAGCTCCATGGCGGTTACATTGAAGTGGAATCCAGCCCAGGACAGGGGACAATTTTCACCTCCATAATTCCCCAACAGAGTTTACCCCTAGCCACCAAGGGACCAGTCCAGGATAAGTTGGATGCGGTTATGCCCTTTAATTCCAGTGTGATCGTCATTGAACAGGATGAGGAAATTGCCACACTGATTTGTGAATTATTGACTGTGGCTAACTACCAAGTCATCTGGTTAATTGATACTACCAATGCCCTGCAACAGGTAGAACTGTTACAACCGGGTTTGATTATTGTGGATGGGGATTTTGCCGATGTCACGGAAGTAACCAGGGGAATTAAAAAGTCCCGGCGCATTAGTAAAGTTACAGTTTTTTTGTTGAGTGAGTCCCTATCCTCAGCGGAGTGGCAAGCGTTGTCCCAAAAGGGCATTGATGATTACTTGCTTAAACCTCTCCAGCCAGAATTACTTTTGCAACGGGTGCAGAGCATCCAACAGGAACCTCTCCGCTAAATTTGTTGATGGTTAGTACTTTGTCTGTGGGCAGATGATTTTTGGGGTTTCCATCCTCGAAATACCGGTAACATATTAAGATTGAGGGGAGTTGCAGGAAAACCGATGAGTAAATTTGATAGCGGATTACCCAGTGTCCGCCAAGTACAGCTTTTGATCAAGGATCAAACCCCGGTGGAAGTCAAACTACTAACGGGGGATTCCATCTTCGGTGTTATTCGTTGGCAAGATAGCGATGGCCTAGGGCTAGTCGATGACTCGGAACGTTCCACCATTGTGCGCCTAGCGGCGATCGCCTACATCACCCCCCGCCGTTAGGAATTAATAATCCAGTCAAAGCAATGAATGGCCAAAGATATGATTAAACAACATTGTTAAACCATGTTTTTGTGGCCCGTTGATAGAACTAAGCTAATCTCCATGGCCGGCACCTGTCCCAGAACTCTGTCCTTTTTTCCTCCCAAAGTCAGCCCTTCCACTCCGAATTAACTCCCCCATGAGCATCCAAGAAATCTTCGCTAAAGCCGTCCAGGATGGATACCTTACCCCCGCTATGGAAGCAGAAGTGGGTCGTCTTTGTGAAAGTGGGGTGGATTTGGATCAAGGGGAATACGAAGCGCTTGATCGCCTGATGGCGGCCCTATTGGCCGGGGATGTGGTGGCCATGCCCCACAAACAGTTTATTAACGTCATGGAAGAAATGGTTCTGACGGAGGTGGTTTCCCAGGTGTCTAAGTATCAGAAAACCACGGAAAAACAACCTGATATTGCCGACATTGCCGCCTATGCCCTCAACCGCTTACCGCCTCTGTACGCCACCTCCGAAGAAGGGGCCGAATATCAACGTCAACGGGCCTCCGAAGAACTGGAATTTCTCATCCAACAACAGGTGAAAGAAGGGCTGGGTCGATACTTTGATCGTCCTCAAATCGCCGACCGTAAGCCCCTAGAACCATTGGTTAAGCAGGATTTGATTAGCCAAATGGCGCTCTTGCTAGAAGCCTTAGCCCAGGACTAGCCACACCATGAAACCGGGGCCATGGCGGTGAACTACGATAAAGTTAGTACAAAGTAGTGAGAAATTTAAGGAAACCTAGGCGACTGAGGAGTTAGTCCAGTGGTTCGATTGGATTAGAGCAAATCAAGAACTGCCATAGGGCAGGGAGAGGCCCTAGGTTCCCGGCCATAGGATTGATCTATCCGTCGATGGCTATCCTTGGCATGGTAATGATTAGTTGGCCTGCTGTGGCCGATTCTGCCCTAGTTTATTCTCCCCAACTATTCTTTTACCGTTCCATGGCAGCCCCGGCTGATGCTGTGAATTAATTGGGCTTAATTCGAGATGGGTTTTCGTCGCTATCAAAGTTTTGCTGCTTGGATTCTAACTGTTGTTCTCACCACCACTGTTACCGTCGGGGTTGCGTCTCCAGCGGGGGCCCAATCCTGGATGAATTTATTGCTCCAAGGGCTACAGGTGATTCAACTTTCCAATCTTTCTGACCAGCAGGAAGTACGGTTGGGGCAACAGATTAATCAGCAACTCTACCAACGGGGAGAATTTCGTCCCCACGGCGATCGCCAATTGCAGGGTTACATCGACGAAATTGGCCAACGGTTAGCCCGCACCAGTAGCCGACCCAATATTCCCTACACATTCCAGGTGGTGGATGACCGCAGAATTAACGCCTTTGCCACCATGGGGGGGTTTGTTTACATTAATACTGGCCTGATTGCCGCCGCCGAAAATGAAGCCGAGTTAGCCAGTGTCATCGCGCACGAAATTGCCCACATTGCTGATCGGGACGCCGTAACTAGAATGCGGGATGTGGGCCTTTCCCAGGGATTAATTTCCGCCGCTGGTATGCGGGAAAATAACATTGTCCAAATGGCAATGCAACTGGGCTTCAATCTGCCCATGAGCCGGGAAGATGAATTAAACGCCGATGCCATGGGGTTAAGGAATCTAGTGCGGGCAGGCTATGCCCCCGCAGGCATGGTTAGTTTTATGGAAAAACTACAGCGACAGAGTGGCGCCGCTCCAGAGTTCCTCAGCAGTCATCCCCTCACCCAAAATCGCATTACCTCACTGCAGAGGAGCATTCCGCCCCAATACCTTTACCAAGGGGATGGGTTGGACTCCCAAGCCTATAGCCGCCGCATTGGCCGTCAGGTCCCCACCCTCCGTTAGGGTAATTCCTCTAGCAAAACAGTGAAGGTGACGGTGGACCCCAATCCTTCCCCCATGCTAAAAAAAGCCACCTTGCCCCCCATTGTTTCCACCAGCTTTTGGGAAATTACCAGTCCCAATCCTGTACCTCCATAGGCTTTGGAATGGGAGCCATCAATTTGAACAAATTTTTTAAATAACTTGGACTGTTGCTCCAGGGAAACCCCAATCCCCGTGTCTGCCACGCTCACTTTTAATAATCCTGGTTTTTGCACCCCTTCCCAAACTACAGTGCGAGGTACCACTTCCACCGTCACTGTGATACCCCCTTCATGGGTAAATTTGAGGGCGTTGCCGACAATATTCAGCATCACCTGCAGCAACCAACGCTGATTGCCGTAAACCGCTAGGGGTCTTTGGGGAGGAGCCGTTAGGCAAAAGCTGAGGCCCTTATTTTGGGCTTGGGGTAGGGCAAAATTTTCCGTCGCCTGGAGTACTTCACCAAAATCCACCACTTCCAATTCAATGCCCACTCGCCCCGCTTCAATTTTGGCTAGGTCGAGGATGTCGTTAATTAAATTCAGCAGCAATAGGGCAGACTGGTAAGCTTCTTCGATAAATTCATGCCTTTCTGCTTCAGAATCTGCCATGTCATCTAAAATTAGCCGCAAAAAGCCGATGATGCCATTTAACGGGGTGCGGAGTTCGTGGGTGGTGCTGGCCAGGAATTCACTTTTGAGTCGGGATGCTTCCTCCGCCGCTTTGGTGGCCTGTCTTAATTCTTGGTAGAGGGTGGCATGGGCGATCGCCGTTCCGGTTTGCTCGGCCAATTCCTGGAGCAGGGCTTCCGTTTCTGGATGCCAGGGGCCGGGGGCTGGGCTCAGTTGTTGCAAACAGAGATAGCCATTGGCTTGGTCTTGGTAGAGGGTAGGGAAAATCCACAGCCCCGCCAAATCCTCCCCTTGAAACTGGATATCGTAGAGGGTGAGGGGTTGGTGTTGCTCAAATAGCCGCCGCCAAATTTCACTTTCCTCCGGCACAATCAGGTTGGTGAACGCCGCTACCGTAGGCTGGCAAAATTCCGCTTCAATCTGTAGGTGACGACTTTGGGTATCTCTGGTCAACAACAGGCAACGGCTTACCCCCAAGGTAGAACCAATACTATCCACCGCCTCTTGCCAAATGGTTGGCAGATGGAGGCTATTGCGTCGGATCCTTTTGGCGATCGCCGTCAGTTGGGAAATAACAGGGGGGTGCAGAGGATCCAAAGAAGAAAATCTGAGGGTGGATTCCGTTAAATCGCTCGGCTGTCCCATGTCAAAAAGTGGTTAAGTGATGGAGTCAGGGGAAGAAATAGCACAACCAACCATGGAGTCTATCTCTCCCTGAGAAAGCCAGAAAAATTAGTCGTTCCACTCTCCCCGGGGGGGAACAGGGGGATTGCGGCGTAAGTTGCGGGTTAGCTCATCATCCCGTTGTTTTTCCCCCCTTAGCCATTGCTTCACAGCCATTTCAATTACCCGATTCGGCTCATTGGTCAAATGCTGAATTTGATCCATCAGATCCGAGTCCAACTGAATGGAAACTTCTATTTTTTCAGAGTCCCGAAGCGAGGCGGAGGTATTATCATTCATGGCTTTAGAAACGAGGTCTTCACCAATTATACTATCCCATCAGTTTCAGGCCAGGCGGATATAATATATGGAACTTCAGGAAAAGTTACCAATTGGGAAAATCCATCCAGATTGAACAATTTTTGTAAACTTCCTGCCGCCTCCAAGTTATCAACGCCAGTTCCATAACTCTGCCATGTTAGACGCCGTTATTATTCTCCTCTCCATTTTCACCTTTGCAGGGGTCGGCTTCGCCGTGGTGGATCTGTTACCGGATTCCGTACAGATGCAGATTTCTAACATGGACGCCCTGCGATGGCTGGCGGCAGGATTCATGTCCATTATCGGCTTGGCGATCGGGCTAGTGGCCCAAACTACCTATCGCAGATTGGAAAACCAGATTCGTCAAACTCCCATTGAAACCATTCTCACCAGGGCAGTGGGTTTGGTCATTGGTTTGTTGATTGCTAACCTCATGCTTGCCCCCATCTTTCTGTTACCCATTCCAGGGGAATTTTCGTTTATTAAGCCCACCCTGGCAGTGTTTGGCAGTATTATTTTTGCCTTTCTTGGCATTAGTTTGGCCGACACCCATGGCCGCACCTTCATGCGCCTCATTAACCCCAATAGTATTGAAACCATGTTGTTGGCCGAGGGCACCCTCAAACCCATCGCGCCCAAAATTGTTGATACCAGTTGCATTATCGACGGCCGCATTGAACCCCTATTGGCCACCGGTTTTATTGAAGGTCAGGTATTAGTGCCCCAATTTGTCTTGGCGGAACTGCAACAATTAGCCGATGCGAGCAACGACCAAAAACGGGTGCGCGGCCGGCGGGGCTTGGACATTCTGGGCAGTATCCAGGCAGATTTTCCCGAAAGCATTGTCATTCATTCTGCTGATTATGACGACATTGCCACCGTGGACGCCAAACTAGTCCATTTGGCTCAGGAAATCAATGGCATTTTACTGACCAATGATTACAACCTCAGCAAAGTTGCCAATTTGCAGAAAGTACAAATTCTCAACGTTAACGATTTAGCCCAGGCAGTGCGCCCCATTTACCTGCCAGGGGATTCCCTCGCATTAAAAATTGTCAAACAAGGCAAGGAAGCTTCCCAGGGAGTAGGTTATCTAGAAGATGGCACCATGGTGGTGGTGGAAGAAGGACGCAACCATGTGGGCTCAGAACTGCAGGTCATTGTCACTTCAGCTTTACAAACCTCCGCTGGTCGGATGATTTTTGCCAAAACTCCTTCAGTACTAGCTTCGTAGGCGCACAATCCCCCTTCCTCGGGCAGGGCAAAAACTATTTTCAGTGGCATTTGCCTGTTTAGATCAGCCTTTGCCTAGGGAGCGTCCTGCCATTGGGGAGCCAAGGTAATAAAATCAAAAACCTCTGCCCCGGGGTGACAAGTGACACAGGTATTGCTTGTTACCTCCTCTGGCATAGGAACCCTTGGGTGTAGAGCCTTAAAAAAGCGTGATTTCTCCGCATAGAGGGGAACTGGAGTATTGGGAGGCAATGGTCGAGAGAAGGTACTCACATAATCCCAAATGAGTAACTGGGTCAGACGATTAATATTAGGGATGCTGACCCCATAATGAACATCCGGACGGCGCAAAATTTCCTGCCAGGACTCCAGGGGCAACACTTCCGGTGGCAGAGCAATGTGACAGCCAGTGCAGGTTTCAATATAGGACTCAAAACCGGGCAGGTAACGGGTCGGAATCGGATCAACGGAACGGGGATTGTCAGGAATAACTGGGGGCAAATTCTGTGGAATGCTTGCCTGGGCTATTAAGCTATCCTTCGGTTGGCCATGGGGAGCCCAGGTCTGGGCCATCGCCCAACCACCACTAAGGGAAAGGAAAATGAGAACTAATCCTGTCAGAACCACTGGCCAAATTCGCATGGTTGTTTCCGATTACACCAATCCATCAATTAAGATCATTTGTCCGGGGACATGGTCCGAAGACCCCACAATTTTAGCAGTCCCCACCGGCACACCGTTTTTTCCCCTCTTCTCTGAGCCCAAGATCCATAGCTGTGCCTGCTTGGAATTTAGAAAAGAATAGGGCAGAGATTTTACGTCTACGGCCATATAGCTAAGCGGCAGATCCGCCATAAATCTTAATTGCCCCATTCCGGAAAGTCAAAACCCAAGATTTATTGGCCCAAGGGAGAAAGAAATAGATTTGTTATTTACTAGAGCCCTGTCCAAAGCGCCATTGTATGCCTGCGGAGAAGCGAGTGCCCGGCTCCGCCAGTAATTCTCCCAAATCAAGCTGACTGGTGGCATTGGTGCCCATTAAATCGATCGCCAAGTTTTCCAAAGGGAATAGTCTTAAACCGGCTGACCATACCAGTCTTTCACCAGTCACAAGGGGAGTCACTTCCGCAATTAGTTGTATGACAGGGGAAATCTGATAATTCGCCCCTAACCCCAAACCCACCGGAGTTTTGCCACCAGTAATTGCAGCCTTGGGAGAAAATAGCAAAGCTAATTGATTATTGACTTCATACATAAAGGGAAATTCAAGCATAAAATATCCTTGTTCTGCTTCACTGATATCACGACCACCAGTCAAACGGCCACTGATTGAGAGGGGATCCCCATCGGCTTGGTTTAAAAATAAAAGCTTGCCCCCTAAACGCCATTGGGTCGCTGTTCCCTGGGATGAGTCTATAACTGATTGGGTGTCAAAACCACCAATGGAAGAAAGGAGCAACTCCATTTGGAAATTTTGCAAAACGCTGTAAAAAATTCCTCCACCCACACTGCCCCCCGTATCCGCTGTAAAACGTATGCCGAAATCATCGGTGGGAAAAACGTAGGGAGTTGTGAGGGTAAACCAGTCAAACAATAGTCTTTTTTGCCGGTCGGTATAGTCAACATGATGAACCTCTTTGCCCAGGGGGGCTATTTTGAACTGAGCTCCCAGCAAAATTTCATTAGCAGCGGTGGGTAAAGTTAAAACACCGGTAGCCGGGGTACCGCCAAAGGCGTTGGTTAAGCTCAATTCAAAACCTACAGCTTTACTAAATGCATAACTAGCACCGAAAGACCAAATGGGAGTTTTAGATATTTCCCTAGATGTGTTGATAGAATTGCCGCCCGATAGGGGAACCACGGTATTGCCAAAAAGAGAAAGTTGCTCGGAAACACGCCAATTTGCTCCCAATCCCACGCTAAAGACCGTGCCGTAAAAAGGAACGCTATTGAGACTATCAGAAAAGATATTAACTGCCGGTGTAAAAGTAACCTGAAATTGTTCACTCAAGTTATAAGAAATGGGGAGTTGTACGGTCCCGGCAACAGTTCTACTCAAGGTGGGAGAAGTGGCATTATTGAATAGTCCAGGGCCACTATAAATTTGAAATTGCTCAATGGAACCTAGGACGCCGATACCCCAATTTTCATCGCTGTAAATGTTGTATTTTAGGTTAGGACCCGTGGATTGATATAACTGCTCGATAAAAGATCCATTAACAGCGTTGTAGGTCGGGTCGTCATTGTACATAAAAGACCAACCGACTTGGAGGTCATTGATTAGTCCCCAGTCAGCATAAATAAAATAGGTTTGATTACCCGTACCTGGCCCACCAAAGGTTTGGGTCTGACCAAATGTGCCCAGTACTTGTCCCTGCAAAAGTTGGTTGGCTGTGGGCAGGTGTAATAGTCTTAAAGGTTGGCGTAATAAAGGTGTGGTAATTTCAGGCTGTTTTTGGGGAGATTCTTCCGCCCCTTGCTCTCGGATAAATTCAACACTGTCAAGGGTTTCGGTTTCTATGATTTCAACTTCTGTTGTTTCTATTTGATCAGTCTGAGCTACTTCTATTTTTTCTTGACTACTATCGTTTTCTATTGCTGTTTCTATAATTTCAGTGGTACTTTCTTCGGGAGAAAATGTGGGGTCAATGGGGCCAGTAATAATCTCGAGTTTGTCAGTTTGGGTAAGGTGAGAAGATTCTGTAACTGTTGTTTCTACACTTGTTCCTTCTGCTCCTTCTCCGCCGATCGCCGTTGCCTCAGAAAGCATTAAAGTTTCTTCAGCTGATAATTCTCCTTGACTAACCTCCTCCCTAACTTCAACTTCTAGGGTTTCCTCTGTGCTGGCGATCGCCATAGGGGCTAAGAGTAAACCTTGGCTATGGGAGCGGACGGCCCAACTTTGTTCCTGGGCATTAAGACTAACTTCCACCACACCCCGGTCTAATTGTTTAATTTTGAGGCGACGTTTCATCAGAGTGCCATCGGGGCCGGCATTGTCCTGGTTGATGGGGATGGAATCGGCTAGTTTTACTCCTTCTACCACTAGAGCTAAACGATTGGTGCGAGGATCTAAGATCAGCTCAGCGGCGGTTTGTTGCCCATTAATATGCAAAATTACGTTATCAACGGTGAGAGTAATGGCTTGGAGAACGGCAAAATTATCTTCCTCTTCTTCGACAATTAAAATGGAACGATCGCCGGATTGACTGGGACGTTGGCTAACCAGGGTTGCTGGGAAAAGAGGAGTAGTCGAACTGTAATAGTTGTTTGAAGTGAAGATAGGGAGAATTTTTTTGTTGGAGACCAATGATAGGTCAGCCAAAGCCGGCGGAGAACTGATACTATGGTGATCCGTGTCGCTACTCCAGGCTCCGAGCATTAACCATGCCCCTAGTAGACCAAGCGCCTGAGTTGGTTTTTTGAAAGCCATGTAATTATTCCTCACTCAAAACTCACACCCATCAGAAGACATAATATCCCTATTTTTTAGAATACGTATTAATTTCGGCCAAAGCTGGAAATAAATGTTTTCTTTAAGTTTGTTTGACGGCGATCGCCACAAAGCCACGGATTTCTCTTCATTATTCTCAATTTTTTGCTTGTAATTTTCTATGTCCCTTCCCATCGTCGCCATCATCGGCCGCCCCAATGTGGGTAAATCCACCTTCGTTAATCGTTTAGCCGGCAACCAGCAAGCGATTGTCCATGATCAGCCAGGCATCACGAGGGACCGTACCTATCGTCCAGCTTTTTGGCGAGACCGGGATTTCCAAGTGGTAGATACGGGAGGGTTAGTGTTCAACGATGACAGCGAATTCTTACCAGAAATCCGAGAACAGGCTAACTTGGCCCTAGCGGAAGCGAAAGCGGCCATTTTTGTGGTGGATGGACAACAGGGTCCCACCGCTAGCGACGAGGAAATTGCCCAGTGGCTCCGGCAACAATCCGTCCCGGTAATTTTAGCGGTAAATAAATGTGAATCCCCTGACCAAGGTGCTATTCAAGCGGCGGAATTTTGGCATTTGGGGCTGGGGGAACCTTACCCCATGTCGGCCATCCACGGTAGTGGCACAGGAGATTTACTCGATGCTCTGTTGGAATATTTGCCCCCCACCCAAGAGGAGTTGGAGGAAGATGAGATCAAAGTGGCGATCGTCGGCCGTCCCAATGTGGGTAAATCCAGTTTGCTCAACGCTTTAACTGGAGAACAACGGGCCATTGTTAGTCCAATTTCCGGCACCACCAGGGACGCCATCGATATGGTGGTGGAACGCAACGGCCAAAAATATCGCCTGATTGACACTGCCGGCATTCGGCGGAAAAAGAATGTGGACTATGGCGCAGAATTTTTTGGCATCAACCGGGCATTTAAGGCTATTCGTCGGGCCGATGTGGTCTTATTTGTACTGGATGTTTTGGATGGGGTAACAGAACAGGATCTGAAATTGGCGGGGCGCATCATTGAAGATGGCCGGGCAGTCGTACTGGTGATCAATAAATGGGATGCGGTGGAAAAGGACTCCTACACCATTTACGAACATCGGGAGCAGTTGATGGCTCGGCTTTATTTCATGGATTGGGCCGAAATGATTTTTGTCAGTGCCCAAACCGGCCTACGGGTACAAAAAATCCTTGATTGTGTGGATATTGCCGCCCAGGAACATCGCCGTCGGGTCACCACCGCCGTGATCAATGAAGTGCTGGAAGAAGCCGTTAGTTGGCATTCTCCCCCCACCACCCGCCAGGGTAAACAGGGCAAAATTTATTACGGCACCCAGGTTTCTACCCAACCACCGGCGATCGCCTTATTTGTGAACGATCCCAACCGGTTTAACGACAATTACCGCCGCTATATTGAAAAGCAATTTCGTAAACAACTGGGCTTTTTCGGTTCCCCCATCCGATTATTCTGGCGGGGTAAAAAAGTGAGGGAAGTGGAAGGTAGTCGTAACCGTGCCACCAAGGTCTAAGGCTTAAAATGGTTGACCCTTTACAGGTTGACTTGCAAGGTTTTAGTCTGCTCTCAAATCGCCCCTAAAAGTTCCGGTAATATTGGGGAACTTGTATCTGGTTTCCAACTAATTTCCTGGCCAGTTTTTATTGGATAAACCTCACTAGGCTCCACCATTGTCTTGATTTTGCCAAGTACTACGCCAGGCCAATTCCGCCTTGGCCGTTACCTGCTGTCGCTCTAACTGACGATACTGCTTTTCCAGTTTGGTCAGATCCTTTAGATAGGTGTGAATTTGTTTACGAATTAAACCCAAATTAACGTCACTAAATTCGAGATCTTTCAGCCGTAAATTCAGGGCTGTCAAACGACTAATTTGTCCCCGTTTAGACCGCTGAATCAATTCCTCTATGGCTTCTGGGGAGAGGTCTTCATCGTCATCGTTTTCCGTATCTTCTTCGCCTTCGTCAGTGGAGGGTGGGGAGACATTTTCCGACTCGGGCTTTTGGGCTTTTTCAATCAATAAATTGACCACGTGGGGCATCTTTTCTCGGTTGGGGGCTAGGCGGTCATCTTCCGACTGTAGGGCCATTTCGAGAATGTGTAGGGGAAGATTGGGGGGAATAATTTTACTGGCAGTGAGCAAACGATTAATGTTCATTGACAGGGCCACCACGCTGCGGTGCAGGATTTTTTCGACCTGTAAATGCCATTTTTGTAGATCCTCGGGGGTTTTGATCACCGTGGGTGCTTTCTCCTCCGTGGCTCCCATTCCTTGGGGCAATAGCATTTCTAGGGATAGGCCTTCTTTCTGTAAAGCTTGGCTGAGAAAGTCTTTGATTTCCTGTAGGTCTGGAACATTGCTATCTTCTGATTTTTTCTCTTCTGGGTTATCTCCATCGTTCCCCAATAGGATCAATTCCTCGGCGTCCTCTGTATTCCCCTCCGGTTCCGGCACAATCTGCTCCTGGCGGGAAGAGTCCAAAAAAATCCCTTCCTTTTCCAGGTTTGCTAGCAGTTGATCATAAAACTTGGCGATCGCCGTGCGTAATTGGCTCTGAAATTTGTGGCGGGGACTATAGTCTAGCTGGAGAAAAGCATCGGGATAAATTTGCGTACAAATCTGATAAACGGCATAGACCCCCTGTTGCTGGAGAATTTGCCCCAGGCGCTGGGCATACTGGTCATAGGTGGCAGCAAAGTGATGCCCCAGGATCGCCGTTTGATTTTCAATCTGAGTTAACTGCTCACGGATTTTAGGGATAGAACGGGTCATGGATACTAGTCTAACAACAGAGCGAGGCAATAGGACTAGATTTTATCCCAGTGACCAAACAGATCAGGTCGTATAATCCGCATTGATCCGTACATAGTCGTAGCTCAAATCACAGCCCCAGGCAGTACCCTGGCCCGAACCGGTGCCCAGATCCACTTGAATTAACACTGTGTCCTGCTGTAAATAAGCTCCAGCGGCGGCCTGTTTGAGATAATTGCTGGCGGCGGAACGGTCAAAGGGTAAGGGTTGCCCCTGGTCCATGAGAACGTAATCCCCTAATTTAATCCGTAGATTATTTTGGTCAAACTTGACTCCGGCTCGCCCCGCGGCCCCGGCAATGCGCCCCCAGTTGGGGTCCCGGCCAAAAATAGCAGATTTCACCAAGGAGGATCCGGCAATGGTTCTGGCCACGGCCCTACCGGCTTGGTCGTCGGGGGCCCCAGTGACTTGAATTTCGATCAAACAGGTGGCCCCTTCCCCATCCCTGGCGATCGCCTTGGCCAAATGTTGGCAAACAGCGGTGAGCATGGCTTCCAATTTCTCGGCATTGGGGCCCATTTCCGTAATGGCGGCGGTGCGGGATTCCCCATTGGCTAAGGCAAACAAACTGTCATTGGTGCTAGTGTCCCCATCTACCGTCACTTGGTTAAAGGTTTTTTGGGTGGCTCGGCTCAGCATCTGTTGCCAGAGGGCAGTGGAAATGGCCGCATCACAGGTGACAAAGGCCAGCATGGTGGCCATGTTGGGGTGAATCATGCCGGATCCCTTGGCAATGCCCCCCATCCTTACCGGTCGACCGTCAATTTTCGTTTCCAGGGCGATGGTTTTGGGCACCAAATCTGTGGTCATAATTGCCTTTGCGGCCTTGTCGCCGCCATTGGGGGCAAGGGATTGGATTAATGGCGCAATACCCTGGCGTAACTGCTCCATTTTGATCCGTTGGCCAATGACCCCAGTGGAAGCCAGCAGAATACTTTCGGGGGAAATGTTTAGTCCCTGGGCCAACAGTTGGGCCGACTCCACCGCATCGTCCCAGCCCTGTTTGCCGGTGCCGGCATTGGCTTGCCCGGAATTGACCAAAATAGCTCTGGCACTGGCCTTAGCCTGTAACCGTTGGCGGCAATAGTCCACACAGGCCGCCCGCACTTGACTGGTGGTAAAAACTCCGGCGGCGATCGCCTCAGTTTCGGAGTAAATCAGGGTTAAATCCGGGGAACCGGACGGTTTTAGCCCCGCCGTGATGCCTGCCGCCTTAAAACCTTTGGGGGCGGTGATGTTGCCCTCAATTACCTGCCAGTCAGCCATAGGAAAAGCCTGCCACATTCTCAAACTCAGAGGTCAATCATAGCAGTTCTGCTTGGGGTTAATTATTGGTCATTTAACCCTGGTCAGGAATTGCTGATTTTCTAGTCAATTTTCCCTCGCCCTCACCTGAGGATGGGATCAATAGCCCAATAATTGGCGAATTTCTGCTGCTTTTTCCAATTCCCCTTGGCGATCAAGCAAATTAATCGCTTGGATCATGTCCTCTAGGGATTCTTCCACTGCACCCTGCTCTGACCGAATGCCAGCCCGGAGAATAAATGCATCGGCATTGGAGGGATTGAGGCGAATGGTACGGTTTAAATCAGCCAAAGCCCGTTCGTAATTGCCCACCATGGTATAGGAGAGTCCGCGAAAATAATGGGCCTCTTCAGAACGGGGATCAAGCTCTATGGCCCGGTCAAAATCGGGAATGGCTTGGCGGGGTTGCTCTAACCCCAATTGGGCTTGGCCTCGACAGATCAAAAGATCTACATCCTGGGGATCAAGCAAAATTCCCTGGCCACAATCATCGATCGCCCCTTGGTAATTATTCAGTACTCCGTGGACGTTAGCTCGATTGAAATAAATGGCTGGATCGTTGGGGCTCAGGGCAATGGCCTGGTCAAAGTCCGCCAAGGCGGCGGTGTACTGTTCGATCACCATATAGGCTACCCCCCGCAAATTATAGGCATCGGCATTCTGGCCATCGGTGTCGATCACCTGGGTAAAAATGGCGATCGCCTTAAGGGGGGAACCATTTTCCAGTTCCGTAAATCCCTCCAACAACTTTTGTTCTATGGCAACGGCGGAATCCCTTTCCTGGGCAATAAAGGGAGGAGTCAGGGCCGCCCGACTAGGTAAAACTCCCCCTAGGCCAGGGCCCAAGGCACAAAAACCGACGGTGGCGATCGCCGTTAGGGAAAGGAAAAGGGGACGAGGCAAACAAATCATGGCAGGCAACACTGGGCGGAGGAAGAAAAAATGTCTCCTTTATTTAATGATGATTTAAAGACTGAAATTAATCCCGCTTTTTGTTGACAAAGTAAGGATTTTTAACAAATTTTCACAGTCGTCAATGATAGAAAAATTTTTACCCTACTCCCCCCGGAGCAAAAAGCCAGTTTTGCCCAGCCGTGCTATGTTGTTTTGTTGTCTGAAAACTGAGCCATTGTGCACCGCCATCCATCGCATCATTAATAGTTAAATTGTATGATTGCCCATCGCCGTCAGGAGCTAGCCCAGCAATATCACCAGGCCCTACACCAGGACGTGTTGCCCTTTTGGGAAAAATATTCCCTTGATCGCCAGGGGGGAGGTTACTTTACCTGTCTAGATCGTCAAGGCCAGGTTTTTGACACAGATAAATTCATTTGGTTACAAAGCCGTCAGGTATGGCAATTTGCCGTTTTTTATAACCGTTTGGAACCAAGGCCCCAATGGTTAGAAATTGCCCGCCATGGTGCTGATTTTTTAACTCGCCACGGCCGAGATCAAGACGGTAATTGGTATTTTGCTTTGGATCAGGAAGGCAGACCCCTGCGTCAACCCTATAACGTTTTTTCCGATTGCTTCGCCGCCATGGCCTTTAGTCAATATGCTCTAGCCAGTGGAGAGGAAGAAGCCAAGACCATTGCCCTCCAGGCTTACAACAACGTTCTACGGCGTCAGCATAATCCCAAAGGTCAATACGAAAAGTCCTACCCAGGCACTAGGCCGCTCAAATCCCTAGCGGTGCCGATGATTTTAGCCAACCTCACCCTAGAGATGGAATGGTTATTGCCCCCCACCACAGTGGAAGAAGTGTTGGCCCAAACCGTCAAAGAAGTAATGACGGATTTCCTCGACCCGGAAATAGGATTGATGCGGGAAGCGGTGACTCCCAATGGAGAATTTGTCGATAGCTTTGAAGGGCGTTTGCTTAACCCAGGGCACGGTATTGAAGCCATGTGGTTCATGATGGACATTGCCCAACGCTCCGGCGATCGCCAGCTACAGGAGCAAGCAATTGAAGTGGTGTTGAACACCCTGGAATATGCCTGGGACCAAGAATTTGGCGGCATATTCTATTTCCTCGACCGCCACGGCCACCCTCCCCAACAACTGGAATGGGACCAAAAGCTCTGGTGGGTACATCTGGAAACCCTGGTTGCCCTAGCCAAGGGTCACCAAGTCACCGGCCAAGAAAAATGCTGGCAATGGTTTGAGCGGGTCCATGATTACGCTTGGAGTCATTTCGCCGATCCTGAGTATGGGGAATGGTTTGGCTACTTGAATCGCCGAGGAGAAGTGTTACTCAACCTCAAAGGAGGTAAATGGAAAGGCTGTTTCCACGTACCCCGAGCTCTGTGGCTCTGCGCCGAAACCCTCCAACTTCCGCTTGGTTAATTAATTGTTCTTTAATACCTACATTCCGCACATAGTACACCTTCGTCTGAAATCGAGTACGACGGCAAGCCTATTTCGGGGTTTGCCTCTTGACTCCCAGTCAATCAATACTAGAAAACTACGCTATTTGTAGTGTTTTCCCGAAAATTTAGTAACTATTGGTAGAGCCTGCGGAATGTAGGTTTTAAGGATCTTTGAGATAACGGCGATCGCCTAGAGAACAGCTACTGGGTTAATACAGTTTGCATGATAATGTTCTGATTATTCGTTTCGCTGGGACTATGTTTGATGGGATTGGCGATCGAATTCAATCTTCTTCCTGTGAATTTTCAGCGTCATTAATTAGGGCAATAAGTTCTTGGGTTAGATTGAAAAAATGACTTTTGTTAAATCCCCGACTCCACTGGCTCAAAAGTTTGATGAATTTGAGGAATCTCTTCCTTTGAAATGGAAATACCAGATCTTCACGGTTTTTATTTTCATGCCAGCATAGGAAATTTTCAAGGAATTTTTTTAGATTGATTATTTCTTCAGTAGTAAGTTGAGGCTGAAACAAACGCCATTTTAATTCGACTTCATGACGTTTTTCATGGCATTCTCGACATAAGCCTAACAAGGTTTGATCAGGATATTGCCAAGGATAACGTCCATAACGATAGTAACAATGATGGATTTCTAGTGTTTTATTAGTTGCTCCACAATTTTCGCATATTTCTGTACAACGCTCTAGAATTCTTTCTCTTTTTTTTTGCCATCTTTTATCTGAAAGTAATGTCTGATAGCTGGGGTTAATATAGGATGGTTTATGATAATTATCTATGGGATAAAATCCACATATAGCTAATTAGGATAATTATGAGACGTTAGGCTATGCAGTAATCTTGAATAACCTTATCTATGCTAGTACCAGGAGGTGCGTGCATTCTCGCCCTCTTTAATGCACTAAAGTCATGCTCTATATCATTCAAATCTGGAGAATAAGTTGGCAAAAATAACACAATGTGTCCTGCAGACTCTACTATTTCCCTAATCCTTATTTTTCGATGAATGGGGGCATTATCCATAATCAACACCGACGTCATTGTCAATGCTGGTATTAAAAAGAATTCAAGCCATCCTTCAAAACCTGTTGCATTTAAGCTTCCGCTGAATAACATCGGCGCTATTAAGTCTTTTTGCATTT
>NZ_JADEVV010000115.1 GCF_015207985.1 Synechocystis salina LEGE 00031 | reverse complement strand
GCACGATGGTGGTGAAACAACAACAGCCTCCTTTGATGTCCTAGTAGAAGACGGCAACGAAGATAGCTCAACACCAATAGCAAGTACCTTCAATTTCATCGTTACCCCGGTCAATGAACCACCAGTAAATACCCTAACGTCAACGTTCAGCGTCAATGAGAACACGAACTTAACCTTGAGTAGTTTGTCCATAAGCGATGTGGATGCTGGGACAGGCAATGTAACCGTAAACCTGTCAGTTAATTCAGGGACTTTATCTGCATTATCTGGGGGAAGTGTCACAGTAACTGGTTCTGGAACTGGCTCTATTGTTCTGAGCGGTACAGTTGCCAATATCAATACATTTCTGGGCGGCGGCTCTGCCCCTGTTTTCGCACCCAACGCTGACTTCAACGGTCCTGTTACCCTCACCATGGTCACCGATGACGGGGGTAATACCGGTTCCGGGGGGGCTCTGTCTGACTCCGACACCTCGACTATCACTGTATTAGATACAAGTGCCCCTGGAGCGTCGGTGGTCACGATTACGGAAGATGCCAATAATGATGGCATCATCAGTGGCGGAGAATTGAATGGGTTAGTAGATGTATCGGTGGCATTACCTGGCAATGCGGTAGCCGGAGATAGCCTGACGATTAGCGATGGCACCACTCCCCAGACCATTGTGCTGAACGCTGCCCAAATCAGTGCCGGAGTAGTAACCACCCAGGTAGCAGTACCCGCCGAAGGTGCCACTTTAACGGTAAGTGCATTCATAACGGATAATGCTGGGAACCAAGGTCCTGATGGCAGCGATAGTGCCGTATTAGATACCATCGCCCCCGGAGCACCCACCGTAACGATTACGGAAGATGCCAATAATGACGGCTTCATCAATGGTGCTGAGCTGAGCGGGTTAGTAGATGTGTCGGTAGCATTACCTGGAACTGCGGTAGCCGGAGATAGCCTGACGATTAGCGATGGCACCACTCCCCAAACCATCGTCTTAACCGCCGCCCAAATCAGTGCCGGAGTAGTAACCACCCAGGTAGCAGTACCCGCCGAAGGTGCCACTTTAACGGTAAGTGCATTCATAACGGATAATGCTGGGAACCAAGGTCCTGATGGCAGCGATAGTGCCG
>NZ_JADEVV010000091.1 GCF_015207985.1 Synechocystis salina LEGE 00031 | reverse complement strand
TTTCACTATTTACCACCCCGCCCGCCCCAAATTCACCAGGCAGTGTTCCAGTGCGATCGCCAAGAAGTGATGCAGTTTACCGATTCTCCAGATTTTCTACGTATTCTTTTGCAAATTACCGATGCCCCCGTTGATGCCCTGATTGCAGCTGCTCTGAGGGAAATTTATCTCCTCCGCCAAGGCGATCGGGCCTGGCTAGTAACCGTTGGCCGTCACCTCAGTTTGCTCCTCAAAGATGACTACGATCGCCTACGCCATATCCTTGGTCAAGTCCATTTTTAGGGACAACGGTGTTCCATTTCCGAGTAGCGGCATCAAAAAATTATGCGAATTTTATCTAATGTCAATCTGACGGGACTATTAATAGTCCTCCTTGCCGCCATTTTCTTTTGTTTTCATAACGTCATTGTCCGAATTTTATATTCCCAGCAAAATATTTTAGGTATTTGGCAAGTGGGTGGTTTTGTCACTCCGACCCTGAGCCATTCTTTTCTCCTTCTATTGCTGAGAATGCTTTGGGTAGTACCGCTCATGGCCCTGATTTCCCAACGTCTCTATGGAAATACCTGGCGGGAAATTAATCAACTGAAACAGGCTTCCCATCGCTCAATAATTTGGGAGGCCCTGGGCTGTGGATTTTTAATGTTTCTCTACCTAGTTTTGCTCTACATTTCCATCAGCTACATTCCCACCGGCATCGCCATCACCCTATTTTTTACCTACCCGATCTTTACAGCGTTATTGGCGTGGCGACTATTCAACGATGTGCCCAGTTTATTGCGCTGGCTAGTGATTGGTTTAACGTTGCTAGGTACATTTCTAACCATTCCCTATGGCTACGGCGGGGAGCAACAAACATTGGCCATCGGCATCGGCACTGGCATTGCTTCCGGCATTGTCTATGCTGGCTATACGGTATTTGCCCAAAGGAGCTTTCAAAGACTCCATCCAGTCCCCTTTACCTGGATCAGTTTTGCCACCACCCTGATTCTTTCCATACTGTGCCTAATCATTTGGCGTCCCAACGAAGGTAATTTACCCTGGTTAGCCATTGCCGTTGGCTCCCTGTTGTCGGCTTTATTCACCTTAGCGGGCCATGTGCTGAACAACTGGGGCATCCATTTAATCGGTGCCAGTCGAGCGGCCATTATTGGGGCAACTAATCCGGCTTTAACGGTGGTGCTGGCGGGATTGGCTATTCAAGAAAGCCTCACCAATATCCAAATTCTAGGGGTGTGTCTCGTTACTTTCAGCATTGCTTTACTTAATTACGAAAAAATCAGTCCTAGTACGGAGAAAAATGCCTTAAAATAGCCACAAAAAAGAGCAGGAGACGCTACTCCCGCCCTGATTTTTCCTAGTGTTATTTCTGTTGAATGGCCCAAACTAGAATCAAAGTTTAAACCCCAAAGGATTTACCACAACCACAGGTTTGATTGGCGTTAGGATTGGTAAACTGGAAGCCTCCACCGATGAGAGCATTGCTGTAGTCCAGCATCAAGCCATAGAGATATAGCAAACTTTTCCGGTCGCAGATAATCTGAAAACCTTCATAGTCGAACACTTCATCATGTTCCGTTGCCCGGTTTGGTTCTTCAAAATCCATCATGTAGGACATGCCAGAACAGCCCCCTTGGCGCACCCCCACCCGTAAACAAAGATCTTTTCCTTGTTGTTCTTTCAGGGCCAGGAGGTGTTTGAGGGCCGCATCGGAAAGTTGAATGCCTTTGGCTTGGGTGGCGGTGGCTTGGCTCATGATAATGCGTTACTCCTATGGAAAATTTAGGGGAAAATTAAAAGAAATTGAAAATCTAAAGTTACAAGATGCCGTCGGAAAAATTTGCAGTGCCCCTAGGAATTCCCAACGCTAAAGCTTTGGTAATATCGGTTACTTTGGCTTAGTTTATCGAGTCGGAACTGCTTTTCAGCCATTACCGAGTCAGGAGAATTCCATTGGCTATGCCTGGGGCACAGTGGCTAACCTGGATTGGCAGTGGGACAAAGAAAATTTGGTCTTGCTAATTTTGGCAAAAATACACAAACAGTTTCCTTTCCATCTTAGCGAGAACGGGGGAGGCTGTCTGTGGTAATTCCCCTATGGCAACAATTGAGTTCCGCCCAGGGCCTTTCTTCAACCTTACACCAATGGCCATGGGGATTCTGAATCTCGGTCCTTTCGCTTCAACGGGGCACTGCGGTCTGTTCCACAATGGCGGTGATCACATCATCAATGCCAATGCCATCAAGCTGGGCTTCCGGCCGTAGGATTAAACGGTGACGCAATAGGGGCGGAGCAACGGTTTTGAGATTATCCGGTACTAAATATTCCTGCCCATTCAGCCAAGCATCGGCCTTGGCGGCTTGCAACCAACGGAGGGAGGCCCTAGGGGAAGCTCCAATCAAAACATCGGGGTGATAGCGGGTTTTTTCCACCAGGGCCAAGAGGTAATCCAACAGCTTTTCATCCACTGTAATATCCTCTACCGATCGCCGGCTGGCCAAAATTTCTTCTACAGTAGCAATGGTGGTTAACTGCTCCAGGTCTTGCCGTTGGGCATGGAAACCCTGTTGAAAATTGACCAACATTTGTTTCGCTGCGGCCTGGGGGGGATAGTCCACCACTAGCTTAAATAAAAAGCGGTCTAGTTGGGCTTCCGGTAGGGGATAGGTACCTTCAAACTCCAAGGGGTTTTGGGTGGCCACTACCCAGAATAGGGCTGGTAGCGCATGGGTCTGGCCATCGAGGGTCACTTGCTGCTCCTCCATCGCTTCCAACAGAGCAGACTGGGTTTTGGGGGGAGTGCGGTTAATTTCATCCGCTAGCAAAATTTCCGTAAACACTGGGCCCTGTTTGAGGCTAAAGGCCTGCTGGTTGAAGTCAAACACGTTTACCCCCACCATGTCGGAGGGCAACATATCCGGGGTTAGTTGTACCCGCCTAAATTGGGATTGGATCGATTGGGCTAGGAGTTTCACCAACAGAGTTTTGCCCGTACCCGGCACCCCTTCTATGATCACATGCCCTCCGGCCAACAAGGCCACCAGTAATTCCTGGATGAGATGGGGTTGGCCCACCAAAAATGTTTCCAAATGGCCACGGAGTTCGTTAAACAGAGGACGGGTCATAGGGTTTGGTCAAGGGAAGGAAAATCGAGCAATTGATGGCAATGGCAGTTTTGGCAGAGTTGATTGGCAAAAGCCCTAAAAACACCGAAATAAACGCAAAACATTAACTCAATCAGCCCCCATAATGGGCAGTTACTCCACCGCATTGGGTTTGAGGCCATTGCCCAATGGATTTTAGCTAGAGGGAGGTAGTTGGGCTTGCAGTTGTTGCCATTGTTTTAACCATACCCGTAAGTCACTCTCATTTTTGGGCAATTTGTCTGGCTGGCTAAGGTTGGTTAGTAAGGCCGCAGTAGCTTCACTTTCCTTGGCCTTGGGCAAATTGCCTAATCGCCTCTGTAGGGAGGGACTTTCCGCCTGGAGCAATTGTTGCACCACAAATTGAGGCCGATCGCCTTTTTCCAACACCTGGGCCAGGGCATGGATATAGGCTTGGTTATTGTTGCTAGTCGGACTAGGGGGTGCTTGGGGTTGGCCAAAACGTCGGTTCCCAAAAATGACTAGGAGAATCACAGCCACTAGGGATTGCAGAAAAATTAGCATTAGGGGCGTGTTTTGCAGATAGGCCCACACCGATGCCAATCCTTCCTTCTGGAGGGTTTCCGTATCCTTATAGCCGTGTAAATATTCATCCACCCACAGGGGATTATTACCTTCCGTCAGTAAAGATTGGAGTAGGGCAAAGTTGCCTGGGTCATCCTGAAAAGCATTGGCCGCCAAAAAGGGAGGTACCACCCAGATAATTTCTCCCCTGCCTTGCCGTTGCCGCCAAATGAGGGTGCCGTATTCGTCCGCTAATATTTTCCCTTCCTTTTGGGGCGATCGCCTTCTGCCCTGAATGCGTACCGGGCCCTGGTCACTAGCTACGGTTTGAGTAAAGGGAGCTTCGGTCAATTCGGCCCATCGTCCTAGGTAAACCAAACGATTACCACGGGCTACCCACTCCCACTCCTGGGGGGTGACATTACCGCCATCCCCATAGGGCGCAATGTTAGTGATTGGTCGGGGGTCAATTCTTAGCAAAGTCACCGGGGTTGGTAGATTGGTGAGTTCGTCCCCCGGTTTACGCCACCGCTCTACGGGGTTTCCCCTTTGTTCCATCCATTGCCACCAAGCGCCATAGCCCCCTGGACTAGTACTATAAGTAGATCCTTGCAGATGGTCTGCCCGCCCGGTTCCTGCCCACAGTAATGCTCCCACCGCCACCACGGCGATCGCCAGCAGAATAATCAAATTACGACGGGATTTAAATAACATTGGCAACGGCGGACCAAGACCCACAGATCAGAACATCAGAGAACAAAACCTAGTTGGTGACAACAAAACGGTGGCCGAGGGAATTATCCACCATAGCTGGCAAAAAAATGTGGAAATTACTACCCTGTCCGGGGCGACTGTGGACAGTAATTTTGCCACCCCACCGTTCCACTAGGCGATGGACAATGGTCAAACCCAACCCCGCCCCCTGGATTCCCGAGGAAGTATTTTGCCCCCGGAAAAAACATTCAAATAAATGGGGGATGTCCGCCCTGGCAATGCCACAACCACTATCATTCACCACAATTTCCACCTGAAATTCCTGGTGATAGGCTTTAATTTGCACCCTCCCCCCAGAGTCAGTGAATTGCAGGGCATTTTCTAGTAATCTTTGCAGTATGGCTTGCAAATCCGCCCGGGAACAGGCCACTGGAGGACAGTTTTCCACCACAGTGGAGTTCAAGGTAATTGATTTTTCTGCAGCGATGGGCTGGTAAATACCGATTACCCCCATAATGCAATCGGCAATTGACACTGATTCTGGGGAGGGGGCAGTGGCATCAATTTCCAACAACGCCTGTAAACCAGTGATCAAATCAGTTTGGCGATCACAATTTTGTCTAATTAAGTCTAAATATCGCTGGCGGGCTTCCTTTTTTTGTTGAAAAGATTCCAACAATTGCAGTGCTGTTTTGGTATTGGTGAGGGGAATACCCAATTCCCGAATCAAATTAACCACAAAGGAGTTGGCGATCGCCGTATAATTCGGCTGCTTATTATCATTACTCGTAATTTTTTTGAGCGGTGGTCCCATCCCTTGCACCAGTTGATTAACCAAATCCAAATCAGTGCTGGAGGGCAGCTTCTCCGGTGCGAACAAATCCACTGGCAAATCGTCCGCCACCACTAATAATTGTTTTAATTGATTTAAATAATGCCCAATCACCCGTGGAGAAAAGCTTTGTAAAATATTGACCACCTTGGGGTTTTCCGGGGATTCATTCAGCAAAATTAAGAGGCTAATTTCGGCACTGAGAAAACAGAAAAAACTTTCCCCCTGCCAATGGGTATCAACTTCCAAAAGCAATGGACTAATGGTTGTTTTTAGGTCCAACCTCAACCCCGCTACCGGCCCCGGCTCATCCCCATCCCCGGGACGACACCAATATAAATGCTTCAACAACCCCGTTTGACTATAGTCGGCGATCGCCGTTTGCCAGGGAGATTGCCCACTAAACTTAGCCCAAACACTGCACTGAATCTGGTTATCAGCCAAAATCAGACAAATACTCTTAAACCAATTAACCGCCGCCGCCGTTCCCAACGTGTGCAGGGTATGGGGAGCCTGCCCCTGAACCAATCTGAACATGGATGGTGATCACTCCAATTTTTTGTGGCCATGGCCTTGGGAGAACCTAACCTAATTATGGCCACTAGGGGGATTTTTAAACCGATTTTGGGCTTCTTGGAAAGCATTTCGCATCACCGCTTGGATTTTTTGTGGATCTGGTTTCTTGCCCCCCATCAAATCCCCAAAATAAACACAGGCCCCTTCCCCCAAAGACCAGGTGTAGGCCGCTGCCCAGGATGCCGCTACTACGGAACCAAATCCCGGCACAAATTTAATCAGTTCTCGCCCCACTGCCTGGGCCAAAAATCCCCCCGCAATGGCACTGACCACCCCCCCTGCCTGGGAAGGGGTCAACACCTGCCCATAGAGTTTACCCAGCAATCCCACCAAGGAAACTTGGAGCGCTGTTAGCACGGGCATCGTCGCAAAGGGGAGGGGTACTGCGGCCAGGGTTGCCGCCATGACAGAAAAAGCCAAAATATACCGGCGGGCCACATCCCGGTAAATGTTGCCCAGTCGCTTGCCCGTTTCCCCATCCAATAGTTGATGCAGGGTTTGGGCTTCGGCCTTGGGTAGTCTCTCCGCCAGGCGATCGCGCAGCGCTGTTAGACCGTAAAACTCAGGGCTATAGCCATCTTCTTCCCTGGTAAAATCCACCATCACCGCTCCGTCAATCCAGGGGCCAAAATTTTTGGTAATGGCGACGAAGGCCCGCTCTATTTCCGGTTGGTCGGGGGGATAGGGGGGATGGTCTGTCTCTTA
>NZ_JADEVV010000114.1 GCF_015207985.1 Synechocystis salina LEGE 00031 | reverse complement strand
CCTTTAACAGTTCATCCATTAATTTATCGGCTACGGTATCCTCTTTTTTCTTCCTTGCCATCATTGCCTCCTTGCTGAAATGGGTTAATTTGTATTTTTGCTTTTACACAAATTAATTTACAGTCCCGCTTCATTGACCGCCCTGTCGAAATTGCAGAAATACTTACCTGTAGAGGCTTTTGCCACTTCACTCCTTAAAAGGACAGTGCCCATGCCTTTACTCCATATATTCTGCCGAATTCTTTATATTTAATATCTGGTATTTGAGTCATTATGAACCACCCTTCTTTTTCTTCATCTTTTTCTGTTTCTGTTTTAATTTCCCAATACCCTGTCGCTCATTTTTTACCATAAACTATCTCTCTTATATTCCTATCTTCCCGTTTTCCATCCCATCTTATGTGATCAAATCTTCTCCACTTATTTACCCTTACTTTATCTTCATTTGGAAGCCAGATCCCATGATTACTGAGGATTCCCACTGCATATTCTATTTTTAATTTTTCTATAGCACTGACAAAGTTACTATGGCTTTCTCCATATAAACTATCTGATACTACTCTTTTTATGTTAAAACCAGTTTCTTTTAGTTCTTTTATTATCTCTACTGCCAATTCTGGTTTTGTTTTGTACTTATCACCCTCTTTTAATCTTTCTTTTGATTTAAACATTTTTGATTTTAAAGGAAACGTTACCCCATCACAGTAGCCATAAGCATTTACTGACACTATACCGTTTTCTATTTTTCCTAAATTTCCAATGTACTGTCTTTTTACACAATCTGTTGTTTTTCCTTTTTTGGAGTCTCCTGTTTCGTCTATTATGACTATGATTTCTCTTTCTTATAGAACTTCTAAAATGATATTCAACCTTCTTTTTTCTAATTCTTTTGACTCCCAAGGAGAATCTGTTATGAAATGCAGTAGTCCCTGTTCATTTTTCAGTCCTAATGATGATGCTATTGCTGGTAAACTCTTTCTTTTTATATCACTTAATATTCCCACAATAATATCCCTCTTCCATCAATCTAGGCAGATGAATGGCAGAATATGTCCCATGAATTGACCAAATATCTTAATCGATCTAGCTCATTAACTTTATTAAAAAGCTTGGTCAACTCATCTAAAACATGGGT
>NZ_JADEVV010000028.1 GCF_015207985.1 Synechocystis salina LEGE 00031 | reverse complement strand
CCCCCGGCACGCCCCCCAGTAAAACTCCCCGGCCACCCTGTTGCTTTTCCAGGTAATGGGCCCCCATTTGCACCGCCAACCGACCGGCAATGCGACTCATGGGAGCCAACAACGGCAATTGACCATTGGCCAGTTCCACCGTTTCGTAGGCGATCGCCGTAATGCCTGATTTAATTAAAGCTTCCGTTAGGGAACGTTCCGCTGCTAAATGGAGATAGGTGAACAACAACTTCGGCAGGGTTAAATATTCATATTCCCTGGGGAGAGGTTCTTTCACCTTCACCACCAGTTCCTTCTGCCAAGCTTCTTTGGCTGTCGAAACCAACTGGGCTCCCACCTTGGCATAGGCCCCATCGGGGAAACCAGAACCTACCCCGGCCCCTTGTTCCACAAAGACCTCATGGCCCTGGGCCACCAATGCCCGCACACTACTGGGGGTCAGCCCCACCCGAAATTCCTGGTCTTTAATTTCCTTGGGAACACCAATTTCCATACCGATCTCTGCAAGGGGGATACTATGCCGACAACCCCATTAAATCAGACATTTCCACCGATGCCATGGACTAGGGCTATAACTAGGGATTGGCCATAAATTCCCCTAAAATAGTAGGTCTGCTTAGATCAACAAAATCATTGAGAGGTTTGCCTTGCTAACATTGGGGGTCAACATCGACCATGTAGCCACTATTCGCCAAGCCCGTCAAACGGTGGAGCCAGACCCGATCGCCGCCGCTGTGTTGGCCGAACTAGCCGGAGCCGATGGCATCACAGCCCACTTACGGGAAGATCGTCGCCACATCCAAGAACGGGACGTGGAAATATTGCGCCAAACGGTGCGTACCCATTTAAACCTAGAGATGGCCGCCACCAAGGAAATGGTAGGCATTGCCCTCAACTTAAAGCCCGACTACGTCACCCTAGTACCGGAACGGCGGGAAGAAGTGACCACGGAAGGGGGTTTAGACGTGGCTGGTAACCTGGACTATCTGCTTGGGGTGGTTGAGCAGTTGCAATCCCAACAGATCCCCGTTAGCCTGTTCATCGACCCCGATGTGCCCCAACTGAAAGCCGCCGCCCAAAGCGGAGCTAAATTTATCGAATTACACACGGGGAAGTACGCTAACGCCTCCACCGCCGACGACCAAGCCAGGGAATTGGGCTCCCTAGCCATTGCCTGTGACATTGCCCTGGAACTGGGACTACGCATCAACGCCGGCCATGGACTGACCTATTGGAATGTGCGTCCCGTGGCGGAATTACCGGGCATGGAAGAATTGAATATTGGCCACAGCATCATGAGCCGAGCCATTCTGGTGGGCATGGAAAGGGCAGTGCGGGAAATGAAATTAGCCATGTTGGGCCTGCCATTTTAGCGCCAAGCCCATGGTAGGGTGGAAAGTTGGGCATTGACGACCCTACCCAGCGGTATAGTCAATCAGTATTTATCAGTTATAAAACAAACTATATGGCTACCTATTATTACGCCTTGGCAAGTCAAAAATTTCTCCTGGAAGAGGAACCCTTTGAAGAGGTACTGAAGGAACGGCGACGGGATTATGCTGAAAAAAATAAGGAAATTGACTTTTGGCAAGTCATTCAACCAGCCTTTATTAATGCACCGGAACTGGCCGAAGCCAAGGCGAAAGCTCCTGAAAAAAATGTAGCGATTATTTCCACCAATAAGTCTTTTATTGTCTGGGTCAAACTGCGGTTGGAATATGTTCTCACCGGGGAATTTGAAGCTCCGTCTGATACCATTCCCGACCCCCTTGCCTCCCTGGGTTAGGGAAGCTTTTCAAACACTCTCTATTCGTATTCCAGTAAGCTCCAAAACTGGTTACTGCCGGGAAATTGGGCCGCTACGGTTACGTTATCAAAGCGAATGATCTCCGAGCCGGTAAAAATATCCCCTGTGCGGTTGAGGGGAATTAGCTCCCGTCGATCTTGGTTCACCAATACCACTGTTTCTGCCCCCGGCACCTGAATTTGGAAATAGCTGGCCTGGTTTTGGGGTAAAGTCCGCCCTAAGGGAGAAATTAGCCTTACTTGCTTTTCGCTAAACGTGCCGTAAGTACTGGGAAATGGTTGCCCCGCTCCTTGCGCTGTCACATCGTAGGCGATCGCCTGGTAATAGGTTTCTTCCTGGGAGTTTTTGCTCAGGATCAATAACTGATATTGCCCCGGTTGGGGAAAGGCGGCATTGACCGTTACTTGCCCCTGCTGACTTTGGCTGAGGGTATATTGCTTATCCAGAGGTTGACCGTTGTTATCCATCAGTTGGGCCACCACTTGCACATCGTTCCCTGTGCGGAGGGTTACTTCCAAATCCCCACCGGCTACGATGTCATTTTGGGGATGACTAACTAATGCTATTTGATCCCGGAAAAATCTAGGGGTGAGGGCTGGTAACTGATCAAACGCTTGGCGATCGTAGGGTTGGGGCAGTAATTGCCATTGGGTCTCCCGGGGAAAGTGGCTCACAATTAACTGTTCCGGCGGCGTCGCAAAATAGTTGGGGTTAAATTTAGCCTCAAACTTACCATTGCTAACAATGCCCGCTCCCCAGGTGGTATCAAGTAAATACCATTGGCCGTCAATGCTGACCCCATTCCAAGCATGGTTAACGTCGGGGTCATCCCCCACAATCACATCTCCCCCTTTGGCAAAGCCTTCAATAATCACCACGTCTAGCCCCAATTCCTTAGCCAAAGCCTGATACAGATTGGAGTAACCAGAACAAATGGTTTCTCCCCGAGCAAGGACTGTCTCCGGCCGGAGGTCGTCAATGTTGCGGGTTTCGGCCATGGGCACGTCGTAGGCGATATTTTGGGTAATCCAGCTATAGGCTAGGCGGGCTTTTTCCCAGTCATTGTTGGCTAAAGGACGGATTAAATTAGCCAATTCCTTGACGGAAGTACCCTGGTAAGTAATAGTACGAGCTAATTGGTCTAATCCTTCCCCTCTATCCCCAGAAAAACTGTTAGTGTTACCGGCAATGGGATTGTCCACCCGTTGGGTTACTACGAGGGTCTTAGGATTAATCCCCTGGGGCAACTTATCGGCGATCGCCCCTAGATTAACGGGGGGCAAACTTTTGGAACCACCATTGGGACTGAAATACCAAATCCCTGCCCCGATCAAACCCACCAGCACCAGGGCGGGGAAAAGGCCGCTGTTAGCTTTCGGTGACTTTTTAGTCATTCTCCGTCGAGTTGACCGAGGTTGGGGACGGTAAGAACTCACAGTAATAAGCGATGATTAACGCTGAAAAATCGAAGTTGACAAAACCAAGACAAAACCTAAGCGCCGACAAACTTGAGGGAAACACCATTCATGCAATAGCGTTTGCCGGTGGGTTGGGGGCCGTCGTCAAAAACGTGGCCTAGATGGCCGCCACACTGACTGCAATGGACTTCAGTGCGGGTCATAAAAAAGGAGCGGTCGGTGGTGTAGCCCACTGCCCCTTCAATAGGTTGGTAAAAGCTGGGCCAACCCGTACCAGAGTCGAATTTGGTTTCCGAGGTAAACATGGGGGTGCCGCAACCCGCACACTCATAAATACCGGCTTTGTAGTTTTTGTCCAAGGGACTACTACCGGCCCGTTCAGTGCCATGTTTACGCAACACTTTGTAAGCTTCCGGGCTCAACTGGGCTTGCCACTCGGCATCGGTTTTGGTGATGGGGAAGGTGTCTTGGGTCTTAGTCATGGGTAGAGGTTGCTGTTGTTTCGGCTGGGCAGATCCTAAATACTGAGAGAGCCAGATGCCCCCTAGGGAGGCGGTGCCCACTTCTAAAAGGTAACGTCTTTTCATGGTTAAAGTCGGATGGGTGAGGTACGGGAAACTTAACTGGTGGGATTACGGAGTTGGGCGGTTTGTACGGTTAGGCTTAAACGGCGATCGCCCCGGAGCAGTTCAAGTTTAAGAGCTTTGTTTAAACCGGCTTGTTCTACTATGCGCTGTAGGCGGGCACCATCGCTAATGGGAGTACCGTCCACCGCCACAATTACATCTCCCCGCCGGATACCGGCCCTTTCAGCGGGGGTTCCAGGCAGTACCCGCATTACCAAAATGCCATCCACTTCCGGAACAATGAAAGGGGAGTTGGGATTGCGATTATTTTGCCGGGCTTGATCCACCGTGATATTCATCATTTGCACCCCAATGTAGGGATGGGGCACCGTACCGCCAGCGGCAAGGGTATTTTGGATCGCTTTAGCTTGATCAATGGGAATGGCAAACCCAATACCAGTGGCATCGGCTCGGATGGCGGTATTAATACCAATCACTTCTCCCCGGGCATTGAGCAAGGGGCCACCGGAATTACCAGGATTAATGGCGGCATCGGTTTGGATAAATTCCACTCGCTTATCGGGGATTCCCGCCTGGGCGGCCGATCGCCCGAGAGTGCTAATAATTCCCAGGGTAACTGTGTTATCCAGTCCCACCGGATTGCCCACGGCGATCGCCCAATCCCCCACCTGCAGATTACTGGAGGTCCCCAAAGGCGCTACTGGTAGGGCGGCCCCCTGGGGCTCAATTTTCACCACCGCCAAATCCGTCACTTCATCGGTGCCCCGCACTTGACCGTCAAAGGTACGACCATCCCGGAGGGTTACTACCACCTTGCTCGCTCCATCCACCACATGGGCGTTGGTGAGGATAATACCGCTGTTATCAATAATGAAGCCACTACCCTGCCCAGCAATGCGCCTTTCTCGGGGGGGCACGGGGAAGGATCTACCAAAAAATTCCTGGAAAAACGGATCATCCAAAATGGGGTCAGTGCGACGGGTTACCACCGTTTCCGTGTCGATACGCACTACCGCCGGCCCTGTGCGGGACACCGCCGCCGCCACAAAACTTTCTGTTGTTAGGGGCACCGATGCCTGGGCTGTGACCATGGAAGCTGGGGCTAAGTTGTCCGCCGCCGCCACCCCATGGGGCAGATTAGCGATACCAAAAGCAGTGCCCACTGCAAAAGCCAATAAGTAACCGCCGATGCGGCGTAACCAGGTGGGATATTTCATCGTCTCCAAATACGCATTAGCAAGGATTTACAGAAATTTTCACTTTTGCCATTTTAACAGGGGCGATTTTACCTAAGAATCCGTGCAAAAAGCTTTTCCACACCGCCGGTTTTTAGATGATAGACCAGCCCAAGCAAGCTTTAAGGGCAGGAATGGAAGTTTCTCAGCGGTTTCTTAAGAATGGATTGCCCAAACCTGGGTCGGCTTGGGTTTACGGCCCCACAGGCTAGTTTTTCCTGAGTTTATCCCCCGTGATAGGCTGATGGGGGGAGGAATCAGCCAGTCTGGCAACCTGCTACGATCGCCTCCTACTAAACGGCCCTGTTTCCCTTTGCATGACTGCATTACCGCCATGGCAGAACCCATTTCCCTGTTGTTAGTTGATGATGAACCCGGTGTACGGGAATCCGTGCAGGCATTCCTAGAAGATAGTGGTGATTTTAAGGTGGACTTAGCGGCCAATGCCACGGAAGCTTGGGACTACCTCCAGCACCATTTGCCTGCTTTGGTAATTTCCGACATTATGATGCCCCAGGTGGATGGTTATCAGTTTTTGCAAAAGCTCCGGGAAGATGCCCGCTTCCAGTCCCTGCCGGTGGTGTTCCTCACGGCCCGGGGGATGACTGGCGATCGCATTCAGGGCTATCAAACTGGCTGTGACGCTTTTCTATCCAAGCCCTTTGACCCCGATGAGTTGGAGGCGATCGTCCGCAACTTGTTAGCTCGCCAACAGGCTAGTAGCGATGCGGGCAGTGAATCGGCTAAGTTGCAGGAAATTTACCAAGAAATCCGGGCCCTGAAGGAGCAAATTGGCCAACCCAGCGGCATCCACACCACTCCGTCGCCAATTAAGCTGGATTTTACCCCCAGGGAACAGAGCGTTTTAGATTTGGTTTCCCAGGGCCTAATGAATAAGGAAATTGCGGCCCAGTTAAAGACTAGTGTCCGTAACGTCGAAAAGTATGTAAGTCGTTTATTCACCAAAACCGGCACCAATAGCCGCACTGAGTTGGTTCGTTTTGCACTGCAACACGGCTTAACGGAATAGCGCTGGCAAATTCACGGCGATTATTGGTTCAACCGGTCTTTTTTGATTTTTCCCAAGGTACTATGTCTGAAAATTTTACTGTTGCTACGCCGGTGCGGGTAGGAATTGTCGGTACTGGCTATGCGGCCCAACGCCGGGCGGAAGTTTTCCAAGGCGATCGCCGCAGTCAGTTGGTGAGCTTTTGGGGGAATAGTGAGGCCAATACGGCTAAATTTGCGGATACTTTTGGGGTTAGCCCCCGGCAATCTTGGCAAGAATTAGTTAATGACTCAGAGATAGATCTAGTGCTCATTGCCACCATTAACCAGCTCCACGGGGCGATCGCCGAGGCGGCCTTACAAGCAGGGAAACATGTGGTGTTGGAATATCCCCTGGCTCTGACCTATGCCATGGGTAAAAAACTACAACAGTTAGCCCAAGAAAAGGGCAAATTACTGCATGTGGAACATATTGAACTATTGGGGGGAGTACACCAAGCCATTCGCCAGAACCTAGACAAAATTGGTGAGGTTTTCTACGCCCGCTACAGCACCATCATGGGACAAAATCCCGCTCCCCAACGCTGGACCTATCACCATGGACAATTTGGTTTTCCCCTGGTGGCGGCCCTGTCCCGCATCAGTCGGTTTACAGATTTATTCGGTGCGGTGGACCAAGTAAATGCCCAATGTCGTTTTTGGCCCCAGGCTAATCCGGAGTATTTTCGCGCTTGCTTAGCCACAGCTTATCTCCAGTTTAAGGGTGGCCTCAAAGCCGAGGTTATCTACGGCAAAGGGGACATATTTCACCAGAGCGAACGAACTTTTACTCTCCACGGCGACCAAGGCACCTTAATTTTTGTGGGGGAAACGGGGAAGTTAATTCAAGCACAAACGGCAACCGAAATTACCGTTGGTAGTCGTCGGGGACTATTTAAACAGGATACGGAAGCGGTGTTGGATTATTTAACCACTGGCAAGTCCCTTTATGTGGATTTA
The DNA here is from genome assembly GCF_015207985.1 of Synechocystis salina LEGE 00031. Taxonomy (GTDB): domain Bacteria; phylum Cyanobacteriota; class Cyanobacteriia; order Cyanobacteriales; family Microcystaceae; genus Synechocystis; species Synechocystis salina. Next base: position 46,133 of record NZ_JADEVV010000028.1, on the reverse strand, counting down.
GATGCGAGTTTATACGCCTTGCAAGTGGCGGATCTCTGTGCCCAAGCTTGCCAAAATACCGTAGAAAATTAACTGTGTTTAGTCTAACTAAATAATAATTAACCAAACAAAAATTGGCAGATATAAACCGCCGAAAAAATTCCCACCACGTCGGCCATTAACCCCGCCAAAAGAGCATAGCGAATTTTTTTAATGCCCACTGAGCCAAAGTAAACTGCCAGTACGTAAAAGGTGGTTTCTGTTGAGCCAAACATAGTGGCCGCAGTTTTAGCAGTAAGAGAGTCCGGGCCATGTTGCTCCACCAAATCTGCAAATAAGCCAAAGGAACCACTACCGGAAAGGGGGCGCATCAGGGCTAAAAGCAAGTTATCGGGCGGAAAGTTGATCAAGCTTAATACTGGACTAAGCACCATCAGTAATAAATCCAGCATGCCCGAAGCCCGAAACATGGCGATCGCCACTAGCATGGCCACCAGGAAAGGAATAATGCGCACTGCAATGGTGAACCCTTCCTGGGCCCCATCCACAAAAACTTCGTAAACTTTAACTTTTTTGACTACTAGGCCATAAAAGGGAATGCCACAGAGCAAAAAGGGAATAACATATTTTGCTCCGGTGTTAAAAATATCGGCGACGGATTCCAGCATTGTTTTTTAATTGACCCAACAAAACTAATTAAATTCTTCTTCTGGTTCTACGTTAGTAGGAAAAGCAAAAATTTTGAGCCGAGCTAAAAGTTTAGCCGCAATAATAGCGGTAACAGTGGAACAGGTGGTAGCTAAAATGGTGGAGAAAAAAATGTCATTGGCCGCGGTGCCCATTAAGCCCACCACCGTAGCGGGCAAAATTAATTGCACACTGGAAGTATTAATGGCCAAAAACATACACATGGCATCGGTGGCCGTATCTTTACGGGGGTTAACTTCTTCCAACTCCTGCATCGCTTTCAAGCCCAAAGGAGTGGCCGCATTGCCCAGCCCCAAAATGTTGGCGGACATATTGAGCACAATGGAGCCGATCGCCGGATGATCGGGGGGCACATCGGGAAATAGCTTGAGGGTAATGGGTCTGACCAACTTGGCAATTAGTTCCACCAAACCGGCCGCTTCGGCAATTTTCATCATGCCCAACCACAGGGCCATAATGCCAATCAGGCCAAGGGAAAGTTCCACCGCTGTCCCGGCACTGTCAATGGCAGCCTCGGTCACTGCGTCAATTTTGCCCGTTACTGTCCCGGCCACCACCGACAGCAAAATAATTGCGAACCAAATGTAGTTGAGCATAACCCCTGGGGTAAACTTCCCCCATCCCAGACGGGGAAAGCAGGAACCTTGTTTCAATGGGGGTGAGCCAGGAGATGGGCCAAAACACTCCCAACCTCCCTCAATTGATCGATTTGATCCTAGTCCGTATGGTAAATGCGCCTTCCATAAAGTTCTGTGATGAAACTCAAATGCCCCGATAGCCAATCGTTGAGTTGGTCAGGATGGTAACGCCAACCCCAGTTACCCGCCGCCGTGCCCGGTAAGTTCATGCGGCAGTCATTGCCTAAACCCAAAATATCCTGGAGAGGGAAAATTGCCAGGGTGGCCACGGAACTAGACGCCAATCGGATCATGCTCCAATGGATGCCTTCATCGCACACACAGCCGAGGTAATTAATCACCTTTTGTTGATCTTCCTCCGAGCGGGCCTCGAACCAGCCCACCGTGGTGTCGTTGTCGTGGGTGCCGGTGTAGACCACCGCATTGCAATTGCTGTAATTGAAGGGCAAGAAGGGATTACCCCGGTCGGAATCAAAGGCAAAATGGAGCACTTTCATGCCGGGGAAATTGAATTCATCCCGTAGCGCTTCCACTTCCGGAGTGATTACGCCCAAATCTTCGGCCACAATGGGCAAATCATTGCCGAGGGCTTTGCCCAAAGCTTGGAAAAATTCTTTGCCTGGCGCTGGATACCATTGCCCATTTTCAGCAGTGGTTTCCCCCTGGGGCACTCCCCAATAGGACTCGAAGCCCCGGAAATGGTCAATACGGACAATATCCAAATATTGCAAGTTGGCTTTGAAACGCTTAATCCACCAAGCAAACCCTGTAGTCTTGAGGGTCTCCCAGTCGTACACCGGATTGCCCCAGAGTTGCCCTGTGGCACTGAAATAGTCCGGTGGCACCCCGGCCATCATGGCCGCTTCTCCGGTTTCGGGGTCGAGGCAAAAGTTTTCCGGATTGGCCCAAACGTCAGCGCTGTCGTGGGCAACGTAGATGGGTAGATCCCCAAAAATGGCTATGTGTCGTTGGTTGGCGTAGGCTTTGACCTCTTGCCATTGGCGAAAACCAAGAAATTGCAAAAATCGATGGTATAAAATTTCTGTCTTCAGGCGATCGCCCCAGACTTTCAGAGCTTCCGGTTCCCGCCAGGCGATATCTTTATCCCATTGGTGCCAACCGGCTCCATTGTGGGCTTCTTTGATGGCCATGAACAGGGAGTAGGCTTCTAGCCAATGGCTTTGGGCTTGGCAGAATTCTTCAAATTCCTGCTCAACGGCTGGGCCTATGTTGGTGCGGAATTGGGCAAAGGCCTGTTTTAAAACCTGGGATTTATAGGCGATCGCCTGGTCATAATCCACTCTGGGATTGGTAAAGGGAGGGGCTTGGTCTAGTAAACCCGGTGGCAAAAATCCTTCTTCGGCTAGGCGATCAAGGCTAATCAACCAAGGATTAATGGCCAGGGCAGAATAGCAAAGGTAAGGAGAATTACCAAAGCCGGTGGGCCCCAGGGGCAATATTTGCCATACACTCTGGTCTGCGTCCGCCAAAAAATCGATGAACTGAAAAGCACCGTCCCCCAAGTCCCCAATGCCGAAACGACTGGGCAAGGAGGTGGGATGGAGCAAAATACCGCTACAGCGTTTATCTAACATGCAAGCCTAGGAAGGAAAATCTCTCTCCAGATTTAACATATCGAACGGGCCAAGAAATGGCTTTACTAGTTTTGGGGGCGCTACTGTCAAGATCTGTTTATAAAGCCATGGGATCACAGCGAATTTCTACCTGAAAGCCATCTGGGTCGTAAAAATAAATTCCCCTACCCGTCGGTCTGGTTACCGGCCCTGACGCAATGGCCACCCCGTGGGCTTCTAACACGGCGATCGCCTGGTCGAATTGGGCCGGGGCAATGTCAAAGGCCAAGTGATCGGTGCGGGTGAAGGATTGGCGGGGATCCACCGCTGGGGGAGATAAATCCGGTGCCGCAAACAGGTCAATTACAGTGCCGTCGGGGGTGATGAAATTGCTTACTTTTCCTTCTTCCACCATGGTTTTAAGGGTAACGGGCACCTCTTCCCCCACCAAAGGTTTTAGTCCCAAAATATGGCCGTAGAAATGGCAGGATTTTTCCATATCTTTAACGTTCAAAGCGATGTGGTGCACACGCCGTAAACTGCCCAGAGGTAAACCGGAGGAAAGAGTCATGGTAGGAGAAGACGCTCAAAAATCAACACTGTCCCTGTTTTAATGGTTGATGGGCGCTTCTGCCAAATTTTCATCGAAAACCTAAACTTCGTCTCTGTCTTTGTCCCAACCATTTCCACCCGACCGATCCATCCCGCCCCAGCCGGAGCAAACCATAGGGGAGTTGGGAGAACAGGCCCTATTGACCCAATTACAAAAATTTTCCCCTGCAGAATTAACCGGGGACGATGCCGCCATTGTGGATTTACCTCGCAAAGATGCCCTGGTGGTGAGCACGGATATGTTGGTGGAGAATGTCCATTTCAGTGAGCAGACCACCTCGGCCTTTGATGTTGGTTGGCGGGGAGCGGCGGCCAATTTATCCGATTTAGCGGCTATGGGGGCTACCCCAATTGGTATCACCGTGGCCCTGGCATTACCTCCCTCCACTACTTTGGGCTGGGTTTTAGCAGTTTATGAAGGTTTAACCGCTGCTTTGCAGCCTTGGCAGACCCCTATCCTGGGGGGAGATGTTTCCCGATCGCCAGTAAAAACCATTAGCATTACGGTTTTGGGTCAAGTCCCCCAGGGTAAAGCCCTGTATCGTCACCAAGCCAAGGTAGGCGATTGGCTCATTGCCACGGGCGACCACGGAGCTTCCCGAGCCGGTTTAGCCTGCCTACTCCATACCCACCGTGAGGAGTTGGTAACTACGGAGCAGAGGAATTTATGGCAAAGGGCCCACCAACGTCCCCAACCCCGCTTAGACCTAGTGCCTTCTCTTCTAAGTTTGGAAACTACCATTGGCGCCATGGACAGTAGTGACGGTCTTGCTGACGCTGTCTTACAAATCTGTCGAGCCAGCCAAGTGGGGGCAGAACTATGGGCAGAAAAACTCCCCATTCCTCAGGGATTAACCGATTGGGTCGGCCTGAAAACAGCCAGGGAATGGGCTCTCTATGGCGGTGAAGATTTTGAATTGATCCTGGCCCTACCTCCTGTGGCAGCACAACAATGGCTAACGGCGATCGCCTCTTTGGATTTACCCCCTGACCGTTGTCCTCGAGTCATCGGCCAAATCGCTGCAGGAACGGAGGTATTTTTAACCTCTGGCAATGGGGTAAAGGAAAAGCTATCTTTGCAACAAGGATTTCAACATTTTCATGCTTGATCAGTGGTTGAAATGTCTGAAGAAAGAGTTTTACGGACATAAAATCACCCCAAGCAAGCCCGGTTCCGTCCTTGGGATTTAGCACTGTATAAAGCCTGATCTGCTTCGCTAATGATCCTTTCAACGGTGTCTTTTGCAGTGGGAATTATGCTACTAATGCCAGTGCTAATGGTCACATATTGACTGACTGAAGAACCTTCGTGGGGAATGGCCAAAGCGGCGATCGCCTCGATCATATTTTCTGCCATAGCCAAAGCATCTTGCTGATTCGTATTAGGTAAAACCACTACAAATTCCTCGCCGCCGTAGCGGGCCACCAAATCAGTAATGCGTTTGGCAATATCCACCAAAGTATGGGCTACTTTTTGCAAACAATCATCCCCCTGTTGATGACCATATAAATCGTTGTAAGCTTTGAAATAATCAATATCTACCAGAATTAAAGCCAATGGTTTTTGTTCACGACAATGTCTTTGCCATTCCTGGGCTAAATACTCATCAAAACGACGGCGGTTAGCAATGTGGGTCAAACCATCAATATTCGCTAATAATTGCAACTGTTGGTTAGCTGCTTGTAATTCCAATTCCATTCTTTTTCGATCAGTGATATCTCGCACCGTTACGGCAAAACCATCCCCTAACTTCACCGCCACAAAATGATACCAATCAGAATCAGCAATGGGAAAATAAATATCTTGGGTTAAGAAAGTACCTGTCTCGACCAAATTAACAAATTGATCAAAAAGTTGAGGATCTAAACGCTGTAAAAAACGCTTCAGCAGTACCCGACCAATTAAATCTTCCCGGCTGCGGTTAAAAGCTTTGGAAAGAATGGGATTAATCACCAAACAGCGAAAATCTTCAATATCCCCCGTTTGGGGGTTACGCACCGCTTGCATGGCTGCAATACCATCTAAAGCAGAATTTAAGACACTGGAAAGTAAGGCCCTCGATTGGTAGAGGACTTCCTCTGCTTCCCGGCGTTTTCTCACCTCTCTTTTGAGGGCGACCCGTTGCCTTTGAATGGTAAGCTGACCCTCAATCCGAGCCACCACTTCTTCAATTTGAAAAGGTTTGGTGATATAGTCTACGCCACCACATTCAAAAGCTTTAACTTTATCAAAGGTATCCCCCAGGGCGCTGATAAAAATAATGGGAATATCCTGTAATTCCTCTTCTTTTTTAATCATTGCACAGACTTCATAGCCGTCCATGTCTGGCATTTTAATATCCAGTAAAATCAAATCTGGACGTTTAACCTGCAAAGTTCTCAGGGCCATTTTACCACTGGTAACGCTCCGCACTGTGTAGCCCAAATTAATCAGTAAATCACTCAACAATTGCAAGTTGTTGGGTAAGTCATCTACCAAGAGAATATTTCCCTTGTTTTCATCTGCTTTTTCCATGACAATTACTACGATAACGGCTCAATTAGATCGAGAATTTTTTCGAATTCAAACTTACGCACCAATTTAGTTAGATTTTGCTCTAATTCTGACTCTGAGGCTGGAATTTCCGCTATCAATTTCATTACTTGCTCAGTGTCAGCTTCCAAAAGATAATGAGATAACTGAGTCAACCAATCCTGGGACATAATTAGCAAACTCTCTGGTTTCAATGCTGTGTCTCCTTGGCCATCGTTCTTGTCTGGGGCTGACTCATAAACATATGTTACCCCTAAATGTTTGGTCAAGGCGTCAAAAATGGTATTTTCCCGGAACGGCTTACGGAGAAAATCATCGCATCCGGCCGAAAGCACAATTGCCTTTTCTTCCTCTAGCACACTGGCCGTTAGGGCCACCACCGCCGTTGCATTGCCTTTGACCTGACCCTTGATGTGTTTGGTCGCTTCATAGCCGTCCATCACCGGCATTCTCATGTCCATAAAGATTAAATGGGGCTCCCAGCTTTCCCAGAGGGCGATCGCCTCCCGGCCGTTACTAGCTTCTTCGACCTCAAAACCAAAGGGAGCGAGGAGTTTAATTAATAATTGACGATTCACACTCTTATCATCCACCACCAGAATTTTATAGACAGGTTGCCCCGGGGTGAGGGCGAGAACTTTTTTCGCAGAATTCGGTTCCCGACTTAAAGTTATTTCCCCCAAATCAACTAAAATCGAAAAGCTAAAGGTGGTTCCCTGGTCAACCACACTACTAACGGTAATCTCCCCTCCCATTAAATTAATAAACTGACGGGTAATTGCTAAGCCTAATCCCGTGCCTTCTTGGGCATTGCGCCCCGATTCTGTTTGGGAAAAAGCTTCAAATAAATGACTTAATTCCACCTCGCTAATGCCTTTGCCCGTATCTTTAATGGTGAAGTCTAACCAATATTTACTTTTGGGTTCCGTTTCCGTCTCTTCATCGATCAATTCCCCTTGCTCCACATTCCTAAAGTTACTAGTTAGCACTACTTCCCCTTCTACTGTAAATTTAATTGCGTTGCTGAGGAGGTTTAGCAAAATTTGTCTTAGCTTAATTTCGTCACCATAAACGTATCGGGGTAGATCTTGATCGCGAATAAAAATTAGTTCTATGCCTTCATTAGCTGCTTTGAGATGGAGCATATCCTCCAGGTCATCCAGTAGGAGATAAAGATCAAAATGATAGCGGTTTAAATGGGTTTTACCCGCTTCAATTTTAGAAAAATCAAGGATATTATTGATTAAATTTAATAAATACTCTCCGCTACGTTGAATAATACCTGCATTTTCATATTGCTCCATTGGTAAGTTTTGGGTACGCAACATTAACTGGGAGAAGCCAATAATGGCATTGAGGGGAGAACGCAGTTCATGGCTCATATTGGCCACAAAAGTGCTTTTGGCCTTAGCTTCACTTTCAGCTATTTCTTTTGCTTTGACTAGGTCAACTTGCTTTTGGAGCGATTCATTATATTCTATGAGAATTTTTTCCCTTTGGGCTCTTTCTAATTCCCTTTGTTGATAGAGTTCTTGGAGTTTTTGATTTTGCTCTATTAATATTTGATTGGTAGTAAACAGTTGATTTTTTGATCTTTCATTTTCACTGAGAACCGCATTTAAAATCAGGGTGGTCATACTAATGCAGGCCAAAATCGACTGCAACAATAAAAGTTGATTTTTGATAGCGATTTTTTCTTGGTCTAGGGCAAGGATTAATACTAATAGGGCAGAAACAACAATTGTTAATAAAGAAGAACCAACTTCGGTGAAGCGAAAGGCTGACCAAAGCAGGAAGGGAATGAGTAGATATTCAATGGGATAACCATTGGCAATAATTTTAACAATTAATAAAACGCAAAAAACAATGCTGATTGCTTCTAGCCATTGTTCTTGTAGCAAGTTAATAAACGATTTAAAGTTATGATTACAAGCAATAATAAAAGGAGTGATAATCAACAGCGCAAAGGCATCGCTCAATAACCAGGTGTAGGCAACTTCAGAATATAAATTGAAAGGAATTTTGTCAAATGAATATAATAAAAGTGAGCAAATAATGGCGGCGGGTAAACGACTGCCAAAGCAAACAAAAATAATAAATCTAATAATATTTTTGATTTTAGAAAATAGGTAATTGTCCGCTGTGAGGCGATCACTAAGGTAGACTGAAAAAAGATTGGCTAAACCGACTACCCCGGTAACTGCCACGGTTAACATCAAATTGGCGGTGCTTTCCAACGCATGCAGGGCCATGGCTTCCCCCAATAGCAATCCCCCCAACATGCCCGGCCAGACTGGATAGCCCCAAATGGATAAAAAGCCGACAGCAACACCGGTAGGAATCCAAATTGGCGATGAAGCAGTGCCCGCATAGGTAATAAATAATTGGGAAATGTAGGTGGCTCCATAGATGGCGATCGCCGTTATGACTTGCTTTTGCCAGAACATTAATCGAAAAGCAACCAAGCTGTTGAAAAAAGTATTATTAATTCGCATTTTATCTTCTATTGTTTGGTGGAAAAATACTTAAATCATGATCTAAAATGTGATAAATTTTCCTAATTTTTCCCAAAGATACTGACAAGCTTAGATAGACCTAAATGTTCTTTTGATCACAGTCTGACAAGACAGGGGAACTGGTTACCTATCTTTTTGCTTAGGGACGAGTTCTAGCATTAGTCCCACAATCTATTGAGTTGGTTTGATGATTTTATCCATGGCAAATCGCCGTAAATTTTCTCCCCTTATGGTAACGGTTTCTTCCGCTATCACCACAAATCCTCTGGACTCGAAAAATGGCCGAGCCACCATACTTGCTTTGGTCTGAAGTTGACTTACCCCGTTAGTAAAGGCCAACCGCTCCACTGCTTGTATCAGCATAGTGGCAATGCCCCGGCGGGTAAAGGCTGGATGGACAAAAAGCAGGTCAACTAGTCCAGCGCCATCGTAGCCAATAAAGCCGACAATGGTTGCCCCCTGCTCAGCCACCACCACCACCATGGATTCCAGGCGATCGTGCCACCGTTGCCGGTCTGGTTTGGAGGGGGCCCAAGCACTCAGTTGGGCTGGGGAATAATGTTTAATTCCTAACTGATGGACAGCCTCGGTGAAGATGTGAATAATATTGTTTAAATCTGAAGGGTGATATGGGCGTAGATGAATGTTGTTCACTTGCGTTACTTGGTGGCAAAAAGTTGTCAATATTTTGCAGTAATTGCACTAAAAGTGAGCTAATTTTGCTAATTTATTGGGAATTCAATGGCCAGCGGTTCAGACTTCATGTTGGCTTTAAATGGTTAAGGCACTTTCAATGCAACCGGTTTTGATGCGCTCCCTTGGCTTCCACCATTACCAATGCAGAGATTTGATGGCTGAACCAAGTCTCCTCGGGGTCGGGAACAAGACTTTGCCTTTGAATAGGGCAATGCAAAATGATTTGGGACTGGGCAAGGCGATATAATGGCCCCCTTGGGTATGGGCTGATTACTTACCCTGTCCCTGGAGAATGCCCAAGTGCGAGTATTTCTCCCTTCTTTGTCCACCGTCAACTTTTACCATGGCCTACTACTGGTTTAAAGCCTTCCACCTGATTGGCATTGTTGTTTGGTTTGCTGGATTATTTTATTTAGTAAGGCTTTTTGTCTATCACGCTGAAGCAGACCAGGAGCCGGAACCAGCCAAAACTATCCTCAAAAAACAGTATGAGTTGATGGAAAAGCGGCTTTACAACATCATCACTACCCCTGGCATGGTGGTTACCGTAGCCATGGCGATCGGTCTCATTTCCACAGAACCAGAAATTCTCAAATCCGGTTGGCTCCACATCAAACTCACCTTTGTGGCTCTACTTTTGCTCTACCATTTCTACTGTGGTCGGGTGATGAAAAAGCTGGCCCAGGGAGAATCCCAATGGAGTGGGCAACAGTTCCGGGCGTTAAATGAGGCCCCGACTATTTTGCTCGTGGTAATTGTCCTACTGGCGGTGTTTAAGGGTAATTTACCCCTGGATGCCACCACCTGGTTAATTGTGGCTTTGGTCATTGCCATGGCTGCTTCAATTCAACTCTATGCCAAAAAACGTCGCCGGGACCAGGAACTACTAACTGAACAGCAAAAGGCGGCTTCGGCTCAGAATTAGTGGCTGACGTGGCTGAAATAGTGGCCGTAACTACTCAATAAGTAAGGGAGTTGAGTTTAATCTAAGCTCCATGCTCACCCCCTAACTCCGCCAGCGCTTTGTCCGTTACCTATACTTTTACCCAAATATTTTCCATCACTCACTGATGTCCCATACTCTGACTAAGCTCGATCTACCTACCCTACAAACGGATCTGGAAAATGCCACCGCCCAACAGATCATTACCTGGGCTGCCCAGACCTTTGGCCCCGGCTTGGTGATGAGCACTAGTTTCGGCATTCAGGCGGCGGTGATGCTCCATTTGGTGACCAGTATTGCGCCCAATATTCCTGTTATCTGGATCGACACGGGCTATTTGCCGTTGGAAACCTATCAGTTTGCCGATCAATTGACCAAACGATTGCAGTTGAATTTAAAGGTTTACCAATCTCCCCTCAGTCCGGCCCGCATGGAAGCGCTCTACGGTAAACTCTGGCAACAGAAGGATGTGGAATCCCTCAATCGCTATGACCAGATTCGCAAAGTAGAACCGATGCAGAGGGCTTTAAAAGAGTTAGAGGCGATCGCCTGGTTGACGGGGTTAAGGAGGGACCAAACCCGCCACCGTCAGAACTTAAAACCAGTGGATCTCCAGGGCAATCAATACAAGGTATTACCCATTTTGGACTGGACTTCTAAGATGATTTATGAATACCTGACAGCCCACGATCTACCCTACCATCCCTTTTTTGACCAAGGCTATGTATCCGTGGGGGATTGGCATTCTAGCCGGCCCCTGACGGCCCACGATGAAGATGAAAGGGACACCCGTTTCCACGGTCTCAAACAGGAATGTGGTTTACATTTGCCCTTATCGCCGGAAGCTGGCCAAAGTTTGGATTCCAGTTCCTTGTAGAACGGTTAATGGCACTCGAAAAAGTTACTAACCTGTTGCCTGGGGCTCTGCCTAATTTTTGCTCAATGCTTCCGATAAACATTCAGCGGCCTGTTCTACCAGGGGAATGGTTTGTTGATACACCATACGGGTAGGCCCCAGAATGCTCACACTTCCCACTGGTACCTTTTTTTGACGATAAATCGCCGACACCAAGGTGCAGGGATGCATGGATTCCAAGGGATTTTCTGCCCCAATACGGAGGGTTACCACGGGACGGGACCGGGGGGCCATTTCCCCCATCAGTAGACTGGTTTCCTGGCCCAAATTGCCCAGACTATCCCAACAGTCATCAGGGTCAAATAGGAGGGAAAATAATTGCTCCTGTTCCTGTTCTAACAAAGACAACAGCATTTGCACCTGTTCCAACTGGGAAAACTCCGGTTGCTGAATTACCTTGGAAACTCCATGGACTACTAGGGGCCCAGCCATGCGTCGTTGCAGGAGGGGCTTGATTTGTTGTTGCAAACCCTGGAGAAAATCGGCATAGATGCTAAATTTTTGGTCTAGTTCTTGCCAATTTAAATGGCTCAACTCAGAAAGGTTTTTACCCCGCAATTGGGCGTTGAGCAAGTTGGAAAAAATTGCTAATTCCTGTTCCAATTCCCCTTCCTCCTTGGCTTCCATGGTGGCGGGCAGATCCAGGGTAAGGGAATGGGTATGATAGCTGTCGGTGACCAGAATAATTAATATTTGATGGGACGGTAACAGCATCAATTGTAGATGGCGCAAATGTACTGTTTCCGTTTGGGGAAAGGTAATTAGGGTGATGTAGCCGCTTAAACTAGCCAAAATTTGCCCCATTCTCTGGATTAGGGCTTCAAAGTGCCAATTATCACCGCTAATTTCATTTTCTAACTTTTGCTTAACAGTGCGGCTCTGGCGATCGCTCCAGGTCAGGAGATTATCTACGTAGATGCGGTAGCCGGAATCGGAGGGAACTCGGCCGGCGGACACATGGGGCTGATAAAGTAAACCCGCTTTTTCCAGTTGTCCGAGGGCATTGCGAATGGTGGCGGAACTGACGGCAAATTGATACTCCTGGGCCAGGGTTTGAGACCCCACGGGCTCGGCGGTGGCAATGTAGTGCTGAACGGTGGCTCGGAGAATTTGCTGATGGCGATCGTTTAAGCGGAGGGGCTTCACCATTGTTTCCTAAATTGCGGGCTAAAGACTAGATGTTAAAACGGTTGGTGTCAGGATGGATAAAGATGCTTTAAGGCTGAAACTCCGTAAAAAGTTCTTAAAAAAACTAGATTATAAAATAATTACCCAGGATTTGCTTGTGCCGTTGCCAGAGCGCCCTGGATTAGATTCCGATTCATTCAAGTCAAGCAAGCGGAGAGGGTGGGATTCGAACCCACGTTGAGTTTCCCCAAACCCGATTTCAAGTCGGGCGCATTCGACCACTCTGCCACCTCTCCGAGAGGTCAAAGGTCAGTAAATCATCTTACCATGGCCGCCAGGGCGACATTATTTGATCAATTCTGTTCCGCACTGCATTGGGGTTTAAGTAACCCTGGAATAATGGCCAACAGTTCGGCGGCGATCGCCGGAGGGTCTTGATCTGGTTGCAGGGGAAACCGTAGGTCAGCCTGGGCGTAGAGGGGTTGCCGTTGGGTAATTAAATCTCCTAACCGTTCTTCTAGATTTTCCACCTGGAGCAAAGGTCTGCCTTCATCTCCCTGGAGTCGAGCCAATAGTAATTCCAGTGAACCATCGAGCCAGATGACCAGGCCGTGGTGCAAATAACTCCAATTTTGTCGTCTGAGCACTACTCCCCCGCCGGTGGCAATCACACTTCTGGTCTGGGCGGCCAGATGCCCCAACACCTCCGTTTCCAAATCCCGAAAAGTATCTTCCCCATCCTCGGCAAAAATGTCGGCGATCGCCTTACCGGCCACCCGCTCAATCAAGACATCCGCATCGAAAAAACGATACCCCAACTGTTCCGCTAATAGGGGGCCAACGGTGGATTTCCCACTGCCCATCATGCCGATCAGAAACAGGTTAACCCCTTGTAATTGTTCTTTGATTAAGTTTTGGCCCATGGCAAAGGTTGCGGTAGCAATACAAAAAATGTTTACGCCTAGATTTGGATAATTTTGGCAGAATTTATCATCATTCCCCAGGGTGGGTCTTTCAACTGACCATTGTTGCTGAAATTACCCAGCCCTAGGGCGACTGGAGCGGGGCTGGCCGACAATGACAGCATGGAAAAATCAGTCAAACATTTTTCATCAGCCTAAATCAAGGCCTCGCTTTCGGGAATCACCATTACCATTGGAGGGAAAGACGTTGAACTTTTTTAATTGCCATTATGGGTAAGAATCTCCTCGAACAACTGCGACAATTTACGGTGGTGGTGGCCGACACCGGCGACATCCAAGCCATTGAAACCTTTACCCCTAGGGATTCCACCACTAATCCTTCCTTGATTACGGCGGCGGCCCAGATGCCCCGATACCAGGAAATTGTGGACAGCACCCTGCTCAAAGCTAAGGACGAAGCGGGGGAAAATGCCTCTATCAAAGACATTGTCCGCCTAGCCTTTGACCGTTTGGCCGTGGCTTTTGGGGTCAAAATTCTACAAATTATCCCCGGTCGGGTTTCCACGGAAGTCGATGCCCGTCTTTCCTACGACACGGAAGCCACCATTGCCAAAGCCCGCTACCTGATTGGGGAATATGCCAAAGCTGGCATTGATAAAAAACGCATTCTGATCAAAATTGCTTCCACCTGGGAAGGTATTAAGGCGGCGGAAGTGTTGGAACAAGAAGGCATCCACTGCAACCTCACCTTACTGTTTGGACTCCACCAGGCGATCGCCTGTGCCGAAGCTAAAGTCACCCTCATTTCCCCCTTTGTGGGGCGCATTTTAGACTGGTATAAAAAATCGACCGGCAAAGAATATGCCAGCCATGAAGATCCTGGGGTGCAGTCCGTCACCGTCATTTATAACTACTACAAACGCTTTGGTTACAAAACTGAAGTCATGGGGGCCAGTTTCCGCAACATCGGCGAAATTACCGAATTGGCCGGCTGTGACCTGTTGACCATTTCCCCCCAGCTATTAGACCAACTGCGCAACACTGAAGAGGATCTGCCCCGCAAACTTGATCCAGCCACCGTGCCCCAGGACATTGAAAAAATTGCCATGGACAAGGCCACCTTCGACAAAATGCATGCCGAAGATCCCATGGCGTCGGAAAAACTGGCCGAAGGCATTGCCGGATTTACCAAAGCTTTAGAAGTTTTGGAGCACTTATTGGAAGAACGGTTAAAGGTTCTGGACGGCCAAGAGCACATCAAACATGGGGCAGAAGAAATCTTCCATGCCTACGATTTAGATGGGGATGGTTTTATTACCAGGGAAGAATGGGCCGGCACCGATGTGGTTTTTGATGCTTTAGACCGGGACCATGATGGCAAGATTACCGCGGCTGAAATGTCTGCTGGTTTGGGGGCCGCTTTCCGTTTGGCTTCTGTGGGTTAATAGGTTAGCTTCATAATTGGCAAGCAAAATCATTGCCAGAGATGGGCCATCGTCAATGATCGGGGGGAAATCTATGGCCCTATTGCTTTCCCCTGATTTCCTGCCACCGTCATAATTTTCCTTGGCTAAATGGTGGCGCAATTTTTTTGCTGATTTGACGCCAGTCTAGGGGCAAGGGAGGGCGCAGATTCCGCTAAACTGGGGGGGATTGCAATGTTTCTTTACTTAGCCACTATTTAAGCAATATGACGATTGAAATAGGTCAAAAAGTTAAGGTTTACCGTCTGCGGGACCGGGTTTCCCCCGATGTGGTGGGTAAACTGGGTAAAGTCGGTGTCGTTAAGGATTTTAAAATGACGGATGGCAGTGGCATCGGGGCCGTGGTTTCCTTTGATGACCGCACCGCCACCTGGTTTTTTGAGGACGAACTCAAAGCCATTTAATAATTGGTTTCGCTCTCCCCCATTGGTTTTGACTACACCCTCCCGATCGCCGTTGAGGTATTTTTTGCGGTCTGATTCGGGAATATTGGTTATGGTCGCTAGATTTTAGGAAATTGCTGTGGCATTAGTTCTAACTTTTTTAGGAAAAGGTGGCGTTGGCCGGACGACGGTGGCGATCGCCGCGGCTAAAAAGCTGGCCCAGGCGGGTCAGAGGGTGCTGGTGCTGGGGCAAGATCCTAGTTTGGCGTGGCAATGGGGAGCAACCCTGTCGGAAACGGCCCAGGGGGTGGAGGCAAACATTGATGGTTTACTGCTCAGTTCCACCCATCTGCTGGAAAGGGGCTGGGAAAAGCTTAAGGAAGTGGAAGCCCAGTATCTCCGATCGCCGGCTTTGAAAAATATCTATGGGGAAGAATTGGGGGTGCTGCCGGGCATGGACGAGGTGTTGGTGCTCAATGCCCTGCGGGAATACGAACTCAGCGGTCGCTATGACGTGCTGATTTACGACGGCCCCGGCAACCTCTCTACCCTGAGGATGTTGGGCATTCCGGAAATTGCCAGTTGGTATTGGCGGCGCTTCCAGAAAGTATTGGCAGATTCAGAAGTGGTGCAGACCCTTTCCCCCTTTGTGCAACCAGTGGCCAGTGCGGTGCTGAGTGTGAACTGGAGTCCAGACCAAATGCTTAACCACCCCGATGGCCCCCAGAATTTGCTCCAGCAGGGTAAAACGGCGATCGCCGACCCGAGTCGGTTTGCGGCCTACTTGGTTACTAGCACTGACACCCTGGCCCAAAAAACAGCTCAGAGCTATTGGGGCGGAGCCCAGCAAGTGGGGATAACGGTCAAGGGGGTGATTCAAACTCCCCTGGGCAACGGCAGTGTGGATGCCAGTCTGTTTAATCCGTTGACCGTTGCAGCTTTACCTACCTATAGCCAAGGTAATTGGCAACCTCTCATGGATGCGTTACCCAATCCCCAAGCCATGGGGTCTGCCCCCCGACCGTTGGAAATTGACGTTAATGCTCGGCAAGTAAAGATATTTTTGCCCGGCTTTGATAAGCGCCAGGTGAAGTTAACCCAGTCGGGACCAGAATTGACCATTGAAGCGGGGGATCAACGGCGCAACATTGACCTACCCGGTAACTTACGGGGCAAAGCAGTGGCCGGGGCCAAATTCCAAGGAGGTTATCTAATTGTTAGTTTTTAGTGTCAATCTGGCTCAATCCCTACGTCGGCGTAGTTTCTGGTTCACCCTGGCCCTGGTGGGGGTGGCGATCGCCGTAGGTAGTTACTTAATCAATCCTTTTTCTAAAGTCATCCCCGATCCGGTGGTGGATACGGCTCTGGTATCTAGTCCCAACAATGGAACCGAAAGGGCTATTTTTGCCGGGGGCTGTTTTTGGGGTCTGGAAGCCATGTTCGAGGAAGTACGGGGGGTTACGGATGTACGAACGGGCTACAGCGGCGGTACTGAGGCGACGGCCAACTATGCCAGGGTGAGCGGCGGTGGCACTGACCATGCGGAATCCATTGAAATCGTTTACGACCCCGCCCAGGTAAGTTACGGCGAACTGTTGAAAATTTTCTTTTCCGTTGGCCACGACCCCACCCAGGTCAATCGTCAGGGGGTAGACCAGGGCCGTCAATATCGTTCGGCCATCTTTGCCACCACTCCCGAACAAAAGCAGGTGGCCCAAGCCTACATTGACCAGCTAGAAGAAAGTCAGGCCTTTGACCAGGCGATCGCCACGGAGGTGAATGATTTTGACGCTTTTTATCCGGCGGAGGACTACCACCAAGATTTTGTCCAACGCAACCCAGCCCATCCCTATGTGTTAGTCCACGATTTGCCCAAACTGCGTAAATTTCGCCAGCAGTACAGCGATAAGTTAAAAACCCAAAGTTAGGGGTTAGTAAACTTGAGACTAATGCTTGCTTTTGCTTAGAGAGAGCCTAGGACGATAGCCTTGCCCAATTTAACAAATGCCAACAACTGGCAAAATACCGACAGCATTATTGATCCAAAATCAATGACCGATATTCAAAAACAGTTACAAGAAGAATTGGCCCCCATGGATTGGGGCACCATCATTCCCCATGCCAAAAGGGATGCGGTGATTGTGGTGGATGGTAGTTTAGATTTGCTCTCCGTCGGCCTGGCGATCGCCAAGGATGAAGTTAACCAAGTCAATCATTGGATTAGTGAATTACTGATCCATAAACCCACCGAGCAGGAATTAACCGATTGGAATGATCAACCAGAACGGGAATTTCAAACCCTAATTGTTCAACCCTATGTGTTAGTGCAAGCCTGTTGAGTTGACGAGTTTGGGTCACAGATTTTCAAGAGTACAAGCTAAGCCTCAATGGCTCGGATTTGGGTGAGGATAGCCTCCGCTTTTTGGGCCATGTCACCTTTCCCCTGGGCACTGAACAACGAGGCCGCCTTGGTCAGATCCGCGATCGCCTTCGATTCATCCCCCAAACGGTATTGGGTTAGGCCCCGGTTGAAATAGGCTTCAGCCGCATTGGGATCCAACTGGATAGTTTGGTTATAGTCCGCCAGGGCCTGTTGGTCTTGCTTGAGACGGTTATGGGTCAGGGCCCGATTGTAATAGGCGTTGGCATGTTGGGCATTAATACGGATGGCGTCGTTATAGTCGGCGATCGCCGTGGTTTCATTGCCTAATTGGGACTGGGAATTACCCCGATAAACGTAGAAATCTGCATAATTGGCGTTAATTTCGATGGCATTACTGCAATCTTCAATAGCTTTGTCGTACTGACTCAATAAAAAATAGGCGTAACAGCGGTTACCTAGGGCATAGGCAAATTGGGGATTTAAACTAATAGCCTGGTTGTAGTCCGTAATGGCCGCTTGGTACTGTCCCAAAACGTGTTTGGCATAGCCCCGGTTGTAATAAGCATCGGCATCCTGGTCATTGAGTTTGAGGGATTCAGTAAAATCGGCGATCGCCCCGGAGAAATTTTGGGCCGCCAATTTATCCACCCCATCGTTGTACCATTGCACCGCCGACTTGGTTTGGGCCAACACCGGCAAGCTCAGACCCCAGGCAACGGTTACAGCCATGACAGTCAAGCGTTGGGGCCAGGAAAAAAGATGGGAGGACGCCATAGGATTTTTTAGAATTAACGTTAGGTCAATGGGAGATGGGGGCTTTGTTTGGCGTGGATTAGGATAATCTACCCGCCAGGGGGAATGGGATGGGATCTGTTTGGGTTGTAATTAAACTCCCTTACCCCAGGTTGATAAACCATGGTAACAAGCTGGGAATTATCAAAGGATCTCCCCTCAGCCAGGCAATCAACAGGGCCAAGGCTAAACATCCCCCCAAGGTGAGCCCCAACAGAGCCAAAGCAAAAAACTCCCCCGCCGACAAAGGGCGATCGCTGGCATCCAGATAGGCTGAATTTTTCCCTAGGGTTGTCGATGTTGCTGGATTTTGCCCCCGGGGTTGATCCGGCGGTACTTGAATTACATTCCACCGGGAATAGCCGATTTGCAAATCATACACAGAACGGCGATCGGGATTGCTTAAAACGGCGTAAGCCTCATTCAAGCGCTGGAATTTGACCGTGGCAATGTCCGGGGCCAACAGAGTAGTGTCTGGATGGTAACGCTTGCTCAACTCCCGATAGGCTCGACGGATGGCCACCGGGGAAGCGGCGGGGTGCAGTTCTAACACACCGTAATAGCTATCCGCAAAAGGGGAAGGAAATCCTCCCGGCCTGGGTCGAGATTGGCTGGAATAGGAATTAGAAGACACGGGAAAGTTTACATTGGAAAAGGCTTTGCCCTATTTTAGACTGAGTTTTTTCCACGATGATTATGTCTGTGTGTTTGCCTTGGCTGGCCCGTTGTCGCCGCTTTCTCGTAGTTACCTTTACTTTTACTGTTCTACTGTTGGGCCTTTGGGGCACTCTGCCCTTATCCCTGGCCGATCACGGTACGGCGATCGCCGCTTTGGAAGATGACCGTTACGATGGCAACATTTTTGTTGTTTATGCTGGCAATGGTTCCCTGGTGCCGCCCCGCTTAAATTTGAAAGAATCCTTTGAGCGTGAGTTACCAGTCATTTTGGTTTACTACCTCGATGACAGTAAAGATTGCAAACAATATGCCTTCATTGTTTCCCGCATGCAGGAATTTTACGGCCGGGTCGCTAGCATTATCCCCGTATCCGTTGATGGTATTCCCGATCAAAAACGTTTCCGTCGAGATGAACCTGGTTACTATTACAGCGGTGGGGTTCCCCAAACGGTGATCCTAGATAAAAACGGCAAAAAAATATTTGATGCCCAAGGGGTGCTGAAATTTGAAGTGGTGGATGATGTGCTGCGGGATCTGTTTGATCTGTTGCCCCGGTCGGAGTCCGTTGAGCTCAAACAGCGCACCTACAACGAATTTAATAGCGAATTAGTTGATTAACCAATTATCCCGGCCAAAAAAAACGGATAGGCCCACTGGGTTTATCCGCTTTATGGTCAATTTTTTACGAGTAAAGTTAGGGAAAAATTTTAGGGATCGTGATCGCTAGAGCCGAAGTCAAAATCGTCCAGGGAAACTGAAGTTCCAGCATCGCCGCCGGAAGAACTAGTATCACCCAACAGGGCATCCAGATCATCCAATTCGCCGCTGCCACTGGAGGGGTCTTCGCCGAGCATATCCGCTAAACCGGGAAAAAGATCGTCATCGTCGCCCTGGTGTAACTTAGCTTGGTCTGCACTGCTTTCATCGATTTGCAGTAGGGCTAGTAGATCGTTGTCAGAGGAATTAGGGTCTTCATCCAAAACATTAACGAAAGGATCTCCCCCATGGGTTTCCGGGTTGGCCTCCAACAGGTCTGGAAAATCGCCACTCCCTTCAGCTAATATTTCCATGCTGGCAAAACCGGCGCTGATGGGCTCCTCGTTGGAAAATTCCGGTAGGAACTCATCTTCATTCTGCCCAGGGAAAAGCTCTGCATCCTCTGTTTGTAATTCCAAGAGAAAGTCAAGGTCATCGACCTCAGCACCTCCTTCCCCCGGCAGAATTTCTTCAGTGTTTAGCTCAGGGGTCGGGCTGCCTGTATCCAGACTGGCCAGTAAATCTTCAGACAAATTCAAGTCATCACCGGAGTCGGGTGTAAAGGAAAGATCTTCACCGAAGTCTTCCAATTCCCCCAAGGTTTCCGCCGGCGTCTCGGTGAATAAAGGGAGTTCTGGCGTTGATTCTTCGCCACTCAATTCGGCTAGAAATTGGTCATCACTTTGTTCCGTTGCCGCCGCTTCTAGCGTTTCCCCGCCAAATAGCTCTGCTGATTGCTGTTCGGGGTCGGTAATGCCCTCCTCGCTGATGTCTGGTAATTCGGTTTCTAAATCCATTGGCCCAAGATTTTGTTCCCCCTCGCCAAAATCCATATCCGGCAGGGAAGCTTCTACTTGGTCGCCATCAAAAGATTCAAAGGAGTCGGCTTCAGCGGGAGCATCAACCCAATTTTCTAAGTCGGCTTCCGCTTCTGTGTCGGTGGTTTCAGTGGGAGGGGCATCAAAAGGAGAAAAACCTTCCTCCTCCGCCATCGGTTCCTCTGGTTGCTCCTGCTGGTCTAGGGGTTCTACTTCTGGTTCCGCAGTGGCGTAGTCATCAACCCAGTTTCCTTCCTGATCCGGGGCTGTTTCTTCGGCAACGGTGGCCTCCATGAATTCTGCAACGGGTTCGGCCGCTGGCTCAAATTCTGCGTCTAGGGTTTCCGTAAATTCGGCGATCGCCGGGGGAGCAAAATCCTCCGTCAAAGGCTCGGGTACTGGGGGAGAAGACTGCTGGAGGGCCTCAATTTCAGCTTGGTATTGATTCTGGAGGGCCTGGACTGTGGCTTGGTGTTCCTGCTCCATGGCCAGTAACTGAGCTTGGAGAGCGACAACTTCATCGCTTTGGTCGGGGGGCCACTGCCCCTCTGCGGGCCCGCTTTCCCTGAGGGAATTAAGCTCATCTTCTAGGGCTGTTTTTTCCGCCGTCAACTGGGCTAGGGCTGCTGCTTGGGTTGCTTGGAGCTCATCTAGCTGGTTACGATGGTTGGACTCCAGGGATTCCAGTCTAGCTTGGAGGGCTTGGGTTTCTCCCTTTTGAGCCTCCAACTGAAATTGGAGCGTTTCGGTATCTTCGCTGGCACTTTTGGCACGGCCCAATTTGCTTTTAGTGCTATCCAACTTTTTCTGAAGTTTGGTAACCAGGGTGAAATAGGTACCGGCAAAACCAACGACTAGCCCGATGATTACCCCCAACACCAAAGATAAAGTTTCCATGTAATGTCTCCAAAGTGACAGTTAAGTTAGAAAATACCCATTCTGACCAAGGAGCTCAGCAGTAACGGGTTGTTAGTCCGGTTGACCAACGGGGAAAAGCAGCCTTTATTGAGCTAAAAGACTCAATTCACTGTAACAGTGTGTAACTAAATTGAATGAGCAGGATTAGCTTAAATGATAGGGAATTTTGGGAAAGCGGTGCCCCTAAGTCAAAATTTCTTAAGAATTAACCTTGTAAGTCGGGGAAAAATTGTTGATATTCTGCCCATAAACCCAACTAAACCCATCAGATTTGCAGGGCTTCAACCTGTTTTAATGGGAGCTTTGGCTTTCTGCAAAGGCGGCATATACCCCTTGGACGTTATACCAATTGAGGAAAATTCGGGCGATTTCTAGGGCTAGTTGGGGTCGACCATGGTCAATGAGCCATTGGAGGAGGGGAGCCATTGTTTTTTCATTCAAGCGTCCTCCCAAGGAAAGTAATCCCCACAGTAACCAATGGAGCCTAGTCATTTGGATCATCAGCCGCACTTCCCAGGTGGGATGTTTTTGGTAGAACAAAACCCCCATGCGTCCCCTTTGTACTTCCTGGTCAATCAATTTGGGGATTTGTTGCAGGCTAAAGGGAGGATGCCAATGGTAACCCACTGCCCGGGGGCATTTAACGAGTTTTAAGCCTAAATTTTTCAGTCTGACTCCCAATTCCAAATCTTCCCAGCCGTACAGTTGAAAGCCGGTGTCGAATAAACCTGCTTCTAGTAACCATTGCTTGGCGATCGCCACGTTGCCGGTGGCAAAGAAAGCGGCGGAATAATCGGTTAGTTTATAGGGCTCCGATTCGGGAGAGTCAAAGTTACAGGTATTGACCACAGCCCCATAGGTAAAAACCCGATCCGAGTTGTATTGTGCTTTGCCCCGTTGTAAACCTTCAGCGTGGGCTTGGAGAAAGACCTCCGTCACCACCAAATCACTGTCAATAAAAATGATGGTGTCCCCCTGGGCCTGCTTCACTCCCAGGTTACGGGCGGCGGCGGGACCCTGGTGATCCTGCTCCCATGGCCGTACGTGGGGCAATTCCTGGCGATGTTCTGCCAGCCAAGCTAGGGTGCCATCGGTGGAGCCGTCATCCACCACCACGATTTCATAGCCTGCGATTAAGTCTTGATTAAAGGTCTGTTTTTCCAGGGCCCGCAGGCATTTTTCCAGGATCGGCAAACGGTTATAGGTGGGAATGACAACACTGAAAAACATAAATAAACCCAGGCATGTTCAAGGGACTTTCCAGCTTAACCCAGCCTAGGCGGCCAATAATTCCCGGGCTGTGCTGGCCACTTGTTCTGCCTTATCCTGGGCTAGCTGTTGCAGTAAACTTTGGCGATCGGGATGCTCCAGATGACCCACCGCCAGGGCCAACCGATAGCGCACTTGCCAGTCTTCGTCCTGGGCTAGGGGCACCAACAGGGGAAAGGCATCGGGGTTACCCAGTTCCCCCAAGGCGCTAATGGCCGCAGTGCGAATTAAGCTATTTTCCGAGCTGAGGGCAATTTTGAGCAGGTCGAAGCCCCGGCTATCCCCCATTTCCCCCAGGGTGGCCACAATACTCATTTGTAGGAGCCATTCCGGGGTTTCTTCATAGGCTTTTTTCAGGTCGGGATAGGCTGCGGTTAATTTCAGCCCTCCGATCACATCCGCCGCCACCGATTGCACGTCAATTTCTGGATCGTTAAACAGGCGATCGCGCAGCAGTTGCAATGATTGTTCCAAATCAGCATTACCCACCGGATCCAGTTGGCTAACAGCGGCATAGCGGATGCGAGGATTGGCATCGTTGACCAAAGGTTTCAGCAGGGGAAATGCTTGGGCTGGCTCCAGGGCCCGCAGTTGATTCAAACCCCGGACTTTATCACTGAAACTTTCTGAATCAAGTAGTGCTTTGATGGAGGCGACGGGATCACTCATAAACAACAAGAATTGGAAAAATCAACAAAGGGCTATGGTTACAAGGGACTAGGCCAACCCGGTGGGTGGAAATGCTGGAGGTCGGCCAATTGTAGGACTTTTGTGGGGTAGCTGCCAAAAATTTTTAGCACTTCCGTGTATTGTTTTAGTCTTTCTAAAGCTTCTTGGAGTCTGGGTTCCGTTTGGCTAGCTTCCAAGTCCATAAAGAAGACATATTCCCCCAAGGATCGCTTCGTGGGGCGGGACTCGATGCGGCTGAGGTTAATTTTTCTCTGGGCTAGGAGTTGCAAAGGGGTAACCAAGGCCCCTGGCACATTGCGGGGCACACTAAACGCCAGGGTGGTATGGCTCCCTGTTAAATGGCCCTCCGCCCCGATCGCCCAAAAGCGGGTGCAATTGTCGGGGTAATCTTGAATGTCTGTGTGTAGTACAGGGAGATCAAAGAGGGTGGCGGCCCTGGGAGAGGCGATCGCCGCTGCTGTGGGATCATCGCCAATAATCTGAATCGCTTCGGTGGTGGAGTTGGCCGGCACTAAACTCACCTGGGGAAGATGGGCGCTCAACCATTTCTGGCATTGCCCCAAGGCCTGGGGATGGGACACAACCCTAGTTAAATCTACTAAAAGTTTCCCTCGGCTGAGCAAAACATGGGTGATGGGCAGCACCAATTCCTGTTGTATCTTCAAATTTTCCGCCGCCCAAAGGCCATCCAAGGTAATGGCAATGCCCCCTTCCGTCGAATTTTCCACCGGCACGATCGCCACATCTACTAAGCCTTGGGCCGCCGCCTCCAGGGTTTTACCAATGCTAGGACAGGGCAAAAATTTCACCTCCTGCCCAGTGCGCCCCTGATATTGTTCCCCATAAACCAGGGCGACGGTTTCCGTGTTGGTTCCCCTTGGCCCCAAATGTGCAACGACCAATGGCGGCATAAATTCTCCCCAGGAAAGCTGGTACAGAAAATGTTATCATTTTGCAGAGGAATTAGGTCGTGCCGAAGTAGCTCAGTGGTAGAGTAGCTGATTCGTAATCAGTTGGTCGTGGGTTCAAATCCCATCTTCGGCTTCATCTTTATATTTTGCCAGCACAACTTTTCCCAGTTCGCCCCGGTCCTTTTTAGCACAAATAAAAAGTCTAGGCAATTAAGCCTATACTTACTCCAATGTCGGACGCTATACTGCAAAGCTATCGACAGATTGGCACACTGAAGCATCGGGAAATTTTAAGCTGTGGGGGCAGTGCAATTATGGATAAACAGGGTTACTGGTTTCCCATCCACCATCGTGAACTAGTCCGCTGGATTAAGGGCAGTGGCAGTGCGAGTTTTTTGCAGAGTCCCCTGCTTCATAATATTCTCTTAAATCTTCTGGTAGCTCTGTTTTATGTTGTAGGCATTAAGCTAAGTGATCAGCTAGTTAGCACCCTATTACCGGGAAGAATTACCCCCGTTTGGTTTCCCTCTGCCCTTACCTTTGGAGTGTTTTTTCACTTCGGCCATTGGGTCACCCCAGGTATTATTCTTGGCTCAGTGTTAGGTTTAGTTTCAGTATTTTCTACCTTTGATCCCCCCCCCAGCATTGCTCAATTTCTGATGCTAGAAACAGCCTTTGCTTTTGCCAATATTCTTCAACCCTTTGTGGGGGATCTATGGCTAAAAAGAAAACTGAGGTCCTTAGCCCAAAGGGAATCGTTCCCTATTATCAAGGACAGTGAGAGTATACGAGAACCATTGGCCGTCCTCAATCCATTCCAAAGGGTTTCCACCACCATTGCTTTTGTCCAGGGGGCTGTCATTGGTCCGTTTTTGTCAGCGGTTATTGGTGTTACCACGCTGCTGTGTTTGGGCATTGTTGCCAAGGAAAACATTCTCTACTCTTGGATAACTTGGTGGTCTAATAGCGTGCTGGCAATTATTGTCTTCACGCCGGTGTTAATTAATATTCGCTTTTATCGTTTTCGTCGTCATCATATATTCAATAATAAATTAATTATTTCCATTGCTTTAACCGTTTTAGTCTGGTTTTTATCGTTTTATAAATCCTACCCACTCGCCTACATGTTTTTGCCACTAATTCTATTTGTGGTTTTTCATTTTGGCGACTTCTTTGCTAGTGTTTTTGTGGCATTTTTCGCTTTTTTTGCTATTTTTGCCACTGCCCAAGGTCAAGGTGTGTTCAACTATGACTCCGGCAATAATTCGGTAATATTCCTACAGATGTTTACGGCGGTGATTTCCATGACAGCATTATTTTTCTCCGCCATTATTCAAGAAAAGAGAATTGCCCAACAATCCCTCTACCAAGCAGTAAAAAGTTTAGAAAATGAAGTGCAGAAAAGAACTGACAAATTGACCGCCGTTAACAAATCCTTGGAATTGGCCAATGTTGAACTCAATAAACTAGCCCACATTGATGGCCTGACCCATATCCCTAACCGTCGTTACTTTGAACAACAATTTGCCGCCGAATGGCAAATTTTCCTCCAGAGGGGCCAGCGCTTAACAGTGATGATGGTGGATGTGGACCATTTCAAACTCTATAACGACCACTATGGCCACTGCCAGGGAGATATTTGTCTCACGGAGATTGCCCAAATATTGCAAAGTTGCATCCGTCAACCAGGGTCTGATTTTGTCGCCCGTTACGGCGGCGAGGAATTTGTCCTAGTATTGCCGGAAGTAGACCAACTCGGGGCGATCGCCATTGCCCAAAGAATTAAAACTGCCCTGCAAACCCCAGGTATTCCCCACCAAGCAGTGGATTCGGTCGCCAATGTCACCTGTAGTATTGGCATTGCTGTGGCCCATTCTGAATTTGAAGGTGACAAGGAAACACTGCTTAAACAAGCAGACCAAGCTTTATATTGCGCCAAACAGGCAGGCAGGAATCAATATTTTCTCTTCAACTATGCCGAGGAGTGAATCAACGCCATATTACCGCCCCAGTTGAGAATTGGTTGAATGTGAATAATAACTGGCCTTACAACGACGACAAGATTGGAAATAGACCATCCAGTTTGGAAATCTCCAGGACAATTTTCCATTCTGGGGAAACGGAAGTCAGGGCAATGGTTTTGCTGATTTTTCTTGCCTGATGCTGGGCTTTGGCTAGGACCATCAGTAAATTGCTATGGATAGTTTTTACCTGTCCCAAATCAACAATCAATGTGGAGAAAGGGGCATGGTGAATCCAGTCGAACATTTCGTGGGGGGCAATGTGCTCCGACGGGCAATAGATTGGTTGATTAACAATTTCTAGTTGGTCAGGGACCGGGGCTAAGGAGGAAGTATTCATAGTGGAGTGTTGGTAAGGTGAACAATATGGTTAGGGAGGGGATGACGAGTTATCGGCAGATTACCTTGGAGAAAAACATTGGTCTTCCTGGGCCAACCCTGGCAGACGACGGGCCAGGCCCTTAGCAAATTCGACTACAGCATTGATCCAGCCTGGGTAAACAGAACTTCTGCGAGGTGAGTGAGTGGTCTGGGCTGTCTGGGTTAACCACTGACTAGCCTGGGCGTAGTAATGACTGGGGGCCGGGACGATAACATGGACAGGATTGGCCAGAAACCGCACCAAATCACCGGGGGTATAGGCAATGGGCACTCCCTTTTCGGCTAAGGCTTGGGCCAGTTCCACTTGATGGTTGTCCACATGTTCATCGAACCCATGGCTACGGGGAACCAAAATAAAGGGTTTGTTTAGTTTGGCGAGAATATCGAAACTGCCTTCTCCACAGTGGGAAATAATTAGCCGGGCCTGGTCTAGCATGGTTTTAAAATCTGCTTCTGCCAAAACTTGATATTTTTCTCCCCCTTGGGGCAGAAATGTACAACTGCCGTATTGAATTAGTACTTTTTCTTGTTGGGGATCAATAAACTGCTGTTGAATTAGATAATCAATCCATTGCAGGAGGCGGTTGAAGGGAAATTTTTCTGTACCGACGGTAATTAAAATCATGGTTTTATTGGAGTTTGAGAAGGGTGTTAGGTTTAGTAAATTTAAATAGAAAAGATGCAAAAATAATCAGATTATTGCTATTTACTGGGCTAAAACTTCGATTAACTTAGCTTGGGGATAACGCTGTTGTAACTGTTTCCACTGCACATAAAGCACATCAATACAGGGCAGAATTAATTTGGCAGAGAGGCTGAGGTCATTAACCCTGGTGAAAGATTCAATAAAAATAGTTTTAATGCCCAACAGTTTGGCGAATAAAAGGAAGGGCACCGCTACCCCGGCCCCAGTGGTGATCACCATGTCCGGCCGTTCCTGATAGATAATGCGGACAGCTAAACCCAGATTGCGGCAGAGGTTGGGCAAATTTCGGTTGGTGGGGCCAAAGGCCCAATGGACTTCTTCCTGGGCGAGGTAGTTGCGGGTGGTGGCGGTGGGGAAGGTGACCCATTGGCGATCGTGGTTTTGCCAGAAGGAAGTCAGTTGACATAGGGCATTGAAGTGGCCGCCGCTGGAGCTAATCAGTAAAAGTTTCATTGTCTGCATCCCATTGATGGTGGGGGCATACCCCGTTTTCCTTAATTTTCAGTATGAGGGGGGCATGTTTACAGTCGTGTTTACGTAATTGTCTAACCTAATGCTTTTGATGAAATTCCTAGTAAATTCCCTAGGCCAGTTGGGACGAAGCGTTGGCTTCCCGTTCAATTTTTCTGGCCTGCAGAGCTCCGGTAACTTTAATGGCGATCGCCTCGATGGATTGATAAAAAGTAGGGGGACAGATTTTGAGCAAACAGGCAGCGGCAATGGTCAGGCCGGTGCGACGGGGTTCCACCAGAATAATTTGCCAATGGGTGCTGAGGGCCTGGCCTAATAAATTCAGAGCATGGTCTGTGTCTTGGAAACGCACTGCCCGCCGAGCCAGGTAACGCAGTTGATAAGCCTTGGCCGGTTTGCCCCATCGGGCCACCAATGCTGGTGCATACTGGGCAGTTTTTTCCATTACCTGGAGCCAGGACTGGAATTGTAACTCCACATCCGCCGACAGTCCTTGATTATTGACACGGTAGAGAGTCAACGCAGCGGGAATGCCTTCTATTACCCAGTCGGTCACGATAGCAATGCGAATCCAACACTCAATGTCTTCTGACCGCAACCGGAACGCTTCGTCAAAGTAACAGAACTCGGGAAAACCATGGCGATCGTCCAAAAAACTAATATCATTCAATACCTGGCGACGGATCACTGGAGCGGAACCGTTGCCCACGGGATTACGGCAGAGGAGATGGCCGGCATCAATGTTTTTTAACTTGGGCATTTGATGGATTCCCAAGGGTTGACCTTGACCATCAATGAAGGAAGAACGGCTAAAACTTACCCCAATGTGGGGATTTTGGTCTAAATGTTCAACGTGGCTGGCCAATTTTTCTGGCAACCAGAGGTCATCCGCATCTAAAAAAGCGAGATATTCCCCTTGGGCATGGCGAATTCCCGTGTTGCGCGACCCCGCTAGTCCCCGATTTTTCTGATGAATTAGTTTAATTCGTTGGTCCTTGAACTGACGCACGATCGCCGCACTCTGATCGCTGGATTCATCATCCACAACTATGAGTTCAAAATTGGTATAGGTTTGGGCCAGCACAGAACGAATTGTATCGGCAATGTAGGCTTCGGTGTTGTGGAGGGGAATAATCACAGAGACCAGTTTCATCGTAGGCATCCTCGGGGCGAAACGTTTTCCATAACTCCCATGATGGAGGACGAGGATCTACGTTTCTGTTGACGCCAATGTTTAACTTCAGGGTAAATTTGTCTAACTTCTGATTAATCGGTTCCAAACGTCTAACCCAATGGGGTGAAATGCCCTGCCCAAAATAGTTAGAATGAAGTTTGTACGTCAAGCCTATCTCACCGTTTACCGGGCCGAACCCGTGCAGGAAACGAAGACAAAACCACTCCTCCTCAGCACGGAAACTATTTTTGGTGGTCTGTGGGGCTTTATTTTCCCGAAAAATCAGGCAATAGTGGGATTTTTTCTTTAGGCAAGCAGTGGTCCCAATCATCTCTCGTTAATTTAGGGTTTATTCACAATAATGTTGTCTGATGATCTGGCTGGTGGGCAACGCACTTTTAAGGTTCTTGTGGTTGAAGACGATAGAGTCACCCGATCGCTACTGTTGATGGCCCTTAAAGAAGATAATTATGGGCTGGCGGAAGCCACTAACGGTCAGGAGTGCCTCGATAAATTTATCCAGTTACAGCCGGACATTGTACTGTTGGATGCGATTATGCCCGGTATGGACGGTTTCACCTGTTGCGAGCAAATCCGTCTTCTGCCTGGAGGGGATAAAGTACCCATTTTAATGATCACTTTTTTGGATGATCAAGAATCCATTGATAAAGCCTTTACGGCCGGAGCAACGGACTACATCAATAAGCCGATCCATTGGTCTTCTTTCCGTCGTCGCATTCATCAACTAATTAATGTCAAATCCTTGTTCAACGAAGTAGAAGCAACCCAAAAGGAGTTGGTTTCCCGTAGGAGCTGGGATAGTTTCTGGCAAGAAAATTGGCGGTCTTTGGCCCAGACTAGTCCTAACCAAAATTACCTCAACACCATGCTCACAGGGGCATTAAAACTTTTCAACGGATTGCGCATTGTGCTGGTGACATCGATCGCCGATGCCATTCCCTTCGTGGTTATCGATCCGGAAGTGGAGTCTATGGGGATTGATTTCACCGCCATTAATGATGACTTTGCCGCCTTAGTTTCCCTGCAAATAGATGGAGGCATTGTGTTTAAAGCCGGTGTGACTCCCCCGGCAAAGAACCATTGGTCAACCAAGTTGCCTTCCATGGCCCTATTTCCCACGGCGGTCCAGCCCGTTGCTTGGCGGGGTCAGCCCCTAGGACGAGTGATTATCCAATGGCGATCGGATCTTGATCTTGCAGAAGTAGAAATTCCCCAACAAATAGAAAATCTTTCCCATCTTCTGGGATTCCTACTCCAGGAAATCGATGGATAATAAAGGATAGCCGACCGCCCCCTCCCCCCTGCAGCCGAGTTGATAGTGGTGGGGTAATGGCGTTTTTGTTTGCTAACTGTTGTTGTGGAAAAATTCATGAGCAAACGCTCCCTCAAGTCTTCGTCTAGCGGTCAGGCCAGGGCAAAGCAGGCCATGACCAGGCGGGGCTGGACCCAAGCCTATTTGGCCACTGAAGCCGGACTTTCCACCCGTAATTCGGTCTGGAAGTTTCTCAGCGGGCGGCCAGTGGAGCGTTACATTTTTATGGAACTATGCTTCCAGTTGGGCTTGGATTGGGAAGAAATTGCGGACCTTCCCCAGGGGGACGACGACCCTGACATTGGGAATGATGGCGTTGTCACCGAGGAAGGCGATCGCCCGGTTATGGAAGCCACCGAGTCCCAGCCCCCACCAAGCTTGGAGGAAACTTATTTAGCAGTCAAAGCTAAGTTGAGGCACCAGTTCTGTAAACAGTACAGCAGGGTGCAATCTTCTTTTAATTTGACTCAGCAGTTTGCCTTAGACGACATTTACACCGATCTGAGTTTGTTGCCCCACCTTAGCCACCAACAATGGTTGGAGGTGGACGATTTACAAGGGTCTTTACTCCAAGGTGTGACCCAGCCCCAGCCCATCGGTTTATCCATTCAGGAGGCCATCGACCACCATGGACATTTGGTCATTTTGGGCCGGCCCGGCTCCGGCAAAACTACCTTGTTGAAGTACCTAGCTCTACAGTGTTACAACAGCCAAATTCAGCCCGATCATATCCCCGTTTTCATCCCCCTGCGGGACATTGAACGCTACCAACAGCATGAACCAGATTGGAGTGTGGCAGATTACCTCCAAACCCTATTGGCGATCGAAGAGATTACTCCGGAGCTACAAACTGAGTTACTGCAACAGGGCAAATTCTGGTTACTGTTGGACGCATTGGATGAAATTCCCCGCAAAACCAGTGAAAAATTTCTGCAAAAAATCCAGGAGTTTGTGCAATCTTTTCCGAACAATAATATCTTAATTACTTCCCGCATTGCTGCTCAAAATTATTTTTTTACTGGTTTTACATACCTGGAAGTTGCCAATGCCAATGAGCAACAAATTAGATCCTATATTGACAATTGGTTTAACCAGTCCGGTGTCCCTGAAGACAATGGTAAAATTAGCAAAAGCGACCAGTTATTAGCCCATCTTCGACGACCAGAAAATCGCTTTGTCCTCGAACTAGCCAAAACGCCCCTCTTACTAGAGTTAATTTGCTGTGCTTTCCAAGAAAGGACTCAACTGCCCAGTAAACCCGCCAAACTGTATAAAGAAGGGCTAAACGTTCTGCTTAACCGGGGTTCCCGCTCCCAGGCATTTCAAACAGACTATGGCTATAACGAGTTAACTCTGCTCCAAAAGTTAAAACTATTATCAGAAATAGCTGCCCGCATGTTTGCGCAGGGTTATTTTTATTTTGAAAAAGATCAAGTTTTATTAATTATTCAACAATATTTAGCTAGCATTGCCAGCGCCCCCATTAGTGGAGATTTGCTGTGGCTCAAAAGCGAAAATGTCCTACGAGCTATTCAAGTGCAACATGGGCTTTTGGTGGAGCAAGCCAAGGCAGTGTATTGCTTTTCCCATGTCATTTTTCAGGAATACCTAACGGCTCAACAGTGGGTTTTTCGCAAAAAATTAGCCATTGCAGATTCCGTCGTTAATGACCCAGAAATTATTGCCCAACGGCTCACCGATCCCCATTGGCAGGAAGTTATTGCTCTGGCGATTTCCCTTGTTCCCCTAGCGGATGATTTTTTACTGCAACTGAAATTCGAGATCGATCGCCTAGTAGCCAGTGATGATGGTTTAATTGCTGTAATAAAATATTTAGATACCAAAAGTAAATTGCTCCAAACTAACCATAAACCAGTGGCCATTAGGGCTTTTTATTTGGGCATTCTCTACGATTTTGGACTTAATTTAGCTACCCGTCTAGACCGGAGTTTGAGCGAAAATCCCCACGAAGAAATTTCCCTAGATTTACAATTGATCCGCATTCTCTCCTTAGCCCAGTCCCTCGCCCAAAATCCTACTTTTGAACAGTATTTAAACCTTGGTTTTGCCCTTGATATTGAAAGAAAATTTTCCCTCACTCCTGCCTTGACGAAAGCGTTACAAATTTGCAAAGAGCAACTACCTTCCCCCATGGAAGAGAAATCTTCCTTGTTGCAATGGTGGCGAATGCAGGGGCCAGATTGGTACCGGGGGATGAAAACCATCGTGTGTCAACATCATCAGCTTGGTTGTGTAGCTGAACTAAGCCCCAGCCAAAGTAATCTTTTGCGGCAATACTACCATGGGCTAGTTTTTTTCCATAAATGTCTCCACAGTGGTTGTTACGTTAGCCCCACTGTGCAGGCAGAACTGGAAAATAATCTCTTGACCTATGCACCATCAATTTCTGGCAACTTACCTTAGCTAGTTGACATTGACTTATTGATAATCTGGGCGATCGCCAGAAGCATAAAAACCCAGTCCCATGATAATTAGACCAGGCCAATAAAGATAGGCGAGGATTTCTAAATTTTCCCCAAAGGTGTAGAGAAAAAGAATAAATAATACTGCCAATCCCGCCTCCGCTACTGCATAGCGTTGAGCCTTAATTAGCAACAAAAAAAGACTAAGAACCATGGGAATGGCCAAAGCATAGAAACCAACAATGCCCTTGACAAATAACAAACCATACCAAGTATGGTGGGAGCCAATGGGCATATATTCCACCACGTGGGGTCCCGATTCCACAATGCCATGGCCCCAAATGGGAGCTTCCGTTTCCCAGCGATAACCGGCAATTTGCTTCAAGGTGGTGCGGACTCGGCTAGATTCCGACCGGGCCTCGGTGAATTTTCGCATTACGGTATCTAATAAGTTGAATAACCAGGGCGCCATGATGCCGGTAATGGTACTCCCTATGCCCAACACCATGAGGGTAAAGGGACGACTGAGACGGGCCAGGCAAAAGGTGAAAATAGGGGTCAAAATCAGGGAAACGATCGCCAAGCGGGACTTACAAATTTGGGCCAGGTAGAGGGAACCGATAATGCCAAACCAACGCCATTTTTTATTTTTCTCCTTGAGAGCGAGCACAAAATAGATATTAGCCACAAAGCCCAACGCCGGCCCCCAGGGGGTAAACAATCGTTGGCGAATGGAACCGTCAAAATCCACTTCGTAAAAAGAAACATCAAAAAAAGTTGTGCCTGGGCCTCCCACCGCTTTGAGGGGAGAAACATAGAGAATTTCGGGGAAATGGAGTAGGGGCGCAATGATTAGTAGGGGAGAAATGAGCAGGGTTTGCAAACAGATCACACAAACGGCTCGGTAAATCAGTCGGGGCCGAATGGGTAAACAGCCCGCCAGGGGATACAAGGCTAGGGCCGCCCATCCCTTGAGCCAGCCAATGGAGGACTTAATAATGGTGCTTGTGGGCAGGTCAAAATCCAAATGCCCAATTATCAGGGCCATCTGCATCATGGCCATGCCAATGATCCAAACCCAGATTAGCCAATGGATTTTAATTTTTTCCGCTTCCGGGGTGGCTTCCGTTTGCAACCACCATTTCAGCCCTACGTATAGTCCCAGAATTACCCCCAACACCGACCCGACAATGTAGATGGCCCCCAGGAGGTAAAAGCCATAGATATAGACCATGCTGTACCAAACCAGCCGTTCGGGAAAATTTTCGGGCTTGATGGGATCGTTCACGCGAGGATTTGGCGAGAAATTTTGGTCAGTACTACTAAAATTGTGTTGCGCCACCACAGTAATGTCAGGCCGAAGGTAACCAGAACAGAGCCGATCGCCGCCCCGGCCAGAACCAGCTTAGTTTTGGGAGCGGAGGGGGTATCGGGCAAGGTGGGAGGTTCCACCAATTGCATGAGGGGAAAGGAACCAAAAGGGTCACTTTTGCCCAAATCGGCCTTGGCCAGGGTGGAAGTAAAAATGGCCTCTGCTATTTGCACTTTACGGAGATAGTTTTCCAGCACTGATTCCTTTTGCACCATAATTTTCAGCCGAGCTTCTAGCTCGCTCACCTGTTGGGTTAACGCATCCACCTCCGCCCTAATGCCCTCATACTCAGCCTGGAGGGTAATTAGTTGTTGAAAGAGTTCCCCCCGCTTCACACCGGACTCGTTACTATTGTCCAAATTTAACCGTTCAATCTCCTCCAGGGTAATGGCCTTACCCAACAGAGCTTTGCCCCGTTCTAGTACTGTGGCCAGGGCTGCCCCTTGCTTTTGTTTGAGTTGCACTACATCGGGATAGTTGGGCCCCCGCTCTTCCAACAGAGCATTTAACTCTGTGCTGGTGGTGGTATATTCCTGCAAGCTTTTCTGAAAATATTGGTCTGTTTGCAGGGCCAACACCGTGGGAGCCTGTTCCGGCGCTAACTGCACCGCTAAGGTCAAACTTTGTAGGCGATCGCCAATTTGTTGACTTTGGGCCACCTTTTCCGCCCGTTGTTTGCGGAGAGTCTCGATGGTGCTGATCAAATTAGTCACCTGTTGGGAAGAACTCAAGCCAGACTGGGCTTTATAGTTTGATAACTGGGCTTGGGCCTGGGTAAGTTTGTTTTGGGAATCCTCCAGGGCAGAAGTAATAGCCCCATCCCGTTTTTCTTGTTCAATTTGCCTGAGGGTATTAAGCCGTCTTTCTAGGGTTTGGTACAGACTAAGGGCTTTGCGTTGGGCAATTTTGGGACTTGGGCCCGATTGGGAAATGCGGATGGTGGTGGTGTTGGGAATGAGGATAATTTTCGGCTCACCAAATTCTTCAACTTCTATGCTCACACTGGCCGCCGCTTCTTGAATCACCGTATCCCCCAGGGCTAGTAATTTGTAATTTTCCCTTGGGTCGGAAGAACTGCCAAAGGCGGAGGTGGTGGAAGTGGCCGCCTGGCCCACGTCGGGGAGGTTGAGGTTTACCCCCAGGGCATTACCAGCGACATGCACCACTAATTCACTGGTGTAGGTGGGAGCGGTGTGCTTCAGGTAACTTAACGTTCCCGCCCACAGTAATGTATTGGCCCCCACTGCCAAAGTTAAATATTTAGCAATGCGCCCCAAAGGCAAGTTTAATCTTGGTTTAATTGTTGCGATGTCCTCTTCTCCATCCATTTCCCCTACTTCAACATTGTCCATGGCACCATCTTCGGGGGAGTTAAGGGCTTCAGATTCATTACCGTTGGGAAACCGGTCCTTAGTTGGGGAGGAGGAAGTGGTGGCCATAGCGATTAACCTAACGGTGTAGTTAAAACCCCTAACGGAAGAAAAGATTACGGAAAATCAAAAAGGGGTCTAGGGGACTGAGGAAATCAGTGATGGAGCGGAAAATATCCCTAGTGTTGGTCATACCGGAATCGTAACAAGCAATGGCGTCCCTTGGCATGAGCAGGGGATTGTCTGTGTTGCTGTGGGAATTACGCACCAATTCTTCCACCGGTTTTTCGGTGACCAGGGTTGCTCCACTGGCCGTATCCACCCGCACCAAAATAGCCCGGCGATCAGCGTTGACATTGACAGTACCCCCCACACAGTTGGCCGCCACCACTGCTTGACTAAAGCGGGCCCCATAGGGAAAGGTGATGCCTTCTTGTTGGTTCCCCACTGCCGAGGTGGCATTACTATTGGCGGGTACGGTGAGGTTGGAAATAAATACCTTAATACCAGGGGGAGTGATTTGAGAGGGACGGGCCAAGGCCGGTTGCACCTGGCCAGCGCTGGGCACCACTAGGCGATCGCCAGCCATGAGGGGAATATCGGCCACCGCATCCCCAGTAAATACTCCCGACAGATCTAGGGGAATTTCTTCCTCTCCCCGTTGCACCACAATATTGGCCACATCCGCTGTGGGTAAAACGCCCCCCACGGCCCGGAGTGCGTTAATGCCGTAGCGCCAAAAGGGATAATCCCCCGTCACCGACTGACTTTCTGGGGGCACTGTAATTTCGTTGCTGGGTTCTCCAGGATTTTCAATTAGTACCCGCCCTGGCTGGAATACGTCCCCTGCCACCGTTACCTGTACCGGCGCCCATTGCAGGACCTGCACTGATAGCTGGAGTTTATCCGGGGGAAAATAACCCTGATTGGTTAGCAATTGATGGAGTTTTTTCTCCACCGCGGCACTTTCTAGACCCCCCACGGCCACAGGACCCAAAAAAGGCACTTCGATCGCCCCGGCCTGGTTGACCACATAAACGCCGGCAAAATATTTTTCGTTGGGAATGGAAACTTCTAGGCGATCGCCTGGGGAAAAGGGCAGGGCCCAGACCCCTTGTTGCCAACCCAGTGCAAGTAATCCCAAAGTAAGCAACCAACGCCCCATCATTTATACTTCCCCGGCCAAAGCCAAACGTCGAAATACTGTGCGGGAGGCCCAAAGCGAAAATAGAGGTAAACAGAGCCAATGACTGGCCAAAACGGCGATCGCCACCCCCACATTGCCCCCTTGCACTCCCCACATTAAACAACCAGCAAAAAGGGTAGTAAAAATTAAATTCCACCAAAGGTCCCATTGGGGCTTATCCACCGCTAGCAATAATTGGGAAGCAGCATCGGCAAAGGGTCGGGGAATGGCCGATAGACAAATTAACATCAAAATAGGAATGGCTCCAGCCCACCGATCGCCAAAAACGAGGGGCACATAAAAAGGAGCCAAACTGGCTTGCAGAAGCACAAAGGGAATAATCACCATGGCAATGGTTTTTTGACTCTGCCAATAGCGGGCCCGGAACTGGGCCAAGTTATCCCGCACGTCGCACAGGTGGGGGAGTAGAGCCGCTTTAATGGAAGTGATAATGCCCAAACTAATACCTAGACCAGCATTAAACGCAAAATAGTAAACCCCCAAAGCCTCCACGCTCAAAAAGCGGCCAATGATTAGGTAATCCAAATTACTACGCAGAGTATTCAACAGTTCCACCCCCAACACCGATTTGCCAAAGCCAATTAAATCCCCCCAGTGATGACGGTGAAATCCTTTGGAGGGTCGCCAAGGATGGTAGCGGCGCATAAAGTAAACCCAAATGGGGGCTACTAAAATTTTAGGCAAAATAATCGCCCAGAGACCAAACCCCAACAGGGCAAAGATGGCGGAGAGGATATTGTCGCTGGAAATTTGGCTTAACTCCGCCAGGGCAATAATTTTAAACCGTCCTTCCCGCTGAATTAGGGCCGCTTGGATAATGCCCAGGGGAATGGTGAGCAGGTTCACTGCCATGGCACAGATGGGCAAAATTAGGCGTTGATTGTCGTAAAAAGCAGCAATGGGGAACGCCACTAAACATTGCACCATAAATAACCCAATAAACATCAGCCAATTGAGCCAGTAGGCCGATTCGGCCAACTCTTCCAGCCGCTCTGCTTCAGTTTGGATCAGGCGAATGACCACCCCGTTACGGGTAAAAACTCGCACAAACTCATTGGTGGTTAACACCAACGCCGCCAGGCCGTAATCTTCCTTGGTCAAAAACCGGGCTAGGATAACCGTTGCAATCAACCGGGAAACCCGAATAATCGCCCCCGATCCCCCCAGCCAACCGAGGTTCCGCACAAAAGTACCGTCTTTGTGGCTAAATTTGGCTTTAAGCTTGGCGATTAATTCCTTCACCCGGGTTTCTTCTCCCCTAACCGTCCCTGGACACCGGATTGATTTGACTGTAAAGGCTTCATTGTAAGAGATTGCCAACGACATTCCGCTAGTTAGCTAGCTCCCATTGCCCTAATCTATGGCTCTATGGCCGCCGTCAGATAGTCATGCCATTCCTGTACACATTTTTCCCAAGCATTGGTCACGGCTATCCTTCCTTCCTGGCCCCATTGTTGTAACTGTTTTGGACTTACCTTGGCGATCGCCTTGGTCAACATTTCCAGATCTTCTGGGGGACAAAGCAGACCAAACCCCTCTACCTGTTCCGACAGTCCATCCACGGCGGTGGCGATGATACCTTTTCCGGCCGCTTTGGCTTCCAATGCCACCAAGCCCCAAGGTTCCCAACGGGAGGGAATAATTACCCCGTCACAATCGGCCAAAAAAGTTGGTACATCTTCCACTGGCCCCACCAATTGCACTGCAGGCAGGGCAGCAGTTAATTGCCTAATCAAGGCTTCATCCTCACCGTAGCCCCCCAATTTGATTCTGATTGGGAGATCCGGGGGCACATTGGCGATCGCCTTTAAC
Organism: Synechocystis salina LEGE 00031; assembly: GCF_015207985.1. Classification (GTDB taxonomy): domain Bacteria; phylum Cyanobacteriota; class Cyanobacteriia; order Cyanobacteriales; family Microcystaceae; genus Synechocystis; species Synechocystis salina. The sequence continues at coordinate 7,615 of NZ_JADEVV010000028.1, read as the reverse complement.
AAGAGATCGAAGCCTTTTTGGGGCGCAAACCGTCCATATACCCCCAGGGTTAAGGTCGAGCTGGGGGGTTTCAGGGGCAAAGCCAAAAAGTTGGCCAGGGGAGATGCCGGGCGAATAACCTTTACCTTGGCTGGATGCACTAATTTATGGCCGATTAGCCATTGTTTTTGGGCTCGGGAAACACTGATCACCCCATCAGCCAATCCGTAGGCAGTTTTAAGTAAAAGCCGGAAGCGCTGGAGAGATTTAACTTGATGCTGTTCAAAGCCAGCACAGTAGTGATGCTCACAAATATGTACCGGTGCCATGGTCTGCAGTCGCCACAGGGCAGGTAAATATTTCCAAGCACTGGCGTAATGGAAAATGATAGCGTCTGGTAACTCCCCCTTGACTCGCTTTAGCCCTTGCTCCAGGGTCAGGGTTTGGCTAGCAAAACTCTCTCCCAGGGAAGAATTCAACAGATTGCGGACCAGGTGGTTTGAGCCTCCCGGCCGGCGATCGCCAATTAAATGCCAGATAGTTTTCATGGTAGCCAGGAGGTTAGGTCACGCTTGATCAGCGCTTGACAGGCCAGAATATCTTCTCGGTACTGGGTTTGCAATTGTTGCTTCAGCACCGGATCGAGGGGGGGCGTAATCAAATTACTATGCTGGATGGACTGCCTTAGTTTTTGCGGTAATAGGGGCTTGACAAGGGTTTTGAGGACATTGGGTTTGGTCAACAGGCCATGGAGCCAGGGATTTTTTGGCATTCCTGATTTATTGGGCCGTTCACTGAAATCCGGCAGGAATTGGGCATCAACTCCTAGGAAAGTAAAAATATCTTTCATTAACCCTTGGGCGTCGCGCCGCAAGTCTTCGTAGAGGTAAACTCGAATTTGGTTGGCAGGGAAAAGGTCATAGTATCGCCGCACCTGCTCGGCGTAGTAGCCGGCCTGTTGATAGTGCCAAAACCATTCCCAGTTCGCTTCCGTCCGCTCCGGTTCCTGGGCTAGGGCCTGGGCAAAATCCAAGGTTGTTTCCCGGCCATCTCTCACTAAATGGAGATAGTTGGCATAGGCCCGGGCCACTGGCTCCCGCAGAATAATAATAATTTTTGCGGTGGGGCAATGGTGCTGGATTCTCTGGGCTACCTGGCGATCGTAAAGGTATAAAGGACAGGCTTCCCCGATCGCCGTTTCGGTAGTTACTCCTTGAAATTGGGCTTGGTAATCAGCCAGATTAGTGATGGAAAAATCTGCCACCGCCTCATCCCCTGGGCCCCGAAAATTTAACTGCTGTCCTTCGTAGGCAAAAAAGTTAGTTTCTTTGCCTGGGGTCATATAGATGGCGGGATGTTGTTGGAGGTAATGGTGCAGGGCGGTGGTGCCAGCTTTGGCCGCGCCAACAATGAAGAAGTTGGGCAACCGGTTGGCTTGGGCAGTGGTGGAGAGATGGGGCGAAAGGGTAGTAGCCATGGGGAAGGGGAAACTTAGTGGGGGTAGGCAATGATGGAAAATGGCAACCTAGCAAGCACCGCTATGTTTAGAAAATACTACGGTGATGGTTTTCACCAGGAGCTTGAGGTCATGCCAAATGCTCCACTTTTGTTGGTACTGCAAATCCAGGGCTACCACTTCTTCAAAATTACTGATGGAGGAGCGACCATTGACCTGCCATTCCCCCGTTAAGCCAGGTTTGACTTCCAGCCGTTCACCGTGGTGGATTTCGTACTGGTCCACTTCATCCAATGTGGGGGGGCGGGTACCCACCAAACTCATTTCTCCCAATAGGATATTGAAAAATTGGGGAAATTCATCCAGGCTGGTTTTGCGTAGAAAGTGACCCAATTTGGTGATGCGGGGGTCATTTTCGTTTTTGAAAAATGCTCCTTCAATTTGGTTTTCTACTTTCTGTTTCAGGTCGTCGGCATTGACCACCATGGAACGGAATTTCCAAATCCGAAATTGTTTACCCCGATAGCCACAGCGCAGTTGGGAATAAAGCACTGGGCCAGGACTATCTAACTTAATGGCGATCGCCAGGGGAACAAATAACAGAGCGGTGATTCCCAAACCCATAACTGCCCCTACCATATCCATCAACCGTTTTGCCTTGGACTGGACTGAGGGGTGGACTTCCAGCGCTAATTTTTCTTCTGGGGCAATCACTTGGTTGGTGATCGCTGGCAGGGTTAAATACTCGTCAATGCCAGCTTGCTGGAAAAGGGTCTGTACTTTTGGCCCCACGCTCCAACCCATAATTTCAATGCCCCGGGCCTGGGCCCAACGCCCTAACCGTCGTAGATAAATGATGGCACTGCTATCCAACCCCTGGGTTTTAGCAAAATCAAAAATTACTCGTTGCAGTTGGGCTTCTACGTTAATTTCTTGATGGAGCCAATTTCTTAACTGATCATGGAGAGCAACTACTTCTGCTTGACCAAACAGAGCGGGCATTTCAATTAGTTGAACAGCGCTAGCCATAATGATTACCAGGGGGTGAAGGAGGCATCGGTCTGGGAGGGGGCTCCGTTGACCTATTCCTACTATCCCAGGGGCAGATCTACGTTCCTGTTTACGCCCATGTCTAACTTTGGCGATCGTTGTCTAACTTCTTTGCTTCGATGGCAATTCCACCCCAATACAGCGGTGGCGGTATCAGGGTGGCACGGTAAAAACTCTACAGAATGGGCGTTACAACTGTTTTATGTGCATCAGGTTAATTCGGAATTTGCCGTAAAATTGACCCAAATACACTTTTTGCTAAGTATTTGGTGGATTACTGATTTTATTTGGGAAGGACACTTCAAGAACCACACACCCTTCCTCCGTTTTAAAGGGCCCATGAATTTCGCCGGGGGGTCTGCTTGCGTAATGGCCAGTTTCCAACCACATTTCAAAAGCACAATCATATAGGCGACCGCTCACGATAAAGATCTCTTCAGGATATTCATGACTTTTACTTCCCAATGGCGTTGTGTCGGCCCGGGGAAAGAAGCGGGTTAAACGAGTATATTCCCCCGATTCGCAATCAATACTAAGGGTTAGTTCTTCGGCCATGCCTTCAAGACCTTCAATGGAATGCCACTCGTTTTGATTGTTTGAAGTTAATGGGTTCCAGTAAGTGATGGTTGATTTAGCCATTTTCGCAATCCTTATTACTTCTGCTAAAAATTATCACAACTTGCCATAGCGCCACCCATCGATGATATCAATCAACTCATTGGACCAGGCATTGGGGTTACGGTCTTGGTAAATGCTCCAGAGAGATTGATAGTACCAAAGAATACCGGATTTACCCCGATTGAACTTTTGCCAAATTTCATCCCCATGGCGACGTAAATCAATGGCGATGGTGCGGGCATTCTGGAGGGTATCTGCCAAAGAAATTTTCAGCACCGCGAGGGAAACCTGACGCATTTTTGCTAAATGTTCTTGTTTGCGTTGTTCCCAGGGAGGTTTGGGCACGCTCGTACTGTCGGAACAAGCCCTGATTAGGGTCGCCACCGTTTGGCCAAATTTATTTTCGATCATAGCTAAAGTTTCCATGCCTCCTTGGTCTTCCACCGCATCATGGAGTAAGGCGGCGATCGCCTCATCTTCATTGCCCCCCATTTCCAACACCAGGGCCGTCACCCCCAACAAATGACTGACGTAGGGCACCCGGGAACCCTTACGGTATTGTTCAGCATGTAATTGGTTAGCCAATACCAGAGCATCACCAAAGCGGGCAGTGAGGGCAGTAGGATTTGATAGATTCATAGAAATTACTAATGTCAATCTTGCTAATCCGAGTAAAGATCCGCTGTGGCTAACTCAAGCAAAGGAAAAATGAAATCAGAGCTTCAACTGATTACCTGCTTAAACGCTTAAAGAATTATTTTAGGTCAATTTTATTTTAATTCGTCTTGAGATGCTTGTAGAGGGTAGTGCGCTGTTGATGGGGACGGCCCATGGCTATGATGGCATTTTGCAGTTGGGTTGCGGTCAGGCAAGTGCCCCCTTTGGCCCCGGCCATGGTGGTGATGTGTTCTTCCATCAAAGTGCCCCCCAAATCGTTACAGCCCCATGCCAAGGCGGTGGTGGCCCCCGTTAGCCCTAGTTTGACCCAGCTTGGTTGGTGATTGACGATCCATTTTCCTAGATACAAACGGGCGATCGCCATAATTTGCAGGGCTTGATTTAAATCTGGCTGGTCTCTACCGACCCTTTTCCTCAGGCTAGGGGGCGCTTTTTCCCCCACAAAGGGCAGGAGGATAAATTCAGTAATACTGGCGGCATAACCTCGGGCCAAACTGGTTTGTTGTCTTTGTCGCAGGCGATTGAGGTGGGTAATAATCTCCTCTGGGGTTTCAATGTGGCCAGCCATGAGGGTACTGGTGGTGGGTAAACCGTGGCGATGGGCTAAGCCAATGATCTCCAACCAAGTTTGACTGTCGATTTTTTCGGGGCAAATAATACGCCGTACCCGGTCCACCAATACCTCTGCCGCCGTACCGGGTAAGGAATCCAGCCCAGCGGATTTGAGGGCCATCAGCACTTCTCCATAGGTCAAATCATCCTGGCGGGCAATAAATTGAATTTCCTGGGGAGAAAAACCGTGGAGATGGAGTTGGGGAAATTGTCCCTTGATGGTTTCCACCAAGTTGACGTAATAGGCCAAGCTGGAACCGTTAATTTTTGCCTGGGGATTTAACCCCCCCTGGAGGCAAATTTCCGTTGCTCCCTGGGCCACTGCGTCCTTAGTTTTGTTGAAAATTTCCGAGTCATTTAACCAGTAGGCCCCCGCTTGCCCGTCATCCCGACGAAAGGCGCAAAAATTACAATGTTGCTCGCAAATATTGGTGAAGTTAATGTTGCGATTGACCACATAGGTGACCGTTTCCCCCACTAATTTCTGCCGTAGGCGATCGCCATATTGTTTGATTAATTCCCAACTTTGGGGGTCGTTACATTGTAGGAGTTGCAAACCCTGTTGGGGAGTCAGGTCTTCCAGGGCCAGGGCTTGGGCGGCAAGTTCTTCAATCAGGGTAAGGTTAACGGTAGATAGAACCATTGGCCTGGGTCAGGGGAGGAAAATTGGGCAGTCCTCCACAGTGTAACCTCAGTTTTGCCCGATGCCTTTTTTCAAATTGGCGATCGCCCGGTTAGAGTCCATTGCGAGCTAACTGGCGAATAAGATCTAGCAACTTTCGTGAAGAATAATGCGATTTCCCGCTGGGTCATAGAGATAAATTTCCCGCCCATGGCTGGCATAGATAATAGTTTGTTCCTTGATGGGGGCATAGAACTGAGCAATCTTGGCGATCGCCGTTGCTAGATCTGCTATTTCCAAACAGAGGCTCAAGCCACTCCGTTCAGGGGCAGAAAATTCCCAGGCATGGTCTGGATGGGGAGAGAAAATAGCTAAAACCATGCCCGGTAACTGAAATTGGGCATAACGTCCCGGGGAGTAGGGAAGGGGCTCCTGCTCCAGGAGGGATTGGTAAAAGGCCACCACCTCAGCAAAGTGAACCGCGCCGATGGTAAGAAACGCTTTTTTGTAGAAAACCATGGCTCCGTCCCCCATCGGTAACTTTACGACTCTGGTTAATTTTGACCGGATTCCCGCCACAAAAATAAGTAAGAGAAAGCAGTCTGACCCTAGCCTAACGCCATCTCTCAGTTAAAATCCTTCCAGGTCAACTAATGTTAAGATTGGCCAGAAAAATATGGCTCCCATTAGTAACTTGGTTTTGTTTGAGCCTGGCCGGCGATCGCCTAGATAGCCGAGGCTGACTAGCTTTCTCCCCTGTAATTGCAGATGAATAAGACCTTTAATCTCCCCGTTGTCCGCTATTTTCGATCTGGTCTGCCACTGCAACGGTTACCCCTACAGTTTTGGGCGATTTTTCTGATTTTGATGTCGGGGGGCATCGGTCTAGTTTCCACCAATTGGTTGTTAGTTTTGCCGAAAAGCCCCCAATGTTCCAGGGTGTTTTGGCCGGTGGCTTCGGCCTCCATGCGGCTTTACTGTGCCCAGTTATCGGCGGAGGAAAAAACCGTTGATGGCCTGTTGCGGGCCATTAATCTTTTGGCCGCCTTGCCCAAGGATCATCCTTTGGCAGTGGAAGTTAACCGCAATATCGAAACCTGGGCCACGGATTTATTAGATCTAGCAGAGGATTATTTCCAAAAAGGATTGTTGGAAGAGGCGATCGCCGCTGCAGAAAAAATCCCAGACCATGTGCAGGCCTACGACTTAGTGGAGGAAAGAATTAACGCTTGGCGGGGGCTCTGGCAGGAAGGGGAAACTATCTATGCTGAAGTGGAAGCGGATTTGCGTAACTCCCGTTGGAATAGTGCTTTTCGTAATGCGGTGCGTTTGTTGAATCTGGACAATGTCTTTTGGGCTACCACTAAATATGACCAAGCCATCCGCAATATTCAAATTGCCCAGGAAGAGAGCAGTAAGTTAGACAACGCCTATCGCATTCTCCGCCGTGGGGGTGCTGATAATTGGCTCAAGGCGATCGAGGATGCGGCCAAAATTCCCAAGGATAGCTACGCCTACCAAGAGGCTCAGAAATTAATTGCCCAGGCGGTGGATAAACTGACCGGCTCCATTGAAACCATGATTGAGCGTCAAGATTGGCAAACTTTGAACAATACCCTGAGTCGTTTGCCGGAGTCCTACTTCCCCGCCCAGGATTTGAACGATTGGCAAATTCTTGCCACGGCGGGACTGGAAGCGCAAATGGGCACTGTGGAAGGTTTGGGTTTAGCCATCACCACCGCAGAAAAGTTAACAGACAGCAATAGCCCCTACTACAACCTTGCCCAAGAATTAGTTAAGGATTGGCGTCGGGAAGAAACTGCCCTGCAACAGTTGGCCCAAGCCCGCAACACCGCTGAAATTGGCACCATCAGCGCCCTCAACGAGGCGATCGCCCAGGCCAAATTAATTACCAAGGACAATCCCCGCCACCAGGAAGCTTCCAGGGACATTGCCAACTGGACAGAACGGATCCAAATAGATGAAGACCGCCCCATTCTGCGGCAAGCAAGACAATTGGCCGCTGCTGGCAATCTAGAACAGGCTATTCAACAAGCAGAACGGATCGTTGCCGGCCGAGCTTTACACTCCGAGGCTCGCCAAAGTATTAATCAATGGCAGGCCACCATCCAGCGCCGCACTGACCAACCCATCCTCGACCAGGCGATCGCCTTGGCCAATGCCAAAAATTATGAAGCAGCCATTAGCACCGCCCGTCAGATAGAGAGGAACCGGGCCCTGTCCGGGGAAGCCCGCCTACAAATTAGCCGGTGGCAAGGGGAAATTAACGCCCAAAATAACCTGAAGAGAGCCCAGGAAATGGCCTCTTCCCGCACCGTGGATTCCCTGGGCCAGGCGGTACAACTAATTCGCCAAGTGCCCCGCAGCACCGATGCCGGTGGTCAACGCCTACAGTTGGTCAACAATTGGAGTTACCAAATTTTGTCCCTAGCCCAGGAACAGGCCCGGGCCGGTAACTACCAGCAGGCCATCCGGGCCCTCCAGCAAATTCCTGCCGAAAGTGCCGCCTATGGTAGTGCCCAAAATTTTCTGCAGGAATGGCGTAGCTTTAGTCAACCGTCCCCGCTCCCCATTACCCC
>NZ_JADEVV010000113.1 GCF_015207985.1 Synechocystis salina LEGE 00031 | reverse complement strand
CCGTTATACTCCTCCCCCCCGTCCCAGCTATGACCGGGATTATGGCCCTCCACCGGGAAAACCCCCTGGCAAGTTCAGCTTAGGGAACATCAACTATGGCACGATCGCCCTGTTGGCAGGTATTTTCGTTTTGGGCATTGGGGTGGGCATTGGTTTTAGTTCCACCGCTAGCTTTAGCCCGGAAAATGTAGCCTCCAGGGAAGTGATTGACCGCAGTGCTCCCAACGCTGAAGTGTGTGTGCAGTTTGGCTCCAGCGCCATCGTCACTGATATGCGGGTGTTTGTGACCCTGAATCCCTTTAATGTGTTTGTTACCCAACCAGTGATGCAACCGGGCTGTGTGTTGCGCCGCAATAACTGGAGCATTTTGGAGCGGGAAAAACTGGTGGACAACCGCCAAGTCAATGATTGTAAAAATCGCATGAATACCTTTGGTTTCACCGGGCCTTTGGAAGGTAATCCCCGCATTGACTGTATTTACCAAAATGAAGCGGCGGGTAATTTGTTTACCAACCAACCGGGGGCTGTGGGGCCCAGGCCGGCCACCGATAAGTTCTAGGTGTGGACCACCACTTCAACCTGATCCCGCAGGACAATGCCCCCCTGCACCGCTTGCTGGACTATGGGTAAAAGCTGGTCAATTTTCTCCCGGCGATCAATGAAGGTGAGCACCATGGGCAAATCCGAAGACAGTTCGATGATGCCCAGTAACATCACCCGCTCCTCGTTATTTTTGCCGTAGCCAGTGGCCCCCCGCACCGCTGTGGCCCCCACTATGCCTAAACGTCGGGCTTCTTGGATCAGGGCTAGATGCACTGGCCGTCCCTGCCATTGGTCTGCTTCCCCCACATAGATGGTTAATTTTTCATAGTCTGGGTGGTTACCTTGGGCATTGGGGTTGGGATCATTGACGCCATCCATAGTTGCTTTCTCCGTCGAGGAGGCAAGGGGGTCTGGGTTATTTTCTGTGGGGGCGTGGTGTACCACCTTAACCAATTCCTTGATGACTAAACCTCTTTTTATTAAAGCTAGGGCACTGTCCTTTTAAGGAGTGAAGTGGCAAAAGCCTCTACAGGTAAGTATTTCTGCAATTTCGACAGGGCGGTCAATGAAGCCCATGGCCATAGCCGGAGTGGTATTTTTTCCCAGACTT
>NZ_JADEVV010000002.1 GCF_015207985.1 Synechocystis salina LEGE 00031 | reverse complement strand
GGGATGCCCTTTGTAAAACCCCTTGATAGTCTTTGAACGTCACACTGGCACTGGGATGAGCTAAAACCCGCCAGGCCACTGGTAAGGTACGACCTCGATGAACCACCGCAACTCGCACTAAACAATACCTCTCCCAGAAGATGGAGGTATCTAGGCTTAGGTATAGGCATTCTTCCTGCCAAGAGGCTAAAGCGGCACTAATCAGGGGTTGATAGAGTTTGTGGACGTTAATGCGGGGATTATCCAACCAGCGTCGCACCCGTCTTTGTTTACTTTGGGCGTAGAGTCCTCGACTAGGGAGATGCGGCACCCAGCGGGTCAGGTTGATTTCGCCAGCTTGTATCAAGGCCACAATCATCAAGATGCAGGTCGTTAGGTGACCTTGATGAGCCCAGGGGCTGACTTGACTCAGCCAAGTCTTCAGGCCATGGTAGAGGGGGGAGTGATTATGCATCGCGTTCCAGGTTTTGAGTGGTATCTAATCCTAGAACGTGACCTCCCCTCTTTTCTACAATCCCCACCTAGACTGCTTTTCACTTCTTTTGTCAGTCAATCAGCTAAAGCTCTGTCAATGCCAAGTTTTTTCCCTTGTTTATCACCAAACTTAAGGAAACGGGAGGAGAATTTTAAAATTAATATTGCTCCCCAAATCACCAATAATTGGGCTGAAAATTAGCATCATTTAAAATCACCAATGTCTCTCCCGACGGGGCTAGCACAAACAGGCCCTTGCCATAGACATAGTTAACCACCCCTTGGCTTAACACCATGGCGGCCACTGCGCCCAAAGCTTTGACATCGCGGTAGCGGGGCATAAACTGTTTGAATTTACTCAACCGTTCTATGTGTTCGTCCGCATCTTTTTCCGTTAACTTACTCTTTACTTCAATTAAAATGGCTTGGGTTTCATTGACTACTAACAGATCAATTTTTAATCCCCCATCTTCCCGTTGCACTGATACGCTAGGATGAAACTCATGGACGTCAATGCCTCGGTCTTGAAACAGACACACCACAGCGGGTCTAACTTGCCATTCCACAAATTCCCCCAACCGGTCACTAAGTTTACCAACATCCCTGCTAATTCGTTTGATGTAACGCTCTGTTTCTTGGAAGCGGCAATCAGTTTCTTGGAAACGGCGGCAAGCTCAGCTAATATTTGCCAAACATTATCCACGGTGGTGGCCATGGTGGTGGGAGGGACTAAAGCTAGGAATATAGTCTATTTTAACTCTCTGAACAAATTGTCAAACTATTAACTCTGCCATCCCAAGGAATTTAACTCCTTCTGGACTAACCATAAATCGACAGGGCATCACCTCTACCCCAGCGGCGATCGCCTGACGAAATAGTTCTCCATAACGGCGATCGTAGGCATCCCCAGGGGAGAAATGAGTACAATCACCCCGATTGATGAAGTAAAGCATCACCGCCCGGGACGTGGGGAGAATATCTATCAACTCCTGGAGATGTTTTTGACCCCTGGTGGTTTCCGTATCAGGAAATAAAGCCAATTTTCCCTGGGCCAAGGTGGTATTTTTTACTTCTACATAAATAGATTTTTGTTCTGGCTTAGTAAGCAAAAAGTCAATGCGACTTTTTTTATCTTTACCATAGGGAACTTCGGGCTTAAACGCATCGTAGCTACTCGTTAAATTAGGAAAAATTTTCTCAGCTAAAGCCTGCTTGATTACCCGATTAGGCAAGCTAGTATTTACCCCGACCCAGGTACCATCAATCTCAATCATTTCCCAGGTATAGGCTAATTTACGCTGGGGATTATCACTTTTAGAGAGATAAACTTGCGCTCCAATTTGGCACACCCCTGTCATGGGGCCAGTGTTAGGGCAATGGGCTGTAACTATCTCACCATTATCTAACTGCACATCGGCTAAAAAACGCTTGTAACGTTTTACCAAAATGCCAGGAATTAGGGGCGGATAGGAATAAAAAAAGTCCATTAATTTTGTTTCACTAGGCCCAGCTAGGGGGTCGTCTTTAAATGGTTTGCCAATTAAATTGGTTCCAAAGCTTCGGTGGCAGAAGAAGCCGGGGTTACTAGGTGATCATTTTGCTGTGCCAACCACTGTTGATAGTCTGCCAACAGTTGGCCTTGGAGTCGTTGCTTGATGCGAGCCAAAACTCCCCGCAACAGACCATTGGCGGCCATTTCTAGCAAAGGTTTTGGGGTCAACCAAAGAGCCTGGGGTAAATCTACCCCCACCTGTAAATCCGCTTTGCCCTGGAGCAGAGTATGGCCATCCTGGCAATAGGGAGCTAAACGACCCTTTAATTGCAAACTAAAGCGATGGTTGATGTAGTCAATGCCCCGGATTTCACAGCTTTCCGATTCTAAAAATACAGTGCCGGTGGCGTTGGCCCAGACTTTCAGTACCACCGTGGGCTGAAAGTGATAAATGTCTAAAAAGTTGAGCGGTCGCATTTTCAATCTAAACCGATCGCCTGGTAGCACTTCCATCAATTTCGGGTCGGCGATCGCCTGGACCAAGCGTTGGGGTTGGCGCAGATAGTGTTGCAAACTGGGCAAAGGGTCAGATTGCCGAAGCTGCAACTGCTCAGTGGCGGAAAAGGTGACTCGCATAGTTTATTGTTATTACTTTTATTCCAAGGGTGAGGTTTGGTGGCAAGGATAATTGTTAAAATTCTTTACATTTCTTAAAACGCTGGTAGGGATTATAAGGTTTTTAGGGCATCAACCTCAGCGAAAACAGAGTTAATGTAATGAAAGTTAGCTTTTCTTTAGCTAGCTAAATATTCTTGGATCATGGACTTGCGTTTGCGCAATTTATTCAAGGCTTCTCGTTCAATCTGCCGCACCCGTTCCCGACTAATGCTCAGCATGGAGCCAATGCTTGCTAGGGTGAGGGGCTGGCCATCGTTGAGACCAAAGCGGAGGATTAAAACTTCCCGTTGTTGGGGCGTTAATTCCGCCATCAGACTATCAAGATCTAACTGCAGGGAGGCATAGGTGGCAAAATCCTCCGGTAAAGGACCGTCATCCTCCAACAGATCCCCCAACTCCGTATCCTGGTTGTCCCCCACCCGTAGATCCAAGGAGAGGGGATGGCGGGAGCGCTCCAAATATTCCCGCACTTGCTTGGGAGTTAATTCCAAATGTTCTGCTAATTCAGCAATGGAAGCGGCTCGGCCTTTTTCCTGGGAAAGTTGCCGTTGGGCTTTTTTGATTTTGTTTAACTTTTCCGTAATGTGGATCGGTAAACGGATAGTGCGGCTCTTTTCGGCGATCGCCCTGGTGATGGCCTGGCGGATCCACCAATAGGCATAGGTGGAAAATCGGTAGCCCTTGGTGGGGTCAAACTTCTCTACCCCCCGTTGCATACCAATGGTGCCCTCTTGGATGAGGTCGAGCAAATCTAGATTGCGCTTGAGGTATTTTTTGGCGACGGACACCACCAGTCGGAGATTGGCCTCCACCATTTTGCGCTTGGCCCGTTCCCCTTCTTTGATCGTTTTCTCTAATTCTCGAATGGACAAATCGGCAGCCTTGGCCCACTCGCTGGGGGAAACGGGCTCGCCATCCTTGCCTTCGGCCAAAGACTTCTTGATTTCGTTGAGGCTAACAACCTGTTGAATTTGCTTAGCGTAAACAATCTCTTCTTCATGGGTGAGCAGGGGCACACGACCAATTTCTCTGAGATAGGCACGGACGGAATCGGGGCTGGTTCTGGCAGTCATCTTGGATTAAGGATTTCAGTGGGAGAATCGCAGTGGTAGACCAATAAACCCAGGGAACGCCACGTTAGTAATATTCGAGACGGACTGGGCGAGGTAAATGACGGATAATGCCTGTCCGATGGGGGCGTTTGGGCCAACTGGAAACTGAAGATTTATGGGGGAATGACTGGGATCAATCCACTAATAATATTAAACAATTCTTTAAGTTTTGTAAAGTTTTTTGTGAAGCATCTACTCCTACAAAGGCGATCGCCAAGGTCTGGGAGGTAAGAAAAACAGGAAAATTTACCCCAGAAAGCTTGATTTACCTAGGGTTAGAACTTTTTAAGCTTAATTATGAGAAAACTTTACAATTCCTGAAAATAGCACCGCAAAACTGACCGCAGACTAGCGCACACCCAAATATTTATGGGTTTGGAGACTCAAGCGCCATTGGGGGTGGGAGAGAATATAGGCAAAAATTCTTTCATTAGCCGCTTCAGTGCCCCATTCGGCCTGGAGATAGAGGGGAATATCTGCCTTGACCTTGGTTGCAGCCATTGCCGCCCAGCTAAAATCTTCTTCCTGGCTAATAATCACTTTTAATTCGTTGGCCAGGGAGTAAATTTCTGCTTGGGGCAGTTTATAGGGTTTGGGGGAGAGGGTAATCCAGTCAAATTGCCCCGTCAGTGGGTAAGCGCCAGAAGTTTCCAAGTGGAGACGTAAACCTTGGTTTTTCAGGGCTTGGCATAGGGGTTGGAGGTTGTGCATGAGAGGTTCTCCCCCCGTAATTACTACAAAGCTGGGTTTAGCTGTAACTGCTTCTTGCACCAGTTCTGTTACCGTTTGTCGGGGATGGTGTTGGCTAGGCCAAGTTTCCTTTTGATCACACCAGGGGCAATGAACATCACAACCCCCGAGGCGAATAAAGAAGGCATTGGCCCCAGCCCAAGCCCCCTCCCCCTGGAGGGAATGGAAAGTTTCCGCAATGGGATAGGTCACAGTTAACGGTTCGGAGATAGGGCCCATAGTTGACATTGCTTAAACACCAGCGTTTCACCAAATTTCCCCAAGGCCCCATGGTGGAGGATTTTCTTTACCTCAATCCAGCGTTTGCCCCAGTTTGGGTGAAGAGATTGAGGAAAAAGATTGGGTCCGCCGACAATTAGCCGACAGTTACGAAACCAAACCTAAACAACAGGCACGGAAATCTTCTCCCCGTTCTTCAAAGCTATTATATTGGTCAAAACTGGCACAGGCTGGCGAGAGCAACACCGCACTGGCATTGTTTTTACTGGCCAACTCCAGGCCCCGCTGAACGGCATTAGCCATGGTTTCCACTATTTCGTAATTTCCATAGCCCACTGCCTTCAGTCGAGCCGCAAAGCTGGGGGCCGCATCGCCAATCAGTAAAACCGCCACTGCTTTTTTTTGAATTTGGGCTAACCAGGCCTGGTCGTCCCCTTCTTTGGCTTCTCCCCCGGCGATCAAAATGGTGGGGCCTTTCATGGAAGATAGTCCCACTTCCGCCGCATCATAGTTAGTGGCCTTACTGTCATTGATAAATTGCACTCCATTGACGGTGCAAATGGGTTCTAGGCGGTGGGCCACTCCGGTGAAAGTTAGCAAGGTTTCTGTGATCGCTTTTTTATCTATGCCAGCTAAACGGGCGGCGGCGATCGCCATTAGCAAATTTTGTTGGTTATGTTGCCCAGGCATTTTGAATAAATTAATCGGGGCAATCAATTCCCCAAAGGCATTGACCCAATTGTCCTGCAGGTAAACCCCCTGTTTGGGCTCACAAAGACCGGCCAGATGATTAGCTCCCTGGGTACTAATCCAATGGGCTTGGGGGTATAAACCGGGGCCATGGCCATAGAGGTGGGGATCGTCGCCGTTGAGTACCTGAATGGTGGAGCGGGAAAGCAAACTGGCTTTGATGTTGAAATAATTGTCTAAGGTTTTGTGGCGGTTGAGGTGATCGGGGGTAAAGGTGGTCCAAAGGCCAATTTGGGGCGCTAGGGTGGGGGAAGATTCAATTTGGTAACTGCTAATTTCGGCCACAATCCAATCGTAGTTCTGGTTTTGTAGCACCAATTCGCAGGCCGCATGGCCAATGTTGCCGCAGGCGGGGGCCTTCAAACCTGCTTTTTGGAAAATGGCATGGACCAAGGATGTGGTCGTGGTTTTACCATTGGTGCCAGTGATTCCCAGCCAGGGTACAGCGTGGAGATATTGCCAAGCTAGTTCCAATTCCCCTATCACTTCCACCCCTTTTGCCCGGGCGGCCACCAACAGGGGAATGTCCCAGGGCACCCCAGGGCTAACCACCATGCGTTCGGGCCAAGTCGTTGTCGTTGGCTCCAGGCGATCGCCTAGGTTAAGGCTGATGCCCTCCTGGATTAGGGGTTGTCCCATGGCCCGCAGTTGCTCATTATCCGCCTGGTCGAATACCGTTACCTCCCAGCCATCCCGATGCAAAACTCGAGCCGCGGCAATACCGGAACGTCCTAACCCAATTACACAAGCCTGGGGCATATGATTTGACTTTACTGTGGAAAACTAACGAATGGAGGTGGCGGGTCCAAAAGGAATCCCGCTGGCATCGATGTCGCACCATTGTAGCTTTGAGGGGGATCCCAGCCAACCAACCTCGACCATTCCATCGGGCAAGTTGAGCCATTTCAGGGTATTTTAGATTTTTTTCAACCTTGGTTGAGCTTTATACCAGGGCAGCCGAGGTTTGGCTTTCTGCTTCTGAAGCCCAGTCGAAATATCTCGCTAAACCTTCCTCTGGCCCCACCACGGAAAGGTAGGGTTCCGCCAAATAGTTTTGGGCCACCCGTTGGGCATCGGGCGCTGTCACGGCTTTAACCTGTTCTTGAAATTCGCTGTCAAAACCTAAACCCAAGCCCAAGGTTTCATACCAACCAAATAGATGGGCAATTTCTCCATTGGTTTGTTTACCCAGGGCATACTGGCCCAACAGTTTATTTTTCGCCGCCGTAATTTCCTCTTCCTCCAACGCCTGGGCACATAATCGCTCCGTTTCCGCCCGTAGGCCTGCAATGGCGATCGCCGTATTTTCTGGGGCAGTGCCCATATAGGTGACAAATTGGGAAGACCCCAACCGGGTGGGGTAAAAGGCCGATACGTCGTAGGCTAAACCCCGTTTTTCCCTTAGTTCCACAAACAAGCGGCTAGAGAGACCATTGCCCAAGTAGGTGCTGAGCAATTTTAGCGGTGCATAGTCTTCATGTTTAACGCCCACCCCTAGATAACCTAAGAGTACTACTGATTGCTGGGTCGCCTGGGGGGTGAGATGTTCCTGGGGAGAAACATTTAACGGCGTTAGAATCGGGCAAACAATCGATTGCTCCGGAATGGCCCAATCGCCAAAGCTAGTTTCTACCCAATCCTTAGCCTGGGCCAGGGTTAACCGTCCTGCCAAGCTAATTACCAAATTATCGGGGCGAAAATAGGCCTGATGATATTCCCACAAATCCTGGGCAGTAAAATGGGGCACCACTTCCTCGCTACCCAAAATAGAGTAACCATAGGGATGGTTGGGATACATGGATTGGCGCAGTTGGTGAAAAGCCACGTTGAAGGGTTGTTCCCGTTGGGACTGAATTGCTTGGACGATTAAGCGTTTTTCCAGTTCAATTTCCCCCACGTCAAAGGTGGGATAACGTAAGATTTCCGCCGCTAAATCAAGGATGACCGGAAAATCAGCGGTGACAGTTTTGAGACTCAAAGCCCAATAATCGCTGGCCGCATCGGCCCCGAGGTGCGCTCCCAAACATTCCACAAATTCAGCAATGGCTAAAGCTGATCGCCGTTTAGTGCCTTTAGTAATTACCGTGGCCATGAGATGGGAGAGCCCCACTTTTTGGGGAGAGTCCCAACAGGCTCCTGCTTGCTTGAGAAAAATCCGTCCTGCCACTAGGTCTGCGGCTGGATTTTCTGTACAAATGAGGGTGATGCCGTTATCGAGAATGAGGCGATGGATAGATTGATGATTGCGCATAAATTGCCAAGACTAGGATTGGGCCGCTTCTAGGAGTACCAGGGCATAGGCCTCGGTGGATAGGTAACGCTGGGCTAGGCTTTGTAGGGCCTCGGGACGATACTGACTGACGATACGGGGATAGGCGATCGCCAACTCAGCGGTGGCCAGGGTTTGGTAATAACCGTAAAGGCCGGCTAGTTGGGCAGGGGTTTCGGTGGAAAAAATAAACTCATTACAAAGTAAACGTTGGGCCCTGGCCAATTCCGCCGCACTAATGGGGGTGGTTTGTAGACTCTGGATAGCGGCACAAATTTCTGCTTCCACCGTTGCTGCCTGGGCTGAGGTCAGATAGGCATTGATGGTGAATAAACTGGCTTCCTTTTGCAGGGAAAAACAACTCTGGATGTCAAACACTAGCCCCAGTTCTTCCCGCAGGCGTTGCACTAACCGGGCGCAGTGGCTACCGGCCAAAACCATGGCCAATAAATCTAAACCAATATTGTCCTGGAGACGGTCAATGCCTGGGCCATTCCAACCCATGGTTAAACGACTAGGACCCAATTCCGGTATGCGGAGAGTTTCCCGTTTAACGGTTTGGATCGGGTGATTTGCCGCTGGGGTTGTGGGGGGACATTCTGACCGCACGCCAAAATGGTCAAAAACATCTTCAATGTAGGCGATCGCCGCCGTTTCGCGGATATCTCCCACCATCACCACAGTCATATTTTCCGGCTGGTAATGGGTGCGGTGGAAGCAACGCAATTGATTGGCGGTGTAGTTTTGTATGGCGGTGGCATCCCCCAGCACGGAGCGGCCATAGGCATGGCGGGGATGGAGCAGTTGACAAAGAGCTTGAAATCCTAACCAATCGGGGTCATCTTCACTGCCACGAATTTCCTCTAGCACCACTTCCCGCTCGTAAAAAAGACATTCTTCCGGCACTTCCGCCTGCAAAAGAATTTCCGCTAGGTAGGGTAACGTTCTGGGCAAATAATCCGCCGCAGTGGTGAGGTAAAAATGGGCATAATCATGGCTAGTGGCGGCGTTGGCCATGCCCCCGTTGTATTCAATTACTTGGTCGAAGGCCCCCGGCGGTACCCTTTTGGTGCCCTTGAAAATCATGTGTTCCAATAAATGGGCTACCCCAGGCCAGGCATCTGGCTCGGCGATCGCCCCGGCCCGCACCCACACATCCACCACTGCGACGGGAACGGAGGGCAAGTCCTGGTGAATCAGGGTCAACCCCCGGTCAAAGGTGAAAATTTTGGCCGGAAAATCTGGTTTGGTTGGGCATGGTTGCACAGACACAAGGCTCATATCCATTGGGGTCTATGACTTCTATCCTAGGCGATCGCCGCCTTAACCGTTGGTTAACCGTGCCAATTTGTAGAATTTTCGTGACAAGGACGCTAATTAGTGGAGTAGAATCTCGTTCTTTAGTTTATATAGACCAATCAAATCATCCTCAAAAAGGGGGGAAAATCCGTGCTAGGGTTGGGAACTGAGTTCAGTTGGTTCCAGTGGGTAACAGCCAGTGGAGGTAACGGGGAAAAGCTGGTGCAAAGCCAATACTGTCCCGCAACTGTGATGAGCCTAGTCGCCCTAAGTCAGGATGCCCGCCAACCATTACCCCTTCTTTTAATCAAATCTGCGAGGTACAGATTGTGAATGTTACAGGTTTATCTAATTTAATGACTTCCCCCCGGATCCTAGCGCACCATCCCTTTGGGGGCACTACGCCGGATAATTTCTTTGAAGGTTTTCTTTCTGGATTAGGGCACCCCGTTATCGGCCTAGACCATCTTGCCTTTGTCATTGCCGTGGGCCTCATTGCCGCTGGATTGCGCCATGGTTGGCTTATGCCCCTCATTTTTATCACCACGGCGATCGCCGGCACGGGATTACATTTAATTGGCGCCGATCTTCCCCAACCGGAATTAATTATTGCCGGTTCCGTCCTCCTATTTGGCCTACTCTTGGCCATCGGTCGTCCCCTATCATCCCCCGTGGTAATGGTTTTAGCCGCCGTAGCCGGTGTGTTCCATGGTTATGCCTACGGGGAAGCCATTGTGGGGGCAGAAATGAATCCCATTGCGGCCTACCTGCTCGGTTTTTCCATCGTTCAACTGGCGATCGCCATGGCAGCCTACACTTTGGCCAAGGGCTGGTATGAAACCCAAGAATCCTTACTAAATCTAAGATTTATTGGCTTTTTGCTAGCAGGGGTAGGACTAGCCTTCACCTCCGGCGCCTTGTTGGGGTAATTGGTTGTGGGATAATCTAGGTTGCCTACAGTTTTTTGCTAAAAACTAAACTTTCCCATGGTAACTGTTTCCCTACCGACCCCTGTCCAGCCCGAGTTCGACACCACCATCCATCGCCGCAAAACCCGTCCTGTGCCCGTGGGAACCGTTACCATTGGCGGCGGTCATCCCGTGGTGGTGCAATCCATGATCAATGAAGACACCCTGGATGTGGATGGCTCCGTGGCCGGTATTCGTCGCCTCCATGAAATTGGTTGTGAAATTGTCCGGGTAACGGTGCCTAGCATGGCCCATGCCAAAGCCCTAGCAGATATTAAACAAAAGCTCGAGAGTACCTACCAGAGGGTTCCCTTGGTGGCGGATGTACACCACAACGGCATGAAAATTGCCCTAGAAGTAGCCAAACACGTCGATAAGGTGCGCATCAACCCAGGCTTATATGTTTTTGAAAAACCCGATGCCCAACGGGAAGGCTACAGCGACCAAGAATTTGCTGACATTGGTGACAAAATTCGCGAAACATTGGAACCCCTAGTAGTTTCCCTGCGTGATCAGGGTAAATCCATGCGCATTGGCGTTAACCATGGTTCCCTCTCGGAGAGGATGCTCTTTACCTACGGGGACACCCCAGAGGGCATGGTGCAATCAGCCCTAGAATTTATCAAAATCTGTGAATCCTTAGATTTCCGCAATCTAGTCGTTTCCATGAAAGCTTCCCGGGTGCCGGTGATGCTGGCGGCCTATCGCCTCATGGTCAAGCGCATGGATGAATTAGGGATGGATTATCCCCTCCATTTGGGAGTCACCGAAGCTGGGGATGGAGAATATGGTCGGATTAAATCCACCGCTGGCATTGCTACCCTTTTAGCCGATGGCATTGGCGACACTATCCGAGTTTCCCTCACTGAAGCCCCCGAAAAGGAAATCCCCGTTTGCTACAGCATTCTCCAGGCGTTGGGTTTACGAAAAACCATGGTGGAATATGTGGCATGTCCTTCCTGTGGCCGTACCCTGTTCAATTTGGAAGATGTGTTACACGAGGTACGGGAAGCCACCAAGCACCTGACTGGGTTGGACATTGCCGTTATGGGATGCATCGTTAACGGCCCCGGAGAAATGGCGGATGCCGACTATGGCTATGTGGGTAAACAAGCCGGTTACATTGCTCTCTACCGTGGTCGAGAAGAAATTAAACGGGTGCCTGAAGCCGACGGAGTACAGGAATTGATTAACCTGATCAAAGCCGACGGCCGCTGGGTTGACCCCTAGATATTCCCTAAAACCTTCCACACAATGAACAAATGTGGGCAAGCTCACCAGCGGGCCTATGTCATGTTTTACTGTTTTACGTTACTCCGTGTTTTGTGGCGATAAAGAGGATAGCCGATGGAAAAGTAAAAGTTCCAGTCTGGACTATCCACTTTCTGAGATCGGAGTTATCCTATTTTTGCCAAGAGTTGGCGGACAGTGAGGTTTTCTAACCGATTGATGCGGAGCAGGTTGGCGGTTACTCGCCCGATCGCCGTTTTGGGTTGAATGAGTCCGCTTACAGATTCAAGGGTGAAGTGGTCTGTCCAGATATCTTTTCTTGGATTGTAGAGTCTAACGGTTTCCCCTGTATGGGGGTCGATAGAAGCGATGTCACTGCCTTTGGCTAGGTTACAGAGAGCACAGGCAAGGGCTAGGTTTTCAAGGGTACTGTGGCCGCCATGTTTTTCGGCGATGATATGAGCAACATGATGGGAAGACAGCGATAGAGCTTCAGGGATGAGGCAATGTTCACAGCAATCGTTAGCCCGATCGCCAACAGTACGCCGTAGGGATGGAGAAATATAGCTTTTACTCATCAGCCCGGAGTTTCAGCAGGGCTTGGGTTTTTGCCAGTCGCACAAGATGTTCTATAAACTCATATTGTTGCCAAAGGCGTTGCTCTTTAGGATCTAGACCTTGGGTGCGATTTTTCTCTAGAAGAGTTTCGATCTCGGCCTGCAGGGTGGGAGAAAGATGTAGATCAAGTATTTGTTGAGGACTGGGAAGTTGAGCCAAAAATTCGAGAATTTCAGTAAGTCCAGACAAGCCTGTGTTGGGATTAGCGTTTAGTTGCTGTATGCCGAGGGCCAATATTTGTGGCAATTCTCCCTGGAGGGGTTGAAGCTGTTGAGCAATGTCGTCGGGGATGTCTAGGGTAATTTGCATGCTTAACCTTCACTGAATGATGGTAAATCAAGCATAGACACTTTTGGCGATCGCCAATGTCGACCTTGTTTTTTTGTGTACATTAATGAAATACTCTCAACCCTAGGCACAGCAACCAAACCATGCCTAGAGTCCTTAAAAAAAGGATTAGATATCCAAATCGGTCAGATCTAACTTGGTGCCATAGGTTTCAATGAATTCCCGCCGGGGGGCAACCCGATCGCCCATGAGCACAGTAAAAATGCGATCAGCTTCAGCAGCATCTTCAATGTGCACCCGTTTCATCGTGCGGGTTTCTGGATTCATGGTGGTATCCCAAAGTTGTTGGGGCATCATTTCCCCCAAACCTTTAAAACGCTGGATGGTGTAATTAGCGTTGGGAGGAAATTGACTAATTTGCCCCTGCAATTCCCGGTCAGAATAACAGTAGAAATGGTTTTTACCCCGCTCCAATTTGTACAACGGTGGACAAGCGATGTAAATGTAACCTTGGTCTACTAAATCCCGCTGATAACGGTAGAAGAAAGTCAACAAAAGAGTGCGTATGTGCGCCCCATCTACATCAGCGTCAGTCATAATCACAACCCTATGATACCGAAGGGAAGATATGTCAAAATCGTCACCTTTAATACCTAGGCCTAATGCTGTAATTAAGGCTTGAATTTCGGTGTTTTTATAAATTTTGGCATCGTCAGTTTTTTCAATGTTTAAAATCTTGCCCCGCAGAGGCAAAATTGCTTGGAAACGACGATCTCGACCTTGCTTGGCCGACCCACCGGCACTATCGCCTTCAACGATGAAAATTTCCGATTCTGACGGATCTTTGGAGCTACAATCTGCTAGTTTGCCTGGTAAAGTTGAAGATTCTAAAACTGACTTACGACGTACTAATTCTCTGGCTCGACGGGCCGCTTCCGCCGCCTTAAAGGCCTGTACCGCTTTTTCAATAACGGAGTCGGCAACACCAGGATTGAATTCCAAAAACTCCGTTAGGGCTTCCCCCACCAAGGTATCCACAATGCCCCGGACTTCCGTGTTACCCAATTTAGTTTTAGTTTGCCCTTCAAATTCTGGATCGGGCACTTTCACAGAAATTACCCCGGTTAGACCTTCCCGAATATTTTCTCCCCCTAAATTACTATCCCCTTCCTTCAATTTATTTCGTTTACGGGCAACGGAATTGAGGGTACGGGTTAAAACCGCTTTTAGACCTTCTAAATGGGTACCCCCATCAATGGTACGGATATTGTTGGCAAACCCCAGCAGAGTATCACTGTAGGCATCCACACACCACTGGAGAGCCACTTCCACCTGGACATCATTCTTTTCCCCAGATGTGTAGATAATTTCATCGTGGAGCGGAGTTTTGTCTGTAGTCATATAGGTGACATATTCCCTAATGCCTCCTTCATAATAAAACTGCTCTTCTTTGAGGGAATCGGCCCGGCGATCGCCAAAGGTAATACGCACCCCAGCATTGAGATAGGCTAGTTCCTTGAGACGACTGGCTAGGGTGTGGTAGTCAAACTCGATGCCATCCTTAAAAATTTGGGTATCCGGCAAAAAAGCAACCTGGGTACCTGTGGAGTGCTCCTCGTTAGGAGTGGCGGCCAAGCTACCGATGGGATTGCCCCGCTCAAACCGTTGGAAATGTTCCTTACCCTGACGCCAGACCTTTACTTCCACCCACTCGGACAGGGCATTAACCACGGAAACCCCGACCCCGTGTAAACCACCGGATACCTTATAGCCACCGCCCCCAAACTTGCCTCCAGCGTGGAGCACCGTCAATACCGTTTCCAACGCCGATCGCCCGGTGGTGGGATGAATATCCGTGGGAATGCCCCGACCATTGTCCACTACAGTGACGGAACCATCGGCATTAATATCAATTTCAATATGAGTACAATAGCCAGCCAACGCCTCATCAATGGCATTGTCAACCACTTCATACACTAGGTGATGCAGACCCTTTGGCCCCGTGGAGCCAATGTACATCCCTGGGCGCTTACGGACTGGTTCCAACCCTTCCAAGACTTGAATTTGATCGGCACCGTAGTTCGTGGTCGTCATGGTCACTCCAAAATCAGGCTGAGCTTAGGCATCTTTGCTGTGGGATGACAAAAGCCCTCAAAATCTTAGCACAAAAGGGTTAAAGGCTTTAATATCGAGGACTGAGAACTGATTTGGAGATGGGATCGATCAAGCTATTTTTCTAGGCGCACCACATACCATTGCCAAGTACCGCCATCCCCCCGGTCGAGGTCGCAGTAATTGTCCCGTAAATGTTCTGCTTTTGCTGCCAAAGTGGGCAATTTATCCAGTCCTTGGGGGAGGCGAAGATCGTATTCAGCCAAAATCTCCGTCAACTTAGCAGTCATTTCCGCCGGAGTTAGGAATGTTTCTGGTTCCTGGTCAGCCAAGAACACAAACATTTCTTCTTGGTACATCAGTGGATCGACCATGGCAATTGCTGAAAAATGTTGTTGAGGTGGAGGTCGGCGCTGGCTAATCGAGTAGGGATTTAGTCTTCTGGGTTTCCTGATGGGGCATTGCTCCAAAAATTTCTCCGGTGGAAAGACTTTGCATTAACCAAGTAACCCAGAAAACAGTAACCCTCCTAGCCCAGGGCCAGGAAGGGCCATTGCACAATACTTTATCGATTCATCGGCGATCGCCGAGACGTTGTGGCCTAGGCTTCGCGACCTAAAACGTCCTGTAACTGCCGGATCGCGGCGGCCCCAATATTGATAGCGGCCCAAGTTGCGGCGATCAGAAGGGGGCTAACAACTACAATTACACGCCAATCCATTGCTGTACCTCGTTTTGTTAAAAGAATATAAATTTTTTGAACACTTTTAATCTTACATCCTAATGCTGATCCCTTGGGAAGGGAAACATGGCCGGGGGTCGGGGGCAATGGTCCCAGCCAGTAAACCGGAAAAATTCTGTTAAGATCTCCTGTCAGAGAGGCAGTCACCGCTCGGAACTCAAACCACCGTTGTCACCATTGCATGTAATGACCATTAGCCGGTTTCGTCAGGCAGCCGAAGCAAAGGAATTTTTAATTACCGCAGAAGTTACCCCCCCCAAAGGTGGTAATCCAGAGCGGATGTTGGCGGTGGCGGAGAAGTTGCGGGGCCGGGTCCATGGGGTCAATGTCACCGATGGCAGTCGGGCAGTGTTGCGCATGTCCTCCATTGCGGCCTGTGTGTTATTGCAACAACGGGGCATTGAAGCCATTTGTCAGATGACCTGCCGGGATCGCAATTTAATTGGTTTGCAGGCGGATCTGATGGGGGCCTATGCCCTCGGTTTACGCAATGTTTTAGCTTTGACCGGCGATCCCCTCAAAGCGGGAGACCATACCAGAGCCAGGGCCGTCTACGATTTAGAATCGGTGCGGTTGTTGAGTTTAATCCGTTCCCTCAACCAGGGACTAGATTTCAATCAGGCTCCCTTGGTGGATGGCAGGCTAGATTTATTTCCTGGAGCAGCGGTGGATCCCCAGTCAAAGAGTTGGTCCGGTTTGCAAAGTCGGTTTGAAAAAAAGCTCGTAGCCGGGGCCCAGTTTTTCCAAAGTCAGTTGATCACGGATTTCGATCGCCTGGATAAATTTATGACCCAGGTGGCCGTGGGATGTGGCAAACCAATTTTGGCGGGCATATTTCTTTTCAAATCAGCTAAAAATGCCGCTTTTATCAAGCGGGTGGTACCGGGGGTAAATATTCCTGATTCTTTAATTGATCGCCTGGCCCAGGCCGAAGATCCCCTAACGGAAGGGGTGGCGATCGCCGCCGAACAGGTAAAACTGGCGAAAGAACTATGTCAGGGAGTCCATTTGATGGCGATTAAAAAGGAAGAATTAATTCCCGAAATCCTCGACCAGGCTGGCATTGCCCCTCTGGAAAATTAAGGCTTACCAACCTTAGGGCTAAAAAATAAACTAAATTTCCCCGCTTGCCCCCGTTGTTGTAGACCCGGCAAGCCTAACCTAGTCTGGGCTTCTGGATCCAACAGTAAATAGTTCCCCTCCTTGGCCATGGCACGTAACTGGTCATCGTTCATCGCAATAACTTGGCGATCGCCGTAGAAATCTAAACTAGGACGGCTATAGGCAAAGGAAGTATAAACTGGCGTGCTTACCGGAGCGGCCTGTTTAATTAATTCCCCCACCGGTTTAACCGCAAAAGCCTCGTTCACTTCCCAATTCCAGAGGGGGCTGGAGAAAAGAAATAGGAGAGTTACATATAAACTCACCACCAGGGTTTTAACGAATTTGGCAGAATGGTTCAGATATTGCCTGGCACTCCACCCCACGCCGACAAAT
Source organism: Synechocystis salina LEGE 00031 (assembly GCF_015207985.1). GTDB lineage: Bacteria > Cyanobacteriota > Cyanobacteriia > Cyanobacteriales > Microcystaceae > Synechocystis > Synechocystis salina. The sequence goes on along the minus strand of NZ_JADEVV010000002.1, from coordinate 131,887 downwards.
AGCACGAGTCCCATAATGATGATCACCGGTCTTCGCTCGGTGAAGCCAGCGTATAGTCCCCCCACCAAGCCCACCCCAGCAGTGAACGCCAGTAGATAACCAATCAGCAGAGGGTAACGCTGACGATTTTGTAAATCCGCCAGATAGTGCCCCCCCATGAGAGCGAAAAAGGGATAGCAGGGGAGGACATACCAAGGCAATTTAGTGCCCATGGCGGAAATAATTGCTAAAAAGCCAAAGCCAAAAATGATGGCTACCTTAGCCCAGTCCTGTCGCCATTGTTTGATGGTCATCACCATGGCTGGAACGAGGAAAAATAGCCAGGGAGCGGTGTATTTCGCTATTTCTAATAGGTAATACCAAGGCGGCCCCGTATTGCCCTCTAATTCCTGGGTAACTCGGTTAAAACTGTGGAATTCAAAATGAATTTGCCAGAAGGTTTCCCCATACTGAGCAAATTGGAGTTGGTACCACCACAGCACCGGGGCAAAACCGATCGCCAGCCCCAACCAGAATTGCCAGCGCTTAAAAATCTCACCGGCCCCTAACCAGAGAATCAAAATTCCCAACAACATTGTCAGAGCCAGCACCAACAATCCTTTAGCTAAGGCAATTAAGCCCAAGCCAATCCCCATGCCTGCTAACCAATGGGGTTGTTTACGCCCCTTCAGTAAACAGAATAATGACCAGAGCAAACAGGTATTAATCACCCCGTCCAGCATGGTTAAACGACCCAGACGGGCGGTGGGGAGCAGGGTTAACAAGACTGAACTACTCCAGAGGGCGGCTTTCGGAGTAGAAAAAATTTCCTTACCCACTAGATACAGTAAGGGCACCGCCAGGGCAGACCCTAGGGCTAAGGGTAAACGGGAACTAAATTCACTGATGCCCAGCAGATGGTAACTGCCCATCACCAACCAAGTAATCAGGGGTGGTTTGGATAAAAAGGGTTGTCCCAAATAGGTAGGAAAACGCCAATCTCCCCTGAGGTAAGTATCTTGAGCTGTAGTAGCGTAATAACCTTCGTCAAAATCCCGCAGAGCCACATTACCCAAGCCGGCGATCGCCAAAACTAGAGCCGCTGCCGTGAGTAGCAGTAGATATTTCCGATCATCGTTAAGGGCAGGAAAGTTCAAGGGCAGAGTCTGGGGACATGGTGACGGTTGGACTTGAGGGGCATTTTCCCATGTTCTTGGGGGAACTTTGGGCTTTTGTTAAAGTATTTTGTTGATGTTACCCCCAACCAACGGCTGACCCTGTGAACCTGATGCCCGATCGCCAGCAATTCCCCGGCTTAACGAATAAAACCTATTTCAATTTTGGCGGCCAGGGTATTTTACCCACCGTAGCCCTAGACGCAATTATGGCCATGTATGGCTATCTGCAGGAAAATGGCCCCTTTTCCATTGCGGTTAACCAGTACATTCAGCAGTTAATTGCCCAACTACGCCAAGCTTTAGGGGAAACTTTTAACGTTAATCCCAACACCATCACCATCACCGATAACGTCACCACCGGCTGCGACATTGTGCTTTGGGGCATTGATTGGCACCAGGGCGATGAAATTTTGCTCACCGACTGTGAACATCCCGGCATCATTGCCATTGTCCAGGCGATCGCCGTTCGGTTTGGGGTTACATACCGCTTTTTCCCAGTGGCGGATACCCTAAACCAGGGGGATGCGGCCGCAGTGTTAGCTGATCATTTGGGGCCAAAAACCCGTTTGGTCATTCTCAGCCATTTACTTTGGAACACGGGGCAGGTGTTACCCCTAGCGGAAATTATGGCCGTTTGTCGCCGTCACCAAGGGGATTATCCAGTAAGGGTCTTAGTGGACGGGGCCCAGTCTGCCGGTTCTTTACCCCTAGATTTTTCCCAGCTAGAGGTGGATTATTACGCCTTTACGGGTCATAAATGGTTTGCTGGCCCCGCTGGAGTCGGGGGTCTGTATATCCATGGCGATCGCCTGGGGGACATTAATCCCGCCTATGTGGGCTGGCGCAGCATTACCTATGGCGCTAAGGGGGAACCCACTGGCTGGGCCGAAGGGGGCAAACGGTTTGAAGTGGCCACCTCCGCCTATCCCCAATATGCTGGTTTGTTGGCCGCTCTGCAGTTACACCAACGGCAAGGCAGCGCCGAGGAACGTTACCAAGCCATCTGTCAACGCAGTCAACTGTTGTGGCAAGGCTTAAACCAGCTACCCCACGTCCATTGTTTAGCCACATCGGCTCCCCAAGCGGGTTTGGTTTCCTTCACCGTGGATTCTCCCCTGGGCCACCGGGCGATCGTCCAGAAACTGGAGGAACAACGCATCTATCTCCGCACCATCGCTGACCCTGACTGCATCCGGGCCTGTTGCCATTACATCACCAATGAAGAGGAAATTGAGCATTTATTAAGCAAATTAGCTGAATTTACCCCCTAAAAATTTATCCCCAAGGCTTTTAGTAAACCAAGGAGAGATGCCCTTGTTTTGAAGAGAGCTAAACCCTAAATTTGCCCTGTTTCCTGCAATAACCAAAAACCGGCAAAGGCTTCACTGTCGGGGCTGGCTTGGATGGCCAAAAAGTGAATGCCCTGGGCTAATTTTTTTGCCTGTTCAAATCCATGGGCTTCCTGTTCACTGGTTTTATCGGTGACGTTAGCCACAATCCAACTATCACTGGCTCCGGTTTCCAGGCGGACAATGGGACGGGGGTCGGTGTTGTATTGCAAATAGCCCAATTCCAACCCTGATAACCAAGCGGCAAAGGGTAAGGCCCTGGGGGAAAAGAGAATCAGACCAGGAATGCGGCAATCGGCGGGCAAATTGTAGGGGGAGAGGGGGAAACTTTCCCCAAAACTAATCTCCCAATCGGGCAAATCGTTGAAATCGGCGGCGGCTAAACTCACCAATGCCCACTGGTCACCCCGATCGCCCCGCACTGCGTCGGGTAAGGCAATGGCATTGAGTTCTGGATACTGCACCGATGTGGAGGAGGCCAACTTGGGGTCATAGCCCGGTTGATGGGGATAAAAATTTTCTAGGCGATCGTCTAACCATTGCTCCAGCACATAGGTGCGCCGGCTGGGGACCGGGGGAATGCCAGCTTCCTCACAGGCTTTGCTGATCATGTTATTCATCTGCCGCCGGAAAAAACGGATCTTTTGGGGCATCTGACCCGCTTCGGTGATCGCCGCTTCGATGGCCTGCCGGAGCCAAACGGAATTAACGGTGGAACTGGGGCAATATTGGCTATAGCGAAACAAATCCTCGGGCAACTGTTGCACGGACTGGGGAGATTCACAAATTAGTACTTCCCACACCTTTTTTTCCTCATCGTCCAACAACGGCCGTGAATAAAAATCCAATTCCCAGGTAACGCCCATATATCAATTAAATGTTTGTCAAAGCCAGCCCAAAAGGGCTAACCGCTATCCTATCAAGCAATTGTCCCCGGTTTGCCATCGTCCCATGGCCCAGGCCTATAACTGCCCCCATCACCATTGTCGGACCAAGGCCACTGAGCTTAAGATATCTTGGGAAGCAGGGGGCTTGCCATCCGACCTCTACATGATTGATTTCACTGCCCCTGGTTTCATTTTTCATCGCCCTAGAACCTTACCCAATATGATCTCCCAGCTCCAAGGATTCGCCCGCCTTAACCGTTCTTCTTGCCGCTTTTTCCCAGCCCGTTGGTTAATGGCGTTAGGTTGGGGTGTGGGTTTAATAGCGTTGGGGTCAATACCAGTAACGGCGGCTACCATTGCTCAAGGCACCGTTACAGAGCGCCAAGTCCGCGCCTTGATCGAACAATTTGACGCGGTGGCCAACCAACACAACACCGATCGCCTGGGGGAAATTTACAGCCCGGAATTTAGCAACAGCGACGGTCTGACCTTTGACCAAATGGAAACAACCCTGCAACAACTGTGGGAAACCTACGGCAATTTAACCTACAGCACCGAACTGAAAAACTGGAAACAGGATGGGCAAGCAGTGGTGGTGGAAACTTTGACCACCATCAAGGGTGAGCGGCCTTGGTTGGGTCGCACTGCCCAATTGAATGGAGAAATTACTTCCCGCCAAACCTTTATGGACAACAAATTGGTGCGCCAGGAAGTGTTGACGGAAAAGATGACCCTCACCGCTGGAGAAAATCCACCGGAAGTGGATGTCAATCTGCCTCAGCAAGTGCAGGCGGGCCAACAATTTGATTTCGATGTTATCCTGCGCCAACCGATTGGAGATGACCTCCTGGCGGGCACGGCCTTTAGTCAAAAAATAGACCCTAATAACTATATTGATCCTTCCCAGGTGAAATTGGAATTGTTGCAGGCCGGTGGCTTGTTCAAACGGGCGATCGCCGGCAATGATCCCCAGTGGTTATCTGCCCTACTAGTTACCCCGGAAGGCATGGTGTTGGTTACCCAGCGTTTGGCCGTTGTTCCCTAAAAAATCTGCAATAGTGATAAGAAAGTCAATTAGAAAATGTGAAAGTTAAGCAAACTATTGCCAAGCCATTCCTAAAGTGGGCCGGAGGTAAGGGAAAGTTAATTGAAAAATTAGTTAATTGCTTTCCCCTAGAAATCACCGCTGGTCAGCTAACTAAGTACGCCGAGCCGTTTATTGGTGGGGGGGCGTTATATTTTCACGTTGCTCAAAATTATCCCCAGATAGAAAAATTCTTTATTTCAGATTGCAATTTACAACTAGTCTTGGCTTATAAAACGATTCAACAAAATGTTGATGATCTAGTTGATTTTTTAAGCCAGCTACAACAAGAATATTATTGTCTAGATCAAGATGAAAGGAAAGATTTTTTTTATCAGCAGAGACTAAAATTTAACCAGAATATTACCGAAATAAATTTAGAAAATGTTAGCAAATTATGGATAGAACAAACTGGATTACTGATATTTTTAAATCGTACCTGTTTTAACGGCTTATTTCGAGTCAACTCCAAAGGGGAATTTAATGTTCCTTTTGGGGATTATAAAAATCCTAAGATTTGTGATGCTGAAAATCTTAAGTTAGTATCTAACTTACTTGCTAGAACAGAAATCAGATTGGGCGATTTCACGGCAAGCAATGATTTCATTGATTCTGCAACTTTTGTTTATTTTGACCCCCCCTATCGTCCTTTAAACAAAACCTCTAGCTTTAATTCCTATGCTCAGGGAGATTTTAACGATCAGGAACAATTAAGATTGGCGAATTATTTTCGTGAACTTAGTGACAAGAAAGCCAAGCTAATGTTGAGCAATTCCGATCCTAAAAATGTAGATGAGAATGATAATTTTTTTGAGGAATTATACCAAGATTTTCGTCTTGAAAGAGTCAGTGCTGCTCGCATGATTAACAGTCGAGCAGATAAACGGGGCAAGCTGAAGGAATTATTAATTACCAATTATTGAACTTTGTTAATCTTCCTTAAAACTTCAAATATTCTGCTCCATCTAAACGAATGGTGGTGCCACTGAGAAAATCCTGTTGCAGTAAATATAAGGCCGCATCAGTAACAACTTTGGGATTGCCAGTCATTTTTAAAGGAATACGGCGCTCGGCATAATCCCGCATAAACTGTTCCGGATCTGGGGCTTCCGGTGCTTCTAAAATTTGCCCCAGGGCGAGGCCATTAACAGTAATTTTGGGGGCTAATTCCAACGCTAAAATTTCCGTCATATCCCATAAGCCCCGTTTGGTTAAACGATAAACAAAATGATCTGGCCTGGGTCGGGGAATACGGGCATCATTAATGTTAATAATTTTCCCCTGGCGATCGCCGGATACCTGCTGGGCAAAGGCCTGGGACAATTGAAAGGGAGCCCGGAGATTAACCGCAAAAATCCATTCCCAGAGATCAAGATCCACTTGAAGGAATTTATCTTCCAGGGGAAAAACTGAAGCACTGTTGATCAGAATATCCACCTGACCAAACACTTCCTGAGCTTTGGGAATAACCGTTTGGGTCGCCTGGGCATCGCTTAAGTCAGCAGAATAGGCAAAAGCTTTTCTGCCCAATGCCTCCACCTCTTGCTGAACTTCTAGGGCCCCTGCTTGGGAATTACCGTAGTGAATAAAGACGTTACAGCCTGCTTCGGCCAGGGCCATAACTAAGGCCCGACCAACCCTTATGCCTCCCCCGGTGACCAGGGCTGTTTTTCCAGTTAATTCCATCGTAGTTAGTTAAATTCCTGAGCCTTGGGCGATTACAAACTGAGTCGGGTGAGCACATAAAAGAACAAGTTCGCCATTGTGCATGGCTATGCAGTGAAAATCACGGCTAATAACTGCAAAACAATTTAGGCTTAGGCTTCAACCTTCACACCCCGCCAAAAGGCAATGTAGCCTTTAATGTTTTCCGCTCTCGGTTTGGGATCGGGGTAATACCAAGCCGCATCGGGGTTTGTTTGGCCGTCCACCACTACGGTGTAGTAACTGGCGGTGCCTTTCCAACCGCAAACGGTGTTGGTGTTGCTGGGCTGAAAATACTGGGGATGGATGCTGTCGGGGGGAAAGTAGTAGTTGCCTTCCACCACTTCACATTGATCGCTGTCAGCGAGGACGACCCCATTCCAGATTGCTTTGGCCATGGTTTAGGACGGGTAAAGTAAACGCCTTGGATTATAGCCCTTTCTGCAATCAAACCAAACCGGAACGCAGAGCAATGACGGCGGCCTGCACCCGGTCATCGACGGACAATTTATTCATGATGCCCCGTACATGAGTTTTAATTGTGTTGGTGCTTAGATATAAAGTTTGGGCAATTTCTTGGTTACTTTTTCCTTCCACAATCAATTTCAACACGTCAATTTCCCGTTCCGAGAGGCTGGACACGTCGGCTTGGCCTTCCGGCACCGGCGGTTTGAGATTTTCCACCACTACCCGGGCAATTTGGGGGTCTAGGTAGGTGGCTCCATCCTGGGCGGCGGCGATCGCCAAAATTAAGCGCTCCAAGGTGGCCCCCTTCACGCAATAGGCATCGGCCCCACTGGATAAAGCAGCGATAATCTCGTTGGGCAGAGTGTGGGAAGTTAACACCACAATATGGATTTGGGGGGAAGTTTGTTTAATTTGTTTGGTGGCTTCAATACCATCTAGCCCCGGTAAACCAATGTCCATCACAATCAAGTCTGGGTTGAGGGCCGCCGCCTGTTGCACAGCGCCATAGCCATTATCTACTCGACCAATAATTTCAAAGCGCTCATGGGCCCCCAAGGCTTGCTCCAAACCTAATTGCATCAATGGATCATCTTCAACGATCAAAATTTTCATAGGCAGGCAAGGCTCGATTTTCACCCTATGGGGGGAAGTAAAATCCATTCCAGTTTAGGCAAAGTTTAGATAGTAATTTTCAGTGCTTAGCAATTCTTTGTACTTTATCGGTGATTACTATCACGGTAAGGGCGCCGATGCAGAAAGCGGATTTGCCCACTATCTCATTATCCCCATGGGGGGGAAAGAATATTGACCATATTAAATAAAACAGTGTGCCCCGTCGCCCATTGTCAGATTTTTCGTTGATGCTGATCTACCTACCCAAGTCCCTACGCCGGAGGCTGGTCAACACTTTGCCGTCTTTGGCATTGGCGATCGCCCTGGGCCTGTGCACGGCATTAGCCTACGGAATGTTAGGCCGGGGGCAACAATGGCTTAGTTTGGGCTTGGGGCAAGGTATGGCCCTAGCGCTATGGTGGCAGGGCACCAACATTATGGTCTTGGGCTTGGGTTTGACCATTGCCCCCATGATAGTACTAGGAGATCCCCCCCTGGCATTGGCCCTAGGGATGATTAGCACGACAGTGGTGCTGCTGGCTGGCCGGGGTCTACAGATGTTGGAGTTTTCCCCCCAGGGTCAACGGCTCCAGGATGGCATGGTCTTTTTGCTGGCAGGGGTGGGGCTGGGGGCCACTGTAACGGCGATCGCCGCGCTGTTGTTATCCCTCTGGCAGGGGGATAGTCGTATTTGGTGGACAGGGGCTTTGGCCTGGTTGGGCAGTGCCACCGGCATTTTGCTGGCCACTCCCCTGTTATTCAAGCTTAGATATGGCCGCTGGACATGGCCTTGGTCAACCCAGATTGACCGGCTGCGATGGTTGGAGGCCCTGGTCTGTGCTGGCCTTTTGTTGATGTTAGCCTGGTTGATTTTTGCTGGGGATGACCTCATTCCCCTGGCGGATCGGGGCGCTATCTATACTCAGTGGTTGGAGTATTTACCCTTTCCTGTTGTGGTTTGGGCCAGCATTCGTTTTCCGGTTTGGGGTGGAATCCTCTCTACTTCAGGTTTGGCCCTGTTGGCGATCGCCGCTACGGTGCAGGGCAATGGATCCTTCAGCGTTCAAAGTGCTGATCAAAGCGGGGCGATGATCCTCCTGCAGATGTTCTTTTTGGTTTTGGGCACCACCAGTCTATTGCTATCGGTGGCAGTGAGGGAAAGGCGTCGCACCGAAGAACAATTGCGAGGTAGCTGGGAACGGGAACGATTATTGGCGGAGGTTGCCCTACGGGTGCGGCAGTCGTTGCATTTAGGTACCATTTTCCAAACCACGGTGACGGAAGTGCGCCATTTGTTGCAGACTGACCGGGTTTATATCGCTCTCTTCCAGGGGAATAATCCATTGGCCGTGGTGGCCGAGTCCTCTAGTCCAGCTTATATTGCCCCCATCAATACCCAGGTGGCGGCTTCCCAAAAGCCAGAGGAAATGATCATTAAAACCATTCCTGCCCAGGCCATGGTGATCCATCATCCCGACCAATTACCCAAGGGAGACCCACTGCGGCGTAGTTTTTTTCGTTATCAGGTGAAAAGCTTGCTGGCCATTCCCCTCGCTACGGTGGACGGCAGGTTAGGCATGATTGTGGTACATCACTGTCAACAGCCCCGCCATTGGCAAAAGGCCGAGGTGCGCTTACTGGAACAATTGGCCACCCAAGTGGCGATCGCCATTCAGCAGGCCCAACTTTATCAACGGGTACAAACCTTGAATGCCAGTTTGGAACAGCAAGTGGGGGAACGCACTGCCCAGCTAGAGGACAAGATGGTGGAGCTTCAGGATCTCCAGCAAATGAAAGCTCTCTTTGTCCAGGCCATTTCCCATGATCTACGCACTTCGGTGATGGGTCTACTGATGGTGCTAAAAAATTTATCAACCACAGAGGGGGAAACCCTAACTCTGCCCCGCCATCTCCTCGATAGTCTGATCCGCAGTGGCGATCGCCAATTAACCCTCCTCAATGCCCTCTGTGAAGAACAAACTGCCGAATGTCGCCCCCTCCATCTTGCCCCCCAAGCTCTACAACTCCAACCTTTTTTGCAACAAATTTGCCGACAATGGCGATCGGCCTGTGAGCAACATCAGGTAAATCTCAACCTAAAATGTGACGAGACATTACCCCCTCTCCAGGGAGACCCCCACTACATCAAGCAGGTATTCGACAACCTTTTGGGCAACGCCCTCAACCACAACCCCCCAGGTATTGTCCTCACCCTAGCGGCCCAACCCGAGGGCAATATGGTGCGTTTTACCCTCAGTGATAACGGTAAAGGCATGGCCAAAGATCAATGTGAGCATCTTTTCCGGCTCTATTTACGCAACCGCCATAACCAAAGATTGACTGGTATTGGCCTTGGTTGTTATCAGTCCCGCCAAATTGTGGAAGCCCACGGTGGCCATATTGGCGTTACCAGCAGTCCGGGGCAAGGGTCCCATTTTTGGTTTACCCTCCCCTTGGCAGTTTAGTAGGGTCACTTGAAACAAGAACAATGCAATGGGACTTGCCAAAAAGCTTATATCAAGGGCACTTTACTTATCGCTCCTCTATCAGAAAAGGGAAGATAGAAGAGCAATAAATGCAAGGTTAAGGACAATTTTCAAGGGCTTGATTTGTCCTGTATCATGTTCCGCCGTTAAGGACTGGGAAAGGACGTTGGGCTAATAGGGATGCAGAACGTCCTTAGGACTGGCGGAGGCTCAACAAAAAGCCCTGGGCCAGGAATAGCTCAGGGTTATTGATTGATGGGCAGGAAATCATTGAATTTCCACTGATTACTGAAATAACTGAAATATCAGCTAAATTAATTACTCATCCACAGCGCTGACAGCCAGGGACTCATCTTCCTCATCGTTAGTGTCAGTGTCATCAACGGAGGCCGGGGGCTCATAGGGAATGCCCTGGGCTTCCGCCAAACGTTTCTGCCGGAAAATTTCGGCCATTTCGTCGGCTTTTTCGTTGACCAAATCCCGGTCTTTTAGCATGGCACCAGGTTCCGGCTCCAACTGCTTGGTGGAAAGGGAAATACGACCCCGTTCCGCATCCAGGTCAATGATCATCACCTTGATTTCATCATTGACATTAAAGACGCTGTGGGGGGTATCAATGTGGTCGTGGGAAATCTCAGAAATGTGCAACAGACCGCTGACACCACCGATGTCGATGAAAGCACCGTAGGGTTTGATGCCCCGAACGGAGCCCACCACTACTTGAGCCACTTCCAAACCGTTCATCTTCCGCTCTACTAGGGCCCGACGATGGCTGAGCACTAGACGATTACGTTCTTCGTCCACTTCTAAAAACTTCAGGGGTAGGTCTTCCCCTACTAGATCCTCTTTCGCTTCCCGGGCACTGATGTGGGAGCCGGGAATAAAGCCCCGCAGTCCTTCAATTCTGACTAAAGCACCACCACGATTTGTGGCGAAAACATTGGAGCGCACGGTGGCGTCTTCCGCTTGGAGTTGTCTGACCCTTTCCCAAGCCCGCATATACTCAATCCGGCGGATGGAAAGGGTGAGTTGACCGTCTTCGTTTTCATCGGTCAGAATGAAAAATTCCCGGGTTTCGTTGGGCTGGAGCACCTCTTCAGGGTCATCCACACGGTTGATCGACATTTCCTGAATGGGAATATAGGCGGCGGTTTTTGCCCCAATGTCAATCAGAGCCCCCCGGGACTCCATGCTAAATACTGTCCCAGCGACAATGTCCCCAGGACTGAAATGATAATCGTACTTGTCAAGAAGGGCGGCAAAGTCCTCGAGAGTGAATCCAATAGTTGCTGTAGAAGTTTGACTGACCATGTAAGTTTTAAGTCCTAATCCCTTAGTCTCCGTTTAGTGAATATGCGTGCCTCCTGTTACTTACCGTACAAGCCAGGATACAGACTCTCAATTATACAGTACGAGTTGGACAAAGGGGGCAAGCCTTCCGCCAGTAAGAACAATTTTGCTCACCCCGTTTAGACCAGCTTGAAACCTTGGCGATCGCCTGGGGACTGTGGTCTTAGGAACTGTTGGTAAAGTTTTATCTGCCTTCCAAATGGATCCACTGAAGCCCTGGCAATACTAGGGGACTTTGATCCAGTTTTCCCTAAACTTGGGGCGGGGTGGTCACTGTCAAATCCTGTCTTGGATGTTGCCTTGGGCTCCTGGTTAATGGCTGCTGCCGCAATGCCCTCCCGCTCAGAAACCAATAGAATTTGAACAGTGAAGTTAGGCCAGATTTTAAAAATGTCAGAATTTATCAGCAACTCCATTCCCCTGGTGGGATTAAAGGCAGACCATTTTCGCCATCCCTTGGACCAAATGGCCACCACCAATTTGAAACAGATTCCCGGCCTAGACCTGATGGTGCGGGGATTGCTAGGCTCCGTGGCGGAACAGTTTTTTGCCCTCAATAATTTGGCCGCCAGTGTCCGGGTGGGGGAACAACAATTGCCCCATCTCCACCAACTGCTTTTGGATGCCTGTAAAATTCTCGACCTGGAAGCACCGGAACTCTACATCCAACAAAACCCCCAACCCAATGCCTACACTTTTGCCATGCGGGGTAAAAAGCCTTTTATGGTGATGCACACTTCCCTAGTGGATATGTTGACTCCGGCGGAAATCCAAGCGGTAATGGCCCATGAGTTGGGACACCTTAAATGTGAGCATGGGGTGTATCTGACCCTGGCTAATATTATGGTGCTGGCGGCGGGGCTAATCCCCAACTGGGGGGCGGTGTTAACCCAATCCCTCCAGTCCCAGATGTTGGAGTGGGTGCGCTGTGCTGAATTTAGCTGTGACCGGGCGGCCCTGTTGGCGGTGCAGGATCCCAAGGTGGTGATGTCGGTATTGATGAAGTTGGCCGGCGGTTCCCCCCAATTAGCTCCTCTGTTAAATTTAGATGCTTTCATTGACCAAGCCAGGGAATACGATCGCCTGGGGGAAGATGAAATGGGGGCAATGCTGAGGAATTTACAAACCCAGAACCTGACCCATCCGGTGCCGGTACTCCGGGCCAGGGAAATTGATCGCTGGAGTGATTCCCAAACCTATCAAAACTTGCTCAAGGGGCGCAAAAATGCGTATAATCTGAACACCGAAGAAAACAAGGGCGGCTGGCGGAATTGGTAGACGCACCACACTCAAAATGTGGCGACTTCGGTCGTGAGAGTTCGAGTCTCTCGCTGCCCATCTTAATAGCTAAGGCATGGTCTGGTTTCCCCTGGATCGGATATCTTCCCTGGGGATAAATTTTATCTGACCCTAGTTTGTTGAGCGTAGAAAAACCTTGGACAAGGTCTCTGGGCGATCGCCCCTGGGTAATCTGGCTATGTGCTTCCCTCAGGGCACATATTTTGGTAGCTTACATAGGGAAAGATTCAACGATAATATTTGCCCATATCAGCGACTGTCGAGGGTTTCAGCCGGGGACAGTCTTGCTTAATTTATAAGGAGAAACTCTAAAATGTCCATTGTTTTTCAGATTGCGTTGGCGGCCCTGGTGCTTTTTTCTTTTGTGATGGTGGTGGGAGTGCCGGTGGCCTATGCTTCTCCCCAGAACTGGGACCGTTCTAAGCCTTTGCTGTATTTAGGTTCCGGCATTTGGGCCATTTTGGTAATTGTGGTGGCCCTGTTGAACTTCCTGGTCGTCTAGGGGCGGCGATCGCCCTATCCCGGTAATTTTTTTCCATGGCCTGGCTATTGATGAACCCAGGCTGTGGGGGATAGCCCCCGCAAAGTTTGATTCAGCGTTAACCCGATCTAGGGAACTACACCATGACAGTTTATGAAGGGTCGTTTACTCCTCCGGCCCGGCCATTTCGTTTTGCCCTTGTAATTGCCCGTTTCAATGACCTGGTGACGGAGAAATTACTTTCCGGTTGCCAAGATTGCCTCAAACGCCATGGCATTGATGTGGACCCCGCTGGTACCCAGGTGGATTATATTTGGGTGCCCGGTAGCTTTGAAGTACCGTTGGTGACCCGTAAGTTGGCAGTGTCGGGGCAGTACGATGCGATTATTTGCCTAGGGGCGGTGATCCGGGGGCAGACTCCCCATTTTGATTTTGTGGCCGGGGAAGCGGCCAAGGGCATTGCGGCGATCGCCAGCCAGACTGGGGTGCCGGTGATTTTTGGTATTTTAACCACAGACACCATGCAACAAGCTCTAGAACGGGCAGGCATTAAGAGCAACCACGGTTGGGGCTATGCCATGAATGCGTTGGAAATGGCTAGTTTAATGCGGGCCATGGCTCCTTTGACGACAACTAAGTAATTAGATCAGTCAGTGTGTTAGCAGTTAATACAGCTAAGTTTTAGCTCCAAAACTTCATTTTTTCCTTTGCCCTTGTCCCAATCTCTCCTAGAGGAACGCATTAAAGCCCAAGCATTGGCGATCGGTTTCCATCAGGTGGGCATTGCTGACGTTTTGGCAACGGAGACCGATCAGGCAGTCCAAAGGCTACAAAGCTGGATTGCCCTGGGTTATAACGCCGATATGGCTTGGATGGATAACCCCAAACGCCAAAACGTGAGAGAGCTTTTACCGTCGGCCCAGTCAGTGATTGCGGTGGCCCTAAATTATTACACTCCCCACCGCCGCAGTGATCAGCCTGGGATTGGTAAAATTTCCCGCTATGCCTGGGGACGGGATTACCATCGGGTCTTAACTAAAAAACTCAAAGCTCTTAATTTGTGGCTGGAACAACAAGTGCCGGATTTACAGAGCCGTTATTACGTCGATACAGGCCCTATTCAAGACAAAGCCTGGGCCGAACGCGCCGGCCTTGGTTGGGTGGGCAAAAACGGTAATTTGATTAGTCGAGACTACGGCAGTTGGTTATTTTTAGGGGAAATTGTCACCAACATCCCCCTCAACGGCGATCGCCCCCACAGTCAACATTGCGGTACTTGTACCCGTTGCCTCGAAGCCTGTCCCACCCAGGCCATTGTGGCTCCCTTTGTGGTGGACAGTAATAAGTGCATTGCCTACCACACCATTGAAAATCGGGCGGAAACCCTGCCAACGGCGATCGCCAACAATTTGCAAGGTTGGGTGGCGGGATGCGACATTTGCCAAGATGTGTGCCCCTGGAATGAACGTTTTGCCCAACCCACAGACGTGGCGGATTTTCATCCCTACGAAGGCAATCTCAACCCAGAATTAACGGCTTTGGCTAATATTACTGAGGCGGATTGGCAGCAACAATTCACCGCGTCGGCCCTGAGGCGCATAAAACCAGCTATGTTACGGCGGAACGCCCAGGCTAATCTACAATGAAGGACTGACCAAATAGTTGGCCCACCCTCCTCACCATGGCCATTAAAGCTGTATTGTTCGATTTTGACGGTACCATTGCCGATACCCACGACGCCTTTTTTGCCATTGTCAATCGTTTGGCGGACGAGTTTGGCTATCCAGCGGTGGACCAGGTGGAATTGGCTCGCCTCAAGCAATTAAGTTCGGCTGAAATTATTAAATATTCCCAAGTTTCCCCCTTTAAAATTCCCTTTATTTTGAAGCGGTTTAAAAAGGAACTGGGCAAGGAAATCAAAGACCTCAAGCCCTATGGGGACGTTAAAGAGGTGTTGGCCCTACTCAAGCAAAAGGGCTATGTGCTCGGCATTGTCACTTCTAATTTGGGGGATAATGTGCGGATATTTTTGCGCAACAACGACTTAGAACATATGTTCGAATTTGTTAAGGCAGGCACCACCTTATTTGGCAAAAACCGTATTATTAATCGGGTGTTGAAGGAGCATAATTTCAAGGCCGATGAAGTGATTTACGTGGGGGATGAAACAAGGGACATCAGCGCTGCCAAGAAAAGTCGGTTAACGATGATTTCCGTGGCTTGGGGATTCAGCCCGCCGGCCATTTTGCAGGAATACGAGCCGGATTTTTTGGTGCATCAGCCTAAGGAACTACTCACGGCGATCGCCGCTTTGGATAACCACCGCTGGTATCCATTAAAATCCTAGGAATTGCCCTTGTCCTGAATGTTTCGGCTATGCCCAATGAGTTGTTCGATTTGCCTCCAGCCCTAGGACCGGGGGAAAGTAGTACGCCCCGTCGTTCTTTGCCCCAATGGGTGTTTCAAGAGTCTGTTGATCCGGCTATGCCCTGGTTACTGGTGGTGACAGTGCTTGGCATTGCCCTGGGGTTAGTTTTCCGCTGGCCCTGGTTGGGGTTTACTTCAGCGGTGCTGGCCCTGATGTTTTCCCTCCAGGTCATTCTCCCCACCATCAAGTCATGGATACAGCACTACCTCACCGTTCAAGAGCGGCGTTCCCTCTTGGGGGGGCTCGGTTTTGTCTTGGCAAGCGGAGCTCTAGCCCACTATCTAGGCCTTTACAGTTCTGTGAAGTATTGGCTCAATCAATTCAAATACGACGAATTTGGTTCCTGGGCAGAATGGGTGGGGGCCCTGGGGCAAATTATGATCGCTGTACTGGCGGTGTACGTTGCTTGGCAACAATATGTCATTTCCAAGGATTTGACTATTCAACAAAATCGCATCACCCAGCAACAAACCATTGATGCCTATTTTCAGGGTATTTCAGACTTAGCTTTGAGCGATCAGGGCATGTTAGAAGATTGGCCCCAGGAACGGGCCTTCGCTGAAGGAAGAACGGCGGCTATTCTGGCCAGTGTGGATTCCGGTGGTAAGGCAAAAATTCTCCGCTTTCTTTCCCAATCCCGCCTACTCACCCCCCTCAAGCGAGACTATTACCTCGGTCGCCCTATTTTTGATGGCATGGGGGGCTACCAAGAAGACCGCATCCACGGCCTAAGGGTAATTAACCTGGGAGTGATGCTCGTGGCGGCGGATTTGGTGGGGCAGGATCTGCGCTGGGTGGATCTGAGTGAGATTTACCTCATCCGGGCTAACCTCAGTCAAGTGGATTTGGTCAAGGCTAATCTATCCAGGGCGGTGCTCTACGAAGCCAACCTTAATGGGGCGGATCTGAAGGGAACTAGGCTATTTTATGGCACTGGGGATAAGGCTAGTCCCCGCAGTCGCAACCATATTCCCAATTACGAAACTGGTGAGTATACGGGAGCAGTGGTGGAAAATGCCAACTTCAGTAACACCAAGAATATGAGCGAGGAGCAGAGGTGCTATTGCTGTGCTTGGGGGGGAACATTAACTAGAAAAACTATCCCCGGTGGTTGTGAGGGGATAGAAAATCTTCTCGGTCGTTGAGTGCTCCCTCCGCTAAAGGCGTGGGCTTCCTGCTTGACTGGGTTTGTCTTGACACTCCCCACGGATAAATCTGGGGGTTTTCCCACGCCATGGATCTTGATAAGAAATTAAGTTTGCTGTTGAAATCTGTTGATAAAATTGACCCATCTTCGCCAATTAGCTCTGATTACTTTCCAGTAAGTTAACATGTGTATGAAAATAAAAAGCAAGAATGTGTAGGCTAACCAAAAATGGGCATTACGTCCGATTTCTACCATGGCTTCATTTTCGGGAAAAATATCGGGCAAGGTAATGGAGAAAAATCTCACATTATTTGCTTTAAAGGAATTGGACAACAGAAATCCGGAAATTGGCACTACTCCCATAAATAAATATAAGCTCAGGTGGAGGGTAAAGTTACGCCACCAAGCTGGGGATAATTTTGGAGTACGTTTGGTATATTTACGCCACCAGACCTGGAATAAGGTGAAAATTCGCCAGGTCAATAATGCCATGGTTAATATGCCGATGGATTTGTGAAAATCGTATAATTCACTGCGTAAAAATTGTCCCCTTTCTAGGTTAACCATGAAAATACCAGTACAAAAGACAATTAAATAGGCAAGTGCCATCCACCAATGGATTCGCATTAGGGACTTAAATGGGGAATTAAGCCTTGGTTTGCGTTTTTCTGTGGTTTGCTGCAATGGCGGTGTATTCATTGTCACTAGGGAAAATGCTAAAAATTTACGGTCAACAATCGTATTTTTTACAATATTCTATACTTTTTTTGATGTTGATCGGTTAGCTATTAGTGTTGGACTGCCAATGAATTAGTTTCTCCTAGGAGTAGAGATTTGTTGTTGGAGCTTTCACTCTTGTACAGAGAATTTCACTTGTCTGTAAAAGGGTTATGGCCGACACATTATTAAACAAGGTTGCAGGAGCCGTACTTACCAAGACTAAATAGAATTAGCTCCCATTCAGCAAATGTCAATGGCAACTTGTTTAATCAACGCCTCAATTTGTGGTTATACCAATACCAGTATGAAGGCGGCATTTTTTTACATTAATGACATCAACGGGCGATCGCCCCGGGATGGAGGGTGGTGAAAGCCCCCATAGCACTGGCATAGGTCACGGCCTGGCAACCGAGGTGAGCATCTGTGAATAATTTATCCCCGTGGGTTAGGGCTTGGGCTAAAAATCCTGCCACAAAACTGTCTCCCGCCCCGGTGGTATCCCGCACATTGACCTTAAAAGCAGGAACCTCTCCGTAGTTTTTGCCGAGGGAATAGGCACACCCCTTGTCCCCGGCGGTGACCAATATCCCCTGGAGGTGGGGAAATTTGTTGTGGATGGTAACCGGATCTTGATAGCCAAACAACCAGACCGCTTCCTCGTCGGTACATTTCAAAATTTGGGCGTGGGTAATCAGAGTGGGAATCAGTTCTTTGGCTTGCGCTTCATCGTCCCAAAAAACCGATCGCCAATTGACATCTAAAAAGATCTTGACCTGGTGTTTTTTTGCCAACGCCACTAACTGCTTCGTCGCAGTCCGACTGTCGGGATAGGCCAGGGCAATAGTACCCATCACCAGATATTGGGCTGAGGTGAATAAAGATTCAGGAATGTCTTCCCACTGCACCGCTGTGTCGGCAAAATCCCCGCTGTGATATTCCCCAAACCCAGCAAAATGGCGATCGCCTTCCCATGTCCTGGTCACATAAACCAAACGGGTGGGTCGATGGGGATCAATTTGCACTCCATCAACGTTAACTTGGCATTGTTTTAGAACACTTTTTAACTCTTGTCCCGCCCTGTCTGCCCCCAAACGACCAATGAAAGCGGTGCTAATCCCCTGTTTAACCAAAGCACAGGCCACATTGGCAGGAGCACCACCGGCATAGTTAGTCCAGGATGTAACCTGCTCCAAGGGTATTCCCAACTGATCCGCCAAACAGTCAAAGAGCATTTCTCCAAAACATATAACCTCGACCATGGATACTTAACCTGTTCCAAAATTCATCGCTGATTACTTTCCATCCTAGCCTGAGCACCGCAAGGGGTTTCAAGAGTTGGGTTTGCCCAGTCTGCCATGGCACTTAATCCCCCCAGCCTTCTCCATTAAGGCAACAGAACGCCCTTGGTTTGCTAATGTTGGAAGAGTTTTGGCAAATTTTGCCCCATTTTTAGTCCCAGTTGAATCACCATGGAAGTAAGCCAGAGCAAGCCTGGAGGATTTTTGCCCCCCCGTTCTTTATTGATCGGGATGGCGATCGGTGCAGTTATTCTCTTCATCTGTGCCACGGTGCGCCATTGGCTATTCCAATCCACTGCCCTGGATTTGGGGTTTTTCGACCAGGCTATTTATCTCATCAGTCAGGGGGAATATCCCAGGGTTTCCTTTCGGGGCTTTCATATTTTGGGGGACCACGCCGCTTTTTTGGTTTATCCCATCGCAATTTTTTACAAAATTTATCCCTCCGTTTATTGGTTATTTTTCATCCAGGCGATCGCCTTGGCCATAGGAGCTTGGCCCACTTGGCAATTGGCAAAACAAACGGGACTGGGGGAAAAAGAAAGTTTAACCATGGCCTTGGTTTATGGCCTATATCCCCTGATTTTCAATATCAATTTATTTGATTTTCACACGGAAGTAATTGCTGTACCTGGTTTGCTCTGGGCGGTGTGGAGCGCCAGGGCCAATAAATGGGGAATTTTCTTAATTAGTTTAATCATAATTTTGGCTAGCAAAGCAGTGCTTTCCCTCACGGTATTTATGCTAGGTATTTGGTTGCTAATTTGGGAAAGAAAAAGGTTAATGGGACTCATTACCACGGGGGCGGGAATTGCTTGGTTTATTATCACCACCAAAGGTATTATTCCGGCCTTTAGTGGCGAAGAGGCGGCGGCGGTGGGACGCTATAGCTTTCTTGGGGATTCCGTTACAGAAATTATTTTAAATTTAATTCTTAAACCCCAAATCGTTTTAGGAATGTTATTTACGCTGGATAACTTATTTTATTTAGTGCTATTAACTGCGCCGATTATTTGGGGCATTTGGGGTAAAGCCTGGGCCATGGCTATCCCGGCAATTCCTGCCCTATTTGTTAACTTAGTGACCGACTATCTTCCCCAAAAGGATTTAATTCATCAATATTCGTTGCCAATTTTGCCCTTTTTACTCCTGGTGGTGATGACCCATTGGTATCAGGGCAGTAGTTGGCTAAAAAAGCCCCGCTGGATTATTCTCTGGACGGCGATCGCCTTTTTAGCTTTGGGGAAATACACCTACTTTTTCGGCAGATATTGGCACCATTGGGGGCAGTTGGCTAACCTACAAACAGCAGTATCCTTGGTGCAACCAGGCGATCGGGTTTTGACTTCCCCCCACCTGGCGGCCCACTTGAGCCATCGACCCGACCTAGAATTAGCCATTGAAGCGGAAGCTCCCTTCGATCTAAACCGTTTTGATGCGGTGTTATTGCAAACCAACTACGCCGGTTGGGAAAATTCCCAGGGCACGGTGGAAGCCCTAGCCCAACAGGTGAGTCAGGATTCAGCTTTTACGCCAGAATATCAAGAGAATGAAGTGATTCTTTATCGACGCGCCCCCTCTATCCCCTAATTTCAGCTTAGGTTTCCCATGGGCAAATTTCCTAATCTCCTACAAAAATACTGGCTTTTGCCCTGCCTTTTACTGGCGGGTTATGGAGGAAACTATTTTAAACTACATATATTTTTCGGCGTTGATTTTCTTTTTGGTAGCATTGCCACTTTACTAGTACTCGTTTACTGTGGCTTGCCCTGGGGCTTAGTTAGTGCGGCGATCGCCGGCAGTCACACCCTGATCATTTGGCGCCATGGTTACGGGATATTAATAATCATGCTTGAAGCCCTAGTAGTGGGCTTGATGTTGCGCCGTCGGCAGACAAATTTAGTCTTAGTTAACAGTCTCTTTTGGCTGTTAATTGGCATGCCCTTGGTTTATATTTTTTACCGTTGGGGTTTAGATATGACCCCGGTTACCACCGGTTTAATTACCCTTAAACAAGCTGCCAATGGCATTTTTAATAGCTTAATTGCCAGTTTTTTGATCACTGGGTTTGGTTTGCCAAAGCAAAATCTTTCTCCCTTAAAAGGGCCAGCTTTTTTTGCTTGGAAAAAAATATCTTTTGAGCAAACTTTGTTTAATCTGTTGGTGGCATTTATCTTTTTTCCCCTCCTATTTATCACCGTTTTTAATGGTCAAGAAGCTTTTTTGCAAATGGAAAAGCAAACAGTCCAAGAATTAACTACTTTATCCATCCCCATTAAAAATTCCGTTGAAGATTGGTACCAAATTCATCTAGAAGGGGCAGAAGTTTTTGCCACCAAAATCTCGCCTTTAGTAGCAGAAATTAATCAGGGTAATGGGGCGCAATTACCAGCTCTTAATCTCATGACCCAGACCATGCAAACGGCTTTTGCTGGCTTTAGTAATATCTATGTTGGCGATCGCCAGGGGAAAATTATTGCTAGTTCACCGGAGTCGAATGAAGTGGGAGAATCACGCTTAGGACTGATTCAGGCAGAAAAAATGACTGGTTTTTCCAGTCCTCCCAAAATACAAATATCTCCACTACACCGCACCAATGTTAACATCAATCCCCATATTGCTATCACCATCCCACTAGTGGTCAAAAATAGCTTAGAGGGATTTTTTAATGCCTCTTTAAATCTGGCTAAAACAAAAGAATTGTTATATGCAGATAGGGTTACCAAGGAATTAAATATTACTCTCATCAATGGCCAAAATCAGGTCATAGCTAGCACCATTGATGATCTATTACCTTTGGAATCTTATCAGCCTTTTCAAGGGGGTAATCCCAGAGATTTGAATCCATCAACCTACCATTGGTATCCCGATAAACCGGCTAATCCTACTCTCCGTTGGCGTAACTCCTATTACTACCATATTTTATCCTTGGATAAAATTAATGATTGGCAATTAGTAATTGGCTTACCTGCGCGGCAAAGTATCGAGAAATTACAGATTCAATCAGTACAAAAGCTTGGTCTATTGTTATTTTTAAGCCTGGTGGGTTTAGTGATTGCCATTAGTGTTAGTAAACGGGTAGCTAATCCATTGTTAACTTTAGCTAAAATTACCACCGACATTCCCGCCAAATTACAATACCAAGGCTTAACCCCCATTGCCCTGCACAGTGAAGTGAGCGAAGTGATTACCCTCAATGAAAACTTTAATGAAATGCTGATCACTTTACAAAATCAGTTTAAAACCATCAAGCAGGCCAGGGATAACTTGGAAGTGAGAGTGGCAGAAAGAACCAATACTTTAATTATGATTAATAAGCAACTGGCGGGGGAAATTGAAGAACGCCAGCGCATTGAAGTTAAGCTGAGGGAAGCAAAGGAAAATGCTGAATTGGCCAGCGGTATTAAAAGTGAATTTTTAGCTAATATTAGCCACGAAATCCGGACACCAATGAATGCTATTTTGGGATTTTGTGATTTACTTTTACAAAAAGATCTTAGTTTGTCCCAAACAAAAAATTACCTCAATGCCATTGGCTCTAGTAGTAAGGTCTTGTTAGCACTTATCGATGATATCTTAGACATTTCTAAAATTGAAGCAGGTAAATTAGTAATTAATTTGGAGCCAGTAGATTTAAGGACAATTGTTAGAGAAATTAAACAAATTTTCGATTACAAAGCTGAAAGTAAAGGCTTGCTGCTAACTATTCAAGTGGATGAAACCTTAAGCCAAGCCATTTACTTTGATGCGGTACGCCTACGACAAATTTTATTTAATTTGGTGGGTAACGCCCTTAAGTTTACCGAGGAGGGACAGGTTTTCATTTATATCGGTGTGGAAGACATTCGATCCCGCTCCCAGGGCACCTACATTTCCCTAGCCATTGAAGTTACTGACACGGGCATTGGCATTGCCCCGGAAGACCAAGCGAGGATTTTTGATGTTTTCACCCAAAGTCAAGGACAGAGCACCCGCAAATATGGGGGCACGGGTTTAGGTCTGACCATCACCAAACGTTTAACCTCATTGTTGGGGGGAGAAATTAGTCTCTTTAGTCGACCTGGGGAGGGGAGTACCTTCATTTTGCGTTTCCCGGCAGTGCGCTTGGTGGAAAATTTACCCGAGTCCGGTTTTTCCCCTGGCCATGGAGTTCATTCCGATGGTCACCTTGGGGCGATCGCCTCCAACAATGCAACGGAGAGATTTTTGTCGGCTAGGGCTGGGGACATGGCCCCTAACGACAAGCGCTCGATTAACCAAAGCGGATCTGGTCAGTACTCCCCCATGGCAGTGCCCCTAATGGATCAAGCTCGACGGCAACAATTAATTTCTTTGCTGGCACAGGAAGAAACTAACGTTTGGAGCACTTTACGCCATACCCTCGTTTCCCGACAATTAAGAAACTTTGGCGATCGCCTTGCAAGCTGGGGGACGGAATATGGCTGGGACGATTTAGAGGCCTATGGCCAGGGCATTATCCAAGCATTGGAGGATTTTGATAGCCGTCGATTGGAACAACTCATGGGTCAATTTCCCCAATATCGAGCTAGCCTGACGGAAATTGCTGCTGGGGTAGATAGCCGCCATACTGCCGAGTAGGGGGAAAAGTTAGCATAGAATCTACTTTTAATTCTTTGACCATGGCCCAATTTCGTTGGCAATTAATTCCCCCTGTTACTCCCCCCGCCATTTTTGTCGAACAGGTACGTCGCCATTGTGACCAATCCAGCGGCAAATTTGCGGCCCAATTGCTATGGCAAAGGGGTATTCAAGCGGCGGATCAGTTGGCCGGGTTTGTAACACCGGAGCATTACACTCCCACCAGTGGCTGGGAATTTGGCCAGGAGATGAAATGGGCTGTGCAACGGTTGGGGCAGGCCATGGAACAGGGGGAAAAGATAACTATCTGGGGGGATTTTGATGCCGATGGCATTACTTCCACTGCAGTGTTATGGGAAGGATTAGGACAGTTTTTCCCCCAGGGTGACCAGTTGAGTTACACCATTCCGAATCGTTTACGGGAATCCCACGGACTCAATCGACCGGGTCTAGAACGTTTAGCGGCCCAGGGCACCAAGCTGATTGTCACCTGTGACACCGGCAGCACCAACTTGGCAGAAATTCTCTATGCCCGGGAATTGGCCATGGATGTGATTGTCACTGATCACCACACATTGCCAGACGATCGCCCTGAAGTGGTGGCAATTATTAACCCCCGTTACTTTGCCGATGACCATCCCCTGTTTAATCTTTCCGGGGTAGCAGTGGCTTTTAAGCTGGTGGAGGCCCTTTATGACCATTACCCTACAGTGCCCCGACAACCTTTGGAAAAGTTGCTGGATTTAGTGGCGATCGGTTTAATTGCCGATTTAGTCACTCTGAAGGGGGATTGTCGTTACCTGGCCCAGCGGGGCATTGCCCAACTCCGTACCCAAAAAGATCCCGCCACCGCCACCCGTCCCGGCATCCATGCTTTGCTTAACCTTTGTAACCGTAACGGCGATCGGCCCACGGATATCGGTTTTGGCATTGGCCCCCGCATCAACGCCATTAGTCGCATTAAAGGGGATGCTAGCTTTGGGGTGGAATTGCTCACCAGCCGAGATCCACAAATTTGCAATCAATTGGCCGCGGAAACGGAAACCCTCAACAGTAGACGCAAAGGGCTGCAGAAATCCGTCATCACCGAAATTGACCAACGGCTCCAAAATATTGACCTGTCCACCACCGGGGTAGTAGTACTCACCGATCCCCAATGGCCCACAGGGGTTTTAGGCCTAGCCGCCAGCCATGTTGCCCAAACCTGTGGCCGTCCGGCCATTTTGCTCAACACCCAAGATGGGGAAATTGCCAAGGGTTCAGCCCGTTCTGTGGCCAACATTGACCTCTATGCCCTACTGCACAGTCAGCGACATTTAATGTTGGGCTTTGGGGGTCATCCCTTTGCCGCTGGCTTAAGCTTGCCGCTGGATAAATTGCCGTTGTTCACGGAAGCAGTTAATCAACAGTTTTGGCAAAGCTATGGAGCCCAAATTAGTTTAGATCCCATTTTGTCGGTGGACCTCCAGGTCACAGTGGCAGATTTAGGACAGGACCTATTCCGGGAATTTAATTTGCTGGAACCCTATGGCATGGGCAATCCCGCCCCCCAACTACTACTAGAAAAAGTACAAGTCGAGCGGCCCAGCTTTCGCAACATCAAAGACCGCACCGGCAATAAGGTGTCCTATCTCAAAACTAATTTTTGGCTGACGGAATATCCACCTCAAACCGATGGCGATGGTCAAGTCATTCAATGCCCTGGGGTCTGGTGGGGTCACCATCCCGATGAACTGCCCCAAAATGAACCGTTAGATTTGGTGGTGGAATTGGACTTTAACACCTACGATCGCCGGTATGAGGTGCGCCTGATCGATTTTCGCTTACATCAACCCCAAGGGATTACATCTAGTCAAACTAGTGCTAATTTAATTGACCGCCGTTCCCCCCATTGCCCACACCATGGTCTTTCTCCCCAAGGTCATGTTCTCCGCACCTGTCCCAGTAGTTGGTCAGAATTACGTCGGGCCTACCAACAGGCGATCGCCGCCCAACAACCCCTAGTGTTGGCCTATCATTTTTTACCCCAATGTCCCACTGCCCTAGTGGCCCAGTTAGAAGAACAATGGCATGGACGAAAAACAGCCGAACTTTCTCCCCTCAGCTTGCAAAAACAATGGGATTTTAGCCATGGCTTAGCTAGTCAAATTCTGATTCTGATCAAGGAGCACAGCCCAGCGTTAACCCCCGGCAGTGCCTGGCCGAAAGCTTTGGTCCGGCAAATTGAAACTTTAATTGCAGAAGAACAATTCCAAAAACAATATTTCAGCCAAGTGTCCCTCACCCCCGAACTTTTGGCCACCGTACCCGACAGCCCATAAAAATTATTTTGCCATGCTGTGAATTTAGTGTAAGATTGTTAACTGTCCGTTGAAGAAACAGACAAGGCTTGGTAGCTCAGTTGGTTAGAGCAGGGGACTCATAAGCCCAAGGTCGGCGGTTCAAATCCGCCCCGAGCCATTTTTCCGTTGCTGTTGCCAGTAGGGTTTTGCACCAGTTGACGACATTGCTGACGGTGCCCAGGATCAATAAACTGGTTCTGGAGTGGTTGCCATTGGTCCCAATATCCCAGGCGATCGCCGTGGAAAATGGCATTCCATTGGGGACAGAGTTTTTTTAGATCCACATCAAGGTATTGCTCCACCATGGCCCTCAAGACGAAACTGTCTTGTAGGCTACCCAAAATTTCCTGGGTTATTTTCACTTTGGCTAACAATTCTTGATATTGCTGGCCGTAGTAGTCACTGAATAGCTCCATCTGGTAACGGGTACGCTTTGCTTGCTTGCGGAGATCGTGCAGAACTAATTCTTCCCCATCCAATAGGATTTCAATAGCCGACGGGCTCAGTTGAATACAACGACGTTGTTGGGCCGTGCCATGGGTATCAGGGACAATTTCTGTACCCACTAACCAACCGGGGTGAAGGAAAAATTCCGCCAGTTGGGGCAACAGTAAGTCCGGTAAGACATCGGCGATCGCCAGGCTCCCGAGGACAGTAATTTGGGGTTGGTCTAGCCACCCTTGCCAGTGCTGTTTGAATCGGGAAAATTTGTCGTGGGTCAATAGCTTATAGGTTGCTTTAAAAGCGTGTTTCCGTTCCTTTTGTAGATATTTAAGAACTTTATTCAAATAGCGTTGCTCGTTTTTGGGTAGATGGGGCAAATATTTACTAAGCAAAATTTCCTGCAAAACGTCATTGTCCCGCTGTGCTCCCAGGCGTTTACCTATTTTCCCTACCCTTTCTTCTGTAAGCCCCTTGGGTAATTGCACTGCGGCCTCAAAACCGGCGATCGCCGTCCGCAGTCGTCGCACCCCCACCCGTAACTGATGTAAGTCTTCGGGGTCTTGATCCTTTAAAACCCTGGGGGCATATTTGAAAACTTTTTCAGTGTGTTTACTAAAAGCGAAAATTGCCAGCTTACCAAAAGTACGTGCTGCTGTTTCCATGTCAATCAATCACCAAAAATTCTCCGTTATCTCCATCCTAGGATAGGAATTTGAGGATTCCTCAAGGTTACGAACAGGTTAAGAAATCCGGCCAGGATGGGGGAGTTTTGGTTTTGGCTCAGACCGCCTTGCCATGGCCAACGGGAAAGTTCCTATCAGGGATTTGTCTGTCATGTTTCAATTAAGCTTGCAATAAAATTTGATGAATAAAAGACTGATTTAGAGAAGATAGTTGAACTTAATTATTTCATTTTAAATTAAAGACATTGAAAAGAACCCGGCGTTACAAAGGAGAAAAATTAGTTCTCATTACCCGCAATTCCAGATCAAAGGCGATCGCCTCCTTGGCTTCCGATGTAATCACCAATTCGTAGTAGCCAGCTTGGGCGGTGGGGCCAGACCAGCGATGGATGGCGGAGTTTTGCAAAATTATTTCTGGCCCAGTGGGGGGATAAAAAGAAAGGCGGGCACTGGGGGGAGCATCCAACTCCAGGCTGAATTGTTCTGTGGGGGGAATGGTAATGGCATAGGCATAGCCCTTGCCTGGTTCCAGGGTGCCCCTGAGATTAAGCTGATCGGTACCCTCAAAACTGAGTCTTTGGTAATGGCTTCCATCCTCCAGGCTGGCCAAACTATCAAAGGCCATGGCATTCCACACCTGGGCCAGGGGTCGCTGTTCAAAGTCCGGTTCCCCTAACGAAGTAAGACTGACCATGGGCAAATGGTGATGGAAGCGGGCATTGACCAAATCATAAAAACTACGGCTACTGAGGCGCAATTGATTCACCTGGGGAATCCAGCGTCGGCGATCGCCAGAATTATTTTGGGCAAAATCCCGGATCGCATCCCGATTCAAACCCTCCAGGGCATCCAACACCGCAATGGTCATGGCCATCCGTTCTTCTGGGGTGCCTAGGGTCGCAGGTCCATCATTATTGTTGCCGGTATTGTTGGTATTAGTGGTTATTTCCTCGGGGTCAATGTTTAATTGAAAAGCTAAACCATCATCCACTAGGGCTTGGAACCTTTGGGGAGAAATGCCCAAATTAAGCCGACGGGCCCGGATCTCATTTTTGATCTCCAAATCCGTTTTTTGCGGTGCATCATCCTCTGGTTTGTCTGGTGCCAAACTTTGCAACATGGCCCGTTGTTGACCCAGGAGCCACAACTGTCCAGCCCCCCAACCCATGGCCATGGCGATCGCCATCAATCCCAGCAAGATGAGTGATTTTTTCACCAGCCCCTTTAACCCATCGACTCGGACCATGGTTTTTATTGTGGTAGAAAAATGAAAGAGCCAGGGAGCTTGATGGGCCAAGGGTAGAGAGGGTTCCCCGGCCTCTCCAGCCCCTTTGGTTAACGGGCCCACGTCACCGTTAGTAGCCTGGGCACTGGGGGACTTCGGGCTGAAACTAGCCACTGTGGGTAAAAATTTTTGCGGCAAATTGTTTAAATTGTCTGCCAAAGTAGGCAAATCCACCAGGGGAGGCCAACAGGAGCATTGCAATAGTAGTTGGCGAAATTCTGGACTAAGGGCAACGGAGGATAAAACTTCTTCCCCAGAAGCATTAGGGTTCACGACCCCCGTCAGTAAGGCGATCGCCCCCAGGGCCAAATTGTGCAAATCTCTCCGGTCTTCCCCTGGGGTACCGCAATAATACTGACTATGGCTAAAGTCCACCAACACCGGCAGGCCATCCACTCTCCGCCGCACCACCTGTTCTAGGCTAATCTGACCATGGCAAATTTTTTGGCTATGGAGATAGCGCAATACAGGTAACAATTGACGGCACCATTGACGTACTTCCGATTCTGTAAAAGCCTTACCCTGATTGCGACGGCCCTTGAGCAAGTCCAAATAGGATTGCCCTTCGATAAAATCTTGGACTAAGTAAAGCTCTGTCCCCAGGGCAAAAAACTCTCGAAAATTAGCAATTTGGGGATGGTCGAGGGCGTAGAGTATTTCCGCCTGTTGCTTAAATAAATTGCCGGTTTTGTCCCCAGGAAAGGAGGTTAAAACTGTGATGGTGCAAGGTTCGTCAAAGCGATGGGTGTCGTGGGCGAGGTATTGTTGACCAGGGGAACTGGTGCCTAAATGGAGTTGGATCAGATAACGGTCATCGAGGCGTTGGCCCAGGGACAGGGATGGGGTCATTGGGGGAAGGGGAAAAAGTTATCCGGCCAATGGCACATCCTAGCTTAATTTGATGGTACAGGTTTGGCTTTTTGCCACCATTGAAAACGGGCGGCGGGAAACTGACGGTCTAGCAATACGGTGAGGGGAGAAAGCAGAAATAGGGCCCAAAATAGGGCAGTGGGCAGGTAAAAGTAATATTGCAAAATTAGACTGACTATGGCGATCGCCGTGGCCCAGATTAAACGACCGGGGCGGCCATTGGGAATGGAGCGGGGATCGGTGAGCATAAACAGGGCAAACACCAATAGACTGCCATTTTCCAGGTGGTGGAAACTAACCTCCGCGGGCCAACCTAACCAAGCATTACGCAGTAAATCCAGCCCGGCATAGACTGCTAAAAACATTACCGATGTGTCCCACCTGCCCACTCTGCCCAACACCAACCCCCCAGCGGCCAGGAACATGGCCCCCAGCCAGAGGGTAGTGCCCCACTGTCCCGGGGAAACCCAGGCATCCCCTGTTAAAGTTAAAGCGGCAATGATGCCAAAGTTGGCCGGATTGAACCAATGTTTGCCCCAGGCTTGCAAGAGGAATTTACTGGCGATCGCCAAGGCCGCCGCTAACACCAACGTAGATAAATGGTTAGCCCGCAGTAGTAAACATAGACCTAAACCGGTGATTAAGGCACTTTTCCAACCCTGATGTCCCCAAAAACTTTGCCAGGTATGCCAGGAAAACCAACGCCCAAAATTACCTTGTTGATTGATGGTAAAAAGGCATTGCACTACTAAGGTTGTGGTCAAAATAACGGCGATCGCCAAAGGGGTCAAACTCCAGTCCCGCGCCAATATCCCCAAACTCAAAAAGCTACAGAGAAAAATAATCTGGTAATCCCGGGCATCACGGTGGGCAATGGTCATGGGGCACTCCTCGCAACGGCGACAAATTACGACCATTCTAGGCACAGAGGGCAAGGGCCAGAGGAATTTGTAACGGTTTGTTATGATTCGCCGATTTTGTTAAGAAGTCCAACAAATGTCCCCATTCCTAACCAAACTTTAATGGCAGTTGCACACTATAGGAAAAGGCACACCATTAACGGAGCACCTCCCCATGGCTTTTAATACCACCAATCCCCTCATTCAGGTGGAAGACGACCGCACTGGTCTGAGCGTGGAAACCCTGAAGCGGGCCTTGGCCGACAACCTGTTTTATCTCCAGGGAAAATTTCCTGGCATTGCCACTAAACATGATTGTTATATGGCCCTGGCCTACACCATCCGCGATCGTTTGCTCCAACGGTGGTTGAATACGTCCCAAACCTATCTCAACTGCGACAATCGGGTGGTGGTCTACCTGTCGGCGGAATATCTTTTGGGGCCCCATCTGGGCAATAACCTCATCAATCTGGGGCTGTGGGAGCCGGTCAAACAGGCAGTGGAGGAGTCGGGATTAAACCTAGAAGAATTGATCAACATTGAAGAGGAACCAGGGCTAGGTAACGGTGGTTTGGGTCGTTTGGCCGCCTGCTTTATGGATTCCCTCGCCACCCTGGAAATTCCGGCGATCGGCTACGGCATCCGCTACGAATTCGGTATTTTTGACCAGGAAATTGAAGATGGTTGGCAGGTGGAAATCACCGATAAATGGTTACAGCTAGGTAATCCCTGGGAAATTGCCCGCCCGGAGGCGGCTGTGTTGGTGAAACTGGGGGGCCATACAGAAAGCTACACCGATGAAAAGGGGGATTATCGAGTGAGGTGGATTCCGAACAATCTAGTCAAGGGCATTCCCTACGACACGCCAATTTTGGGTTACAAGGTCAGCACCGCCAACAATTTGCGGCTATGGAAGTCGGAAGCGGCGGAATCCTTCGATTTTCAGCGGTTCAACATGGGGGACTACTATGGCGCAGTGCAGAATAAGGTTACTTCAGAAAATTTAACGAAGGTTCTCTACCCCAACGATGAACAACTCCAGGGCAAGGAATTACGGTTAGCCCAGCAATACTTTTTTGTCTCCTGTTCTTTGCAGGACATGATCCGCATCCATTTAGCGGACAACCCTAGTCTGGAAAATTTCCATGAGCATTTTGCCGTACAACTCAATGACACCCATCCTTCCATTGGTGTAGCGGAACTGATGCGTTTGTTGGTGGATGAACACCATTACGAATGGGGCAAAGCTTGGAATATTACCCAGGCTACCTTTAGCTTCACTAACCATACTTTGTTGCCCGAAGCTTTGGAAAAATGGTCTTTGCCTTTATTTAGTCAGATGTTGCCCAGGCATTTGGAAATTATTTACGAAATTAACCAACGTTTCCTTGATCAAGTGCGAATTAAATATCCCAACGACGGCGATCGCCTGGCCCAGCTATCCATTATTGACGAAGCTGGGGAAAAGTGGGTGCGGATGGCCTATCTGGCCACGGTGGGTTCCCACGCCATTAATGGGGTAGCGGCTTTGCATAGTCAGTTAATTAAGGAAACTATTCTCAAGGATTTTTACGAACTTTGGCCAGAAAAATTTAGCAACAAAACCAACGGAGTTACCCCCCGTCGTTGGCTGGTGCTCAGTAATCCCCGCCTGAGTAATTTAATTTCTTCCCGCATTGGCGAGGGCTGGATCAAAAATTTGGATGAGTTGAAGCAATTAGAACCCTTCGCTGACCTAGCTGGATTCCGCCAGGATTGGCGCCAGGTAAAACGGGAAGTTAAACAGGATTTAGCCCACTACATCAAGGCGCAGAGCGATTTGGTTGTCAATCCCGATTCCCTGTTTGATGTGCAGGTAAAGCGCATCCACGAATATAAACGCCAACATCTGAATATTCTCCATGTCATTCACCTCTACTTGCAAATAAAAAATAACCCTAATTTAGAGATCTCTCCCCGCACGTTTATTTATGGTGGGAAGGCGGCCCCCGGTTACTTCATTGCCAAATTAATCATCAAGTTAATTAACTCCGTCGCTGAAGTGGTCAATAACGATCCCGCCATTGGCGATCGCCTCAAGGTGGTGTTTTTATCCAACTACAACGTTAAATTTGGCCAAAAAGTTTACCCCGCCGCTGATTTATCAGAACAAATTTCCACCGCAGGCAAGGAAGCTTCCGGTACGGGCAATATGAAATTTTCCATGAATGGAGCCTTAACCATTGGCACCTTAGACGGAGCAAATATTGAAATCCGAGAAGAAGTAGGGGCAGAGAACTTTTTCCTTTTTGGTCTTACTACTCCAGAAGTAGAAAAAACCTTGGCAGCAGGCTATCAACCCTGGGAATATTACAACAATTATCCCGACTTAAAAGCGGTGGTGGATTTAATCAATTCTGGCTTTTTCTCCCATGGAGATACGGAACTATTTCGTCCCCTGATGGATTCTTTATTTGGCCATGATCCTTACCTAGTTTTCGCTGATTTTCAAGCCTATGTGGATTGTCAGCATCAGGTGGGAGAAGCCTACAAAGATCAGGAAAATTGGTCTCGCATGGCCATTCTAAATGTGGCCCGCATGGGTAAATTTTCTTCGGATCGTACTATTCGGGAATATGCCGAGGATATCTGGGCCATCAAACCTGTTGTCATTGAACTAGAAGACCTTTGTCCTGATGGTCAATGTTTGTTAATTTCTCCTGATAACTAATTACCTAAACGTGTCTCCATTTTATTGCTAAAATCTTCCCCTTAGCATCAGTTACATTTTGTTAACGGGGTGTTACCGTCCCCACAATCCTCGTTTATTTTCCAGATAAAGACAATTTTTATCACTGGATTGTGACCATTCCAGCATCACTATGGTTGATTCGATAATGGGAAAGCTGAGGCGGCGGTTTTTGTGGGTAGCATTGAGTGTTTTGTTGGTAACTTGTCTGGGGATTTTTTCCCCCACTATTGCCCAAACTCAACAATGGCGATCGCTCTCCAATGTGGTTTGGGGTAAGAATTTACCAGCTTTTAGCTATGCTTTTAACAAAACACCCCTAGTTCTTTATGACGGCGGCACCACTAAGCAGGTGGGAACCTATAACTTTCCCGTCAGTAAAGGCATGGCGGGGGTTTATATGAGCTTAGAGCCGGGGGCCATTAGGGAATTACACTGGCACGCCAACGCCGCAGAATGGGCCTATGTCATGGAAGGCCGCACCCGCATTACCCTCACCAGTCCCGAGGGCAAAGTGGAAATTGCCAACGTAGATAAAGGGGGACTCTGGTATTTTCCCCGGGGTTGGGGCCACAGCATTGAGGGGATTGGTCCCGGCACTGCCAAATTTTTGTTGGTGTTCAACGATGGCACCTTTTCCGAAGGGGCAACCTTTAGCGTTACCGATTGGCTTTCCCACACCCCGATCGCCTGGGTGGAAGAAAATTTAGGTTGGACGGCGGCCCAGGTGGAACAATTGCCCAAAAAACAGGTATATATTTCATCCTATGGCCCGGCTCCTGGCCCCTTGGCCAGTGCGACTCCCCAGGGGCAAACGGCCAAAATTGAAGTTCCCCACACCCATAATCTCTTGGGGCAACAACCCCTAGTTTCCTTGGGTGGTAATGAATTAAGACTCGCCAGCGCTAAGGAATTTCCCGGCAGTTTTAACATGACCGGTGCTTTAATTCATTTAGAACCGGGGGCCATGCGTCAGCTCCATTGGCATCCCAACGCAGACGAGTGGCAATATATTCTCGATGGCGAAATGGATTTGACGGTTTTTGCTTCCGAGGGTAAAGCCAGTGTGAGTCGTCTCCAGCAGGGGGACGTGGGTTATGTGCCCAAGGGTTATGGCCATGCCCTCCGCAACAGTTCCCAAAAATCGTTGGATATTTTAGTGGTTTTCAATGATGGGGATTACCAGAGTATTGATCTAAGTAATTGGTTAGCCAGCAATCCTAGCTCGGTGTTAGGAAATACTTTCCAAATTTCACCAGAATTAACCAAACAATTACCAGTGCAAGACACAACTTTTTCTCTACCAACTCAAAAATAATTATTTATAAATACCAAGGGAGAATAATGGCATGAAAATAGGAAGAATTATGGCTTATGCCCTAGTTGTGATTATTTTTGTGCTGTTTTTTTTTCTGGTAATTCCAGTCAGCTCTAAAATCGTTCCCACTATCCCTTTGCCTGGGGTTTGTAATGCCAAATTATCTCCCCTTACTATTAGTTGGCAGTTGCCGGCAGACGTGGAAGGGGAACTTAAGCAAACCAATTTCAATGTTGTACAACGGGCGGTGGATACCTTTGCCTGGCAAGAATTCATTGCCCTTAATTGGCCCGCCATGGTCGGAGATCGGGGGGTGGCGAACAAAAATTTGGCTATCAACGCCCCAGGGCCGAGGGTGTGGGAAACCTGGAAAGAAACCAGTGAAGTTTATTTACCCAATGGAGTTGCACCAAAGCCATGGAATAGTAATGAACCCTTACCTAATGACTTAGTTGGTGACAGGACAACCAAAATTCTCTTTCGCCAAAGTAAGGTTGATGAAGTGCTTAACGACGACTTTCAACCCACTAAAGCGGATGGGGCCCTGCCGGGAACTTTGACTGATCAGTGGGGCAACGTGGTACGTTACGAAATTCGCATGAATAAGGTGTTGTTTGATTATGTGGTGGAAAATGAGCTTTATAACCCAGAACAACAGACTCTTTTGCCTAAAATCAATGCCCCCGATGGCTCTATTTTGATTAAGGCTGCTTGGCGGGAAATTAACCCAGAAGAATCTAGCCGTTTCCACACAGTGCCGGCCTATGTGCAAAATTTAACCACCAAGGAATATCAACTACGCCAGGTGGGTTTGGTGGGATTCCACATTATGTATAAAACCCCCAGTGCACCCCAGTGGATTTGGTCCACCTATGAACAAGTGGACAATGTCCCCGGCTTGGATCACAGCGCGTCCGCGAATACAGTCTTTTCCCTCCATGGCGATCGGTGTGTCAATTGCCTAACTAATCAACAAACAGAACCAGGCATTCCTAATCAAGTTACCCGCAGAATCCCCATTCCCTCGCAAAATCCTGATTGCAGTCAACCCACTCAGGCGGTGGATAACATTGCGGAGCTCAATCGCCTTGTGCAACAAGGACTGGGGAATTCTGTTTGGAGCCATTACCAGTTAATCAATGCCCAATGGGCCACTCCCAAACCACCGACGGATAAAAGTCCTGATACCGTTTTTCACGTTCTACCGGCTTTACTGGGCAATACAACCTTAGAAACCTATATCCAGGACACCTCTTCCTGTATGGGTTGCCATTCCATTGCCCGCAGCAGCAATGTGAAAAAATTTGCCTCGGCAGATTTTAGTTTTACCTTTGCTGACGCCCTCCCGATTCAAATTGATCCCCAAGTTGTTTCTCCCCCCAACAAACCAATAACCACTTGGGACAATCAGCATTGGAATAGCATTCTGCGGGGTTATCAACTATCAACCCAAACCTATGAGCAAATACCGGAATTTGTGCCCATCGCCAAGCTCCATTGTGCCAGTTGTCATTTAAATGCCGGGGCTAATCCTAAGGCTTCTTCTTGGTTTGGGATGATGAAGAAATATCAATACCCAGGAACTGACCATTTACAAAAAAGAATCAATCTTTGTTTTGAGCATAGTCTGAACGGCAAACCTCTGCCCATTACCGCTGATAATCCCGATTTCCAAGCTTTTATCAGTTATATGCAGTGGTTGGATGAACAGGCCCAGGTACTGAACATAGATTTACCCAAAACTCCTTACCCTCCGATCGCCAAACTGGCAGGGAATCCAAAGCTGGGCCAGGCAATTTTTGAACAAAAATGTGCTTTTTGCCATGGTGCATTGGGGCAGGGTCGCTATGGCAGTGATACCTATTATCGCCCGGCCCTGTGGGGAGACCATTCTTTCAATCGCCAAGCAGGGATGGCTAGGATTAATACCCTAGCGGAATTTATCCACGGCAATATGCCCTATCAATTTGACGGAGCATTAACGGAGCAAGAAGCTTGGGATTTAGCCACCTATATTGATGGTCAACCAAGACCGGAGGGCCCTGGCTCACCACACAATTGATAATTGTAGCTATCTGAATTTTGTAATTACTAACTACTGCGTTATTGAGTTAGGATTAAGCAAGGAATATCAAGTGGAGATTACCTCTTGATTAGTCAGGCCACAGGTTAGCAAGCGCAGGCCGTATTCAATACCTTTTACCACCGCCTGTTAGGATGCTTCCAAAATATTGCCCGATACGCCCACAGTGGTCCAACGGCGATCGCCATTGCTGGATTCCACTAGCACACGGGTTTTGGCCGATGTGCCGCCCCCCCCATCTAAAATCCTTACCTTGTAATCGGTGAGGTGAAAATCGGCAATTTGGGGATAAAAACGGGTCAAGGCTTTACGCAGAGCTTGGTCTAGGGCTGACACAGGGCCATTGCCTTCCGCCACTTCCAGGATATTTTGCCCATTGACAGTTACTTTCACCGTGGCTAAAGCATTACGGTAAGCGGGGTTTTCCGCTGGGGTGAGCAGTTTCCAATGTACTTGGAAATCTTGCACTAAAAATAGGGGTTGGCGATCGCCCATGGCCTGGCGCATCAGCAGTTCAAAGCTGGCTTCCTCTGCTTCAAATTGGTAACCTTGCTGTTCTAGATCTTTGAGGGTTTCTAAAATGGCCCGGCAAGCCAAGTCTTGCTGATCTGTCGGCTAGAAAATCCTTTTCTACCTTCAATTTACCTATTTGCCGAAACAGTTCATTAATTTCTGCTTCCTTATCTGTTGATTTTTCTCCCTTACTTGTATTTGTATCCCCCCCAAAGATTTTGGCAGATTCTGACCCTGATTGGAAAAGTAAGATGGACTAGATTACTTCAGCAATGTGTCTTCTAGCGCGCACTTTCGCCTACCTTAACCGTATCGTATCATCAGCAGCATAGGCATTTTCCAACGAAGTCCGCTTAGTTGTAATCGGCACGAGGGCAGCTGCGTCGATTTTATTGACAATTAATGCATCCAGTGAGAGTAGCCCGGCACCATTGACAGCGAAAAAAAGGAAACAAGACGCATAAATTGCCGACAATTCTAGGTAAGGAATGCTGAGTCCCGCGACTAGAACATGATGATACATTGCCACTGCCATTGTGCTAAACAGAGCTAATGCCGCCGGACGGGTTAATAAACCAATCGCGACCAGAGGAGCTGCGGCTAATTCTGTAAAGGCCGCAAGGTAGCTGAAGAAAATAGGGAAAGGAAGTCCAATGACTTCGACATAGGCCCGGGAAAACCCTTCAATGTCAGCGAGCTTATCCAAGCCGTTGTGAATCATCATGAGACCGACCACGACTCGAAGCACGGTCCAAACCAGGTGAAACTTGATGTCTTGTTGTAGGCTCGGCTTGAGTAGCGATGTGACTAAAGAAAGTAAAGTCATAAAACAGCAAAAAATTTGATGAACAACAAATTGAGTTAAAAAATTTGATTATGAAAGTCCTTTGTACCTTGCTGTGATTCCAGACACCACACAACTAGACTCATCAGAATTACAAATCTTTACATTCAATGTAACGTAACGTAAAGAAGAATGCTACCTGATATGCCTTGGGAGAATGGGAGCGGGAACGGTAGTGATTTTCATGTTAGTGATGCTTGAAATGCAGAGCCAGCATGATTTGCAGCACATCTACCAGTTTCTTCTGATAATTCCCAATATTTCCGAAGACCAGCTTATAAGCTAAGTTCCGCCAACCAGTGCATGAAAATGCTGATTGATGAAATAATCTAGATCAACCTTCAGAGCAATCGCGTCTTGTCAATAAACCATAAAGATTGTCAATAATGTTGAGAACAAAGTCAACAAGAGGGGTGGTGGTGTCAAACTGATACAGAAATCTTTTCAAAAGTAAGAAATTCAGGGTCTATGCGATTGCCCTGGATCAACCTCTAGCCTGATTTTGCGTAGGAGTTGCACAATTGACAAATTCTTAAAAGCTTTTTGAGATTGCAAACGTAACACCATCAGATAGGCGCTCACCTTAATCAACAAGCCTATATTGACCTTACCTCGAAGAAATGGAGAGGGAAGTTAAGCGGGGACAGGTGGTTGTGGGTAGAGGTAAAAATTATCCTCAAATTGAGATGGGGAAAGAAAACCAATGGTTGAATGTAATCGTTGGCGGTTATAGAAAAACTCAATCCATTCAACGGTGGTGTTATCTATGTAGTGAAAGTCTAAAATAGATGGCAATCATGATAGGAGTAGAGCTTCTGGACTATTCATATCACTTTCCCATAAAATTTACCCATAGTAAAAATCATATAAACTTACACCATTGAATTGACTGATTGAGCTATGAGTAATCACGATAAAGGTAAATGTTCTTCCTGCCATCGTGGGGTTCATTGCA
Source organism: Synechocystis salina LEGE 00031 (assembly GCF_015207985.1). Classification (GTDB taxonomy): domain Bacteria; phylum Cyanobacteriota; class Cyanobacteriia; order Cyanobacteriales; family Microcystaceae; genus Synechocystis; species Synechocystis salina. Next base: position 93,854 of record NZ_JADEVV010000002.1, on the reverse strand, counting down.
TATTTCGAAGAATGGCAGCATCCACAATAAAAAACGAAAGTATTTATGCAAGAAATGCGGCAGGCAGTTTGTGAAAACCCCTATCAAACATTACATAAGCAAGCAAGAAATTGAATACATTGAACGAGGTCTTCTAGATCGAATATCTCTCAGGGGTCTGTTGAGAATGCTAGGAATATCAATTAAGTGGTTGCAGAATTATGTTAATAAGTTTTATCGCTCAATCTCTTTTGAAACAAGTGGTCTAACGTCTTGTCTTAATGGTTTGATTCTCGAATGTGATGAGTTATGGTCATAATAAATAACACTACCAAAAAAGGGAAGATAGAATAGCGATAGTAAGAAGGGAAGATTCTCACTCTTAAAAAAACATAAATTAACGAGATATTTAAATTTAGTTATTTTGAAAAAATATGAGGTAATAATAATAAAAATATCTACCAAATTCAGGAGTGTATTGTGATTTTTAATCGGGATAGGGATTAAATGTTGCCGTGGTGGTCCCCATCGGTTAACTCCAAGGTGTCTCCGATCGCCGTGCCGGTGTGATAGGCCGCCAAGAGGACGGGACAGGTTTTTCCCCAAGCAATATGGCCCTGATGATCCAAGGCGATCGCCCCTAGGTCAGTATTATTGTCCAAAGCTTCGGCGATGGATTTTTCCATGGCCTGGGCTAAATCTTGGCCGTCTTTGACCCGGATTACCACCTTGGCCGCCAAACACTCATTGATGATGTCTTCTCCCACTCCGGTGCAACTAACCCCAGCAAAACGGGTGGCATAGTTCCCCGCCGGCATAGCGGAATCACTCACCCGGCCAATGCGCTCTAACCCCTTGCCCCCAGTGGAAGTGCCCGCCGCGATTTTTCCGTTGCTGTCTAGGGCGACCACCCCGATCGTGCCTTTTCTGGCTTCAATGCCTGCGGTAGGATCGGCAATTAACCGAGCCATTTTTTTACGCACATCTTCCCCCCGTTCCTCCATCCATTCCTGAATGCGAAAGTCAGTGGCAGGATCGTAGATGGGTAGTTGCATTTCCCTGGCCAAATCCGCTGCGCCATAGTCAGACAAAATCCGGTCCGTTTGACCCTGCAAAAACTGGGCCATCTGGATCGGGTTTTTAATGCGGGAAACATTAATCACCCCACTAAAATTCTGGCGATCGCCGTCCATTAAAGAAGCACTCATGCGCACCTGGCCATCGGACTGGAGCACGGATCCAGTTCCAGCATTGAAACGGGGATTATTTTCCAGCAGTTCACAACCCTGCACCACTGCTTCCAGGGCACTGCCCCCCGCTGTTAACGTTTCATACACCGCCGCCACAATTTGATGCAGAGATTGGCGCACAGTGGCTAAGCCCCCCTTATCGTCGAGGGAACTGGCACCACCATGGATGATTAATTTGGGGGTCATAGAATTTATAGAATTTTAGGTAAAGGTGTGGGTGTTGGTCAGCCCAACATTAACAAGTTGAAGATGGACCAGGAACTGTCGGTGACTATGGGTCACAACCAAACAGAAAGACATATTCAAACTTATAACTAAATATCCAAACGGCTATAAATTTCCGCCAGGTTACTCAAATGTTGTTGGGGGTCGAAGCATTGGTCAATTTCCTCCGGGGAAAGCAGGGTGGTTACCTGGCCATCGGCCCGGATTAACTTTTCAAAATCTCCCCCTTCCGTATTCCAAGCTTGGTGGGCGGAACCTTGCACGACACGGTAAGCTTCCTCCCGATTCATGCCCTTTTCCACCAGGGCCAACAGAACTTTTTGGCTGAAAATCACCCCGCCGTAAACGTTCATATTGCGTTTCATATTTTCGGGGTAGACCAGCAAATTTTTCACCAAATCGGTGGTTTCCTTCAACATGAAATGGGTGAGAATACAGCAGTCGGGAAAGGCCACCCGCTCCACGGAACTGTGGGAAATATCCCGTTCATGCCAGAGGGCGACATTTTCCAGGGCCGCCACTGCATGGCCCCGGACTAGGCGGGCCATTCCTGTTAACCGTTCTGAACGGATGGGGTTGCGCTTGTGGGGCATGGCGGAGGAACCCTTCTGACCCTTGGAAAAATATTCCTCCACTTCCAACACATCGGTACGTTGCAGGTTACGGATTTCCACAGCAAACCGTTCTAGGGAGGCGGCTAGCAAAGCCAACTGTTGTACGTATTCCGCATGGCGGTCCCGGGAAATAACTTGGGTGGAAGCAGTGTCCGGTTCCAATCCTAATTTTTGACAGGCGATCGCCTCCACTTTGGGGTCAATGTTGGCATAGGTACCCACGGCACCGGAAATTTTCCCCACCGCAATGGATTGGGCTACCCGCACCAAACGATCCCGATTTCTTAGTACTTCCGCCAACCAACCGGCCAATTTAAAACCAAAGGTGATGGGTTCAGCGTGAATGCCATGGGAACGACCCACCATGACGGTGTAACGATGTTGTTGGGCTTGGTAACGAATAGCCTGAATTAGTTTTTCCAACTGCTCCAAAATCAGGTCGAGGCTAGCCACCAACTGCAGTGCTAAGGCTGTGTCCAACACATCGGAACTGGTTAACCCCAAGTGGATATAACGCCCCGCATCTCCCACATACTCGTTGACATTGGTCAAAAAGGCGATGACATCGTGACGTACTTCCGCCTCAATTTCCAACACCCGTTGGGGATCAAATTTGGCTTTGGCCTTGATTTCGTCCACCGCCGATTGAGGGATGTAACCCAACTCCGCCTGGGCTTCACAGACGGCAATTTCCACGTCTAGCCAGGTTTGTAGCTTGTAGGTATCCGTCCAAATTTTGCCCATTTCAGGCAGGGTGTAACGTTCGATCACAGGGCCAATTCTCCAAACAACCGCTTAATTTTACTATTTGGCGGCAACCATCGTCAGACATTGGCATTCCAACCAATGGGGCAAGGATGTTTTCCCCGGCTTTTTGTAACATAGAAAATATTGCATTTGTGCCATCCAGAGCAGGGCCTGTTCCCATGACCATCACCAGTTCTGCACCGATCCCTACCCAAGATCAAACCCTTGTGCTGCCCGGTCGTCACAGTTGGGAAGCTTTTAAGGCGATTCAAGCGGTGATGGAACAACAGCCAGGGCTAAGGATTGTCTATCTAGACGGAGTAATTGAGTTCATGACCCTGGGGGAATACCACGAATCAATCAAAAGTATGATTGCCATTTTGTTGGGTATTTATTTCTGGCAACGGGAAATTGAATTTATTCCGGTGGGTAGTGCCACCCGCGAATCCAAGGATGAATCAGTGTCTTTCGAGCCGGATGAGTCCTATTACCTCGGTGAAAAAAAAGCCCATCCCGATCTGGCCATTGAAGTTAATGTCAGCAGTGGCAGTGCCAAAAAACTGGAAAAATATCAACGGCTTGGCATTGGCGAAGTCTGGATGTGGCAAGATAAAAAGTTTTCCATCTATTTCCTGGATGGCGATCGCTACCAAACGGTTTCCAAAAGCCAACTGCTTCCAAATTTGGATATTGCCCTACTAGAAGAGTGTGTAATGATGTCTTCGCCGTTAGAAGCGATGCAAAAATTTACCAGTCAACAAAAATAGGCGGCGATCGCCAGGGTTAATCTGACATCTAAGCCTAACTTTTTGGCTAATTCTCTTCAATCCAAAGGGCCGTTCACCAGGCCATTGAAACCATAGACTTCCCGACTGCCAGCATAGGCCACCAAGTTAACGGTTTTTTCGTCCCCTGGTTCAAAGCGCACCGCCGTTCCTGCGGGAATATCCAACCGCATGCCCCTGGCTAAATCCCGGTCAAATTGCAAAGCGGCATTAACTTCGTAGAAATGGTAATGGGAACCGACTTGAATGGGGCGATCGCCGGTGTTGGCCACGTTGATGGTGCAGGTAGGGCGGCCAGCATTCAGTTCGAGGTAACCTTCGGGGGTGATGATTTCGCCGGGAATCATAGTGGCAATATGGTTAGTTGAGCTGTGGGTATTAGTTAATTAGCTTAGGGCCTGTTTTAAAAGCCCCCCCGGCCCCCCAAATTTGGGGGGAAACTGAGCGAAAGTCCCTCAGTATTGCCGAAGGAGATTTAGGGGGCAGAATAAAACTTTCCAAACACGCTCTTAGGGCTGCTAAGCAAAAAATTAAGATACTCCCCAACAGTAACCCTAAAAACAGATCCGTGGCCATGGCATAGTTCTTTAAGCCTTAGTAACATCTTTCCGCACCGCCTTAAACATGCCAAAGCGACAAAGTCCTGTGCCAAAGGCAAGGCGCATTAACAAAATAGTGGGTACTTCCCGCACCGATTTGACAAACCCAGGCAAGCCATATTGCAACCAGCCCTGGGGCCGGATAATGCCCTGCCAAATGGTGTCCAACCAGGCGGGGAGGGTGGGGACAGTCCAATCGGCGGTGGTGACCTGGCCCTCTACTAACCCAGTGGCTTCCAGATTTTCTGCAAAACCTTCAATGCTGGCAAAGGCTGGGTGGGACCATTGATCCAACAATTGCCGCATCACCGGTTTTTCCCAGAAATTGAGGGGCACTTGGCGATCGTCCCGCTGATTCCAATCCGCCACTACCAAAATTCCCCCCGGCTTGAGTACCCGCAGTAATTCCTTCGCAAAGACGGCTTTATCGGGCATGTGGGGCCCCGCTTCCACTGACCACACCACGTCAAAGCTAGCGTCGGGGAAAGACAAGGCCATGGCATCGTCCACCGCAAACTTGGCTGTTACGTCGGGGGGAGTTAATTCTGTGGCTCGCTTAACCTGTTGGGGGCTAATGGTGATGCCCGTAACGTTGAAATTGTAATCTTGAGCCAAAATCCGACTACTGCCGCCAATGCCACAACCCACGTCCAATACGGTAGTTCCAGGGGCTAACTTATCTAGGCTTCCCCACCGGGCCATGGCGTGGACAAAATCAATTTTTGACTGGATAAAATCCTTGGTTACCGGGGGATTACCATAATGGCCGAGGTGGATATGGTCGCCCCAGTAATATTCCAAAATGCCGTCCTCCGTCCATTGGTCATAGGCGTTGGCCACGGAATCGGATGATTGATAGCCCCGGGCGGTGAATAAATATAATCCGGCAGCGATCGCCAGGGAGAGGGAAAAGAGGCCAGCGGGCAGAAGCAAAGACTCGGGCATGGAATAGTTAAAACAGCAGGGAAAGTTAAGTATTAATCTTGTTTAGGTTAACAAAGTTGGGCAGGGCCATGAATCGCTTCCAATCCATCCTTGGCCAAGACCAAGCCATTGCCTTACTACACCAGGCGATCGCCCAGGAGCGCATTGCCCCGGCCTATTTGTTGGTGGGCCCCGATGGGGTAGGCAAAAGTTTGGCTGCTAAGGCTTTTGGGGAAACCTTATTAATGGGATGGGAAGCTCAACCCAATCGCCAGGAACGTTTTTTTGCCGGCAATCACCCTGACCTCCTGAAAATAGAGCCAACTTTTCAACATCAGGGCAAACTATTAACCGCCCCCGAAGCCGAGCAAGCTGGGCTCAAACGACGGGCCGCTCCCCTGATCAGGGTCGAACAAATTCGAGAAATTAACCGTTTCCTCAGCCGTCCTCCCTTGGAAGCGGACAGAGCCGTCATCCTGATTGAAGAAGCCCAAGCCATGAATGAAGGGGCGGCCAATGCTTTACTAAAAACCTTGGAGGAGCCGGGGCGGGCCACTTTGATCCTGCTGGCCCCCAGCGTCGATGTCCTCCTACCCACCATTGTTTCCCGTTGCCAGCGCATTCCCTTTTATCGTTTGGGGGAAGATGACATGGCCAAAATTTTGCAAAGGCTAGGCCGTCAGGAAATCCTTAATCACCCTGAACTGTTGGCGATCGCCCAGGGCAGTCCTGGCATTCTGTTTGAAGCTTGGGAACAGATGCAGAGTATCCCCACTGAACTGCGGCAAAAGTTAATTCAGCCCCCTGCCGATCCCCTGGCAGCCTTTGATTTAGCCAAACTGGTGGACAGTAACCTCGACAATGGCACCCAACTTTGGTTGGTGGACTATCTGCAATACCACTACTGGCAGAGCTACGGCCAACGGCAATGGCTAGAAATTTTGGAGAAAGCCCGTCAGTATCTGGCCGCCTACGTCCAACCCCGCCTCGTGTGGGAAGCGACTTTTCTGGCCCTCCATCGTCTGCCATCTTCCGGCGATCATCGCCAATAATCAAGATTGTTCCCTTTGAACGGTTCCAATGCCAAACCTCCCTGACAATGGGAGCAAAACGGGCCAAAAATACGTTTAGTCCGGGAAAGACTGTATCCTATGCTACATAATTGTTTCTTAACCTGCTCGTAGTATGGGGTCTTATTTGTTTCCGGCGAACCTACTCTCGGAAATACCTTCCCTTGTTGACCTAAATAAACTGCGGATAAAAACTTTTTAAGAGCACTGTTTCCGCCCAATTAACTCCTCTCCACCAGCCAACAAGCATATTTAGAATCCTTACGAGGTAATAATTTTTCGCGTATGACTAACCCTTTTGGAAGACGTAAATTTTTGCTGTATGGATCAGCAACCCTAGGCGCCAGTCTATTGCTCAAAGCCTGTGGTGGTGGGACAGAACCGACCACTGAACCCACCGGCACCCCCACCGAAGGAACGGCCCCCACCGGGGAACCAGTCAAAGTTGGTTTACTCCACTCCCTCAGTGGCACCATGGCCATCAGTGAAACCACCGTAGTGGAAGCGGCGGAACTGGCGATCGAGGAAATTAATGCGGCCGGTGGAGTTTTGGGTAGGCCCATTGAAGCCATCAAAGAAGATGGTGCTTCCGATTGGCCCACCTTTGCGGAAAAAGCAGCGAAGTTGATTGACCAAGACAAGGTAGTTAACGTCTTTGGTTGTTGGACTTCTGCTAGCCGTAAAGCGGTACTGCCCGTATTTGAAGCTAAAAACCACATGCTTTGGTACCCGGTGCAGTACGAAGGTCAGGAATGTTCGAAAAACATTTTCTACACCGGTGCTGCCCCCAACCAACAAATTGAACCGGCGGTGGATTGGCTGTTGGAAAACAAGGGGAATAAGTTCTTCCTGGTGGGTTCCGATTACGTTTTCCCCCGCACTGCCAACACCATCATTAAAGAGCAGTTAAAGGCCAAAGGTGGCGAAACCCTTGGGGAAGATTACCTGCCCCTGGGCAACACCGAAGTTACCCCCATCATCACCAAAATCCGGGAAGCCCTGCCCGATGGTGGCGTAATTTTCAACACCCTTAATGGGGACAGTAACGTTGCCTTCTTCAAACAGATCCAAGCCGCTGGTTTGACCCCCGACAAATATCCGGTTATGTCCGTGAGTGTGGCGGAAGAGGAAGTACGGCAAATCGGTAAGGAGTATCTGCTCGGTCAGTATGCTTCTTGGAACTATTTCCAAAGCGTGGATACCCCCGCAAACCAGAAGTTTGTAGCGGCCTTTAAAGCCAAGTATGGCGAAGACCGGGTGACCAATGACCCCATGGAAGCGGCCTATATTTCCGTTTACCTCTGGAAAGCAGCGGTGGAAGCGGCCGGCGATGTAGGGGAAACCCCCGAAGGGCTAGAAAAAGTCCGGGCGGCGGCGATCGGTCAAACCTTTGATGCCCCAGAAGGCATGGTGACCATGCAACCCAACCACCACATTTCCAAAACTGTCCGCATTGGGGAAGTCAATGACGAAGGTCAGTTCACCATTGTTTGGTCTAGTGAAGGCCCCGTTGATCCCATCCCCTGGAACCAGTTCGTACCGGAAACCAAGGGTTTCACCTGTGATTGGACCCGCACCGATGTGGAAAACCCCGGTAAGTTCAAAGCCAGCTAAGGTGGCATCTTTTTTAACCGAGTAAATAGCTATAACATTGCTCACTGTTTGATGGTTTGAGTTATTAGGGCCATTGGCTACATTGATTTCCCCCTGACGGGATTTGAATGGGTCAGTGGCTTTTTCTTGCTCCATTGAGGCTGATCAGGTCAAGATAGGCCCTACGTTTATTCTCCTTGGCACCCATGGCTAAAGCCCGGACAAAGTTTGTTTGCTCTGCCTGTGGAGCCGACCATGCCCAATGGTTTGGCCGTTGTCCTAAATGCCATGAGTACGGCACTCTCCAGGAAGAGGTGGTCAATGCCGTTTCTAGCGGTACCAATCGCCGCAGTTTAGGGGCGCAAAAATCCGGCTCTGCCAGGGTCAAAACAGGTCAACCCCAGGCGGCTTTAACGTTTTCTCAAATTCGGCAGGAAAATCAAGGGCGTTTTCCCTCTGGCTATGGGGAGTTAGACCGGGTTTTGGGGGGAGGCATTGTGCCTGGGGCGTTAATTTTAATTGGGGGAGATCCGGGCATTGGCAAATCGACTTTGTTACTGCAAGTGGCTTTCCAGTTAGCCACCCGTTTACCCAGGATTTTATACGTTTCAGCGGAAGAATCGGGACAACAAATTAAGCTCCGGGCCACCCGTTTAGGTATTACCCAAACTGTCAACGCTAGTGACAGCAAAATGGCAGAGGCAAACCTCCCCCATGACGGTAATTTGTTTGTTTTACCAGAAACTAATTTGGAGGATATTTTACGGGAATTGGAAGCCCTGCAACCCCAGGTGGCCATTATTGACAGTATTCAAAATTTATATTTTCCAGCCCTTAGTTCAGCCCCTGGTTCCGTTTCCCAAGTGCGGGAATGTACAGGTTTGTTAATGCAATTGGCCAAACGGGATCACATTAGTTTATTTATTGTGGGCCATGTCACAAAAGAAGGGGCGATCGCCGGGCCAAAGGTGCTGGAGCATTTGGTGGACACGGTGTTATATTTCCAGGGCGATCGGTTTGCGTCCCATCGTTTACTCAGATCTGTTAAAAATCGTTTTGGTGCGACCCAAGAAATTGGCATTTTTGAAATGGTGCAGTCGGGGCTGCAGGAAGTGCTCAATCCGTCCCAATTGTTTTTGGGCAGTCGGGAAGAATTTATGTCCGGCACTGCCATTACGGTGGCCTGTGAAGGAACTAGACCCCTGGTGGTGGAGTTACAGGCCTTGGTTAGTCCCACCAGTTATGCTTCCCCCCGACGATCAACTACAGGGGTGGATTACAATCGCCTTTTGCAAGTTCTTGCCGTACTGGAAAAACGTCTGGGGGTGCCCCTTTCCAAATTAGATGCTTACCTGTCCGTGGCGGGGGGTCTGGAGGTGGAAGAGCCGGCGGTGGATTTGGCCATGGCGATCGCCCTGGTGGCCAGTTTTCGGGACCGGGTGGTGGATCCAACCATGATTATTTTGGGGGAAATTGGTTTAGGGGGCCAAATTCGCCCCATTTCCCAGCTAGAAATTCGTTTAAAGGAAGCGGCTAAGCTCGGTTTTAAAAAAGCCATTGTCCCTAAAGGTCAAACTGGGATTGAATCCGCTGGCATCAAGCTCATCCCTGTCGGTAAAGTCTTTGCGGCGATCGCCGTTGCCCTACCAGCCAATGAAGACACTAGTACAAATAAGGAGATGTCAATAAAATCTGAAACTCCGCCCCATCTCCCCGCCATAAAGTGATCCACGGGGTCAATTAACTCCAGATTTTACTGTTTTTTAACAGCCATCAAATCGCAGACAAATCTAATCTAATGTTTGACAGGCTGTCTGGGGTAATTTATTAACGATAAACCTAAAATAAGCTAATTGTTCTGTTCGTTATCCTGAAAGACCCCGATGAAAGCAATCGCCTTTGTGGCCAGTGTTTTTCTTACCGCCGTTCCTCTGAGTTTGCCCGTTTTAGCTGGCAACGAAGATCCCCTATTCATCAATCTCACCACCGATCAAGCTCACCGTAGCACCATGGCGATCGGTTTTTCCCAAGCTCAATTGGAACGTGGACATCCCCTAACCATTTTTCTCAATGACCAGGGCATCTTACTCGCTTCCAAGGCCAAAGCCGATCAGTACCAAGAACAACAAGCAACTCTCCGGGCCATTATGAAAAAGGGCGGCCTGGTTATCGCTTGTCCAGCCTGCATGAAAAAGTATGGAATTAGCGAAAGCGATCTGCTGGAGGGAATCAAAGTCGGTAATCCGGCCCTAACTGGAGAAGCTTTATTCCAAGATGACACCAAAACCCTTTCCTGGTAATGACTGAAATTAAGCAAATCTAAGGACAGAAAAGAGTGTCCTTGGTTTGCCTGCCCGTGGCTGGGTTAGTCCCCTTTGCTAGCCCGCAAAGATATTCTTCCGTGTCGGGTCTTAAAATAATGTCCGTTAGGTCTGCCCCTTCAATGTCCACTTCACCGAACTTAGTATTGGTGCCAAAGGAACCCTCCAAACGGGCATTGCGGAGATTGGCATGGGTCAAACGGGCGGACTCAAAATCCACTCCCCGGGCGTCCGCTCCCTCTAAAATGGCACCGTCCATGTTGGCGGAAAAAAACCGTGCTCCCTGCAGATTAGCTCCGGTGAAATCTGCGCCCCGTAAATTGGCATGGTCAAAGATGGAACCATGTAGATCTTGATGGGAAAAATCCGCCCCCACCAGGTTGCCCCGGTTATAGTCTAGGGCGAGGCTAGAGCTAGTGAAGGTGACAAGGGCCAGGATGAAAGTGGCAACTAGTAAGCCAGCTTGAACTAAGGGTTGCCAGCGGCCCAGGGGCTTTGCTTTTTCCCTCTGGACCCCGGCGATCGCCTTCCATGGGAATAGATTATGGACGAAAAATTTTTGACAAATTACTAAAAAGTTCATTAACATCCAACTCCCATAGCGCTTACCTTTTTCCACTATACATCAGCTCCTAAGAGCCTGTTGGCAAAGTTTTAGTTTGCTTCTTGAACTGATCCGCTAAAGCTCTGATCATACGAGGCAAATTTTACTTAGTTTTCCTAAACATTGGAGCATTAGGAAGGCTTCTTAAAAGCAGACTAAACATCATCATTTTTACAATTATACCGATCAATCATCCTGCAGAGCTAAAAGTTTTTCATTCAACACCTGTAAATATTCATTACTGATGTCATCGGCTAATATTCCCTTCGCTAAGGCATCATTAATGGCGCTTTTTTCTGCTATGTAGAGACGACGGTATAGACCATCAATGTATTCTTTTTCTACCTCACCCTCGGAAAAAATTAAATTTCTTTGGTTATAAAAATTTCTTAATTCTTGCTCAGAATTGGCAATGCGAGCTTGGTAATCGGCGAATAATTCTTCGTACAAAAACTTAGGTAAACTGCCCGTTTCCAACAGATATTTTAATTCCCCTTGGGCCGCCTTGGCCGTAACTAAATTTAGCTGGAGCACAGCAATTTTTTCGGCCAGGGGAGACGGTTTGCTCAATTGTAATTTTTTCACCACCCAAGGCAGACTTAAACCTTGCCCAATTAGGGAAACCATCACAGTGCTAAAGACTAAGGTAACCACCTGCTCCCTTCCCGGTAAAGTGAGGGGCAGGGCCAAGGCTAGGGCCATGGAAAGAGAACCTTTAACATTGCCGGCGATTAGCACATGTTGCCAGCGCAGGGGCAAAGGCCGGTCAAAGAAGCGGAGTAGATAAAGGAGGGGATAAATGGAAAAAATGCGGCCAATTTGGTAGGCCACAATGGCAATTAGGGCGGCGGGAATGGTGGCCAATAGAATGCGGGGATAGACTTCAATGCCCACCAAGAGAAAAATCAGGGTGTTGACGCCAAAACCGGCATATTGCCAGAAGCTTAACAGGGTAACTTTAATGGAAGCGGAGGTTTCCTTGAAGGCTAGGTTGCCGATTACTAACCCCGCCACCACCACGGCGATCGCACTGGAAACTCCCAAAATTTGACCAATTTGAAAGGTTCCTAGGGATACGGACACCGTCAGCAGAATGTCGCTCAGATCGTCGTCTAGCTGACGGAACAGGCCGACGCACAGGTAACCAAGTCCCAGCCCCAGCAAACCGCCCCCCACAAAGGCAATAAACATTTGCCTAATGCCTTGCCCTGGGGTGAAGGTTCCCTGGACATGGATGGTGGTAATGACACTGAGCAGCACCATGGCCACCCCGTCATTAAGTAAGCTTTCCCCTTCCACAATGGTGGCTAAACGTCGGGGCACGGGCACTGTCCGAAAAGCAGCAATGACGGAAACGGTGTCGGTGATAGTCAAGATCACGCTGACCCCAGCGGCGGTAATCCAGGCTAAACCAAGCCCTATCTTCAATAACACTGCAGTAATTGCCGAGGAAAGCACCACCCCCGGCCCCGCCAATAGGGCAATGGGTTTAATGGTGCTACGCAGGCGGCTAATGTCGGTGTTAATGGCCGCCTCAAAAATGAGAATGGGCAGGAATAGGTTGAAAATTAATTCGGGGTTCAGACCAATGGAAAGGTGACGGGGGATGGCCAAACCCGCCAGCACTAAACCGACCACGTAGGGAATCTTGAGCCAGCGGGCCACCAGGGCTACTAAGGTAGCCACCAATAGCAGAATGATCAGATTCTCCACCAAGGTGGTGATGGCTAGGTTACCTAGGGCTGATTCTGGCTCTGCAGGAAGTTTATCGATATTGATTTCCGCACTGACAGCCAAATATCTAATCATTATGCTTGGTGGTATCCCCCATAATGGGTGGTGACTATGCCTGGGCTAGTTGCCCCCTAACCATTTTTGGCCATTTAACCGCTGTAGGATGTAGAGCACCATCAAATCAAGGGTGACTTTGCGCTCGTCAATCATAAAGGACTCCAGGGTGCTGGGGGGACGATTATCGACGCTGTAGGCAAAGCCTTTGGGTCCTTTGATGTCTTCTTGGAAGAAATAGAGGCTGAATTGTTTCGCAATCTGGCGATCGCCGCTCCAGGTGCCTTGTACTTGCCAGTAGGCAGTGTTGTCGGCGCCGGGGATGGCTAGGGGTTTTTGGTTAAAATCGAGGGACACCTGACCCAGACCAATTTTACCGAGGGCACTTTGGAGGGCGGGGAGAAAATCTTGCTGGATGAATTCGGTGAAGGGCTTATCTTCTACTGCGGGGGGTTTAGCTTTCTTTTCAGCGGGGGCTTTGGCTTCTGTCATTAATTTGGGGGGCGATCGCCATGATAAGGAAAAGGGAGTGAGCGCCACTGGGGGCAATCACAAAAAAAATAACAAATATTAACGGGGTTCACCAGGGGTAACGGGGGCTCCATTAGTCTTTTTTTCCGTGACCCGACGCAAGACCCCATTGATAAAACGGTGACCATCCTGGCCAGAGTAGCGTTTGGCCAACTCCACCGCTTCGTTAATGGCTACTTTTTGGGGCACACCGAGGTAATCCAGTTCGGCGATCGCCAGGCGCAGTATATCTTGATCAATTTTGGCCAGGCGGGACAGTTGCCAGTCCACCATGGCTTCTTGCAGTTGCTCATCGATTTGCTGACGGCGGCGACAGACGGTGCCAATTAATTCCAACGCAAATTTCCGTACTTCCATTTGCCCAGCTAATTGCAACGTTTCCGGCAAATCCACTGCTAGGGCTAGGCGATTAATCACGGTTTCCGTTAGGGTCATGGCTTCTTCCAGCATGGCCTTCGCACTGTTGAGGTTATTGGCCCGAATTTCACTGTTTAACAAGCGTTCATGGCTACGACTCAATTCTGCCGAGGCTGTTTCTAAAATTTCATGGACTTCCCCACTCAAGGTGCGGGTGGCCGCCAACAGCAATGCTTCCAGGTCGCCTTGCTCCAAGGTTTCGGGCTTGGTGTCCTTGCGGCTCAATTGGCTCAGGCTCAACAAGGAAAGTTCACGGGCCACACGGCGGGGTTGTTGACGGGGAAGCATAGGTTCAATTCTCAGCAAATCAGGAGCAATACTTTCTCTGATCCTATGCCCATTGTTGGTTACTTGGACAATCTGGCCCAGGTCTTGGCGATCGCCGGCCCAATTGCGATTACTATTCAACTCACCAATGCCCATGGGTTGGCGATGCACTAGAGCGCTACCAAAGGATTGGGCAAATTGTGTATTAGTGGCAGAATAGCTCCATGGCCCTAGGGGATTTGCTGAAAATGGTTAATTGGACTAGAAATTGGTTGAGTTTTTCACGCTTATTTTTGCTCACCCTGGTGGTAATGCTGGGGCTGAAACTTTTGTTGGCCAGTCCGGTGGTGGCTCAATCCCCCCCAGGTTTTACCCAACAGGGCAATCAAATTAGCATTGACGGCAAATCCTACCCCGTCGCCTGGGGCCAATGGCAGGAAGGGGGACAGGTCCGCACGGGCTTAGGGGATACCGGGGCCATGCAGTTTTTGGGGCTGGATCTCCTCGATAACGCCAATCCCAACCAACAACCAGTGCAATGGTTCAGCGGCGATCGCCAAACTTTAAACGCCCGCTTTGTGGCCCCCAATCGTTACCTGGATGTCACCCCCCTATTGCAACCGTTGGGTACAGTGCAGCCCCAGGGCAATACCCTGATCATGCCCAATACCAATGCCCAAATTCTGACGGTGCGGGATGGGAGGCAACCCTGGGGGGAAAGGGTAGTGTTGGAACTGAGCCGACCAGCTTTTTGGCAAGTGAGCCAAGCTAAGGAAGAAGCGGTTTTAACCATTAACGCCAGCAGCACCATCGGTGGCCAAGGCAATGCCAACGCCCCCGGCCTACAAGCCATTGACCAGGACGATTTGGGCGGCAAAACCAGCGGCGGGCAACAAATTCGTTATCGCCTGGAAAGATTGGGCCCCAGCAGTAAAGTCCATTTTCAATTGCCCGTGGGCTACAAGCTCCAAGTTAGTACCCTCACTGCCCCCCTACGGCTGGTGATCGATGCCCGGGCCGATGCTCCCCCGGTAAAAACCATCAACTGGGCAGAGGGCGTGACTTGGCAACAACGCTTTGTCAACATTGCTGGGGGTCAGTTTCCCGTCACCACTGTCACCGTTAACCCCCGATCGCCGGCCATTTCCCTACGACCTTTAATGGCTAACCCCACCATGGCCCAGGGCACTGCTCCCTTAGTAACCATTGCTAGGGATCAACAGGCGGCAGTGGCCATCAATGCGGGCTTTTTCAACCGCAATAATCAACTTCCCCTAGGGGCGGTGTGGAGTCAGCAAAATTGGCGATCGGGGCCCATTCTGAACCGGGGGGCGATCGCCTGGAATGACCAAGGACAAACCACCTTTGGCCGCCTTTCCCTCTCGGAAAGTATTACCACTGCATCGGGACAACGGTTAACCGCCAATTATCTCAATAGTGGCTATGTGCAACGGGGCATTGCCCGATATACCCCCGCCTGGGGGCCAACCTATGTTTCCCTCAGTGATAACGAACAGGTTTATGTTGTGCAAAATAACCAAGTCACCGCCCAATATCCCTTGCCCAAAGCGGGACAACAACAAATGCCCATCCCCAGCGATGGTTATTTAATCATTGACCGGGGTAACCAAATTCCCGCCGGAGTTTTAGCCGTAGGCACCACTATCAATGTCAATGGGCGATCGACACCGGAAGCGTTTAATGCTTTTCCCCACGGCATGGGCGCAGGGCCGCTATTGATTGACCAAGGACGCATTGTCCTCAACCCAGCAGGGGAAGGTTTTTCCAGTGCCTTCCAACAGCAACGGGCTTCCCGCAGTGCGATCGCCGTGGACAGAAACGGCAATATTATGCTGGTGGCTAGCCATAACCGGGTGGGGGGAGCGGGGGCTAGCTTGGGGGAATTTGCCCAAATTTTGCAACAGTTGGGGGCAATGAATGCCTTGAATTTGGATGGCGGCAGTTCCACGTCCCTAGCCCTGGGGGGTCAATTGTTGGATCGATCGCCAGTGACGGCAGCCCGGGTGAGCAATGCCATTGGCGTTTTTGTTCGTTAACCTCGAATCAGTTACTTTTTGGAGAATTCAATTCAACTGCCAAAGTCAATTCGCCAGATGCCAACCGCTATTTTAGCCAAGTGTTTTTGTCGAGATTCAATTTTTAGTTCATCCCAAATATCGTAATGTTTGGCGATCGCCTGGGTAATTTGGAAATCACTTTGGGCATAGACGGTCCGTTTTCTTTCATAATCTCCATTGCCCAAGTCCCGATTACGGGCAGTTCTGAGGAGAGTCATATTGCCGAGCCGGTAAATTAAGCGGTCCTGTTTAACTTCTTCAATGGCAGACCAAGCGGTGGAAGGATTCTCGGGCAGAATATGTTCCAGATTATACGTGGCGCTTTCAAAATCAAAGGCTTGACCCGATTTTTGTTTCTCGATGGCAAACAGAATGTAACGAACAACCTTTTTATTGCGACTGTAGGTGGTGCGGAGTTCTTTGGTCGCAAAGGCATTTTTAAACTGATCATCATCAGGATAAACGGCTTGTAAAGCCATCAGTACCTGTTGATAGGTAACATAGGTTTGGTTAGAAACTTTGACGGCAATGTCATTGTAAAGACGTTCTTGGTCATGGCTTTGCAGGTTACAAATAACGTTGTAGCGAAAGGAAATGATGGCGATCGCCCTAATGATACGGGTAAAAGTATCTCGATCTGAGTCGAAGAAATGACGATGGCAAGCCAGAAGCATGGCCAAGGGTTGGCGCACGCTAAACATCAATAATTGCTGGAGACTCTGTTTTTCTTCTGGGTTCCAGGTTGGATCTTGGGGATCCCGGAGAGCTGCATAGATAGCGGCACACTGATCGAGGCTACGAACCAAGCCAAAGGCATTTTCCCGGCTAGTGACCTGTCGTCGGATGGTTTTAAACAAGTCGGATTTACGTACTAGTTTGTGCCGACTATTCCAAAATACCCGCAGAAATTCGGGAAAGCTTTCACTACCTAGTAGTCCCACAATTCGTTCCCATTGCTCTTCTAAAGCCCGCATTTCCGTTTCGTGGGTTTGTGCAGTGCTGATCAGAGAGAATAAATAATTCTTCAATAGGTCGGTGGCGGAAAGGCGTACCCCTCTGGCGTTTAAGGTTTCAAAGACCTTGAAGGCATTAAGTTCGTCGGTGACAGTGATGACAGTAAAAAAAAGTTTATCCACCAGGGCGTCAATGAAGGCGGCAAAGTTCTGTCCACTGTCGAGTTGGTTGCCTATTCGTGTTTTAATGCGGTCTTTGAACCAATCAAAGGCTTTTCTGAGTTGGTGTTCGGAAGCATTGAGTCCCCGTTGGGGAATATGTTCTAAGGGAACCAGGTAGATTTGATAAAAGTGATCATTGTGGCGATTAAGTCGTAATTTGGGCTGGGCAATGAGACTGACCGGATCGAGGTAACCGATGTAGCTATTTTGTAGTTGTTCTTGACGACGGCGGTTGTTGTCAGCATCTAACCCAGCATTGATTAAGTCTTTCAAGTGGCTTAGCCCCGCCAAAATCATAATGCTGATAGTGGTTAGCCGTTGTTGACCATCAATAATGTCGAAGCGTTTGCCATCGGAGGATTGTAGTACTAAATAGCCCATGTAGTGAGCCGGTTCACCGTCTGCTTCAAAGAGGGCAGTAATGTCTTGCCAGAGGTCGTCCCATTCGTCGTCCCCCCAGGAATAGTCCCGTTGGAAGGGGGGAACGTGGTAGCTCAGTCCATTGCCAAGTAATTGACGGAAGGTAGAGTTAGTGGTGTTGAAATTTAATGTTGCCATCTTTACCTCCCCCTAAATAAATAATAAATACTTGACCAAAAGGGGTTAAAATCGCCGGCTGATGAAGGCAGTAAATATTTCTGCACGAATAAATTAAACTCTTCCACTGAGAGAGATTCGTCCAGAAACGGTTCGATCGCCTGTCGGCGCAGGGCACGTAATGCGGGAATATCTAAACCCAGTTTCGTGATGGTGGTAATGGCAGCTTGATCCTGCTCATAACGAGGCTGGATATAACCATCAGCAGTGAATTGAAATGATGTTTCACACTTGGGGTCAAGGGGAGAAAGTAATAATGCTGGGTCAAACCAATTATCTTTGAGCTTGCCGCAATGACGAGGTTCTCCTTTTTTAATTTGGTCTTGGCAAGAACAGAGTAAATTATCAAAATCTAAGGAATTAAGTGGGAACTTACTTTGGGGGCGAAAATGCTCAACATGAGAATCATCTGGGTCTAATCTTTGTTCACAGTAACAGCAGATATAACCTTGTTCTTGCATTAGAGCCTGTTTAATCGTTTTTTTAAGGTCACTGCCCAGGCGTGCATAAAGGGGTTGCCAATCATCGTTGCTTTGTTGTTTCCACTGAAGGATTTCTTGTGGTTCAGCCTGTTTTTGGATATATTTCATCGACCAATGATCTCCTTGCGTCGAATTAGCACCTCGGCTTTAACCAATTCAGGGTCGTTACCGATCGCCACTTTCATGTCCGTAATAGCCTGTTTTGCTGTGGGGAGTTCCCCTTGATCGATGAGTTCGTAAATGCGATGAAGATCCTGACTCACTTGCTGGGGTCGGGTGGTGTGTAAACCCATTAGATCTTCTAAAATTCGGTCTACCGTTTTCCCGTAGGATGCACTGGGTTGAGTCACGGTTATGTTATCGAGAGTTTGGGTCAGGAGAAAAATATTGTCAGGTTGGACATGGGTTAAGACATGGGGGGAATGGGTAGAAACAATAAATTGGCAGTAGGGAAACACGTTAACGAGTTGAGGAATAATCATTCGCTGCCAAGTGGGATGGAGATGCAGATCGATTTCATCAATCAAAACAATGCCTTTTCCCTCTAGTGGGTTCCCGATGGGGTTGGCGATCGCTAATCGTCGAGCTATATCACCAATCATTGCAATCAAACATTTTTCTCCATCTGAGAGTTGATTAATAGTAAAGAATTGTCCCCACTTTTGAATTTCCATTCTGAGAGGGTTTCGTCTCACGTTTAAATTTTCAAAGTCAGGTAGGAAATGTTTTAGAGCATTACGAACTGCTTCCAATTGAGGATCTGGACTAAAATCTTGAGAATGGGTTAAAAACTTTCGACTTTCATTTTCTAAATCTTCTCGTTCCCGGAACCACTGAAAAAATGCCATGAATGTGGAACTTCCTATTAAGGCTTGATCATAGGCTTCCATCAAATCAAAAGTCTGGTTCTGTCTAGGTTTTAAAGAAATTTTGTTTACAGCCCGGCCTACGGGGTAGAAAACAAATATTGGTATATAGGTCTTGCCTTTTGTAGCTATGATACTAGCTTGTATTTTTTCTACGTACTTATTCAATAAAGCACAATCGCTAAAATTAAGAGAAGAAGAAGAACCTTGACGCCTTTTGCCAACTAACCATTTCACTTGTTTATCATCGTCAATCAAACTTATTTCAATTGAAGCATTGGGTTCGTCAATTTTAATATCCTCTTCCGAGATTGAATCTCGTTTTTTCTGGAGTCCTTGAATTCGACTAACTGTCCAGGACAGCATGAGGGCGATCGCATCAAGAATGGTGGATTTCCCCGCTCCATTACAACCCACCAGCACGTTTAAGTGGGGCTGCAACTCCATTGTCAAGGACTGCGCTCCACGATAATTGTGCAGGCTTATGGTTTTGATGTGCATGGTTGCGGTTGAATACCTGTTAAATGGCAGAAGCCATGGAAAGCCTCTTCATTGTAATGTACAATGTGAGCACAACTAATGGGCATTAACAATCCCTGTTAACAAGTTATGAATAGCAAAGTTTCCCACACTAGAGACGAGCGTGTGCAGTTGCGTTTAACCCAACGGCAAAAAGCGACAATCCAGCAAGCGTCCCAAATTAAGCAGACCTCGATGACAAGTTTTATTTTGGAGCAGTCCTATCAAGCCGCGTTGGCAGTGGTGGGAAATCAGCAACTATTTTCCCTATCGGACCAGGCATGGGATGACTTTTGTATAGCATTGGAATCACCTCCGAAATCTTTACCCCGTTTGCGGGATTTATTAACAGAGCCTGGGGTGTTTGATGACTAAAGGAAAATCATTCCAGGCCCCGATCGTCTTGGAGCCTGGCCATGAGCTGGGGACTTTTGATTGTGGTGTTCCCGAACTGAATCTGTTCTTGCAGAAATATGCGTTGACCAATAGCCGTAACCACAGTGCCAAAACCTTTGTAGCGTTGGGGGAGGCTGGGCAGGTGATTGGTTTTTATAGTTTGGTGGCGGGGGCGGTGGAGCATGAAGCCGTACCACCGAGGGTGAGTAAGGGTTTGGGAAAATATCCCATTCCGGTGATTGTTTTGGCGCGGTTAGCGGTGGATCGGCGTTATCAAGGTCTGGGGCTGGGGAAAGGTTTGTTAAAGGATGCGTTGTTACGGTGTTTAAATGTGGTCGAGCAAATTGGAGCAAGGGCGATCGCCGTCCATGCCAAGGATGAGGAAGCGGCGGCGTTTTATGAACGCTATGATTTTGAGCGATCGCCGTTGTCGGAATGTCATTTATATTTGTTAGTCAAGGATATTGTTAAGACGGCGGGGATTTAGATGAGCCAGGTTTTTTTTGTGAGGAGTTTGGTAAATTTGGGTTAAAAAGGTAGTGGCATAAATTTCCAGAAACCAGACAAAGTCTTGGTAAATTTCAAGGATAGCAGCAAGCAATTCTGTCTTAGCTAATTGAGATTCCATTCTAGTTTCTGGGTTGAGCAAGAATCCATTGGTTTTGTTAACGGTAATACCATAGTCCGTCAAGCAAGAAAGGGCAGTATCTGGGAGACAAATAAGAATAGAACATTTACCAAAAATTAAATCCTAGAACTAGAAGTCAAGTAAGTTGGAGAGTGCTCTCAATCAATGCTAAGGGGGTCCACATCAATATCTAGGTAAACAGAGTTAGGACAGATTTGTTTAATTCTCTCCAGGGGTAAAATTACCTTCACAGAACTAGGGTATTTAATTAAGAACTGCCAGCGGTACCGTTGGGCAATGCGGAGAATACTGGCCGGGGCCGGTCCTAAAATTTCCACTGTCTTGGGTAAAAGTCGTTCGCACAAAGCGGCGATCGCCTGAATGGTGTTTTCTACTTCCTTTTCATTGGTCCCCAGACAACGGAGCAGAATTAACTTGCCGTAGGGAGGATAATTTAACATTTCCCGTTGGGGTAACTCCTGGGCAATGAAACCATGGTAATTGTGGGTTTTGACCGCTTGGATGACGGGATGGTGGGGAGTATAGGTTTGGATAATCACCTGGCCCGGTTCTTCCCCCCGGCCGGCCCGGCCACTCACCTGGGTTAAGGTCTGAAAACCCCGCTCAGCGGAACGGTAATCGGCAAAATTGAGCAAACTATCGGCGGCCACCACCCCCACCAAGGTAATTTGGGCCAGGTCCAACCCTTTGGTTAACATTTGGGTTCCCACCAGTAAATCCGCTTCTCCCCGTTTAAATTGATCCAACAATTGCCGATGGGCTCCCTTTCTGCGGGTGGTGTCACTGTCAAAGCGAATCCAACGTAAATCGGGAAATTCCTGGGTTAGGGCTTCGGTTACTTTCTGAGTGCCACTGCCAAAAAATTTCAGATAGGGAGAGGAGCATTCTGGGCAAACCTTGGGCTGGGTTTCCGCATGGTTACAGTAATGGCACCGCAGGAGGGGTTGGGCATTGCCCTGGACGTAGTGATAGGAAAGGGAAACGTCACAGTTGGGACATTCCAACACGTAACCGCAGCTGCGACAGGAGACAAAGGTGCTATGGCCCCGGCGGTTAATGAATAAAATACCCTGCTGTTGTTTGGCTTTTAATTCCCCCAGGGCAGTTTGCAACGCTCGGCTGAAAATGGAGCGATTGCCCTGTTTTAATTCCGCCCGCATATCAACAATTTTAACCGGGGGTAGGGGGCGGGACTGTACCCGATCGGGTAACGCGAGGTAATGCCTTTGGGGGTCGCCTTGATGTTGATGAACCGTATGCCAACTTTCCAAAGCAGGGGTGGCAGAACCGAGGATGAGGGGACATTGTTCCAGCTCGGCCCGGCGTTGGGCCACGGTGCGGGCATGGTAATTGGGGCTGGACTGGGTTTGCTTAAAACTACTGTCGTGTTCTTCGTCGAGGATGATCAGTCCTAACTTGGGCAGGGGGGTGAAAATAGCGGACCGGGTGCCAATGATAATTTGTTCGTGGCCCAACAGGGTTTGGCGCCAGGTGTCGTATTTTTCTCCGGCAGATAGGGCGCTATGGTACACGGCCACTTTCTGACCAAAGCGGGCCCGAAAACGGTCGGTTAACTGGGGAGTTAAACCAATTTCTGGTACTAACACTAAAACCGATTGCCCGTTGCCCAGGCGATCGCCACAGATTTGCAGGTAAACCTCCGTTTTGCCGGAGCCGGTGACGCCGTGGAGTAAAACTTGGTGATAACCCTGGAGGGGGCGGATGGTTTGGCAGGCTTTTTCCTGGGCTGGGGTTAATGTTGGAGCTTGGCTAGCATGGACCTGGGGTTGACCCAAAAGCCGTAATTTTTCCCGTTCGGCGATCGCCACTAGCCCTTTTTTGGCCAAAGATTGAATGGTGGAGGCGGAACAGGGCACCGCTTTGAGCAAATCCGCTAACCAGAGTTCTCCTCCTTGGTTTTTGAGCACGGTCAGGGCCCTGGCCTGCAATTCCGTCAGTTTGAGGCTAGGGTCAAAGTTTAATAAAGTCACCATTTTGGGTAACTGGGGCCGCACCGCCTTGGGGGGTTCTAGGTAACTTTCCACCCATTGCCGTTTGAGCAAATCCCGCAACGCCTTGGTTAGTCCCGGTACTTTTTGCCGCAGATAACGGTAACTGTAATCCCCTTCTTTGGAAGACTGCAGTAGGGTCAAAATTTGCCTTGCTCCCTGATGGGACGGTTGACTCAAAAACATGGGCCAATCCGACGGTAGGCGATCGCCATTTAACCTAATGCGGCGCTGGGAACGCTGGAGTAATCCCGGTGGCAAAGCCATGCGAATGACGGTGATTAACTCCGTACAATAATATTCCGCCAACCAATGCAACAGCCGCCAATAATGGGGCGCAAAAAAGCCCGACACAATTACGTCTTGGATTGGCTTAATTTTTTCCGGCGGTAAGTCTGGGGGCAAGCTGGCCACACAGCCCACCACCACTCCCCCTAACTGTTGGTTGCCAAAGGGCACCGCCACAATGTCCCCATCCTGCACCGTTAAATCAGGGGGAATGGCATAGGTGTAAATGCCATCGGTTTGGGGCAGATCCACCAACACCACTGCCCAGGGACGCACCTGATGTTCTTCTCGATAGTCAAAGCCCAACTCCGCCAGGGCCAAGGGAGAAACCGTCATACCGTTTTACTTTTTGCCATTTTTTCCCTTGCTCTCCACTGCCAAATGCCCTGTGGGATGGACCTGCCAGGAATGCCAGGCCGCCTTCATCCCCGCTAGCAAACGCTTTGAACCACTCTGCACTTTTTTGGCCCCTTCTTTGGTGATGGTGACCCCCCGGTCCACCGTTTGGGCCACGTCTTCCACCGTTCTCACCCCTTGGTTCAAATCGTCCGTCAACTCACTAATTTCCAAGCCCGTTAAACGAATCGCTTCCAGGGTCGGGGGAAATTCCCGGTTGAGGCTGTCAAACAACTTCTCGGCACTGCGGGCCGCCCGGGCCAACTCCTGGAGGGCTGGTAGGGCCACCACCAGCACAGCAGTCAGGCTAATGGACACCATGGTGAGGGAAAGACCCAGCCAGAAAAGGGGTTCGGTCATAGGTACGGCAAAAGTCGATGGGGGGCAACGGGGAAGGGATTAGGGCGGAAAAAAGTTTTAGGTTTAGCCACCAGAGAGTTAACCAACTGCAGCATTGATGAAAATTAGTTATCCGCCAAAGTGGTTTCCGCTGTAATGTCCCTGGGTTTTGGTTCCGACTCTGATACAACGGTGGTTTGTGTGGCTTCCACTCCAGCGGCGATCGCCTCTTTTAATCGTTCTAAGGTGCCCTGCCAGTTGCGTTGGGTGGCCTCGGAAAGATAGTCCGCCTGCAATTGCAGGGTGGTGGCCAAATCCTCCGCTAAATCGGGGAGGGCGTCGGCAGATTTTTTCAACAGTTGTCGGGTCTGTTTACCGGAACGGGGGGCCAACAAGAGCCCTGTCACCGATCCCACTAAACCGCCAATTACCATGCCTGCCAACAGAGCGCCACCTTTGTTATTGCTGGCCATGTTCCCCCGCAAAAAGAATTTCCCCCATTCTAGTGGACAGGGAGAAAATGCTGTCGGGATTTTTGACGGAGTTGAGCTGGAGCGGATTTTTTATCAACGGTGGGCAATTTCTAATCAATTTGCAAAAGGGCATGAAATTCTTCGATCGCCATGGGTCGGCCGTAGAAATAACCCTGGAAGAGATGGCAACCCCGCTCGACCAAAAAATCAACCTGTTCCTTGGTTTCCACCCCTTCAGCGATAATTGCCAGGTCGAAGTTACGGGCCACCCCGATAATTGCTTCCACCAAGGCCGCATTGTTCAAATCCGTGGGGGCGTCCTGGACAAAGATACGGTCAATTTTCAATTCATTCAGGGGTAACTGCTTCAGGTAAGCCAGGGAGGAATAGCCGGTGCCAAAATCATCCACCGAGAAATTTATGCCCAAAGCCTGCAACTCAAACATGGTGGCGATCGCCTGACG
The DNA here is from genome assembly GCF_015207985.1 of Synechocystis salina LEGE 00031. Classification (GTDB taxonomy): domain Bacteria; phylum Cyanobacteriota; class Cyanobacteriia; order Cyanobacteriales; family Microcystaceae; genus Synechocystis; species Synechocystis salina. The sequence goes on along the minus strand of NZ_JADEVV010000002.1, from coordinate 69,409 downwards.
GGTATCCTCCACAATCAGCCCCTCCGTCACCTCCAGGGTTAAAAGAGAAGGATCAATGGCAATGCGGGCCAAAAGGGCTTTCATGTCATCCACAAAGCTTGACTGGCGAAATTGTCGGGGGCTGACATTAACCGCAATGTGGAGCTTAGAACCAAGGTTTTGTAGCCGAGCTAAATATTGGCACACCTCCTTCAACACAAACTCTCCAAGATCGCAAATCAGACCATTTTCCTCCGCAATGGGAATGAAAAGATTGGGGGGAATGAACCCCCGAGTGGGATGGTGCCACCTTAGTAAGGCTTCTGCCCCGACCCACACTCCATGGTGGTCCACCTGGGGTTGGAGATAGACCTGGAATTCCCTGTTCCCCAGGGCGTGGCGTAGATCGGCTTCTAGGGCAAAGCGAGACTCCACTTCCAACTGCATTTGCGACTCAAACAAACACACCTTATTGCGTCCGGCCTTTTTGGCTTGGTACATGGCCGTATCCGCTTCCTTAAACAAATCCGCAATGGTTTCATTGACTTTGGGAAAGAGGGTAATGCCAATACTGCCGCTAATCTGAACCTGTTCGGTTTCCAGGGTAAAAGGGTTGGCCAAAGCCCGGCGAATTTTTTCCCCCACCCCCAACCCCAACCGGGCCGCTAGTTCCTGGTCATGGGACAATTCCGGCAACAACACAATGAATTCATCTCCCCCCAAGCGGGCCACCGTATCCGAATCCCGTAGGTTATCCGCTAATCTTTTGGCCACCATTTTCAACAGGCGATCGCCACTGTCATGGCCCCGGGCATCGTTAAGGGTTTTAAAACCGTCCAAATCAATCAACATCACCGCCCCATAATGTTTGGATCTTTGGGCCAGAGCGAGGGCATTTTCCGCTCGATCTAATAGCAAACGACGATTGGGCAAAGCCGTAAGGGGATCGTAATAGGCCAGGGTTTCAATCTGGGCTTCCGCCTGTTTGCGCTCGGTAATATCGGTCAAAATACCCAACATCCGTAGGGGTTGACCCTGGGCATCCCACTCGACAATTTTCCCCAGGGACAGGAACCACTTCCATTGTCCGGTCATAGTCCGCTGCCGGCACTCCACCTCATAGCCGGGAATTTTTCCTTGGACATAGTTATCGAAAATTTCTATTACCCGGGGCTGGTCCTGGGGATGCATACGCTCTAGCCAGCGCTGGTGAGTTTCGTGGAATTGTTCGGCTTTGTAGCCCAAGATTTGGGCATATTGGGGGGAAACCAACGCTATCCCCGTTTGTAAATTGAGGTCGTAAAAACCTTGATTGGCCGCATCTAGGGCTAGGCGCAGGCGTTCTTCATTTTCCGCCAACCGTTGTTGGGTTCTTTGGTTGTCTTGGTCGGACTGGATACTATCGAGGGCAAAGGAAATATTGTCGCCAATTTCCTGGAGCAAACCCTGTTCATCTGCGGTGAAAAACTCCGCTTCCTGGGAATACAAAGTTAATACTGCCACTACCTGGCTACCTTCCCAGATGGGCACTGAGGCAGCAGAGAGGAAACCACAGCGTACTGCACCACTGCGCCAGGGAGCCATATTGGGATCTTGGATAATGTCGGAACAGATCACCAATCTTCTTTCTCTCACGGCCGTACCAGCAGGGCCCCAGCCAGCGGGTTCATCTCGGATGGTGATGTGGATACTGTCTAGGTAGGCAGTGGTGTGGCCGCCGGCAATGTAGGGAATCACGGTTTGACTATCGGAGTCGATTAACCCAAACCAGATCAGGGGAAATTTGCCCACTTTTACCCCCACGTCACAGACGGCCCGGAATAAATCGTCCCGTTCTCGATTTTCGATGATGGCCCGGTTAACCTGGCTCAGGGTGGCATAAAGGCGGGACAAATGCTCAATGCGGCGCTGGTTTTGCTTACGTTCACTAATATCCCGCACCACCGACAGCAGGCGAGCTTTACCATCGATCACCGTCGGCTGAATGGATACTTCCACCCAAAAAACACTGCCGTTTTGTCTGCGGGCTAGCCATTCAAACATTTGCAGTCCGCCATTGCGTGTCTGGCGAATTTTTTTCTCAATCTCTGCTTCAGCCTTGCCTGGTTTATGAGCACTGAAATCTAGAATAGAACTCCCTATCACACTCTCCTTGTGGCCATAGCCGTACATAGTGAGCATGGATTGGTTAACATCGATCACTTCTCCAGTTTGGGGATCTTGGATAAAAATGGCTTCGTGGGTAGAGTTAAAGATTTCGCGGTAATTACGCTCGTTTCTTTCCAGGACAATTTCGGTGTAATGGGATTCCAGAAAACGACTAAGGAATTGGCCAATGGTGCTGAGTAACTGTTCTTCCTGGGGTAAAAAATCCCTTCCTTCGCTGTAGCAGACTTCCAAACGTCCTTGGTGGAAATGTTCCGTCTGGAAATCAACGGTTAAACAGCAATTGGTCTTTTGATAATCGGTGGTTTGATAAAGGGCATTGCCCCAGGTCAGGCGAGCAGAAGCTAGTCTGTCGTGGTGGAAAGCCAGGGGTAAAAGTTCCACCGTGTTTTGCAAAAATTCTTCTAAAACTAAATCCGGCTGTTGGGCCATCTGGGCGATCGCCACCAGGCAATCCATTTCCTTAATCCGTTCCCGCAATTCTTTGGTTTTTTGCCTGATCTGGTGGGTGAGATTGGCCTGACTGTTGGTGACAATGGACACAATGATAGTGATCAGGGCAGTAATACCTGTGCCAACAACAAATGTGATCAGAGCCGCTCGCTCAGCCTGTTTTTGGTTAAGGTCCGGCCCCGGCCAGAGCAAAAGGGCGTAGGTTTTACCGAAAATAAAGACGGGATAAATCTGAAACAGTCCCGGGCGATCGTGGCCCCCCTGTTCTCTCCGCCAAGAACTGATGGAGAAAGGAAGGGGGGAAGATGAAGCTAAAAGTTGGGGCGCCAGCTCCGTATCAAGTTCTAACCATGCCAACTCCAGGGAGTTATCCCCATAGCTGATCTCCCCAAAGGTTTGCCGCAAAAATGCATCTAGCCGGATCACCACCGCCGCCACTCCCATGGGAGGATTTTCCACCTTACCGCCAGCAAAAACCGGAGCATAGGCCACAACGCCCCTCTGTTCTTCCCGCTCTTGAACAAGGGTGAGAGGATCGGTTGCACTGGGAAGTCCGGATTTTAGGGCATTATCCAAAGCTCTTTTCGAGGGACCCCTAGAACTCACATCAAACCCCTGGGCCATTTCATTTCCCCCCAAGGGCTCTGCATAAAAAATTGGGTAGTAGGCATCCCGCCCCCCAACTGGAACCATCTTCCCCTGGCGATCGACTTCAAAAATGCGAAAATCCTTTAACCCTTCTTCTTGCGCTTGCCGCTCAAACTCTGACTTATCCGCCGCCAAAACCTTAGGAATCCATTCCCAAGCCTGAATACTAGATTGCCTAACCATGGGCCAGGTAAAGCGGGTGAATTCCGTACGGGTCACCTCTTCACTAGATTCAAAGAAACCAGTCAAGCTAGAAAGGCCATAATTTTGCAATTCCCAAAGCTTTTGGGCAAACAGGGTAGCCCGGGGAATGGCAAGTTGGTTGAAATTACTTTGGTTTACTAAGAGAGTATTTTCTTCAACCAAGGCCATGGTAGCTAAGGTCAGACATAGGCTCACGATCGCCATGGCCAGAGCTTCCCCTTGATTAATAATAAATCTGCTCCCCCAACGATGACGAGATTGTAGTAGATAATCTCCCCCCAGAATTACAACAATCAACCCCAGGCAAAAAAACAAAGGGGCCCAAATTTTTTCCCGTAATTGGCTTTTCCACTGGCTAGCTTCAACGTTAATGGCGACAATTACCAAAACCTCTGGGGAGCGGGGCTGGAGAATGGGGGCATAGGCCGAGACAAAATTACCCCGTTCACTGTGGTACGGGCCAATGATTAACTTTTTGGCTGGAGGCTCAAATAATTGCTTGATTGCCGTTGGAGGATTTTGATAGACAGCACCGGGGAAATTAGCTAGCAAATCCCCAGGATTAAGACTATCGGGGCCAAAGAGAATTTTCCCTCCCCGCATCACCATGGTGTAGATACTGCTCTTATCAAAGGTCCGGGCATAGGCCATCATTTGATCGTGCAGTCTTTGAAAATGGGGATCCGTTAGATCCTCTGTAGTGAAGGTAATTTCCTGGAAAAGTTGGGGATTAAGGTTGGAGGAAACCATTTCAACCTGTTCTAGTAAGTCTTGGCGCATCTGCCCACCAACTTTTTCCATGCGCCAGCGGGCTACTCCCAATCCCCCCAGAATAATTAAAAACACCAGACCAGATAAAATTAATTTCCGCCAAAAACCCCGCCCATGGTGGCGAAAAATAGAAGACGGGGGGCGAGAAATGATAGACATCGGGAAGTTGGGGATACATTACCCAGGGAAAAATGCCGGAGCTACCATCTTGAACAGCAGTACCTCCCCTCCTGTGGCTCAATCAGAGGGAGAAATCGGTTTGTGCTAAGCATTTAAGCATTAGAGTGCGGAAACTTATAGACTTCCTCACACCATCAGTTTAAACAAAATTTGCTTAATTTTTGATAGTAGCACTACCCTTTAATTTGCTTTGGGAGAGGTGGAGGGGAAGGGGTTTGTTTGAAAAAAACTTTGCAATGCTCTGCTCTGGAGTTTTAAATAATGTTCCATGGAGTTGCCCTTCATCAAGGCCATGGATTTATTTGTCTGGTCTACAAACGGTAGAGGGTCTAGGTAAGCTTGGTAGGATAACCAGGCTTCTTGGTGGGTTTGAAAACTGCGGTGCAATCCTTCCGTTTCCTGGGCGAAACAGGCCCAAAGCATGGCCTCACATTCCTGGGCAGAAAGACCGAACAAAGGCGATGTGAGGAGCTCAGCAATGGTGCCATACAGGGCAGGGTCGTACCAAAAAATCCCATTGATAGCAACGGACACATGGTAATGATCCCTTTGGCATCCCCTAATGCCCAAATTGACTAGTTGTCGCTCAAAGGCTGTGGGAGCGGGAAGAAGACCTCCAACGTCGTGGGACAAAATGGTGGAAGTATTGAAATGAAAGCTTTCGTCGAGAAAATGGTAATAGGAAATTTGGGTTGGAATGGGGTTACGTTCCGCTTCCTGTTGTTGGTAAAAGTGACTGAGTTTATGTTGCACTAATTTGCCATTCAAGGTCCGCAATCCCCGTACCGTGAGATACTGACAAGCCAAAAAGGTATTGTTAGCAGACAGTAAACCAAAACCTTGGAGTTGCATCCCCTTCCACCAATTTTTCAACTGATTTGTGTCAGCAAAAATCATTGTTTCCCGAAATGGCGATCGCCTGGGTTGGCCAAAGAGATTGCCGCCAAAGAGAATTTGCTCCACTTGGTCAATCACAGTTTGAAAAGCCTGGATATGGCACCGTTCTTGGGAAGTTTCTAAGTCTAGGGTGTCACAAACTAAGCGAAAATCCGTCAGGGGATAGAGACCAGTGGCGCTGGTTTGATTGAAATAAATGGTAGCCACTTCCGCCGCAATAATTTGGGTGTAGTAAGCCACCCAGTAAAGATGGTTGAGGATGAGTTTTTGCGCTGCACTAGCTTGATCCCACAGGGGCGTGCCATAGAGGAGGGAAAATTCTGGCGCTTGCCAGTATTGGTCTCGGCACTGCTGATAGTCAAATTGCTCGGCTAATTGATCTAAAGCTGGACTATGATCTGTTTGCTTGGCCCGGCGATAATTAAGCTCTAGTTTTTTGCGGGTTTTGCTATCCTTTGCTAACAAAGATGGTGGGTTATTATTTAGTTTAGGAGTGGTGTTTATAGTAGTTGACATAGGGTTTATTTTCTAACACAATTCAGCCGGATAGGGAATAAAACATTGTTGTTCTTCCAGGCGAGATAAAATTTCCGGTGGTACTCCATGGACCATTAAGGAACGCAAAAGATTGAGTTTATTTTGGCTCTGCACTTCCGTTTGCAATTGGGTAAAAATTTGCCGGCGATCGCCAGGGGATAAATAACCTTTGCCCTGTTCTATGGCTTTAACCAAGCGTTGGGGCCCCACTTGCACCATCTGCAAAAATTCCCTGAGGGCTTGGTAAATATTTTCTAGACTGAGTTGATCGTATGACCAAGTTTGTAATTGGTGAACTCCCGTGGCGTGGTGGCGGGCTTCAGCGGCCAAAAAGCTTTGTAGGGTTGCGGTTAAACGATCATTTTGACAATGGCTGGCGAGGGAACGGTAATGGCTCAAGCCCCAACCCTCTAGGACTACCTGCACCATGGTTAACAACAGGGCTTTATCGTTGGACTCCAATAACTGCCCCATAAAAGATAAAAAACTATCCTGATTAAATTCTGGTTTCTGCTGAAAAAATTGTTCGATTTGGCATAAATGTTGGGCTTCATCGGCGGCAAATAAACTGTATAAAATTCGTTCTTCTTTGCTTTCTGCTAGCAGGACCATTTTCGCCATATAGCCCACTCCCGCCTGCTCCACCCAATAAATTTCCGTCAGTAAATCCTGGTTGGCGATCGCCAAAATTGTAGACTTTTCTTCCGCACTGGCCTGCTGAAATAGGGTTACTTGATTTAAGCCAAAATATTCGGCGGGCCAATATAATGGCTGGCCATGGTCAACACTTTCCTTCTCCCCTGGTCGGTTCAGGGCTGAATTGAGAATTCGCTGCAGGCGATCGCCGGAGGAAATCGAGGGGAGCATAAAGCCGCTAATGGATTGGGTCATGGATTTTTACCCCTCCATTGTGGTTAGTTACTGCCGGGGCAGAGGGCAATTTTTCCTCATCTATTGGTTGCCAAGTTTCCCAATGGAGGACTAGTTGCTTTTCCAGGTGGTGGATAAATTCAAGAATTGATCTATCCTCTGCCAGGGGAGTTTTGAGCGCAAATTTAATGGTCTCAAAAATCTTAGTATCTCCCTTTGCAAAATAGTTGCCCACCAGATTGGTTAGCCAAAGAATAATGCCATTAAATAACCAGCCCCACAGCCCAGGGCGATGCTTGGTTAACAAAATTGTTTGCCCTTCCGTTTGCCCCTTTTGCCCTAAGCGCAGGGTAAACATAATGTAGAAATGCAAAAAGTCTGGCCCCAAAGTTACTGTGCCCGTACTGCCAAACCAATAGGATAAATTATAGGTGCCCGCTTCTCGGTAAAATGGTTTAATTAAACGCACCAAAAGGGAATCATTGCCTCCCTGGGTGGTGTTGGTAAAATTAATCATGTTTTGATTAATAATCTCGGCTTTGAAGTTGATCTCCACCGGGAAATTATGCACCGTATTGAAATGGTGGGCATCAATGGCATTAACCATCACCACATTGGGATGACAGGCTTTTGTAAAATTTTTACCCAAGGTACTGGCCACTTTTTGAGCAGCTAACTCCGGCGGCACAGGCAAGGTTTGACTAGGTTCAGTCCCAGTCCAGAGCCAAATTAAACCATAGGCTTCGGTCACTGGCCAGGTAGTAATTTTTAGCGGCAATGATTTCCCTAAACAGGGTACTTCCACGCATTGTCCATCGTGATTGAACCGCCAATTGTGGAAAAAACAACGCAGACTTTCCCCTTCCACTTTGCCCTCCGCTAAATGGGCCCCCATGTGGGGACAATGGGCATCCACCGCCACCACTCGGCCGCTGTCAGTGCGATAAACCGCCAAATCTTTGCCCAATAAAAATACGGCTTTAACCTGGCCCCGTTTTAATTGTTTAGAGGGCAGTAACCAATACCAACCGGCTACAAAGCGCTGGGGCTGATTAAAAACTTTGGCGGATTGCGGTTTGGGCAGGAAAACCACAGTGGTCAGACCAATTAGCTCAAGATATTTACAGCATAGCTGGAATGCCAAATTCTTAGCCCCGCTTTGGTCAAATTTTCCGTTGACACTTCGGCCAAACAAACCAATTCATCCCCCTGCCCATGGCCAGGATTTTTTTGCAAAAAGAACTCCACATGGCGATCGCCTAATTTTTCCATGGGTACCTGGCGCAGGTTAGGGGTTAATACTTGGGGCTGGGGTAAACGCACAATGCCCACACTGGGATCGTAGTTAGCTTGGAATTTTTCCCGGGCTAGTTGGTCAATAAAATCTTGTACAGGCGGTGGAGTGGGGTGGAGATAATGGGGATAGAATTCCTTGGCAAAAATGCTCAAAAACCGATAGGTGCGGTAACCGGAGGAAATCAGGAGCCAATACAGTTTTTCCGGTTTTGCTCCATGGAGAATTTGCATGGCCTTTGTCCAAGCCTTAGCCAGGGCTGGGTTAGACCACATGGACGGATCAGTAATGGTATCGCCGGAATAGACAATTCTGACGATTTGTCCTTGCCGCTGGGCCGGGTAGAAGCAAAAGGTAGTGAAGCCTTTCAACACCCCAGCCAATTTGAGTAAAATCACCCAATCCTTACCCCCTAGGTCGGCTTGAAATTGCGTCCAATGGACTCCCTCAAAGTGGGTTTGGAGCAGCGCAAACATGGCCAGTTGGTCGGTATTGGGGATTTGGTCGGCGGGCAACAGAAAGGCTTCAATCATAGATTTCTGAGGGATTTTGTCTTCTCCCTCAATCCCCGGGGAAGGTCATGATGCTTTGCCCATGGCTTCTAGCCAACGATAATTAGAGGCGATCGCCGCTCTGAAGGTGGGATAAACTTTGTACTCCACATCAAATTCTTGGCAAACATCCTTAATGATATTTTCTAGCTGGGGATAGTGAATATGACAAATATTGGGGAAAAGGTGGTGGGTGACTTGGTGATTTAAACCGCCACAAAACCAGTTCCAAAAGGGATTAGTGGTGGCAAAGTTGGCCGTGGTGCGAATTTGACAAATAGCCCACTCGTCATCAATGGCGCCGGATTCATCATCGGGGGTTAAAAATTCGGTGGATTCCAACACATGGGCTAGCATAAAGATGGTACAAACCACAATGCCGTAGGTCATATAGGTGACGGAAGCACCAATTAATACTTCCGGAATGGAAAAACCTAGGGCCAGGGGTAAACCGAAAACGTAGCCTAACCACAATAGTTTAATTCCTAGCAGGCTAACTAATTCCAGGGGCTGAAAAGGGGGGATTTTATGGTCATGGTATTTACCTTTATTAAGCACAAGGTAAACGTCGTAGAGAAACCAATAAAAAGGAATAAAAAGATACAGTCCCCAAATATAAAATTGCTGGAAGCGATAAATACTAAAATGTTCCTGTTCAGGACTCATGCGTACTGCTCCATCCCCATGGATTTCCACGTCGTGGCCGAGGATATTGGTGTAGGTGTGGTGCAAATAGTTATGACGATAGCGCCAAAGAAAACTGGATAACCCGACAAAGTCGTAGGTCAGGCCCAAGGCCCGATTCACGTAGGGATTAGAGGAATAGGCGTTGTGGTTGGCATCATGGCCGACATTGAAGGAAAAGGCCGCCACGGCGATCGCCAAAACCACACAACCGAGGAGGCGTACCGGAAAAATAACTGGAGCAAAAAGCACAAAGACCCAAGCGGAAAACAACCAGAGCACGATGATCAGGGTTTTCAGATACATGGCGGGGTTATCCCTTTGGGTCAGGCCATGCTCGGCAAAGTAGGCATCAACCCGTTGGTTTAGTACCCGACGAAACCCCCGCTTCTGGGTAAATTTAATTCTTTCCGCTGTTAACATTTATAAATTTTAAATAGATAAAAAACTCCCACATTATACCGCTATTAACTACCAAAAAAACTCCAGCACCGAGGGAATCTAAAAATTTACTCAAAATAGCAGACCGTTGACAAAGTTATCGCCTGCTCCCCATCAACCCGTTCAAGCTCCAGCAAGAAGAGAGAAATTGTATAGGGTTTTTTCTCAAAATTGAGTAGTGAGAGGATTATTTAAACATATCTTGAGGAGAATGACGAAGTCTTCCTGAACAGATGCTAGTCAACCACCACAGTAACTAAACAATAAAGTGAAGCTGTTGGCTCCATTCATCCTTTTCTAGTATTATTTGCCAGTAAAATTTAGCTACAAGTTAAACTTATGTTGCTTTTTTTTGCTTTAACTTTTCGACAAAAATCACCCTCTGCTGTCGTCTAATTTAAAAATATCAAACATAGGCAAAATGTTCTTTTTTGATCACTATTAGCCCAGGCAAAAATTCTATTCCACCCATGCTAAACCAAAAAAGAGTCCAGGGGATCGGCGGTGGCATGGGGCGATCGCCAAAGTTGCTCCAGGGCAGTGGCGGGCATGGTTAGATACAATACATCGCCGGAGGTGAGATGGGTACCCAACAATTCCCAGCTATGGATGGTTTTACCGCCCCGTTCTAGATAAAGGGGGACGAAATCTGATTTGTGAGCCGCAATTTTCACCAATTGCTCAGCAAAGGGATGGTTAGGGGTAATTAACGTTGCTAGGGCTACCCAAAGCAGATCGTCGGTCATGCCGTTGCCCAAAATTTTGCCCCCCAGGGCCGCCGCCGCAAAGGAATAGGTGGCCAATTCCGCTGGGCAGAGCACCGTTTCAAATTCAAATACGTCCTGGAGGGACAAGCTAAACTGGGCATCCTGACAGCGCAACACCACCGGCAAACTAGGGGCGATCGCCTTGGCGGTCAGACCAATTTCCAAGTTCACCGTATCATTACTGGTGGCCACCACAATGGCTTCGGCTCGGTTGATATTGGCGCAGGCTAAACTTCTTTCTAGGCGGGCATCTTCTACAATTACTGGCACCCCCAGGGAACGGGCCGTATGCAAGAAACGATTATCCGTATCTTTTTCGATCACCACAATTTCATGGCCCTGGTGGATTAACTCTTCAATAATGGCCATGCTCACTCCCCCCAGCCCACAAATGATGATGTGATGGCGATCAGGTAACTTGGCCGCATCCAAAAACTGACTAAAGCGACTGCCAAGGATGAAATCGTTCAGCAGGGCATAGCAAATGCCAATTACCCCTGCCCCAGCGATCATCATCACCGCTGTGAACACTTTGATAATATCGGGGGACTTTTCCGCCACTTCTTCCTTGCCACCGGCCCCGGTAATCATACCGACGGAAAAATACAACGCGTCCACCGGAGCAATGTGTTGGTCAATGGAAACGTAGGTGAATGTGGCCAGAAAAATCATCAACAATAGGAATAAAATCACCCACATCACCTGTTGGACGTAGCGCTGATATTCCCGTAGATTGGTAATCAGTTTGGAAAATTTGCGCCAAGGCGATCGCCGTTTGGCCTTGGGTTGGGGTTTTTGCCCCACAATCAAATGATCCCCAGCTTGCAAAGTTAGCCCATCCACCACTGCGCCGATTAAATTCGTTTCACTATGGGCCGGCAGATAATAGATCAACATCCGACTGGGGTCGTCCCATAAATCTGCCAGGGGTAAATTGAACCAGGGATGGTCTTGGTCAATGATAATTTCTTGGATAGGCCAAGTCTGGTCAAACAAACGCAATTGCCCGATCGCCTGATTACCCAAAGCCGCAAAGGAAAAAATCGGGGCCGCCAGGGCAGAAACACTTAAACTAACGTGGTCTGGGAGGGTGGTGTCTAAACGTTTGCCCAGAGCATGGTTAAACAAACGATTAACAATGCGAATGCGGGGATTGAGAATGCGGGCCTGGGTCAGGATAGCCAAATTGAGGGCGTCGTCACTGGTGGCTAGCACTAGGGTTTGGGCGGTGTGGATGGCGGCCTTAGTCAGAGTCGCGGTGGACCTCAGTTCCCCCACCACAATATTGCTGGGATTTTCCCCTGCTATGGGGCGATCGGAAATGCCAATCACCTCCGCTCCCTGTTGTTTAAGCAAGCTAAAAATTCGATAACCCGTTTGTCCCAGCCCACAAACGACGATGTGCGGTTTCATAACGTCCTAAAAAAATGGGAACCTGAACAAAAAAACGTCGCCAACGAGAAGCCCTGTCCCAGGGCCGCTGGAACTGATCAAACTCACCAAACAGCCCCTCGCTAACCCAGCCATTTCATTTTCTCCATTCTCCCCAGACACCGCTAGCAAAACTGTCACCGTTCAATCATTTTGTCCCCACTGGCGATCAAGCCTGCTCCATTACCCGCGGTAAACCGACCAGTCAACCATTGCGGCCAACGTTTAAGATGGGGACATTGTTCTAGTTTTTGATTGTAATTACCAACGGAGGGAAAATGTTACAACTGCTTATCGTCTGGATTGTCACCTCGGTTAGCCTCCTGATTATTGCCCAACTGCCAACGGGGGTAGAAATTTCCAGCTTTAAAAAAGCGCTTATTTCCGCAGTGGTTATCGGTTTGCTCAATGCCTTAGTGCGCCCAGTACTGACATTTTTTACCTTTCCCCTAATTTTTCTCACCTTTGGGTTGTTCTACACCGTAGTCAATGCCATCATCTTTGCTCTGGCGGCCGCCTTTGTGGAAGGATTTAGTCTCCGTTGGGGTTTTTGGAGCGCCCTCATTGGAGCCATTTTGCTGGGATTGATCAACTCCATCCTCTTTCAGTTACTACCCGTTGGCAGCTAGTCCAAACCCTGACTGAGTCATTGTCGTGGGGTTCTAGAGTGCCTAGTTGAGGCGGTGGGGGTGATTTTAACTTCACCGCTTTCAACTACCCTTGCAAAAACTGCAAATTATTTGAGGGAAAAGCTTTGCAAGTCACCATTAACCAAGCTAAATCTCTCCTCAATAAAGCCACTGGTTTTATCCAGGATTATGATTTTACTCTTAATCCCTATCGCGGTTGCCAGTTTGGTTGTAACTATTGCTACGCTTCTGCCTTTAGTCCTAACGCTCAACTAAAGGCTAATTGGGGAGACTGGGTAATGGTAAAAGAAAATTCAGCAGAATTATTAGTAAATGAACTAGAGCGAATTAGCAAAAAATACGATCGTCCGATTCGGATCTATATGAGCAGTGTAACAGATCCTTATCAACCCATTGAGCAAAAAGCACAGATCACCAGGAAAATTCTACAGGTCTTAATTAAGTATCAACCTGTGTTAGTTTTACAAACTCGCAGTCCCATGGTTGTGAGAGATATTGACCTTTTACGTCAATTTCATAACCTAAGAATTAATATCAGCATTCCCACTGCTAGTGAAAGAGTAAGAAAAGATTTTGAAAGCCGTTCTCCCAGTGTTAAAGCTCGCCTACAGACGGTGGAAAAACTTAGGCATCAACTTCCTTCTGACGACGATTATAAAATCAAATTCGCCATTACGATGACCCCCCTGTTGCCTTCCTACGATGAAGATTTAGCAAAATTTATTGAACAATTAGTCACGGTTGATAGAATAGTTATACAGCCATTTCACAGCAGTCAAAATCAATCCTTAAAAGCATCCACTCCTGCCAAGGCAATAGAATTAAAAAGAAAATATGAGTGGTGGTATCAAAACGAAAATGAGAATTACCGTAATCTGCTCAACAGACTAGAATTGATCAAGCAATACTATGGCGTAGAAATTTTTGAAGGTAGGGAAGGATTTGGTTATGATTAACCCGATTCAATTTGTTAAAAGTTTATGGCAATTGCAGATTATAAAAGCGGAAATTATCAAAGGAAATCGCAAATTAGCTCAACATTTAATTTTAGCAAGGAAAAAACAGGGATATAAATTAACTTTGTTGGAAAAATTATTCTTGGAAAGCCAGGAACAAACCAAGCAAAATAGTGATTATTTGCCCGAATCTACTGCCACTATAGCTAGGCAAAAATTTACCGCACAACAACAGTTAATACAAAAAATTAATAGGGCTTTTCATTTAATTGATCACGATGGCTACAAAATAGAATGTACGGGAATTGACGAGTATGTTTTTACGAAATTAGAGGCTGAATTAGTGATGTTTTTAGAACAAATCATTGATGCCGTCGACTTGGATAAAAATCAAGTTAAGCAAAAAATCAAAGAGGCTTATCGAGATTTAAATGGACTAAAGAAAGGAATTGATCCAACCTATGATAAGGCTTTTAGTCCCCATGTTTATTTTATCAAATATTTTTTGGACAACGTTTATTGTAGTTATCTCGCCTATTTTTTTATCTATCAATCTGGTCAATTAAATCGAAATCTTAAAATTCTTGACATTGCTGCCGGCCCCGCTACGATGCTGTTTGGTCTATCCCTCTTTTTAGAATCTTTGACTGATTATCAAGGAATTGCTGATTTTACCTGTTCCTATTACTCCCTAGAAAAACAACGAAATTTGCAGTATAGGGGGCTGCAGTTTTGGCGTCAATATCTTGATAGTCTTCAATTGCCACCCAATATTTTTTATCAATTTAATACAGTCAGCATCTTCGATTATGACAATTACTTCTCTAAGTTACCTAGGGGATTCTTCGATTTAATTATTATTGCCCATTGTTTTTTCTATCAAGGGGAAGATAGAAGTAAATCCTTCGATATTTATCGATCAATTTTTAAGCAATGTTTGCGATCAGACGGTAGGGTTTTGTTGGTTATTCAGGGAAACAAGTTTTATAAAATGTTTGACACCTATGCTGATGAAAACATAGATAAAGAACGGTACTTAATTGATACGTTTTTAGACTCTCTCGGTCTGCGACTAATCTTTTACAAGTACTTGACTTCAACCGGCAAGCGAGCTAGCAGTAAGGAGAATTTTAAACAATTTATCCTAGGTAATCTTCCAGAACAACCACAAATGGATAAATTAAAATGGGAATATCTTAACTATAAAAATCCCAGTAAATATGTTATTGATGATTTTGTGATTTATGCAGAAAGGCAATTTTAATCATCTGTTTCAGGCTCTTCTTCCGTTGTAGAAGAATCCTCTGGTAATTGACTAACTAGCACCTTATCAATGCGGATACCGTCCATATCCACCACTTCCACCCGTAGGGTATCGGAAACAAAATGTTCCCCTGATTGGGGAATTTTACCCAGGCTTTCAATCACAAAGCCCCCTAGGGTATGGTAGTGGCCTTCCTCTTCGTTGGAGAGGGTTTCAATATCGAAAATTTCCTTAAATTCGTCAATGGGCAGTAGGCCATCGAGCAGGTAGGAACCATCTTCCCGTTGAATGATTTGGGGCTCTTGAATTTCGTCGTCATTGGGAATGCTGCCCACGATCGCCTCGATCAGGTCATTGAGGGTGACCAATCCTTCGATACCGCCATATTCATCCGTAATTAGGGCCAGGTGGATACCGGAAGCCCGGAACATTTCCAAAACGTTGAGGGAACGGGTATTTTCCGCCACAAATAAGGGAGGCTGAACAATTTCTTCCAGATTGATTTTTTGCCCAGACCATTGGCTATTGAGAATATCCTTTACCCGCACAAATCCTAAACATTCGTCCAGGCTATCCCTACCCACCGGAAAGCGAGAATAGGGAGTATCGAGGATTTCCTGTTGATTTTCTTCCCAATCTGACTCCACATCTAGCCAGGCGATCGCCGTGCGGGGAGTCATCAAAGTTTTAACGGGGCGGTCCCCCAAACGAAAAACCCTTTCCACCATTTCCTGTTCCGCTTCATCGATCATGCCGGCCTGGGCACCTTGTTCGATCATGACCCGAATTTCCTCTTCCGTGATCGGGCTAACTTCCCTACTAGTGATGCCAAATAGCCGCAATACCGCATCAGTGGAAAGCCCCAAAAGATATACGAAGGGGGCGGTGAGCTTAGCCACCAAATGCATCGCTGGCGCCACGCCACAGGCAATTTGTTCGGGATGACTGAGCGCGATGCGCTTGGGCACCAATTCCCCCACCACCAGGGATAGATAGGTAATAAAACTCACCAACAGAAAAATGCTGAGGGGACTGGCGTAGGGAGCCAGTAGGGGAATATTGTTGAGAAAATCCGCCAGCCGCAGGGCCACCGTTGCGCCCCCCACCGCACCACTCAAAATGCCAATCAGGGTAATGCCAATCTGCACCGCCGACAAAAAATTATTGGGGGCTGTGGCCAGCTTCAGTGCCAGCTTTGCTTTGCGATTACCCCGCTTTGCCAACTGTTCCAAACGAATCTTACGAGCTGAGACGATGGCAATTTCCGAGCCGGAAAAAACTCCATTTAACACCACCAAAACGAAGATGAAAAAAAGTTCCAGCTCAACAGAAGAGGAAAACATTCAATTTTTAGGGATATGAATCCGGTAGGCCGGGGATAAAGTCGGTGGGGAGTGGCTAACGACAACCATCAATCATAGAAGAAAACATCCCGACTGTCTGTGCTCTGGAGCCAGTTTGTCCCCAGGGGAAGGCCCAGGATCCTTGACCCCGTTGGGCAAGCTCTGTTCCCATGGCTATCTGCGGCGGTGGGATGGGGCCCCTGGCAATTTACGCCCCGAAAATTTCTGGCCCCAAAAAATAGGTTAGAATGATAAACGCGAAATTTTTCCCAATCTATTTTTAGTTAGTATGATTAAACTCCGCCTGAAACGCTTTGGCAAGAAACGTGAAGTGAGCTATCGGATCGTCGCCATGCACAGCACCAGCCGTCGGGATGGCCGCCCCCTGGAAGAATTAGGTTTCTACAATCCCCGCACCGATGAAACTCGTCTTGACGTACCGGCGATCGTCAAAAGATTGAAAGAAGGGGCCCAACCCACCGAAACCGTCCGCTCCATTTTGACCAAAGCCCAGGTTTTTGAACAGCTAAAAGCTTAGTACCGGTTTTTTCCGTGGTGTTTACCAACGTTTGCCCCCTGTGACTACCCTAAACTACGTTGAATTGGTCAAGTTTCTTGTCCGCCCCTTTTTGGAAAAACCCGATGACCTGAAGGTGGACTGCGAGGTGTTTCGACAAAATAGCCGGGTTTGGATTCGGTTAGCCCTAGGGGACGAAGACCGGGAAAGACTCATCGGCCGGGGGGGACGGAGTTTGCAAACCATTCGCACCCTGCTCACCACTGCCGCCGACCAGGTGCAACAGTCGGCCTTCCTAGAAATATACGCCACCGATTCCATTGGGAAATCAACCCCCCTGCGCCGCCGTCGTTCCTCTGCTGGTCCTGCCCCTGTACGTCGTTCCCGCAGTCGGGGAGAGTCCGTTAATCGCTACTAGGGGGGGCTAGTTTTTCTTGATAAAACATGCTCTGGAAATTTTTCTAATTTGCCCTTAGGCAAAGCCATTTGTTTGTAATTTTTTTTATATTATGGCCCCATGGCACCGGCCCGCTTTCATTTCTCCTTGGGAGGATAAGGAAGGGGTCTTTGTTTTTGTATCTATATTGTCTATTTTAAAAAATCATCTTGCGTATGATTGGGGGGTCTGTAAATTCTGAAATAGAGATTTCGTCCATGACTGGAAACGCCGCCCGCACCCAATCAATTAACAAGATCGTTAACCGACCTACGGCTCCCTGCAAAACTGTACCTCGGCTGGAAGACATGTGGGCCGAGAACGTTTTCAATCTAACCAAGATGCAGGCGAGCCTACCTAAAAACGTCTTCAAATCCATTAAAAATACCATTGTAACGGGGGAAAAGCTGGATCCCACGATCGCCGATGCAGTGGCCACGGCCATGCGGGATTGGGCTATGGGCAAAGGGGCTTTATATTACGCCCACGTTTTCTACCCCATGACTAACCTCTCGGCGGAAAAGCATGATGGCTTTATTTCCGTGCAAGGGGATGGCAATGTTATCTCGGAGTTTTCCGGCAAAGTTTTGGTGCAGGGGGAACCGGACGGATCTTCTTTCCCCAACGGTGGCATTCGGGATACCTTCGAAGCTAGGGGCTACACGGGATGGGATGTAACTAGTCCCGCCTACATTATGGAAACAGATAATGGTTCTACCCTCTGTATTCCTACGGTATTTGTTTCCTGGACCGGGGAAGCATTGGACAAAAAAGTGCCTTTGTTGCGTTCCATTGCCGCCATGGATAAAGCGGCCAATAAGGTGCTCAAACTTTTAGGCAACGAAAATATAGCCCATGTCAATTCCAGTTGTGGGGCGGAGCAGGAATATTTCCTCGTTGATGCCAATTTTGCTAGCCAACGTCCCGATTTACTCTTAGCCGGTCGGACTTTATTTGGCAAGGCCCCCGCCAAGGGCCAAGAATTTGACGACCACTATTTTGGCGCCATTCCCGAACGGGTGCAGGTCTTTATGCAGGACGTGGAGGAAACCCTTTATAAATTGGGCATTCCCGCCAAAACCCGCCATAACGAAGTTGCCCCTGGTCAATTTGAAATTGCGCCCTTTTTTGAAGCGGCTAACGTAGCCAGTGACCACCAACAGTTATTAATGACGGTGTTGAAAAATACCGCCAAAAAACACGGCTTTGTCTGTCTATTGCACGAAAAGCCCTTTGCTGGCATCAATGGTTCCGGTAAGCATGTCAACTGGTCCGTGGGCAACTCCACCCAGGGGAATTTGCTCGATCCCGGCGATTCTCCCCATGACAATGCCCAGTTTCTGGTCTTTTGCGGTGCCGTAATCCGGGGTGTCCATAAGTATGGCCCTCTAATGCGGGCGGCGATCGCCACGGCTAGTAATGACCATCGTTTGGGGGCCAACGAAGCACCTCCGGCCATCATATCCGTTTACCTGGGCACCCAGTTGGAAGAGGTTTTTGAACAAATCAAAACCGGCAGTGTGAAAGACTCCAAGAAAAAAGGCGTGATGGACCTGGGGGTTGATGTATTGCCCGACTTGACCAAAGATGCCGGCGATCGGAACCGGACTTCTCCCTTTGCTTTCACTGGCAACCGCTTTGAATTTCGGGCGGTGGGTTCTAGCCAGTCCGTTTCTGGCCCCCTGATTGTGCTCAACACCATGTTGGCAGAGTCCCTGACCTGGGTTGGCGATCGCCTGGAGGCCGAATTGAGCAAGGGATTGGAACTGGAGACCGCTATCTTGACGGTACTCAAGGAAATTATGGAAAGCCATGGCCAGGTGATTTTTGGTGGCAATGGTTATTCCGAAGAATGGCATAAAATGGCTGTGGAAGAACGGGGTCTGGCTAACCTCCGCACCACCGCCGATGCCCTACCAGTGCTCAAGGAAAAATACATCGAGGAGTTGTTTGAAAAAACCGGTGTGTTGACCCCAGTGGAATTGGAAAGCCGCTTTGAGGTCTATGCCGAGCAATACATTAAGTCCATCGACGTAGAAGTAAAACTCGTCATCAGCATCGCCAAAACCTTGATTTACCCCGCGGCGATCGAATACCTGTCGAAGCTTTCTGGCACCATCGCTAGCCTGGGCAGCATGGGTATTGACCTGGATAAAAGCAGTGCCAAAACCATTGCCGAATTAGCCAACAAAATGATCTCCACCGTTGATAAATTGAGCAGTGCCTATGAAAAACATGGCTTTGCTTCAACGGAGGAAGAAATGCAATACTATGCCCAAACCCTACGTCCTTTAATGGATGAAGTTCGAGTTTATGCCGACGGCATTGAAGCAGAAGTTGCAGATAGTTACTGGCCCCTGCCCACCTACCAGGAAATGTTGTTTATTAAATAGTCAAATCTCGATTAAACAACTTGGGGTTGCCGGTGCTGATCAATAGATCAATAGCCAGTCGCAACCCGAATACTTGTGGAGATACGGCCCCGACGGCGATTATGTTTTCGTTGTGGGTCGTTTTTTCTAGGGGGGTTTTTCTAGCCAAAGTTGGGTATAGGCTGATTTGGGTTTAAAGATTGCACCAACTTTCTAGCAATCAACGTGCTGTGGGCTTCATCAGAGGAATTAAGTCCGATGGTGGTGGCCACTACCATGGCTAAGGATTGGGACGGCAGGGCGGCGAGAAATAAATTATAGCCACCAAAGCGGGGATTTTGTACCAACCAACCATTGGCGTAAACAATGCCCAGACCATAGTAGAGGTCGGCCCTATTTGTGCTCAAACCCACAGTGGTGGGAGCAATTTGAGCTTGAATGCCTTGGGGGGATAGCAAGGAACCTTTGGCGATCGCCAAGGCCAGCATACTGAGATCTCCTAGAGTCGAAATCATCATTCCAGAGAAGGAAGTCCAGGAAGGGTTCCAGTAAGTGGAGTCTTCAAAAACGTCCCGATCTTGACTAAACGCGTGTAAGACCGGCGGCGGAATTTCACTGCTATGGGGATAACTACTGTGCCCCAAACCCAGGGGCGCAAAAATTTCCTGCTCCAGTAATTTATCCATGGGTTGCCCCGTGATCCTTTGGAGCAATTCCCCCAAAACAACAAAATTTGTGTGGGAATAATTCCAGCTTTCCCCCGGTTCGTACAGGAGGGGAGTGGCAAAGGCAATGTCTAGCAATTCCTGGGTTTGCCACTGACGGAAAGGATTGTAATTGTTGGCGTCGATGAAAGTCTGGTCCTGCTCAAAGTCTGCATAGCCGGAGGTGGAATTGGCTAATTGTTGGAGGGTGACTGTTTTTGCCCTTGGTAACTTTGGCCACCAACGGGCCACCAAATCATCTAAATTGACCAGTCCCCGGTCCACCAATCTCAATAGCACCAAGCAAATGCAAGTTATGGTAACTCCCCCAGCCCGGAGATGCATAGCAGTGGTAGCAGGCACATTAGTTTGGGAATTACCGATCGCCGTGGAGATGATTGTTTTTTCTCCCTGCCAAATACCGCATAACAAAGCAGAAAGGTCATATTCTTGCTTTGATTCTGCCAAAATAGCCAGAATTTCCGCCGCTGGACCTAATGCAGTCCCCCCATTGTCGGCGATCGCCGGAGAGGCCAAACTTTTGCTTTTGCGGCTCCCGAACCAAGCGGAGGCAGCTAATAGGGCCAACAGGCGGCGACGTTTAAGATTAAAGTCCATACATAAGCCCCAGCTAGGCGAGAAAAAATTTCCCAAAAGCTAGTCAGAGTATAGCTAAATCAGTTAAACAGCGGCGGGTTAACTGCAGGCGAGCTGGGCCATCATTTTCAGCGTGAATATCAATATTGGTGGCAAAAAAGTAAACATTGTCTTCTTTTTCTACATAACCGAAGTACCAACCAATGTTAGGCCGGGAATAATCACCAAAACCAAACCAACCAGTCTTAGCCCGGATGATATATTCTGGAGTTTTTTCTGTGATCATAATATCTTTGACAATGGCAACTGTCCGCTCTGAAAAAGGCAGTTGGTTACCATGGAGACGACGTAAAAGCTGTATCTGTTCTTGGGGGGTAGCTTGCAATGTTCCATTTAACCAAAATTGATCAATATTCTCTTCTGTCCCAATTTGTTGATTACCGTAACCAACTTTAGTAATCCATGCTTCCATCCTTGCATGGCCAACCCTACGGGCTAGCACTTGATAAAACCAAACCGCAGAAATCTTAAAAGCTTCCCGTAAATTCAAATCCCGATTCCATTGGGGCAATTCTCTCTCAATGCCATCCCAGGTTAGGACAGAAATTTCGTCTTGAATAACGCCGCTTTCCACAGCAATGAGGGAATTGAGAATTTTAAAGGTGGATGCCACAGGAAAATAGGTTTCATTTCTTTGGGGATTATGGGCTAAGATTTGCTTATTTTCTTGGTCAACGACTAAAATTGAGCCTTGGACTCCCAGATCACGGAAATGTTTTCCACAGTCAATGTTTTTAGCTAGATAAATTGGATTTTTTGTGTTGATCGTCATATTTAGCTGACTGGCAAGACTGGGATTCTTTTCCCATAGGATTAATGACATACAAGTTAAAAAAGCAGTAACAAAATTTGCTAAATAGATAATTTGATTCATGGTTCTTTTCAAGTTATTTAGAAATTAAATTTGATCAAAGAGGACAAATTATTAAAGCCTTTCGAAAAGGTTTTAACTTAGTTCCCAATGAAAAAAGACCTCCAACTCAGAGTCGAGGGGAGATCTAACTTATTTTTATGGAGTTTGATGGTTTACTTCTGTATTTTTCTAGAAGTAGATGGTGCCACCCCACCGTTCATCCAATTTGGGAGCAATAAGGGTGTAACCAGCCACATCAAAGATGTCATCTTCGGTGTAGTTTCTCATTTCTGGGTAAATGTCAGGACGGGAAATATTGGGGTGTAATTCCGAATAGTCATCTTCACCGTCATAACTCTTGGGATTTTTGAGATATTCCACCAAGGCCAGGACGTTATCCCGACGGGGCTCAGCACCGGCCAAGTCTACCAACCCTAAACTGACGTTATTGTTAGTTTTGGTTTTACCCTGGAGGTGACATTGGGTACAGGTGTCCACAAAAATCTTTTGGCCGTTGGTGAACTGGCGGGCGGTTAAAGTTGTGGTGCCACCGGCCTCATCTAGGGCAATGGTGCGGGTGCTTTCGGTCAACTCCACCGCATTGGCACTGCCAGCCATGGTATTAAACAAAAATAGGACAGAGGCGATCGCCACCAGAAAAAAGCGTTTCACAAAGGTTCTCCTCAAACTGTTGGTATAAGGGGTGAGAAAGGTAATCGGTCAATTCTCAATCTTTTTTTTAAAATAGGGTTTTAATCAAGTGTGCCAAGAAAATCGAGGGTTTTTGATCGGTCAGTATGGTGATAGGGGCCATAGCAATGGTCTGACATTGTTGGGAACTAGAAATTGTCCCCTTCCCCGGCGGCTGATTGTTGACGGTGCAAAATTTGCATAATTACCGCCTTCGCATCCTCCAGGGCCAGATTAGTTTCTTGGTTTTTGTAGGCTATGCCGAGTTGGTCGCACAGGTCAAAGACCGATTGCACAGTCAGATCGTACTCCGTGGCAATGGACTGAATCGACAGATCCGCAAACCCCATAAAATTTAATTGCTATGGTTTACCGAAAGATTGAGTGGTATAACTATCATGCCATTGTAAGTTCCCTTTGCCACAGCCTCCCTCCGGCGATCGCCGAGAGATTTGCTACGCAGGGCGCCATGGCCGGGGTAAATTGGGTTGGAAATTGCAGTTTTCGGAGGAAGATAGGGCGGAATTTGGTTAAAATCGCCACCCCAGGACAGGAAAATGTTGATTAAGATATATGAAGCTAAGGCCCATTTACCCCCCAATAAGCTTTGTCCACCGCCTATCTGTTGGTTGCCCACGGTAGCCGTGATCCCCGTCCCCAGATCGCCCTCGATCGCCTAACTTATCTAGTGGGTCAGTTTTTGCGCCCCCGTTCCGCCGCAGGAAAAAAGGCCCTGATCAAGCGCCATGGCATGGCAACTTTGGGGCGTTATCCTGGAGGATCTTTGACCACTGTTAGCCAGGACAATAGTTCCCAGTCCCCAGCCCAGGTATTTAGCGCCAGTTTGGAAGCCCAAGCCCTGCCCCTCCATCAACAATTGGTCAACCTTGCTAGGGATTTGATTCCCCAAGGGGTGAAAAAAATTGCCATTATGCCCCTTTTCCTACTCATGGGGGTGCATACCTGCGAAGATTTACCCCGGGAAATTGCCCAAGCCCAGGCCCTATTGGGCAATAGCATCTCCATTGATTGCTTACCAATTTTAGGGGTTTACCCCTGGCTACCCGCTCTGCTAGATAAGTGTTTTACCCAGTACCAAAACCAACCCCAGGCCGAAAGAATTTTATTAGCCCACGGCAGTAAACGGGCCGGTGGTAATTTGGCGATCGCCACTGTGGCGGAAAAATTAGGGGCCAGGGCGGCCTATTGGAAAGGGGGCGTCAGTTTGGATACTGTCCTGGGGGAAATTAAGACAGCGGGGGAAGTGGTGATTTTGCCTTACTTTTTATTTGCTGGGGGATTGACAGATCTAATCAGGCAAGAGCAGGAGCAACTCCAATCGGTCCATGGTCAGCTCCGCCTTAAATTGGGAGAACCCCTAGGACCCCAACCATTACTGGCCCAGTTAATTGCCACGGAGCTACAGCGTTTTAACGTGTTTTAACTAGGGAGTAACAAATTCTTTAAGTCCATGGCCCAGTCCTGGGCTGTCAGGGTGATGGCCCGCCCTTCCCCTTGGTGACACAGTTCAATTTGTAAATATTGGTTTGGTAGTTGGGGGAGTCTTTCCGGCCACTCCACAGCGGTAATACCCAAGGGAAAATCTTCCCCCTGCCAATATTGTTCTGGGTATAAATATTCGACTTCAAGGGAATTAAGCCGATACAAATCCAGATGGTAAAGGGGCATCTTGCCTTCCCGATACTCATTAACAATGGTGAAAGTAGGACTGACAATTTCCCCTACAATGCCCAAACCTCGACCAAGGCCCTGGACTAAGCTGGTTTTCCCGGCCCCCAAGTCCCCCTGCAACAAAATAATGGTGCCCAGGGGTAGCCGTTGAGCCAAT
Organism: Synechocystis salina LEGE 00031; assembly: GCF_015207985.1. Lineage (GTDB taxonomy): Bacteria > Cyanobacteriota > Cyanobacteriia > Cyanobacteriales > Microcystaceae > Synechocystis > Synechocystis salina. Next base: position 45,245 of record NZ_JADEVV010000002.1, on the reverse strand, counting down.
TGTTGCCCCCATTGGTGGGTCGCATTTAGGTCGGGAAGAAAAAATTGCATAGAGTTTTCATTCATCGGCAAATGGGAGAAAGTTTAAAGGTATTGGGCAAGTTTGATCTGGATTACCCCGCCTGGAAAATGTTGACCCCTAGTCCTACTAAAATTTGTTAAGCTTTGTATCTAATTAGAGCCAATCTGTAACATTTTTTGACAGATCCAGTCTAGGCGTTCACCCTTTCCCTACTCCCCCATTATGCCCAACCTAGAGTCCGCCGTTGTTGTCCCCACCTCCGAGGCGATCGCCGTTGACCTGAACCAGCTAGAAGGAAAATTGGCTCCGGCGGATAATTTTTTGGAGCGTCACCTAGGGCCCGGCGAAACGGAACAGCAGCAGATGCTCCAGGCGTTGGGTTTTGATGCATTGGGGGATTTGATTGACCAAGCGGTGCCCCCGGCCATTCGTCTCTGCCGGTCCTTAAAACTGCCCGCTTCCCAGGGTGAGTATGGGGCGATCGCCCAATTGAAATCCATTGCTTCCAAAAATCAAGTTTTTCGTTCCTACATTGGCATGGGGTATTACGACACCATCACCCCGCCGGTTATTCAACGGAACATTTTAGAAAATCCCGGTTGGTACACAGCCTATACCCCCTACCAAGCAGAAATTGCCCAGGGTCGCTTGGAAGCGCTGTTAAATTTTCAAACCATGGTGATGGATTTAACAGGGTTGGAAATCGCCAATGCTTCTCTGTTGGATGAGGGTACCGCTGCCGCCGAAGCCATGGCCTTGAGTTATGGAGTGAGTAAAAGCAAAGCTAATGCTTTTTTTGTTGCCCAGGACTGCCATCCCCAAACCATTGAGGTGATTAAAACTAGAGCTAATCCCCTCGGCATTGACGTGATTGTGGGCGATCACCGCACCTTTTCCTTCTCCACGCCCATTTTCGGCGCTTTACTGCAATACCCCGCCACCGATGGGGCCATCTATGATTACCGCAGTTTCATTGACCAAGCCCACCAGCACCAAGCTTTAGTTACCCTGGCCGCCGACCCCCTCAGTCTGACTTTGCTGACTCCCCCCGGTGAATTGGGGGCCGATATTGCGGTGGGCAGTACCCAGCGGTTTGGCATTCCCTTGGGCTACGGTGGGCCCCACGCCGCCTACTTTGCCACCAAGGCCGAATATCAACGGAAAATGCCGGGGCGCATTGTGGGGGTTTCTAAGGATGTCCATGGTAATCCCGCTCTCCGCTTAGCTCTGCAAACCAGGGAACAACATATCCGTCGGGACAAGGCCACCAGCAATATCTGTACTGCCCAAGTTCTCCTGGCGGTGATGGCTTCCATGTATGGGGTTTACCATGGCTCCACGGGGTTAAAAAATATTGCCCTGAGAATTCACCAGTTGACAGCCCTATTGTCGATTGGTTTAAAGCGGTTAAATTACAGCCTCAATAACGATTACTTCTTCGATACTCTACGGGTGGGGGTAGGGGAACAGAGTGCCCCAGCCATTTTGAAAGCAGCGGAAGTGCGGGGGATTAATCTGCGGCCCCTGGCCCCTGGGGAAGTGGGCATTAGCTTAGATGAAACAGTGACAGTGCAGGATCTGCTCGATCTGTGGCAAATTTTTGCTGGCAAGGATGATTTACCCTTTACGCCCGCAGAACTGTGGTCGGAAGTTAAAACCCGTTTCCCCGCAGATCTAACCCGTCAGAGTCCTTACCTAGAGGACGCCGTTTTTAATCAGTACCATTCAGAAACGGAGTTATTGCGCTATCTCCATCAATTAGAAAGCAAAGATTTAGCCTTAAACACTTCTATGATTCCGTTGGGTTCCTGCACCATGAAACTCAACGCCACAGCGGAAATGATGCCCGTTACCTGGCCCGAATTTGGCAAAATTCACCCCTTTGCCCCCGCTGGTCAAACGGAGGGTTATCAAATTTTATTTGCCCAGTTGGAAGCTTGGTTGCGGGAGATCACCGGTTTTGACGCTATTTCCCTGCAGCCCAATGCCGGTTCCCAGGGGGAATATGCCGGTTTGCAAGTGATCCGTCAGTATCACCTCAGTCGGGGAGAAGCACAACGCAATATCTGTTTAATCCCTGAATCTGCCCATGGCACCAATCCGGCTAGTGCGGTGATGTGCGGCATGCAGGTAGTGCCGGTGAAATGCGACGGGGAAGGCAACATCGATGTGGAGGATTTGACGGGGAAAGCAGAAAAGTACGGCGATCGCCTAGCGGCCTTGATGGTGACCTATCCTTCCACCCATGGGGTATTTGAAGCTACCATCGGCTCAATTTGCGATATTGTGCATCGCTTTGGCGGCCAAGTTTATATGGACGGGGCCAATATGAATGCCCAGGTGGGGTTATGTCGTCCCGCCGACTTTGGGGCGGATGTCTGCCATCTCAATTTACACAAGACTTTTTGCATTCCCCACGGCGGTGGTGGCCCTGGTATGGGGCCCATTGGCGTTAAGGCCCATTTAGAAGAATTTTTACCCCAGACTAGCCTAAATTCGTCTGCTGCAACTCCAGAAGAAGATCAGTCCATTGGCATGATTTCCGCCGCCCCCTACGGCAGTGCCAGTATTTTGGTGATTTCCTGGATGTACATTGCCATGATGGGGCCCCAAGGTTTGACCAAAGCGACGGAGGTGGCCATCCTCAACGCCAATTACATGGCCAAGCGGTTGGAAGATTATTACCCCATTTTATTCAAGGGTAACAATGGCTTGGTTGCCCATGAATGCATCCTTGATTTGCGCCCCCTCAAGAAGCAAGCGGCTATCGAAGTGGAAGATGTGGCCAAACGCCTAATGGATTTTGGTTTCCATGCCCCCACGGTGTCTTGGCCGGTACTGGGCACCATGATGGTGGAACCGACGGAAAGTGAATCCCTGGCGGAATTAGACCGTTTTTGTGATGCTATGATTGCCATTTACCAGGAGGCCCAGGCGATCGCCCATGGAGAGATTGATCCCGCTGATAACCCGTTGAAAAATGCCCCCCATACGGCCCAATCCCTCATCTGTGGTGAATGGAACCATGCCTACGACCGGGAACAGGCTGCCTACCCCGCCCCCTGGACTAAGCAGTTTAAATTCTGGCCCGCCGTTGGTCGCATTAACAATACCTACGGCGATCGCCATTTAGTTTGCTCCTGCGAGGGGATGGAGGCTTACAAGGAAAGTTAACCGGAATCAGGGCAACGGTGAGGCGGGGGACAAATTGTTCTCCAATTTGTTTGCCCGTGGCAGTTAAACCTGGGAGGCTTGGCGACGGGCAGCAGATTTTTCTAGTAGGGATTGGGCAAAGGCTAACGCTTCTTTGGCGGAATGGCCCCCGGTTAATTGGGCTAATTCCTGTTGGCGATCGCCATCGGATTGGAGGGGGGTAATGCGAATAACGGTGCGTAAATCTTCATCAAGCTGGGGGTTCGCCGGATCGGCAATGTTCTCGTTAATAACCACTTTGTCCACATGGAAATGGACATCGGCCAGGGCCGCCACCAAGGGTTGATGGGTGACACAGAGGAGTTGTTGACGCTGACTCAGTTGGGCTAGTTTGTCGGCGATCGCCTGGGCCACTTTGCCGGATACCCCCACATCAATTTCATCGAAAATTAAGGTCTGACTGGGGGGAGATAGGTCACTAAAACAGGCTTTGAGGGCAAGGAGGAAGCGGCTCATTTCCCCACCGGAGGCGGTGGCCGCTAAAGGTTGAATTTTTTCCCCTGTATTAGGACTGAAATAAAATACTACCTGTTCTGCTCCAAAACTACTGGGAGGGGTGGACTCCAATTGACAAACGAAAATCACCTTTTCCATGGCCAAGGGTTTAAGTTCCTGTACCAATCTTTTTTCCAGTTTTTGGGCTGTTTTCTGTCGGATTAAAGTTAACTGGCCACAATGCTTGATTAATTTTTGCTCTGCCTCAGTCAATGCTTCTTGCAACTGGGCCAGGGATTGTTCTCCGTCCGTCAATTGGTCATATTCAGCTTGAATTTTTTCCTGGTAAGTAATGGCTTCGGTTAAACTGGGGCCGTATTTACGAGAAATTCTTTTCAATATTTGTAATCTTTCTTCCACTTCCCCCAACCGCTCTGGGTCAGCTTCCAAATTATCGCCGTAGCGTTGCACTTGCCTTCCCGCTTCAATTACTTGGGTTAATGCTGTTTGTACTAACTCCAATAAGGGATTAAGGCCACTGTCAAATTCCGCCATGGTTTGCAACTGTCCCTCCGCATCCCCCAACAGATCGGCGATCGCCGGGGCATCCCGTTCACTTTGGTACAAAAGTTGAGTAGCCTGGTAACTTAATTGCTGTAGTTCCACCACATGGGAAAGTTTTTCTTGCTCTTGGATTAACAATTCCCATTCATCACCATCGGTTAATGCTGCTTCCGTCAATTCCTGTAACTGGTAAGTTAAAAAATCTAACCGTTGTAAACGATTTTGTTCCGATTGTTGCCTGGCTATTAAAGCTTGTTTTGCCTGGGTAAATTGTTTGTAGGCATTCTCCACTGCCTGGCGTTTTTCTAGTAAAGCTTGACCACCAAATAGATCTAGTAATTGTCGTTGTTCCCCTGGATCTAATAACTGTTGAGTTTGACCCTGGGCTGTAATTTCCACCAATTGGCTTCGTAATTCTGCCAAAATTTGTCGATTTACCAACACCCCATTAAGGCGAGAACGGGAATTTAACGAGCTTCCTTTTTTGCTAAATTCCCTGGTGCAAGCAATGGTGTTATCTTCTAACGGTTCAATGGCCTGGGCCACTAACCATTGGTTAATGGCGGGGGGAGCATTAAAAATTCCCTCAATGGATCCATTGGGACAACCCTGACGCAGAACCCTAGCCCCGGCCTTCCCCCCTAGCAACAAATCAATAGCATCAAGCAAAATTGATTTCCCCGCTCCGGTTTCCCCCGTCAATACATTTAAGCCTTGCCCGAAGTTAATTTCTAAGCAATCAATCAAAGCAAAATTAATAATCCGCAGGGATAGTAGCATGAAGAATTGGCCAATGGTTTGAACATTCTGCTATGAGGGAGTGCCCGTTACAATAACTAAGCCTAGAATACAAGTGCAAATTAAAGTACGCTGGCTTTCCATACCCAACTCGGCATGAAGTTTGATTTTACCACGGGGATTTCTTTGCCATCATTGCCGCCAATCAGTCTGTTGCCATAGTTCTAGCTTAAGTCCTAAGAGGGGATTGGGTGTTTATAGTATGGCGATCGTCCGTGTCAAGCAGAGATTTTAGTTGTGCATACTGTGGGAATTTAAAACATAAATTGGCTAGAATGATTTCGGAGTGGTAAGGTTTTTGGAGTTTTCAGACCTCCTATGCTGGATTGATTAGGCCACTTTGAAGATGTTTGTGGAACAAAGCGGTGGGACAAAGAAAAAGATGGGGCTTGTTAATTCTACAGGTGGCGACTATTGCCCTAATTACTTTTGGTGCGGGAATTTGGCTCGCTTACAAAATCAGTCTACGAAATCAACAAACCAAGCTAGAGGCGATCGCCTCCCATAACGCTGCTCTGATTAGTACCTTGTTAAAAAGTCAAGATAGGAAAGAAGTAATCAATATTCTCCGACGTTCCTATCTGTACACCGATCCCCTCATTGGCAACAATGAAATTATGATTGGGGAAGGCCGCCATGGGTATCTGGTTTGCTTGATTTTTTATAGTTGGTACACCCAGACCTGTCCCAATCTTCTCGACAGTCCTACCCACTGGAATAGTGCCCTGCGCCAAGCTCTGCAAAAACAGAATGGGGTCATTATAGGGTTAAACCACAATGGCAAGAAGGCGATCGCCGCCTACCAATACATCCCAGAAGTTAATTGGGCGATCATAGTGCAATCTGACCTGAATCAGTTTCAGGCACCTTTTCGGCGTTTGGCCACGATCTTTTTGGTGGTAATTATCACCCTTGAAAGTGTGGACATAATGTTATTTTTCAAATTAAATAAGCTTGCTATTATACCCAATGATAAAGCAAAATTTGCCAGTCAGGAGCAATTTTTATCAGATTTAAATGGTGAAATCAATAATCTTCTCTGCATTTTAGAGAATAGCAATAATCTTCTTGTGGTGCTAGATGATCAGGGGCAAATCATTTTTATTAATCATAGTGCAGAAGCTGTAATTGGATTGAGCCAAAATGACTTGATTGGCACAAACTTTACTGATTTGTTGGTGGATTCAGAATCAGTTGATCAATTAAACAATATTTTCACTGACAAAGCTCAACCATCAAACACAATCAACTATAGAAATAAGTTAAAAAAACAGGATCAAAGCACTGTTGTGATCGACTGGACTAGCAGTCTGATATTCCATCAAGCAGGGGGCATAAAGTATTTAATCCAGAATGGAGTAGACGTTACCAATAAAATTACCAATGAGCAAAAATTAATTGATATACAAAATCAATTTAAAGCAATTTTTGAAAGTTCAGAATTAGGCATTGCTATTTTAGATTCTGAAGGTGTATTACGTCGCCATAATCACAAACTTTGGTCATTACTGGGCAAAGCATCCGTCACGATGGGACAGTCAAAATTTGTTGATTTCATTCAGCCCCAATATCAACAAAAATTTGGGCAATTTTATCAAGCAATTGTCCTAGGCGATCGCCATGGTTTTGAGCAGGAAATTAGTGCGACTGTAGAGGGGGATAAAAATCTTAATCTGGCATTAAATACTGTTGGTCTAAGAAATGAAAATGATGAATTTCAGTTAGCTATTATTTTGCTCAAAGATGTTACCCCCTATAAGTCTATAGAAAAGGCCAGGGTGGAATTAATTGAACGCAATCAACTCCTGATTAATGCCCTGGGAGAAATTGTCTATTGCCATAATTTAGAAACGGATACGATTGAATGGCAGGGCAATTATCTGTCTATCCTTGGTTACGATGCTCAATCAATGGGCAACAATGACAAAATACGCAAAAATAGAATTCATCCCGATGATTTGCCCCAGGTAGAAGAAGAAATGAAAAATGCCTGGGAAGAAAAACGTATGTTTGACATTGAATACCGCTTTCAAGCAATAGACGGTGAATATCCGTGGTTCCATGACCGGGGCATAATTCGCTCTCAAGATAATCAGCCCTGGCAAATTATTGGCGTGATGTTAGATATCAGCGACAGAAAAAGCCTAGAGCAACAACGCTCTCAAATCGAAAGTGTATATCAACAATTTATGAGTACCACAGCGGAGGGTATCTGGATTATAGATATGGCAGGAAAAACAACTTTTATTAACCAAACTATGGTTGATGCCATAGGTTATACCACCGAAGAAATTCAAGGCAAGTCCTTTTTGGATTTTATGCATCCCGATGACGCTCAATTGGCCCTGGAGAAGTTACAAACCCGTTTAGACGGCAATCAAGAGGTACATGATTTTCGTTTTCTCCATCGAGATGGCTCGGAAGTCTGGTTTTTAATTGCCGCTGATCCATTTAGGGACCATCAGGGAAATGTCACGGGAGCCCTGGGAATGTTTACTAACATTACTGAGAAAAAAATAATCGAAATGGATTTGCTATTAACGAATGAAAAGTTGGCAGAAACCGTTAGTAAATTGGAAAGGATTAATTATATGTACGGCACCTTCAATCGCTTGACTGATTTTCTGCAAGCGTGTAAAAGTAAGCAGGAAGCCTACAAAATTATTCCGCAATTTTTACAACAAATTTTTCCCAGTATAAGTGGAGCAATTTTTGAAATTAGTGAAGATGCAAATTCCCTTGTTTTGGTCTTAAGCTGGGGTTCGCCCAACTCCATAGAATATTTTACTCAACAGGATTGTTGGGCTCTGCGTCGTAATAGCATCAACCACTATACCGTTAATGCCTTTGATTCTGTGCCCTGTTCCCACCTGGCCCAAGATGAAAATTGCCAGGAGACCCTCTGCTTACCCTTAATGATCGATGAAAGTCATAGTGGATTATTGTTTTTTTGCTCCTCCGTTGCTGGCACTTTTGATCACATCAATAAGCAACTGGCTAAAACCATCTCAGAAAGCATTTCCCTTACCCTTGGCAATCTAAAATTAAGGGAAACCTTACTGACTCAAAATATCAAAGACCCCCTGACCGGGCTATATAACCGTCGTTATTGGGAAACTGCCCTCAAACGAGAAATTCATAAGGCGGAAAGAAATCGAAGTCCCCTCACCGTCGTTATGATTGATATCGACCATTTCAAACAGTTGAATGACCGTTGGGGCCACCGGGCTGGAGATGTGGTGTTAGTTAAACTTGCCCAACTTTTATTAGACTATTTCCGTCTATCTGATTTGGTCTGTCGTTATGGCGGGGAGGAATTTTTGGTGATTTTGCCCGACGCTCCTCTCACCTATGCCCGAGAGCGGACTGAGGCTTTTCGACAACTTTTAAAAGAACAGAACATGGGGGAATCCGAATCTGATTTTAAACAAATTACTGTGTCGTTCGGCTTGGCTAGTTTTCCCGACCAGGCAGAGAATTTTCAACAACTCTTACAACGGTCTGACCAAGCTCTTTACATGGCTAAGCACCAGGGTCGTGACCAAGTAGTGGTGTTTGAATCTCCAGGGAATGCTGACTCCACAACAGAAACGTCAGGTGATGTCATTGGTATTAACTCCAATGAGCCATGACCCTATGTGGTTGACTTTTGGTATAGCTCAGACTTCCCAGTTCATTAGCAACCAACCAACAGCGCCTTTTGTCCTTAATTTGCCTCCAGGGCCAGGAATCCTGATGTCTTTTTTGCCAACAGCTCTCTTTCAACTTGATTTTTCCCCGGGGGAGCCAGGTGAAAATTAATTAACTTTTTTCCAATTTTAACTTTAACTAATTCTTGAAAAGTCTTTAAATTTGCTTGCTGACAAGTGGTGTTGGGGCACGATGCTAATTTATCTGGGGCCATTGCTGGCTCGCACTTTTATTGGTGTTGGACGAAGCACTCTTTTCCGGTTCAGTTCCCAACCGCCTTATCCCCCAGCAGGGCATTTTTAATTGGGCTAGAATTCTTGACTGACAAGGGTTTGGGGCTTTGAGCCTGACTTGTTTTTAACCTACGTGCTATTTTTCCGATCCCACCTGGGTAGGTTAAATTTACGGCTTAGTGAGGAAGTAAAGGATTGTGATCCGGGTCACATACGTGGGTCAACTGGAATAATAAAATATAGTTTGGTGAGATGAAACGTCGTCAAAAAAAGTTAGCCCCGCTTCAAACAATAACCAGAGTCCAGTGCCCTTAAATATAATTCATTTGTTTTTTGTTATTGGTTGCTTTCCCGTCTCGCCTACCTTGTTTTTACTCACAGTTGAAAATCAGTCATGAATACTCGCTTTTTCCTCAATTTTCTCACCGCTGCCAAACGTAATACTGGTTTTGCCATGCCCATGGTGATTATGGGGGGGTTGGTAATTACCGTGGCGGCGGCGGCGATCGCCATGAAGGGGATGAATGATCAAAATCAGGTCACTTCCAAGGCGATGAAACAGCAGTCAGAGGCAGTAGCCGAAGCTGGAGTGACACAGATACAAAATTTTTTACTGGGCTCAAAGTTTATGGCTTTGTATCCTAAGGATAAATGGGAAACGGCAATAACAGTTAACGGTGATGGCACAGTTGTGATTAATGATACTGATCTCCAAAAATATGTGACAAAAATCGCAACGAACTTGGCTTCTGGAGGTGGAGCCTCAGGTAATAGCGCGTGTAGTAGCGGAACTCCTCCTACCTCAGCCGAAATTACGACAAAGGAAACCCAAATCAAGTCAGCACTGAAAGACCTTCGTACCGCAGCAGTGACAGGGAAAGATTTAGTTACAGGAGACTCCAGCAAAGGCAAATTTCGCCTAACTAGTTTTAGCTATCAAGGCTATGACTCTGCCACCGGACAAAGCTATTATCCTCCTGCCGGAAAGAGTTGGTTAGCTCAAATGACCGTTGAGGGTGAGGTTCCCGGTAAAGAGACAAAGACAACTATCACAACCACATTCCCTATTTCCGTCACTCCAGAATCAAGTGACACTCCCTTTGACGTGAGCACGATTTCTCCCGGACTATGGGTTAAAGAGGGAGGGGTTAATGATCTAAGCAAATCGGAAACTAGTTACAACGACAGTGCTGGCACAATTGATGGCGACATTGCCATCAGCGACTGTGGTGGAAATATTTCAAACACCTACATGGGTCAATTAAATGCAGCACAAAAATCGAGAGGCTATGAAGCATATCGAACTGACGCCCCAATGCCATCAATTCCTAGCGTTCCCACAGGGGTCACCCCTTATACCTTGAGTGGCTCAGCCTCTTTGCCAAGAGTTGGAGAGGTACCGGCGGCCGATGGCTATTTCTATTACAGCAGTCCTTCAAATTTAGGGGATATTACCCTGGATCACAGTGGTGGTAAAAAATACAGAATTTATCTTTATGGAGATATTCCTAAAACAACAAGTGTCAATAGCAACTGCAAAACCACAGCCGGTTGTGTTCCGACAAATCTGCAAATTTTCGGTATGAAGTCGTCTGGTGGCGAAATTTGCATGAACGGTAACTCTGATAGGGCAGTGGACGCCTTTGTTCTTGCTCCTAACTATGCCCTTGGTAAAACTGGCAATGGTAACTTTTACGGTACTTTCATTGTTAAGAGCTTCGGCAAGATAGGCAGTTGTGGATCAAACAATGGCAAATTAGCGATAGTTTCCAGCCAGCCTTCAAACACCGTTCCGAACGAATTTACAAATACCACTTCTTCCGCCTATCCTATCCCAGCCATAGGAGCCAGCTCAACATGGCAATCTTTGGAAACTAGTACCACTGGCACTGTGCCAAGCTTATCTCCCCTTGCCCAAGGCGGTCGTCTTGTTTCTCAACCACCCCTGGTCAGTGGTGTTTCAAGTTCTAGCTCCATAGCGTCAGGTGCTGCTTCTAGTATCAGCTCGCAGGTTTCCAGTACTGCATCTAGTGCGACATCAAGTACTAGCTCCATGGCATCAAGCGCTCAGTCTAGTGTTAGTTCTACTCTTCCCCTTAGTTCAATTACTGATCGTGTGACTTGTATTGCCGCTGGCGGTAAATGGAACAACGGACAAAAATCTTGTCGCTAGTGTCAAGCTGACTAGATCTCTTATCTCAATAGAATTCTGATTCCGAAGCAACAATTCATGATTGTTAGAGGCATGCCTTAGTTGTATGCCTTTAATTTTTTTATTTGTAGAATCCTGTTCTTGCACAATTCACACATCGTAAATCCCAAAGAGGGAAAATCATGCGCTGGCGGAACTGTTCATCATTTAAAGTTTGATAATAGGTTAATGGGCTATAAAAGTGATAGGATACAAGAACCATTGCCGATAACACTGCTAAAATCAAAATTTTGTACTTAGTAGTTAATAATAAATTTCCTATTTTCCTTGTTTCTTCAACCAAAAGAGCAAACAAGCAAAAACTAAATAACAGCGCTGGGAAGTAATGATATAGATACATCACTCTACCCAACTGACTAATGAGAATCATATAGCTCCAGTAAAGAAGCAAAAAAGTAGCCACTAGAAACTTATTTTTAAGCGGTTCCCGTAATGGAAAAAAGATATAAACAAAAATTAATGCCGTTGTTCCTAAAGTTCCACTGAGTCCCAAAAACCAGACCACTGGATTAACCTGTAAGTATAGGTATTTGTAGAAAACACCATCAGCAGTTTCCCAGCGATAGTTGATTGCTCTGGCTCCCAAAGGCCAAAATAAGCTTGGGCTTCCATTTTCATCTGGCTTGCTTAAATCTAATTTTGGTACGCCCTTTTGATAATTTTTTACGTGCTTAAAATGCTCCTGTAGTCTTAAGGGAAATGACCAAATTTCATTTTGCTTATTCTGATCAATTAACTCCCTGTATTCTGTGGAAATATCAAAATATCCACCACTATCTAAATTTGAATTGATATTTTTAGCAATAGAAAAATGAATTTGCCAAACCATCACAAACGTTAAGACAAAACTAATCAATGCAATTCCCAGTGACAAAATAACTTTTTGCCAATGGGGAAATAGCTTAGAAAATAACAGTGGAAATAACAATAAGACAATTAAGCCAGTCATTTTAGTTGTAGCCACTAGGCCAACACTGACTCCCAGTCCAATGGAATAAAGGGCTAAGTATTTATTATATTTTTTATTTTTTAAAGCTAATAGAAAAAATAAAATTGAAAGGGCAATAAATAGCATTAATGGAGCATCCAGCATTGCTGCTCGAAAATGCACAATCATTGCATTATCAAATAAAACAAGAAAGCTCAACAAAAAAGCGATAATCTTATTGTCCACTAAATTTAGGGTAATAAAAAAGAATACCAAGGGCAATAACCAAGCACAAATTGTTGGAATAAAACGATAACCAGCAAAGGAAAAATCAGCAGGAAAATCCTTGGCATAATAAATATCATTAAACTGATTAGAAAAATTATTAGGGTGTAGCAAATGCTCTCCAAGGGCAACTAACATTGGTCCTAGCGGAGGATGCTCATACATAAAGAAAGTTCTGTTAAGATATTTCTGAGCTGCAGGAATATGATAATTTTCATCCCAAAAGACTGCCTGGGGATAATTATAATTATGAAAGTAAGTAAAATAGGAAATAATTAATATTGCAACAGACAACAAAATACTTTGAGTTCTGCGCTTACCTAATTTTTCATAAAACTGTACTTTCATAAATTATTGATAAATAAAGATTGTTAATTAAATTTGTAAGTATTATCCCAGAAGTAGTCCCTGACAGTCTGCCTTTTTTGTCTTCTTTTTGTGGGGGATGATGGATAATATTTCGCAGTTCTGAACTAGTTGGCGATCTTAATTGAGACGGCATGCGGCGATCGCCGTTTATTTTTCTATGATGGCGACCGCTGTTATCGCCACCTAATTTTCTTCATGATGGCGATCGCCATTTAAACCTCTTTCACTTTCTGTCCGCCTCTGAGGGAAATCACTTTTTTGCCACTCAGATAAACTGTCTCAATCCATAACTGTCGAGCTTCTTCAATATTTATCAGAACTTCTTCGATTGTTTCTCCTTGGGTCATACATCTGGGTAAATCGGGAATCAGTGCGGTAAATCCTCCTTTCTCCTCGGGAATAATAGAAATAAGATATTTCAAGTTTAGGCATAACTCAAAGTACAGGGACAAAAAACGATCGTTAGCCTTAAAATAGAATAACCCCGAAACGAAACAGGCTAAAAGTGATCGATATTTATGGCGGTCAAGATCCACGTAATATTCCCAACTATTCTGCTGGGGACGCGTCCCGCTACCTAAGTATTCCCGCCCCAACCATTCGCTCTTGGGCAGTAGGCTATCGCTACAGAGTCACAGATGGTCACAATCATTTTGAGCCGGTTATCACCGCCAAAATCAAGAAGCCTCTCAGGCTGACTTTTATTAATCTTATTGAAATTCATGTACTGAGATCGATTCGTAAACATCACCAAATTGACTTAAAGAAAGTTCGCATCGCATTAGACTACATCGACGAAAAAATAAAAATTCCGCATCCCCTAGCCCATCAGGAGTTTTTTACTGATGGCGTAGACATTTTCATAGACTGCTACGGCGAACTAATTAACGCATCAAACCAACGTCAAATTATCCTTAAAGATGCAATGAAAGCTCACCTCGAAAGGATCGAACCTGATGATAAGGGACTAGCCATAAAATTATTCCCCTTCACTCGCAACGAAGACCAAGATAGCCCCCGTATTGTCGTAATCGATCCACGCATTGCTTTCGGAAGGATGGTTATTGCAGACACAGGAATTCCCACAGAGATCGTTGCAGAGAGATTTTTAGCGGGCGATTCCCATAAACAACTAGCCTATGATTATGATTGCGATATCGAGAAAATTGAAGAAGCAATTCGTTGTGAAAGCCGTTATCGTCGCGCTGTTGCATGACCGAATATCAACAACAAATCGTTTTCTTTATTGATCGCTGCCTTGGCAAACATCCCATTCTAGAAATGCTTAGGGAAACGGGGATAAACGTTGAAATTCACGACGATCATTTTCCACAAAATACGCCGGATCAATTCTGGATACCTCAAATTGGTGAATGGGGGTGGATTGTTTTAACTAAAGATGCGCGGATAGCGAGAAATACCATGGAACGACAAGCTGTCGCCCGTGCCGGGATTCGGATGTTTACCCTTGCTTCCAAAAAACTCACCGGAGAAGAAACGGCAATTGCCTTTGGCGATGCACTAATCGGAATGTTGAAATTTATCGAAAAACACCCCGCACCATTTATCTCTAAAGTGTATAAAAACGGCAAAGTATCTGAATGGAAAAACGCAACAGAACTACTTGAAAAAATACAGTAACTAACTGTTAGAGAAATACCACGGCTTCAAATCCTGATTTCCTACAAGCCGATCCATAGAGTGTATTTCTTGATTTATTTTTAAAATAGAGGGGAGCAGTTTAACCCATCTCCCCTCATTTATCAAGTTAATATACAAACTACTCAACGCCCTCAATGCGATCTTCCACTTCTTGGTAAAGCTCCTGCAACCGTTCCAGGTTTTCATCGGAAGTTTCCCAATAGCCGCGACCATTCACTTCCAACAAAGTGCTGACCATACGGCGGAAAGAGTTGGGGTTTAGATCCATCAACCGTTTGCACATTTCCTCATCTTTGATGAAGGTGTTGTTAGCGTCTTCATAGACCCAGTTATCCACAGCGCCAGCGGTGGCACTCCAACCCATGGTATTCACTAACCGTTTGGACAGTTCCCGTACCCCTTCGTAGCCGTGGGAGAGCATTCCTTCGTACCATTTAGGGTTGAGCAGTTTAGTGCGGGCATCAAGGCGCACCGTTTCCGACAGGGTACGCACCTGGGCGTTGGCGGTGGTGGTGTCGGCAATGTAGGCAGCAGGGGCCTTACCGTCATCCCGCAGGGTGGCAATTAACTTAGTCGGATCAGAATCAAAATAGTGGGATACATCGGTCAAGCTAATTTCCGAAGAATCGAGGTTTTGGAAAGTGGCATCGGCGGTTTTTAAAGCCCGCTCGAACATATCTCGACTTTGATCCATCATGCCGGGGTTATCGGAGTTGAAGGCAAAGGATTTGCGCTTGAGGTACATTTCCTGCAATTCAGCCTCGTCTTCCCAACTACTGTTTTCCACAGCCAAGTTGACGTTAGAGGAATAGGAACCGGAGGCGTTCGAGAAAATCCGGGTGGCTGCTTCCCGTACCCCAATGCCCATTTCCTCAGCTTGTTCGAGGGCATGTTTACGAACAAAGTTCATCTCCAGGGGTTCATTGGCTTCGGCAGCTAGTTTCACCGCTTGATCTAACAGGTTCATCTGATTAATAAACAGATCTCGGAAAACGCCGGAACAGTTCACCACCACGTCAATGCGGGGGCGGCCTAGCTCCTCCAGGGAAACCAGTTCGATTTTATTAACCCGGCCGAGGGCGTCAGGGACAGGTTTGGCCCCCACCATCCACATAATTTGGGCGAGGGATTCGCCGTAGGTTTTGATGTTATCCGTGCCCCAGAGCACAGAGGCGATGGTTTCGGGATAATTACCGCCATTTTCCGCCTTTTGTCGTTCTAAGAGGCGATCCACTACTACCTTTGCCGATTGCACAGCGGCCAGGGTAGGAATGGACTGGGGATCCAAAGCGTGGATATTTTTCCCCGTGGGTAACACGTTGGGGTTCCGGATGGGGTCACCGCCGGGGCCCGGTAGAACATATTCCCCTTCCAGGGCTTGGAGTAAACCGCCAAATTCGTTATCAGCGCAAACCTGTTCCAGACAGAATTCCAGGTATTCAAACAGGGGTTTGAGTTTTTCTTCGTTGACGTTGGTATAGCCGGAATCACAGAGGGATTTAACCCAGGGAGCTTTTTTGCCAATTTTGAAGAAGTTGAGTTTGGAAACAAAGGAAACCCGACCATCGGCGTTAATTTGCTCCTGCACTAAAGCGGCAACAGCGGCGCGGGAGGCCAGGGTTATGTCCTGCAACAGTTCCACGTCGGTCAAAATGCCTTTGTCGCTGTTGCGGTAAATTTCCTCCATGTTGCGCCCAATACTTTCCGCAATCAGGGTGGGCAAGGACCAAATGCCTTCCTCTTCCCGGTCCAAACTGGCAATATTGACCAAGGTGGCGATCGCCTCTTCGGCGGTGGGGGGCTGACCAATGACATGGAGACCACAGGGCAGGAGCCGGGACTCAATTTCCATCAGCTTGCGGTAAACGGAACCGACAATGGTATCCCGTTGCTCTTGATCCATTGCCTCCGCATTGATGTCTGGTAAGTCCACATCTTGGTCAAGGTTACAGATGCGGGCTTGATCCATGATGGTGTTGACAATCTGAATACCCCGGCCGGAGTCCTTGAGGGTTTGATAGGAACCAATTAACTCATTTAATTCCTGTAGCCCTTTGTATAAACCGGCATTTTCCGCGGGGGGGGTGAGGTAGGAAATGGTGGAAGCATAACCCCGCCGTTTGGCGATGGTAGCCTCGGAAGGATTGTTGGCGGCGTAATAGTACAAGTTGGGAATGGTGCCGATCAAGTTATCGGGATAGCACTCTCCGGACATGCCCATTTGCTTACCGGGCATAAATTCCAAGGAACCATGGGTGCCAAAGTGTAGTACTGCATCGGCTTTCCAGATGTGGTTCAAATAGGTGTAGTAGGCGGCAAAACCGTGGTGGGGACTGGCGGAACGGGAAAATAGCAACCGCATCGGGTCGCCTTCATAGCCAAAGGTGGGTTGTACGCCGATGAAGACATTGCCAAATTCTTTGCCGTAAATTAGCAGATTTTGCCCATCACTGTTCAAATGTCCCGGTGGTTTGCCCCAGTTTTCTTCCAATCGCACGGAATAGGGAGTAAGCCGTTCATATTGCTCCACTGACATGCGATGGGCGATGTTTAATTCCGGGCTGTTGTATTGGGCTTGGACATCGTGGATCACCGCTTCCATCAATTCCTTGGCAGAGCCAGGTAAATCCTGGACATCGTAACCGTTACCCTGGAGCCCTTTCATCACCTCGTAAATGGAGCCAAATACATCCAAGTAAGCCGCAGTACCCACATTGCCC
Source organism: Synechocystis salina LEGE 00031 (assembly GCF_015207985.1). Classification (GTDB taxonomy): domain Bacteria; phylum Cyanobacteriota; class Cyanobacteriia; order Cyanobacteriales; family Microcystaceae; genus Synechocystis; species Synechocystis salina. Next base: position 28,115 of record NZ_JADEVV010000002.1, on the reverse strand, counting down.
TTATCGGGGGGGAAGCTAAAAACGGTAATGGCAACTTTTTTGTCAAGCTTCGGTTTTTTCCGTAGATTAGCCCACTTCATGGCCCGTTGGGCGATCGCCTCTAACCGATCCTGTAAAGCAATAGCTCGGCCGGTGGAACCATCTCGACCGGAGAGGATAATGGGTTCGATCGCCCCGTCTAATTCAGGAATGGCAATTTGTAACGCTACTTGGATCGGGTGCAAACCGAGGTCACTGGCTTCCCATTCTTCCGTGGTTTGGAACACCAGGGGCAGGGCGCACATATAGGGGCGGTTTAATTTCTTTAAAGACTCGATCGCCTTGGGATGGTCTTGGCGAGCGGGGCCTCCCACCAGGGCAAAGCCCGTTAGGGATACCACGGCATCGACGATCGGCAGCGGCTCCATGCCATTGACACTTTTATCCAAGAAATACTCATCCACGGGTTTGGAGAAATCAAGACCGCCGGAGAACACACAAATAACCCTGGCCCCCATAGCCTCCAATTCCTGCACCATGCCGACGTAATGGGCGTCATCCCCAGTAACTAAGTGCGTCCGCTGCATGATCAAACCAATACAAGGGGCGAGGGGATCTTTTAAGTCGTCGGAAATGTCAGGACGTTGGTTATACCATTCCAGATAATCCTTAACATTTTCAAACATCTGCATCGATAGGGGATGCCAAATGCCCATATCGGGATAAACCACCGGCTCTTGGTAGTTGACCAATTTGTCTAAGCCCAAATCAGGATAAACGTATTTATCGGTCAGCATCAACAAGAAATTTTCCAAGTTCTCCTGGGAGCCCCCCAGCCAATACTGGAAGCTGAGCATGAAATTGCGGGCATCCCGGGCTTTTTCCACCGGCAAATATTTCAGCACCGTGGGCAGGGTCCGCAACAGCTTTAACATTGCATCCTGGAAGCCAGCGCCACTGCTGTTTTCCTTACGCTTTTTCATAAACTGGGCGATCGCACTTTTTGATTGGCCCAATTGCGCCATGGAGAAAGAACCCATTTTGTTGAGGCGCATCACCTGGGGCATGGAGGGGAACACGATCGCCGCATCTAGGTTATCTCTGTAGGGAGTTACGGCTTCCACCACCTTATCGGCCAAGTCCTCAATGAAAATCAGGGAAGCAATGAAGAGGTTTGCTTCGCTGACATCGTGCTTAAAGTTGGCGTAATTTTCCGGGTCCCGCAACTCCTCGATCAAATAGCCCGTTAATTGGATGGCCAGGCTGGAGTTAGTACGGTTAATGTTTCTAACGGCCGCCGACAAAGCGCTCTGATACTGGGATTCCAAGACCACATAGACCACCTTGAGTAGCTTGCGCCCATGTAACGCTTCGGGATCAACACGGCGGATGGTGGACTTGACGTTAGTAAACATATAGTTGGTGTTCTCCTAAAGGGTTCGATTTTAAAGGGATTTTTTAAAGAGCCCCCTAGGTATTTCTAGCAGAAAATTCGAGGCCGTGGGGGCTTCCCCGCCTTTCTGGGGGAAATTAGCCTCCGGCGATCATCAACAAATCCATCTTTCTGCCTCACAATTTTTCCGAGAGTGATTGGCGAATGAAAATTTCAAGTTTACAAAGCTCAACCTAAGAACATAAAAATTAATAAAGCAGCCCATTCTTAAGCATTCCTTAGCACTTAAATCAATTAACCTAGTATAAAATTTCAGTATGAACACCCACAGTGGATGTCCAATCCGTTTGGTTCGTCTGGAAAGCCGCCAGCTTCCTTTGATTTGCCAATCTACCCGCCGCCATTAGATTCGTCTACCACTGCCGTCCCATTAATGGTGTTCATATTTCAAGCATTAGTTTTTTATACTCCACAGTTTACATTAGAGGTTAGGTACTATGGCTATCATTAACGGAACTCCCCAAAACGATAACAACACCGGTGCTTCATTTGGAGGCTTTTTGGGTCTAGTTTTGCAGACCAAGAACTTTCGCCCCGCCCTAATTGGTACCTTGGGCGACGATAGTATCTTTGGTGATGCAGGAACTGACATCCTAGTGGGGTTAACCGGTGACGATCTTTTGGATGGTGGTACCGGGGCCGATACCATGTTCGGTGGTTTCGGTGACGATACCTACATTGTTGACAATACTGGTGATTTAGTTGGAGAGTGGCTAGATACAGATGGCACAGATTTAGTCGAATCTTCAGTGACCTACTCATTAAACGGTTCCACCTTTTCTTTGCCAGGGATCAGTGGACTTGCTAATAATACCGCTGCCGCCCTGCCCGTGATCGGACTAGGTCCTGTTGACTATGCTCTTTATCTAGGACTGACGTTACTTGATTTAACCCCCCAATTTATTGAGAATCTAACTTTGACGGGTACGGATAACATTAACGGCGAAGGTAATGCCCTAGATAACGTCATTATTGGTAACGACGGGAATAACGTCTTAACTGGTCTAGGGGGAAATGACACCATCTACGGTATGGGCGGAGACGACACCATATCCGGTGGTGATGGAGACGATAGCATACTCGGTGGTGACGGAAATGACAGCATATCCGGTGGTGATGGAAATGATTTCCTGAACGGGAATGTGGGAGATGATTTCTTAAACGGGAATGTAGGTGATGATACTGTCAGGGGCGGGAAAGGCAATGATACCGTCAGGGGCGGGAAAGGCAATGACAGCCTATACGGCGATCTGGGAGATGACAGCGTATTTGGTGATCTCGACAATGACACCCTATTTGGTGGCCAAGGCAATGACACCATGGATGGTGGCGACGATTATGACACTGCCCACTATGGAGACCTCGAAGATAGTGGTGACCAGGCTATTACCCTAAAAGGCACTGGTGACCTATCCTTAACCGTAGAAAAGGGCGCTCTGGGCACAGATACGCTCCTCAACATCGAAGAAGTCATTGCCAATGGTGGTGCTGACAATAACACCATCGACTTTTCTGGTGCTGTTTCACCGGTTAATGTAGATTTGAGCGCTGAAACTCTGTCTTCCCCCAACGAAACTGATCCCACTTTTTCTCTAGCAAAAGTCATTAACTTTGATGATGTTATCGGCACTAGTGGTAATGACAGTATTACCGGCGATGCTCAAGACAACATCCTAAGAGGAGGGGGGGGCAAGGACACCATCTTTGGGGGCGATGGAAATGACTTTATCTCTGGTGGTGCAGAAAAAGACCTTCTAACTGGTGGTTCTGATAATGACCTGTTTGACTACACTACTCTGACCGATTCTCAGATAGGAATTTCCTGGTTCAACGTTAATTTGTCTAAGGTTGATGTCATCACTGATTTTACAATTGGGCAAGATAAGTTCTTTGTTCAACAGGTACCAACTGACGGCATCCTTCCAGGTGTGCGTCAACTGAGCGCTAATAGCATCTTTGGATTGGGGGTAACAGTTCTTGGCTTGTCAACTCTTGGTGCTTATGATGCTGCTCAAATTACCGTAGGTTCCCGCACCTTTGTGGCTATCAACGATGGCTCAATTGGCTTTAATGCCACCAAGGATGCGTTTATCGAATTGACTAACTTCACCGGCACATTAACGACTAGTGATTTCACCAACATATTTCCTGTTTAAAAGTGGTAAATATCAAGTCTGATCGTTAATCCACTAAATAAGTCCCGCCCCTAATCCATCGCATTGGGGGCATTTTTTTATTCTTTTTCCGGTGCAATACTGCCGAAGGCACTAAAACTGAATTCATCCGGGGTGATGTCATACCGTAAAATTCTGGCGGTGATGCCCCGATCTTCCAATCTTTTTAAGCTGAGGTTATCGCTAAAACTGCTGATGATACTGTTCAGAACATTGGTGTTGATGCGGCGGCCATTGAGGGAGGCTGTGGGCTCAACCAGGATTAGGCGATCGCCGTTTTGGATCGAGATGCCAGTTTCGATGGCAATGGCTAATTTTTCCAGATCAGCGTTGGGTTCCAGTTGTTGCCCTAGTTCCAAGTTAATGCCGAGGCGATCTTTCCCGAGGAAATCCACTTGGGCGTTGAGCAGTTGAAAGCGGGGCACATCGGCGGGTACCCGTTGGTCAATTTGTTGTTGTAGCCGTTCCTTAACGGTGGCATTTTGCAGAGCTTTATTGACATCCACTTCGCTGAGCACCAGTTCCGCCGCCCCCTGCAAGGGTTGCCCTAGGGCTTGCCTCAGTCCCGCTAGGTTACGGTTTTCCCGCAAAGCTTGCAGGTCCACATCAATGGGATCGGTTTCCAATTGCAGTTGCTGAATTCTCACACTGGGCACAATTTCCAGACCCCGACTGGCGATGCGGACCCGTTGGATTTTGCCCTGGATTAATTGATAGTTGGGGGCATTATCCACCCGCACCGATAGGTCTTCCACCCCATGGACCCGCTGGCGAATTTGATTGGCTATGACTTGATCACCAATGAAGTTGACCGGGGCCAGGAAAGTTAGAAAAGTGGACAGAGCAATGGCAAACCATTCCATAGGGGGCCGTTGGGGATGATGATTTCTCGCCTAGTTTACTGGCTTTTTAGCTCACCAGGGACAAATGAAGACTACCATCGTTGACTTTTGCCATCGGGTAGGTTGTTCGGGACTAACTTAACCAGTAGGTCACCCCCAGCAACACAGCCAAAAAGGCGATCGCCGTGAAGATAAAACCATTGTCCTTGGTATTCATTCTCCGGGTATCTTCAAACTGAATGGGGGCAGGCTCCAGCTGACGACGACGGCGACGGGCCATGCGGGGGGTACTGGGCTTGGTATTTTCCTGGTCGGTTAAATCCGGGATGGGGGTCAACCACTCCTTCGGGCGGGTTAACTGGGGGGCCTGCAAAATTTCCAACACCTGTTGTCCCTGCTTGCGACATTCAGGATGGGGATGACGTACCAATTTACGGCAAATCTGTTTAGCCGTGGTCACATCTCCACTGGCCTGGTGGGCCATGGCTAACCACAACTGAGCCTCGCCGCCCCGCCGGGATGCCCCAGCAGAAAGTTTAACCGCTTCCTCAAAAAGAGCAATACTTTGGCGATAGCGCCCCTGGTCAAAAGCGCCCTTTCCTTCCTCAAATTTTTGCTCAAATTGGCCTTGATGATGGGCTCCCATGGCAAAGAACTATTTTTGTCGTTTAATCTTTACCATTATAGCTAATTCAATTAAGAGTGCTGGCAGAGCAACAGACCAAAAAGCTCTTGACACAAGCCTCACAGAAAGTGACACCATCTCAATCTTATTTTTACTAGTTATACATACCCATAATTTCATAGCCAGAATCGACGTAGATAATTTGCCCAGTAATGCCACTGGATAGGTCACTGGCCAGGAACGCCGCCGTGTTGCCCACTTCCGTTTGGGTGACGGTGCGTTTCAATGGTGCCACCTCTTCCACATTGTGAATCATATCCAAAATACCCCCTACGGCCGAAGAAGCCAGGGTCCGGATGGGACCAGCGGAAATACCGTTAACGCGGATATTTTGGGGGCCCAATTCCGCCGCTAGATAGCGCACAGTCATTTCTAGGCCAGCCTTAGCAACCCCCATCAGATTGTAGTTGGGAATGACTTTCACACCGCCGAAATAGGTCAGGGTGATGATGCTACCGCCATTGGTCATTAGGGGTTTTGCGCCCCGGGCCAAACGACCAAGAGAATAGGTACTAATTTCCATCGCTTGGCTAAAGGCTTCCTTGGGAATGTCGGTGTAATTCCCCGTTAAACCAGACTTGTCCGCAAAGGCCAAACAATGGATCAAAATATCGAGTTTGCCCCATTTTTCCTTCACAGTATTGAACAGGGCATCCACCTGGGCATCGTCCTGTACATCCCCCGGCAACACAAGGGTGGGGTGCAAGGGCTCGGTCAACTCCCGCACTTTCTTTTCAAATCTGCCTTTGTCGTCCGGAAGATAACTAACGCCAATTTCAGCCCCGGCGCGGTGTAGTTGTTGGGCAATGCCCCAGGCAATGGAGCGATTATTGGCGATGCCGGTAACGAAGGCGTGTTTGCCGCTGAGATCTAACATAAAATTTCCCATGGGGATGCTCAAATGTGGTAGTGGCTCAAAAACTAGTCGGGGGAGCCATCAACCCCAACCTTTCAATATACCCCCCAGTCCGTACTTCCAAGAAGCCCATCGGGGTAAGGCGCACTATCCAGGCAATCCATTGCGGTCTGAACCTGGGACATTACCGTTTTTCTGAAGTTCTTCCTCCCGGTGGGGAATCGTTTTAATGACCTGATCCCGGAGAATCTGCCCATCCTGGAAGGAAATAATCCGTTCTCCATGGCTGGCCACATCGGCTTCGTGGGTCACCACCACAATGGTGATGCCTGTGCTGTGCAACTGGGCAAAAATAGCTAACACTTCCTCGGTGGTGTGGGAATCCAACGCCCCAGTGGGTTCATCGGCCAGCAGCAATAACGGTTCGTTAACAATGGCCCTGGCGATCGCCACCCGTTGTTGTTGTCCGCCAGATAATTGATTGGGACGGTTATGTAGCCTTTGGCTGAGCCCTACCCTAACCAAGGCGGCGATGGCCTTTTCTTTTCTGGTTTCCGCCGGTATGCCCGCATAAATCATCGGTAACATGACATTTTCCAGGGCGGTCATCTGGGGTAACAGATAAAATTGCTGAAACACAAAGCCAATTTTGCGATTGCGAATTTTGGCTAACTGGTCAGCACTTAAACCGGACACATCCTCCCCGTCCAAGAAATAATGGCCTAGGGTGGGGCGGTCTAGGCAACCAATAATATTCATCATGGTGGACTTACCCGATCCAGAGGCCCCCATAATGGCGCAGTAACTACCCTTGGCAATGGTCAAACTGACATCAGCCAAAGCTTTGACTTCCGTTTCCCCTGCCCCATAAATTTTGGATACTCCCTCTAGGCGCAGCAGCACATCCCCTTGGGAAGAATTTTGGCGATCGCCCTTGCTGGCCGGGGAGTAGGTCATTAACGAATTGGAATCAAGCATGGAGGCTATCTAGAGCGAACGGCAGACAACAAGGATATTAGTCGTGTCTATTATGATAACGACTTTGATGTTCTAGAATTTTCATAGGGGACTGCATAGTAACAGGAACAATGGACGATCAATAATTAGCTAGTAGTTATTGGTTTGTGATCACTCCCCCCAACTGAGCGTGACAAATTCTGACTTTTGCTTGGAGAAAACACCATGCGCTTCCCTTGGCTATTAATTCTCAGTTTTTTTTTCTTTCCTGCCCCGTCTATGGCCAAGCAGAAGTAGAAGTACTTGATAGCGCCGTCGGGGAGTTAGAAATAGGGGATTTAAGCTCGGACAATGGTGTGATTTTTGACCTTTATCCCCTCCAGCTAACGGCGGATCAGTCTGTATTAATTTACCTAGAAAGTCAGGATTTTGACCCCTATTTAATCTTGATGGATGGAGAGGGTAATAAGTTAGCAGAAAATGATGATTTATATGACACTAATGCGGGTATTTTAATCAATCAAATCGATCCCCAAGGATATGGGATAGTAGTTACCAGCAATAAGCCAGGAGTAACGGGCAAATATCAACTAAAAATCATTCTGCCCGATGCCAAACAATTAATTGAAATTCAGGGGCACCAATCCCTCATTCAAGCCCAAGCCATGATGGATGAAGGTTCCAAAGAATCCTTACTCCAGGCGATTGAATTATTTACCCAGGGTGTGGAATTTTATCAGCAAATAGGCATTATTAATCGAGAAATGGTATTTGCCCTCAATCGTTTAGGCACCATTTATTCTGACTTTGGGGAAAACTCCCAAGCCCTGGAATATTATCAACAGGCCGTTCCTTTAGCTCAACAGTTGGGAGACAAAGCTCTAGAGGGAGCTACCCTAAATAATATTGGCAGTATTTACAACGCCTTGGCAGATCGAAAAACGGCCATTGATTATTATCAACAAGCTCTAGTTTTAATCCGTCAAGCCGGGGATAAAACGGAAGAAATGACCACGATTAATAACCTGGGGGTAGCCTATGACAACCTAGGGGAAAGCGAGAAAGCTTTACAATATTATGCTGAAGCCCTTGCCCTTGGAAAAGAGCTCAATGATTTAAAAATGGTGGGTACTACCCTCAGCAATATTGGTTTAGCCTATAACAATTTGGGGGAAAGGGAGAAGGCGTTGGAATATTACCAACAGGCCCTGACCATATCCCGCTCCGTCGGCGATCGCCAGGGAGAAGCAGTGCGGTTAAATAACATTGCTTTGGTGTACGACGGCTTTGGAGAAAAGGATCGGGCTCTGGAACATTACATTCAATCTTTAGTGATTGCGGAAGCGGTGGGAGACCAATCTCTCCAGGGTTCAGTCATTAGTAATATCGCCTTAGTGCTGGATGGGTTGGGGCAAAAAGCCCAGGCCCTAGAATATTATCAACAGGCCTTAGAATTAGCCCGATTAGTAGGCGATCGTTCCGGGGAAGGGGTGCGGTTAAATAATATTGCTTTGCTCTACGACAGTGTTGGCGAAAAAGATGAAGCCTTAGCCTATTATCGACAAGCCCTCCAATTGGCCCAGGACACAGGCGATCGCCTGGTGGAAGGAGCCATTTTAAGTAACATCGGCTATGTGTATGACGGCTTGGGACAACTAGACCGGGCCATGGACTATTATCAGCGGGCTTTGGCGCTCCGTCGAGAGATTAAAGACCGGGATGGAGAAGCTTTAACTTTGAATAATATTGGTACGATTTACTATGCCCGCGAGGATTATGGCCAAGCATTGAATTACTACGAACAGGCTTTGACCCTCAGTCGAGCAGTGAAAAATGTGGGGCTAGAAGCAACTATTTTAAGCAATATTGGTTATGTGGAATTTGATCAGAAAAAATACGACAAATCCACTTTATTTTTAACCCAAGCGATTGATTTATTTGAATCAATTAACAGTGAAGATTTAAGTGATGAATTGAAGGTTTCCTACTTTGATACCTATCTGTACAATTATTTTCGTCTCCAGGAGAGTTTAATTGCCCAAAATCAACCGGCTGTAGCCCTAGAAATTGCCGAACGGGGCCGGGCCAGGGCTTTAGTAGAACTGCTCAATAAACGTTTTGCCAGGGACGCCGATTTTATCCCCACCGAAAAACCCAATATTGCCGCCCTGAAAAAAATCGCTGGCGATCGCCAAAGTACCCTAGTGACCTATGCCCTCATTCCCACCAAAGAGCTGGCCTCCCCCGTCAAACTTTACGTCTATGTCATTGCCCCCGATGGCACCATGGCATTCCGCCAGATGGACTTTAACCAAGATTTAAAGGACGTAGATTTTGTGCAATTACTCCAAACCACCAGGCAATCCGTCACCAGGCGATCGTCTTCCAATATCATTGCTCGCCGCACCGCCCAGGAAGCCAGTACCTCCCTCCAACAACTGCACCAAATTCTAATTGACCCCATTGCCGACCTGTTGCCCAGCAATGCCGATGCCCCCGTCATTTTTATTCCCCAGGGCCCTCTCTTTGGCATTCCCTTTCCCGCTCTCCAGGATAGTAATGGTGAGTATTTGATTGATAAACACACCATACTTACTGCCCCTTCTATCCAAGTGTTGGCCCAAACTGCTCAACAAAAGCAACGGCTCAATCAGCAAGCATTAAATTTGACCCCGGCCCTAGTGGTGGGTAATCCCTATCCCTACCCTGACAACCTCAATGACCTAGAAAACGCCGCCAATGAAGCTAAACAAATTGGTCAATTGTTAGGGGTGCAACCCCTCATTGGTAAACAGGCCAGGGAGGAAACGGTATTGGCCCAAATGCCCCAGGCTGGAGTGTTGCACTTTGCCACCCATGCCAGCTTTGACGAGCAAAATGGTTTGGAAAGTGCTATTTATCTAACGGCGGAACCAGGGCAAGGCAAGGATGATTTACTGAGCACTCCAGGGCGCATCACAGCAGCAGAAATTTTTGATCATTTTGAAACTAATCCCCTCCATGCGGACATTGCCATCCTCAGTGCCTGTGACACAGGGCAGGGGGAAATTACCGGCGATGGGGTGATCGGCCTTTCCCGTTCCCTCATTGCGGCAGGGGTACCCAGTATTTTGGTTAGCCTCTGGAGTGTGGATGATGCTTCCACAGAAAAGTTGATGACCCAGTTTTATCAACAATGGCAACAGCAAGGATTAGGCAAAGCTGCTGCCCTCCGCCAAGCTATGCTCCAACTTAAGGAAGAGTATCCCGAACCCTACTATTGGGGCGCTTTTACCCTGATCGGGGAAGCAGACTAATCTTCCTCCGCCAGGGAGTATTAAATTTCCATCTGCAGGTATTTAGCCACCGTCTGCACGTCCTTATCCCCCCGACCGGAGCAATTGATCACAATCCGTTCGCCATTTTTCAGTTGGGGACAGAGGGTTTCTAAATAGGCAAAGGCATGGGCCGTTTCCAGGGCTGGAATAATGCCTTCCAACTCCGATAACCTCTGCAAAGCGGCGATCGCCTCTTGGTCAGTGACGCTGTAATATTCCGCCCGTCCCGCATCTTTGAGGTAACTATGTTCAGGGCCTACACCGGGGTAATCCAGTCCCGCACTGATGGAATGGGCTTCGGTAACCTGACCTTCCGTATCCTGCAACAAATAACTCATGGCCCCGTGTAATACTCCCGGTTTACCCATGGTTAAAGTGGCCGCGTGTTTACCAGAGACAATGCTTTCCCCCGCCGCTTCGATGCCAATCATTCTGACTTCCGGTTCATCGATGAAGTCATAGAACAGCCCCATGGCGTTGGAGCCACCCCCCACACAGGCCAACAGCACGTCCGGCAAGCCCCCCCATTTTTCTAAGGATTGTTGCCGGGTTTCCTGGCCAATGACCCGATGAAAATCCCGCACCATCATGGGGTAAGGATGGGGCCCCGCCACGGAACCGAGGATGTAGTGGGTGGTTTCCACATTGGTGACCCAATCCCGAATTGCTTCAGAAGTAGCATCTTTGAGGGTACCTGTGCCCGCCGTCACTGGTTGCACCCTGGCCCCCAGCAAATTCATCCGAAAAACATTTAATTTTTGCCGCTCCATATCCTGCACCCCCATGTAGATGATGCATTCCAAGCCAAAGCGAGCACACACCGTAGCCGTGGCCACTCCATGCTGACCAGCGCCGGTTTCGGCAATGATCCGTTTTTTGCCCATGCGTTTAGCTAATAAAACTTGGCCAAGGGCATTATTGATTTTGTGGGCCCCCGTGTGGTTCAAATCTTCCCGCTTGAGGTATATCAAGGGATGGGTACCGTCGGGACGGGCATAATGGGCACTTAACCGTTCCGCAAAATACAGAGGGGAAGAACGGCCCACATAGTCCTTCAGTAACCCTGTCAATTCTTCCTGGAAGGAACTCTCCGCCCGATAACGATAGTAGGCTTCCTCCAACTCTGTCAGAGCAGGCATGAGGGTTTCGGGCACGTATTTACCACCGTAGTTACCAAAACGCCCCAAGGCATCGGGGTATTGGTGGCGGGGGGGAGAAAGGGGGGAAGTGGTGTTCACGGACGGTCAGGAAAGGGAATGGGGAAAATGGGGGGGGATTGGTTAGGCCATTGCATTAATATTCTCAGCCAATGGCCTGGTAACCTTCTAGCGAGCAATGGGGGTTGAACCCGTACAACCAATTAAAGAGGGTCACTGGCGGAAGGCCGACGGTTAATCACTTGGTCAATCAGGCCGTATTCCTTGGATTCCTCAGCGGACATAAAGAAATCCCGTTCCGTATCAGCGGTGATTTCCTCCAGGGACTTGCCGGTGTGGTTGGCCAAATGTTGGTTGAGTAGTGCTTTGAGATAAAGAATTTCCTTGGCTTGAATTTCAATATCCGTCGCTTGCCCCTGGGCTCCCCCTAGGGGTTGGTGAATCATAATGCGGGAGTTGGGCAGACTCATGCGCTTACCTTTGGCTCCGGCACTGAGGAGAAAAGCCCCCATGCTGGCCGCTAAGCCGATGCAGATGGTGCAGACATCGGGACGGATTTGGTTCATGGTGTCGAAAATTCCTAGCCCTGCCGACACCGATCCCCCAGGGGAGTTGATGTAGAGATAAATGTCTTTTTCCGGATCTTCCGCTTCTAAAAATAGCAGTTGGGCAACAACTAAATTGGCATTCTCGTCCCGGACTTCTTGCCCCAGGAAGACAATCCGCTCCCGGAGTAGGCGGGAATAAATATCAAAGGCGCGATCGCCACGCCCAGACGTTTCAATGACGGTTGGAATCATGGAGAGATGGTGTTGTTACCGTAGTATTCTTCCTAGATTGTGCCATATTCTCCGCGCCTAGGGGTTGGGGCCAGGGGATTAGGCTTGGCTAACAACTTGATGGTGTAGATATTCCAACAATTGGACTAGGACTGCGCCCATAGGGGCAAATCTCGTCTGGTCAGCCGTCAAAATGGTGGCGGCATCCTGCACAAAGGGGCCAGGGATCAATTCCTCGGCACAATTATCCACCAACGCCTGAGCTGCTGTGGGGGTAGTTTCCAGATGGCATTGCAGACCGATGACCGATCGCCCAATTTGGAAAGCCTGATGCTGACAAGCTGCACTGGAGGCAATCAACTCGGCCCCTGGAGGTAAATCAAAGGTTTCGCCGTGCCAATGGAAAACTTCAATACTGGGGGGAAACTGAAATAAATCTAGCTTTGTATTACTGGACTGACTGGTGATGGGAAACCAGCCAATTTCTTTGACTGCGTTGGGATAAACTTTGGCTCCCAAAGCATTGGCTATGAGTTGGGCTCCCAGACAAATACCTAAGATCGTTTTACCAGCGGCGATCGCCTGACGGATGAATGCCTTCTCCTCTATCAACCAAGGATATTCCACTTCGTCGTTGACGCTCATGGAACCCCCTAGGACAATCAACAGGTCTATGGTCGCTAAGGGGGGAAAACCAGGGGAGGTAGACTGCTCGAATAAACAAGTCTGGCTGATGCTGTAGCCTTTAGTTCTCAACCAAGGCTCAATGGCACCAAGGTTTTCAAAGGGAACGTGCTGGAAAAAGTGAGCTTGCATATGGTAATTTTCTGAAAATATCCTGGAAATATTACGGAATTGCTCGAGCCGGTGCCAAGGAACGAAATTATTGATAACTAACTGGCGATCGGTATGGTAACAGTAGCCGCAATCAACCAACTGCATTGATTTTAACCAGATCACCCCATTGGACAACGACATTAACGAGCTGATAAATCAACAGGAAATAACTTATATCTATGACCATTGAACTGTCCATTGTGATTCCAATGTACAACGAGGAAGATAACCTGGAGCATTTATTTGCCCGTTTGTTAGAAGTGCTGACTCCCCTCAAAATTACCTACGAAATTATTTGCGTTAACGACGGTAGTAAGGATAAAACCCTGAGCCAATTAATTAATTGCCACCAAACTAATCCCCAAATCAAAATTGTTAATCTGTCCCGTAACTTTGGCAAAGAAATTGCTCTTTCTGCTGGTATTGATTATGCCCAGGGGAAGGCGGTTATTCCCATTGATGCCGACCTCCAGGACCCGCCAGAATTAATCCATGAATTAGTTAATAAATGGCGCGAAGGTTATGATATTGTCTATGCTACTCGCCGTTCACGCCAAGGGGAAACCTGGGTAAAACAATTCACCGCTAAAATGTTTTACAAAGTGATTGGCCGCATGACGGAAATTAAAATCCCCCCCAACACCGGCGATTTTCGTTTAATGGACCGCAGGGTAGTCAATGCCATTAAGCAACTACCAGAAAGAACTCGGTTTATGAAAGGTTTATTTGCTTGGGTAGGCTACCGGCAAACTTTCGTCTTATTTGATCGGGAACCCCGCTTCCAAGGACAAACTAAGTGGAATTACTGGAAACTCTGGAATTTTGCCCTGGATGGGATTTTTTCCTTTAGCTTGCTTCCTCTGAAAATTTGGACCTATCTAGGCTTAATTATTTCCCTGCTTTCCTTAGCCTATGCCAGTTTTTTGATTTTAAAAACCTTAATTGTTGGCACCGACGTACCGGGTTATGCTTCTTTGATGGTGGCAATTTTATTTCTTGGGGGAGTGCAATTAATTAGTCTGGGGGTAATTGGTGAGTATTTGGGGCGAGTTTATGAAGAGGTCAAAGCTCGACCATTGTATTTAGTTAGTGATCTTTGGGGGTTAGAATATCTGCAATTGGAAAGACTTAATTAAGCTGGAAGATGGAAGTTTTTTAGGGCCATTGATTGTCCCAGGACTAACATTGGTGATCAACCAGTTTTACTTTGCAAATTCCCATGGGGTAATTAATCTAATATACTGGTTATATCGAGGCTTGTTATAGGGCATTACTGTCCAGGCAACAGCCTAAGTTTTTGATTGTTTCAAGTTCACTTTCCCTAACATCATCGTCCATGGTATCGATTCTGACCCAACTCAATGATCACTTTGCCCAAGCTCTGGGAGGTCAGTTTCCGCCCGATGTTACCCTGCCCACTCCCCTGGTGGTGCCCGCTTCCAATCCTAAATTTGGCGATTTTCAATGCAACATTGCCCTGCCCCTGGCCAAGCAGTTGGGTCAACCACCCCGGGCGATCGCCATGGAGATTGTAAATAAAGTTAATTTGAGCGGAATTTGTGAACCATTAACCATCGCTGGGCCGGGTTTTATTAACCTCAAGCTATTGCCTGATTATCTGGGAGAACAATTAATTAAACTCCAACAGGACCAACAATTGGGCGTGCCCCTAATCCAAGTTGAAGAAAGGGTGGTGGTGGATTTTTCGAGCCCCAACATTGCCAAGGAAATGCATGTGGGTCACCTCCGCTCTACCATCATTGGGGATTGTTTGGCACGGGTGTTGGAATTGCGGGGCTATGACGTTTTGCGCCTCAACCATGTGGGGGATTGGGGCACCCAATTTGGCATGTTAATTACCTATTTAAAAGAGGTTTATCCAGAGGCATTGGTAACCGCCGACGCGTTAGACATTGGCGATCTAGTTACCTTTTACAAGCAAGCTAAACAAAGGTTTGATCAAGATGAACAATTCCGGGAAACGTCCCGCCAAGCCGTAGTTTCTCTCCAGGCGGGGGATGCAGAAAGCATCAAAGCATGGCAATTACTTTGTGATCAATCCCGACGGGAATTTCAACTGATTTACGATTGTTTAGATATCACCATTGAGGAACGGGGAGAGTCATTTTACAATCCCTTTCTACCCGGTGTAGTGGAACTATTGCAGGAAAAAGATTTACTGGTGGAAGATAACGGTGCCCAATGCGTTTTCCTTGACGGTTTCACCAATAAAGATGGCGATCGCCTGCCATTAATAGTGCAAAAATCCGACGGGGGCTATAACTACGCCACTACCGATTTAGCCGCTTTGAATTATCGCCTAACAACCGATGGGGCGCAGAAAATTATTTACGTCACCGATGCGGGGCAGGCCAACCATTTTGCCCAATTTTTTCAGGTAGCCCAAAAAGCTGACATTCTCACTGACCCCAGTCAAGTAGTCCATGTGCCATTCGGCTTGGTTAAGGGGGAAGACGGCAAAAAACTGAAAACCAGGGCAGGGGACACCATTCGCCTCAAGGATTTGTTAACGGAAGCAGTCGCTCGGGCTAGACAGGACTTGGAAACTCGCTTAACAGCAGAAGAACGGCAAGAAACTGAAGCATTTAAGACCGAGGTGGCCCAACGGGTGGGCATTGGGGCAGTGAAGTATGCCGACCTTAGTCAAAATCGCACCAGTGATTACGTTTTCAGTTTTGACAAAATGTTGGCTCTCCAGGGCAATACGGCGCCCTATATGCTCTATGCCTACGCCCGTATTCAGAGCATTAGTCGGGAAGGGGGCATTGATTTTGCCCAAATGGCCAGCGGTGAAATTATTTTGACTGAACCAACGGAGTTAGTTTTGGCTAAAAGTCTTTTACAATTTGCCGACGTCATTGAAACGGTGGAAACTAGTTTATTGCCCAATCGTCTTTGCGATTATCTTTATGAATTAAGCAAAGTTTTTAACCGTTTTTATGAAAATTGTCCGGTGCTCAAGGCAAAGGATCCCCAGCGTCGTTCCCGTTTACTGCTTTGTGATCTCACCGCCAGAACTTTAAAATTAGGTCTGTCTTTATTGGGCATCCCGGTTTTAGACAGGATGTAAGTATGGGAAAATAATGTCGCCATTTATTTGCCAAAATCATTTTGTTAGAATAGATTACACAGGTAAAAATACTTTGATTATTTTGAGTTAATAGTTATGAATATCAATTATCCTTTTGCCCAAGAACTAATTAAAGATCCCCAGGGAAACATTCAAAAAGTTGTGATTGATTTTGATGATTATCAAAAAATGCTTGAAAATTTTGAAGATAATCAACTGTTAGCTTTTATGCATAAGGTTAAAGATGAGACTCCTTTAAGCCATTCTGAAGCTCTAGTAGAACTAGAGAACTAATTTCGATGGATGTTCAATACTTTCCTAGTTTTATCAAAGATTTAAAAAGACTAAAACATTCTCCTCAATACGAGCTCATTAAGAGCTTAGTCTTTGATGAAATCCCCCAACTTGAACAAATCCAAAGTATTCCTAATGTCAAAAAACTCAAAGGAGAAGACAATGCTTATCGAATACGCCTAGGGGACTATAGAATTGGTTTTTATATTCAGAATGAGAGCATTATTTTGGCAAGAGTTATCCATCGTCGAGAATTTTATCGTTACTTTCCATGAATAATAATTCTTTGACTGATTTAGACCAGACCTTAGATATTATTAGTGCGATTCAAGAAGATTTAAATTATCAACAAGCCCAGGCTAGCTTGACGGCGATCGTCGAACAAATTGATCTTGATACTAGGGAAAAACAAGGACTGGAAAGGGAAATTGGTCACCTCTGTGCCATGCTAGAAAACCTCAATCAGGGACTAGTACAAATTGCGGCTTTTGGCTTGGTGGGAAGGGGCAAATCTTCCCTGCTCAATGCCCTTTTAGGGGAGCAAGTTTTCACCACAGGACCAATCCATGGCGTTACCCAGAGCCACCAGTCTGCTCCCTGGCAACTGACCCAAGCAGACGGTTTATCCACCGTTACCATTTCCGGTTGGGGTAATGCCCAATTACAATTAATTGATACACCGGGCATTGATGAAGTAAAGGGCAAAGAACGGGAACAATTGGCGATCGCCGTGGCCCAACAGGTGGATTTAATTTTGTTTGTCATTGCGGGGGATATGTCCCAGGTGGAATTCCAAGCCTTGTCCCAACTGCGAGCGGTGGGCAAACCAATGTTGTTAGTATTTAATAAAATTGATCAATATCCGGCGACAGATCAGCAATTGATTTACGAAAAAATTCGTGATGAACGAGTAAAAGAATTATTGTCCCCAGAGGAAATTATCTTAGTTTCCGCCAGTCCTTTGGTGACAGAATTGAGAGAAAATGCCCAGGGAAAATTGGAACGTTATCAATACAGGGGGGAAGCAAAAGTTGATAACCTACGCTTGAAAATCATTGATTTACTCCAACGGGAAGGGAAATCTTTAGTAGCTTTAAATACCTTGCTTTGTGCTGATAGTTTGAATGATAAATTAGTGCAACAAAAAATGCGTTTGCGGGATAGCCAAGCCAATAGCATTATCCAAAAAGCAGTGATGGTTAAGGCGGCGGCCATTGCCCTCAATCCGGTGACTGTGCTGGATTTATTCAGTGGGGCGGTGGTGGATGTGGCCCTGATTATTTCCCTCTCCAAGCTGTACGGCTTGCCCATGACCCAAACGACGGCGATCGCCCTGTTGCAAAAAATTGGGGTGAGCATGGGGGGCATCACGGCCAGCGAATTTTTGGCCGGATTGGGACTCAGTTCCCTCAAAGGCTTACTTGGTCTAACGGTGCCGTTAACGGGGGGATTGGCCCTGGCCCCTTATATTTCCGTGGCTCTCACCCAAGCTAGCGTGGCCGGAGTTTCCACCTTGGCGATCGGTCAAGTGACCAAAACCTACCTAGCCAACGGAGCCGCCTGGGGAGAAACGGGGCCCCGGACGGTGGTGCGAGACATCCTCAATTCTTTGGATCAAAATTCCGTTATGGCCCGCATTAAGCAAGAACTGCAGGGGAAATTAACGCCAGAAAGAATTGTATCCCCCTCTCCTTGACCGCAGTTGCAGAAGAAAAAGAAGGAAAACAATCATCCCCAAGGTTGATAAACTGAGATATTACAAGAGTTATTGATACTTTTAGGGTTTTGCTTTGCCCCCGGTTGTTGTAGCTCCGCTGTCCCGCCAGTTCGATTAAATTTTATCTGTATTAAAATTCCCCCTGCTATGCTCTCCACTGAAATGCCCCGTACGACCACCGGAAGTACATTGTTAAAAACCCCGGCCTCTCCCTCCCCCAACCAAAATCTTTTACCTCTGACCGCCGTAATCAATAAAAACGGTGAACTGGAAATTGGTGGTTGCTCCGTCACGGCTTTGGTGGAACAGTTTAGCTCTCCCCTCTACATTTTGGATGAAACCACCCTCCGGCAAGCGGCCCAACAATATCGTCAATCTTTCCAAACCCACTATCCTGGCCCCAGTCAAGTAATCTACGCTTCCAAAGCTTGGAGTTGTTTAGCCGTAGTGGCGATCGCCGCCCAGGAAGGTTTGGGGTTCGATGTGGTATCCGGCGGAGAATTATTCACCACGGTTTCGGCTCTAAAGCAATTGGGTTGGGACGAAGCTGAGATTGCGGAAAAAATTTACTTCCACGGCAATAACAAATCGGTGCAGGAACTCCAAGAGGCGATCGCTGTTAATTGCACCATCATTGTCGACAACTGGCTGGAATTAGAAACCCTGAGCAAATTGGCGGCCAACTCAGGGGAGCCGGTAAAAATCATGTTGCGCCTCACCCCCGGCATCGAATGCCACACCCATGAATATATTAAAACTGGACATTTAGACAGCAAATTTGGCTTTGATCCCAACCAGCTAGAAGCGGTTTTCACCTACATTGCCGAGCAGCCCGCACTCCATTGCCTCGGACTCCATGCCCACATCGGCTCCCAAATTTTTGAGCGCCAACCCCACCAAGACTTAGGGGAAGTGCTGGTGCAATGGTTTGCCAAAGGTTTAACCTACGGCCTGCCCCTGAAGGAACTCAACATCGGCGGTGGCCTAGGAATTTGCTACACCGAAAGTGATGATCCCCCCAGCATTGAAGAATGGGCCCAAGCGGCGGCCCTCTCCGTAGCCAAGGCCTGCGATCACCATAATGTCCCTTACCCCAAACTCATTGCTGAGCCGGGACGTTCCCTAGTGGGGTCTGCCTGTGTAACGGCCTATCGGGTGGGGGGGCGCAAAGTCGTGCCCAATATCCGCACCTACATTGCCGTCGATGGCGGCATGTCCGATAATCCCCGCCCCATCACCTACCAATCTGTGTACCGCGTTGCCCTAGCTAACCGCATGAACGATGAGCTAAGCGAAACTGTCACCGTGGCCGGGAAACATTGTGAGTCCGGCGATATTCTCGTTAAGGATGTGGCCCTACCCGCTGCTGAGCCAGGGGACATTCTAGTGGTCACCGCCACCGGAGCCTATAACTACAGCATGGCTTCCAACTACAACCGTTTAGGTCGCCCAGCCGCTGTACTAGTAAGCCAAGGGGAAGCAAACCTGATTCTGCAACGGGAAACCTACACCGACCTATTACGCCAGGATTGTTTACCCAACCGTCTACTTTCCTAAATTTCTCCCCACCCCCACCCTAACGACCATCTCCCCTTACCCATGTCGGGCTTTCCCCCGGATTTTGTCTCCCTACTCCCCCTCCTCCATGGCGCCCTCGATCTTGGCTTAGTCATCGGTTTGTTTTACCTGCTAAGCCGGGTCTTTGGTGAAAATCAAACCCTATGGATTATGAGGGGGCTGTTGGTGCTGATGGTGGCCCAGGTGGTGAGCGATCGCCTCCATTTAGAATTGTTGAAGTTTGTGCTGGAAAAATTTGTCTTGGGCACAGCGGTGGCCCTAGCCGTAATCTTCCAGGCAGAACTGAGGCGATTTTTAGAACTGCTTGGCCAGGGGAGATTTTTAGAATTATTGCGGCGGCGGAGTTCTAGCCCCCCCAGCACCGATGCCATTGACGAAATTGTCGATGCCGTCAAGGAACTGTCCCAAAATCGGATTGGGGCTCTGATGGTGATGGAAGCCCAAGGAATTTTAGACAGCCGTATTTTTCTCAATCGGGGGGTAGCCATTGACAGTAAATTGTCCAAGGAATTGTTGCAAACCATTTTTCAGCCAAAAACCTTGCTCCACGATGGAGCCATTTTTATCCGGGGCTCCCGTTTAGTGTCCGCCGGGGTGATTTTGCCGCTCTCAGAACGCAGTGCTTCTCGGCAGTTGGGCACCAGGCACCGGGCCGCCATGGGCATCACCGAAAAAAGTGAAAATTGTCTTTGTATTGTCGTTTCCGAGGAAACTGGCTCCATTACCTTGGCCCAGGGGGGAAATCTCAACCGTCCCCTGACTAGCAGTAAACTAAAGGAATTGCTCGAAACTGAATATGCCCCCCCCACGGAGCGGGAGTCCGTTACCCCCCAACTCAGCCGCCTGAGCCGTAGCCTGAGTAACCAAAGTTGGGGAATACTCAGACGTTTGCTTTGGCTGCCTTCCTCAACTGCCCAAAACGACAAAAAATGACTATTAAACCTGTCATCTTAGAAACATTACCGCCGGATTTGGACAAGCAACGGTTACCCCAACATGTGGCGGTCATCATGGATGGGAATGGCCGCTGGGCAAAGCAAAGGGGAATGCCAAGGATTATGGGCCACCAGCGGGGGGTGGACTCCCTGAAGAATTTGTTACGTTGTTGCGACGATTGGGGCATTTCTGCCCTGACGGCCTATGCTTTTTCCACCGAAAATTGGGGCCGTCCCTTGGAAGAAGTGGAATTTTTGATGACCCTGTTTGAGCGGGTGCTACGGCGGGAATTGAAGGAAATGATGGCGGAAAATGTCCGTATCCGCTTTGTGGGTAATCTTACTTCCCTGCCACGTTCCCTCCAGGATGAAATTGCCCGCTCCATGGAAGATACGAAAAATAATACGGGAATCCGCTTCACCGTGGCCACCAACTACGGCGGCCGCCAAGAAATTGTCCATGTCTGCCAGGCGATCGCCAGGGAAGTGCAAGGGGGGAAGTTAGACCCAGAAACCATCGATGAAGGGGTGGTGGAAAAATATCTCTATACTGAAGGTTTATCCCATCCCGACCTCTTGATCCGCACCAGTGGAGAATTGAGAATCAGCAACTTTTTGCTCTGGCAAATGGCCTACGCGGAAATTTATGTCACCTCCACTCTCTGGCCCGACTTTGACCGCCAAGCGTTCCATTTAGCCCTGCGGGACTATCAACAAAGGCAACGTCGTTTTGGTAAAGTTTAGGGCCAGCCCGACATTGTCGGAATTTATGCCCAAATCCCCATCGCCAAAGAACCGCAGTTTAAACAAACTTTAAACAGCCTGCGATAAAATCAACTAGTTTTCCTGAGCATTTGCCATGCCCCAAACCCAAACTGGCATTGAGGATTTTCTCCTGCGCCAACTGCGCCGCCCCCCAGAAGCAGAGGAAGAGGAAGACTATTTCGACTATTTTTACGATGAACCGGGCAGTGAACCAGGGACCCTCAGCATCGAACCCGATGCGCCCCCTTCTCGCATAGTCTTAGTGGACTATAGCCCCAACCATGCTGTCCGCAAATCCGATATCAGTCCCAACGCCCTCAGGCCCTACCTAGGCACCAACACCGTTTCCTGGATGGACATTGAAGGTTTGGGTAGTGAAGAGGTGCTTAAGGAAGTAGGGGAAATTTTTAAGTTACACCCTCTGCTGTTGGAAGATATTGTTAACGTGCCCCAACGGGCCAAGGTGGAAGATTATAACGACCATGTCATGGTGATTGCCCATCGGGTACGCCCCAACCGGGAAGAAGATGGATTTGAGAGTGAGCAGGTCAGTTTTGTGTTGGGCAAACGTTACCTGTTAACTTTCCAGGAAGGCCATATTATTGATTGTTTTAATCCATTGCGGGAAAGAATTCGTACCAACCAGGGAAAAGTGTGCCAACAGGGGGCGGATTACCTCTGTTATTTGTTAATTGACATGTTAATTGATGAATATTTTCCCCTCTTAGAAGACTATGAAGAACGCATTGAAGCCCTAGAAGATACCATTATTCGTAATCCTAATAGTTCATTGATGGAGGAAATTTACCATATTCGTCGGGAACTGTTGGCCCTGAGAAGGTTAATTTGGCCCCTGCGCCATGTGATGAATGTGCTGCTCAGGGACACCACCAATTCCATCGTAACAGCAGACGTAAGAATTTATTTTAGAGATTGCTACGACCACATTATTCAAGTGTTAGATATTATTGAGGCTTACCGGGAATTAGCTTCGAGTTTAATGGAGGTTTATATGACTGCCATGAGTAATAAAATGAATGAGGTAATGAAGTTTTTGACTGTTATTTCTACTATTTTCATTCCCCTAACTTTTATTGCTGGGGTTTACGGCATGAACTTCAAATACATGCCAGAACTAAATAGTCCTTGGGGCTACTATATTACCTGGATAGTGATGATTTTAATTGCCGGAGGCTCCCTCTATTTCTTCTGGCGCAAGGGTTGGCTTAGTCCCTCCTATGATTTGGGGGAAAAGTAGCTTGGTAATTATCAAGCATATTTTGATTGTTTGAAGGAAACTTGAGGGTATTGCCAAGAGGTCTTTAAACGGATTGTGACTCGGCTCGATGATATGTTCTGACCCGCTCATAATTTGTGGTCAAGCTATCGCTCTTCTATCAGAAAAGGGAAGATAGAATAGAAAAAAAAGCTGAAAGCTAGAGG
This sequence comes from Synechocystis salina LEGE 00031, assembly GCF_015207985.1. Lineage (GTDB taxonomy): Bacteria > Cyanobacteriota > Cyanobacteriia > Cyanobacteriales > Microcystaceae > Synechocystis > Synechocystis salina. The sequence goes on along the minus strand of NZ_JADEVV010000002.1, from coordinate 5,256 downwards.
TAGCATATGGTAGCCCCCTGTAAAGTCATTGATAGACAAATATTGCTGAGCCTACAGAGACTTGTTCCTAGAAGTGAGAAGTTTAGAGTACTTTAAATATTTGCATCTAGGATTAATTCTGGATATAAAAAGAAGAGAGTTTCAAGCAAGTAATGAAAGCCGCCAGTTACGTAACAATTCTATGCTGTCATTGACCCTGAATTTAGCAAATATTGCCATGGTAATATCAACCATGCCGGCTGACTTGGAGACAACCTTAATCCGGCGGCAAACCAATGGCGATTATCTGAGTTGTTTCTCTCAATCCCGACGATTTCCCTTTTCCTAATCACATGGAACGCATCAGGATGTTCATCCAGCAGTTGTTGAGAAGGCTTCCAGTCATCGGTGCAGTACACCGTCACTTTCCACTTTGCCAGTCTCTCCAGCAAACGACCTAGGGTTTGACTATCAAGATTTCCCAGTTCCCAGTCGATGAGTCTCCCAGTAAGACGGTCATATGCTTTCCAGATCCATAACTTGTTTTTTCATCTGGAGAAAATGCCACAGTTTGTCTAATTCCACCACCATGGCTGAGTCTGGGGCTGGTTTTTCATAGTTTGCTTCACCAAAATCTCTAACCTAGTTGAGCACTGACTGAGTGGAAACTCCCAATAGTTTTGCCTTAGCATTCATTGACATACCACTCATGTACAGCAGGACTGCTTCTAGTTTCATCCAGAGAGGTTTACCCTGTTCCTTGGAGAGATTTGTGAGTTGATACAAAAGTTTGCAGATCAGTTAACGTAAATGGGCAAAGTTAGACGGGAGGACGGCAGGGGCAAGTTTTACTGTGCTTTAATTTGGGCGCCCCTTAAAAGTATGAAATTTTTCCCTACCACAGATTATGTGAGTGATGCCTGATAGATCCTTTGAATGGATTCATCCAACATGGTGTTGAACTCGCCATCGGTTTGCTGGGCGGTCAGCCCTTCAGTCAAGGCGCGGGAAAAGCTTGCTATGACACCGTGATTCCTACCCAGGCGTTCATTGGCTTCCATTTGGGAGTAGCCACCAGACAAAGCAACCACTCTCAAAACACTGGAATGTTCAATGCAATCGCTATAAAGGTTGTCTTGCTCCGGCAGGGTAAGTTTGAGCATCACCCACTGTTCTTTGGACAATTGTTCAAGATGCTTCAGAATGGCAGCTTTGAGTAGTGTTTCTGCCATAGCCTTCTCTGGGCAGTGAATGTCCACCTCTGGCTCAATGATTGGCACCAGTCCGGCGGCAATCATTTGCTGGGCTAGCTCGAATTGCTGGTTCACGATCGCCTCGATACCGGTCCCATTGGCATGTTTGATAAACGACCGCATTTTGGTGCCGAAGATGCCTTTTTTCTTGGCTTTCATTAGCAGATCGTCAAGCTGGGGTATGGGCTTCATCAACTGGACTCCGTCCTTCTCTTCGGCTAGTCCCTTGTCGACTTTCAGAATGGGGACGATTTGCTTCTGCTTCCAAAGGTAGTTGACAGTGGGCTCTCCCTCAACTTCCCGGTCCATGGTGTCCTCGAACAGAATCGCCGCCAAAATCCGATCGCCGCTGAAGCCGGGACTAGTCATAATGCGGGTCCGCATTTGATGCACCAGCGCGAACATCTCGTCGTCACCAGAGTAGGTATCCTGTTCGATTCCGTAATCGGCCAATGCGCCCGGTGTGCTACCTCCACTTTGGTCTAAGGCGGCAATGAAGCCAGGATGGGATTTCATTTTTTCCAGTTGTTCCTGGTTCAGTTCGAGAATCATCACGCTTCCTTCCTTTGGGGTAAGTTTCTGTAATATTTTAATGAATTGAAATGATGAAAAAATTAAGATAGCAACATACGGACGAGCAAAAATCAGAGACAGCAAAGATAGCAAAAAAATAATATTGACGGCGATCGCCAGTTATCACCTAGTAATTAAGACGATCGCCTTGGCCCCAGAAACCATCAAATTTAGTCACTGTCAGGTTGCCCAAGACTTTGACCTGACAGGCAGGCCAGCCGCCGAGTCGTTTCGGGGCCATGGGGAGGCAGGGATAAACGGGTCTGTTCCTGCCAACCCAATGTCGAAACCTCGCCCTTGATCGCCACCGCACAAGTTCCACAGGTTCCCAAACCCTGGCAATTTATGATTTTGGCATTGCCGTTATGGACGGGAATTTGGTTTTTCAGTAACACCTGCCGGAGATTAGTTCCCCTCTGACAGTTAATGATTTTTCCTTGGACAGTAATGCTCGGCATGGTTTTCTATAATTCAAAACAAAGTTTAGATTTCATCCCATAGACTTTCTAAGGTATAGGGGCTGCCTGAAATTGTCCAAAACTCCCCTGAGACGTAGCGATAATGACAGTCTAGTGCCGCAATGTTTGCCATTTGAGCATCAGTGAGGGTAATATCTGCCGCCTTCAAATTTTGTAGTAGTCGTTCAGGATTAACCGACTTCGGAATAGTTACAGTTCCCCGTTGAATTGCCCAGGCTAAAAGGACTTGGGCTGCACTGCATCCTTGTTCAGTCGCAATCGCAGCAATCACTGGGTCAGCTAGTAATTTTGGTTCTGCCTCCTTCTGAAAAGCCGCCGGGCGATCGCCAGAGCCCAGGGGAGAATAACTCGTGAGTAAAATGTTTTGGGATTCAGCAAACGCCAGTAAGTCTGATTGCTGGAGATAGGGGTGAAGTTCCACCTGATTGACGGCGGGGCGAATACGGGCCATGGACAGGAGCATTTCTAACTTTTTAAGGCTGAAATTAGACACCCCAATATGGTGACAGAGTCCTAAATCAACTGCTTTCTCTAAGGCTTGCCAGGTTCCTTCTAGGGAAGCTTGGGTAAATGGCAATAACTGATCACCGGATTCAGGAAACCCAACACCGGGTTCAATGACCACCGGCCAATGGATTAGATACAGATCCAAATAATCTAGACCCAAATCCTGCAAAGTTTTTTGGAGAGCAGGTAAAACCGCGTCGGGATGATGGGCATTACTCCACAGCTTGGAAGTGATCCAGAGATCCTCTCGCTTTACCAAACCCTTCTTGAACGCATTGGCAAAAGTGGCTCCAATTTCCGCCTCATTGCCATAGATAGCAGCACAGTCAAAGTGGCGATACCCCAAGTCCAAAGCTTGCTCAACGGCTTGACCTACCACTTGGGGGGACGACTTCCACGTTCCCAGACCTAGGGCAGGAATCTGCTCCCCATTGCTCAAATGGAAATATTTCATTGAATTCATCCTAGTCAGGTATTTGAACAAAAGTTAACGTTTTTGGCTCAGCACTTGTCGCACTTTAGTTGCTAGCTCCAAACGATTATAGGGTTTACTTAGCAGCTCCACCCCCGGATCGAGGCGACCGTTATGAACAATGGCGTTATCGGTGTAGCCAGAGGTAAATAAAATCTTGAGTTTGGGATACATTGCGTTGGCACGATCAGCTAATTCCCGCCCGTTCATGCCACCGGGCATAATTATGTCGGTAAGCAAAAGCTCGATATCGTTATGGCTGCCCAAGACTTTTAGTGCATCGGGGCCGGATGTGACGGCTGTGACTCGATAACCTAGGGAGCGCAACTGGGCTTCAAGGTGTTTCAGTACCAAATCGTCGTCCTCGGCAATCAAAATATGCTCCGGACCACCTTCCGGTAATGATTCCTGGGTTGGTTGATAATTTACTTGCTGGGCACCTCTCACCATCGGGAAGTAGAGTTTAACTGCCGTGCCTTCACCGGGTTCGGAATAAATTTTTATATGTCCACCCGATTGTTTGGTAAAACCAAAGACCATGCTTAAACCAAGGCCACTGCCCTTGCCCACCGTTTTAGTGGTGAAGAAGGGTTCAAAGGCATGGCTCACTGTATCTGCATCCATGCCAATGCCAGTGTCCGAAACACAAATCATGACATACTCGCCCGTTATCACTTCAGAGTGGCGATCGGCGTAATCACTATCCAGCACAGCAGTGGAGGTCTCAATGGTTAATTTACCCCCATCTTGCATGGCATCACGGGCATTGACCACCAGATTCAACAATGCTGTTTCCAGTTCACCAGCATCAATTTCTGTAATGCCTAGATCAGGATCGGGGACAAATTCAAGCTCAATATTTTCTGGTAGGGCTCGACGAATCAGCCCCCACATCGCCTCCACTAAATGATTAATATTTATCACTTTCGGGTCAAGGGGTTGGCGGCGGGCAAAGGCCAGTAAATGGCGGGTTAGTTCGGCACCACGTTTAGCGGCCGATAATGTCATTTCCGCCATACTTTGTAGGTTTGGCTCCGCCACCAGTTCTGACAACATTTCGGCGTTACCCAGGATAATCGTTAATAAATTATTGAAATCGTGGGCCACGCCACCTGTCAAATGCCCTACAGCTTCCAGTTTTTGCGACTCCCTTAGCCTCTGTTCCATTTGTATTCGCGCAGTAATATCACGCTGCACTGAGACCAAATGAGTACAGAGCATCTTGTCATCTAGCAAGGGAATAATCTCAAGTTCAATGCAATATTGTTTGCCTGTCTTTGTGTAGTTGATAAGCTGTGCACGGACTGAATCTTTATTTTTCAGGGCTGTCTTAATCCGGCTTAATTCCCCAGGGTCTGTTTGGGGTCCTTGTAATAATCTGGGACTACGTCCAATGATCTCCTGCGATGTGTACCCTGTCAATTTTTCAAAAGCTGGGTTGACATAGACAATTTTTGGTCCCGGCTCATCCAGGGGCTCTGCTTCGGTAATAAGAATAATGTCATTGAGCTTGGACACAGCGATATTTAGTAACCGTAGTTGTTCACGTTCCTTTCGCCGCTCTGAAATATCTGAAAAATATACGGAAAGGCCATCAGGAGATGGATAGATACGCACTTCGAGCCACTTATCATCGGGGGGAAAATATTCTTCGAAATGTAGTTTTTGTCCTGTCTGTGCAGCCCTGCGATACCATACAGCAAAAGAGCTATGATAGCCAATACTACATTTTCGCCAGATAATTTCCCCAAGTAAATCTTCAACCGTACCACCCAATATTTCCGCCGCCTTCTGATTTAAATAGGTAAATCGAAAGTCATGGTCAAGGGTAAACAAGGCATCGGTAATACTTTCTACGGTATGTCGGGCATTGTCTGCTTAGGGAGTGAGAGCTAGAATTGTTACGCAGTATAAGGTTGAAAAAAATGAACTGTATCTATTGTGAAAGTGAACGGGTAGTGAAAAATGGAAGAAAGAAGCTGAAGACGAGACA
>NZ_JADEVV010000027.1 GCF_015207985.1 Synechocystis salina LEGE 00031 | reverse complement strand
CTATCAAGTACAGATTGTGCCGGGGGGCTTGGCAGAAATTGCGAGCTATTTAGCTCCCCTCGGCTTGGGCCAAAAAATTATGGTGGTGTCTAACCCGGAAATTTATGACCACTACGGCGAAGTTGTCATTCAAGCTTTACAAAAGGCGGGTTATGAGGTTTTTCAGCATTTAATACCCGCTGGGGAAACCCATAAAACCCTGGCCTCCATTAATGAGCTTTACGATGTCGCTTTCCAAGCCAATTTGGAACGCAATTCCACCCTGCTGGCCCTGGGGGGAGGGGTGATTGGTGACATGACCGGCTTTGGGGCGGCCACTTGGCTGCGGGGTATTAATTTTGTCCAGGTGCCCACTTCTTTACTGGCCATGGTGGATGCTGCCATTGGCGGCAAAACGGGGGTGAACCATCCCCAAGGCAAAAATTTAATTGGTGCTTTTTACCAGCCCCGCTTGGTGTACATTGACCCCACTGTGTTAAAAACCCTGCCGGAACGGGAATTTCGGGCGGGCATGGCGGAGGTGATTAAATACGGGGTGATTTGGGACCCAGAATTGTTTACCGCCTTAGAAGAGGCAGACGATTTATCGAGCATCGATCGCCTGGCCCCGGCATTGCTAACCCAAATTATCCAACGCTCCTGCCAAGCAAAAGTGGACGTGGTCAGCCAGGACGAGAAAGAAGCAGGGTTACGGGCCATCCTCAACTATGGTCACACCATTGGCCACGGGGTAGAAAGTTTAACGGGCTACGGGGTGATTAACCATGGGGAGGCGGTGGCCATTGGCATGGAAGCGGCGGCCAAAATTGCCCATTGTCTAGGACTTTGTGACCACGAGTTAGGCGATCGCCAGCGGCAACTATTGCTCAAAACTAAATTACCCACGGAAGTTCCTCCCTCCTTGGCGGTAGAAGATTTGCTGGCGAGTTTACTGCACGACAAAAAAGTCAAAGCCGGTAAGGTGCGCTTCATTCTCCCCACGGCGATCGGGCAGGTGATCATGAGTGATGCGGTTACGGGGGAAGTCATTAAGGCTACTATGCTCTAGTTTTCTTCTGCGATCTAGTGAGTAATACTACTAGTTTTTCCCATTCCCCAGCGGTCCGTTGGGGCAGAATTTTCCCTTGAGGAAGATGGGGATCACCAGAGCGGTTCCACCAATCCCTCCAGCCCAAATTAAGCTTCTGGGCAACGGAAAGATCAACCCAAAGTAGGGTTAGGGCATTGTTAAAGATATGTAACAATATGGCAACGACGGCCGGGTTTAAAGCCAGTCTTCGCCGCTGAACCGCCTTTGTGCCTACCATGTTTGTCGATTTCTTCATTAAACGCCCCGTTTTTGCCAGCGTTTGCGCCATTATCATCCTCTTGGTGGGAATGATCAGCTTGGTCAATCTCCCCGTGGCCCAGTTTCCCGAAATTGCCCCCACAGCCATTCAGGTGACTTCCAACTACAGCGGTGCCAATGCAGAGGTGGTGGAAAGGGCCGTTACCGACATTTTGGAGCGGCAGATTAATGGGGTGGAAGGCATGCGCTACATTAGCTCCACCAGTAGTAACGATGGCACCAGCAGCATCACTGTCACCTTTGACCGCAGTCAGAATAAAGATATTGCCGCCGTTGACGTGCAGAATCGGGTGGCCTTAGCTTCCCCCCAGTTGCCAGAATCGGTCAATCGCACAGGGGTGAGGGTTAACAAAGAATCGAATGCGCTCTTGCTGGGCATTGGCATCACTAGCCCCAATGGTCAGTATGACAACGTCTTTTTAAGCAACTACGCCGACCGCTATTTGGTGGATCCCCTCCGTCGGATCACTGGGGTGGGGAATGTGCGGATTTTCGGGGAACGGCTCTATGCCATGCGTCTTTGGGTAGATCCGATGAAACTGGCGGCCCAACAGTTGACCATGGAGGATCTCAGCCAAGCCCTGAGGGAACAAAACCTCCAGGTGGGAGCTGGGCAAATTGGAGCTGAACCGGCACCGCCCGGGCAAGAATACCAACTGGATTTACGGGCTAGCAGTCAGTTGGCCGATTTGGGGGACTTTGAAAATTTAATTGTCAAATCAGGGCCCAGTGGCTCTGTGATCAGGTTTAAGGACATTGGCCGGGTGGAACTGGGGGCAGAGAATTACAACAGCTTTTTGCGCTTTCGGGGGGAGGAAGCGGTGGGGCTAGGTATTTATCAACTACTAGACAGTAATGCCCTGGAAGTTGCCCACTTGGTTAAAGAGGAAATGGCCCGGCTGGCGGAGAATTTTCCCGAAGGCATTGAGTATAACGTGGCCTTTGACACCACTGAATTTGTCCAGGAGTCCCTGTTTGAGGTGGTAAAAACCCTCTTAATTGCGGTGGTTCTGGTTATTTTGGTCATTCTGGTTTTTCTCCAGGATTGGCGATCGGCTTTAATTCCCGCTTTGACTATTCCCCTGGCGCTCATTGGTACCTTTGGCTTTGTTAAACTATTTGACTTTTCCATCAATAGCTTGACTTTGTTCGGTTTAACTTTGGCCACGGGGATGGTAGTGGACGATGCCATCATTGTGGTGGAGCAGATTAGCCGTTTCATTAAGGTGAAGCACGAAGACCCCAAGCAGGCGGCCCAGGAAGCCATGGGGGAACTAACGGGGGCGGTAATTGCCACTTCCTTGGTGTTGATGGCGGTATTTATTCCGGTGGCATTCTTTCCGGGAACAACGGGGGCTTTATACCAACAATTTGCCCTCACCATTGCCTTTTCCATTCTCCTGTCCACTTTTCTCGCCCTCACCCTCACCCCTTCCCTCTGTGCCCTACTGTTGCGGGAAGGCCAGGAACCTCCAGCGGCGATCGCCTGGTTTTTTAATTGGTTTAACCGGCGGCTGGAGCGGGTACGTCAACTCTATGGCGGTGCCCTGCAGAGGCTAGTCAAGTTTAAGGCCATGGTAGTGGGGGTTTTTGTGCTCCTAATCGGGGCCACGGCCTGGTTGTACTTAACAGTGCCCACCGCCTTTTTACCGGACGAAGACCAGGGCTATTTCATTACCATCATTCAGGCTCCCCAGGGAGTATCTTTGCAGTACACCAGTCGGGTCATGGCCCAGGTGGAAAAGGAGTTATTGGCAGTGCCAGAGATAACGGCAACTTTTGCGGTGGGGGGATTTAGCTTTAGTGGTAATAGCCCTAACCAGGGCATCATTTTCTCCCGCCTCAAACCCTGGGGTGAGCGCCCCGCTCCCAATCAATCGGTGCAAGCCATCATCGGTCAAATGTTTGGTAAATTTTCCCAGATTCCTGAAGCCAACATTTTTCCCCTTAATCCGCCTCCCATCCGGGGACTAGGACAGTTTGGCGGCTTTGACTTCCAACTACAGGATCTGCGGGTTAACAGTGAATTGGACACCATGGTGGCCACCATGGGACAAATTTTGGGGGCCGCGAACCAAAGCCCAGATTTACAAAGGGTGTTCAGCACCTTCCAAGCCAATAGTCCCCAATTGATTGTGAATGTGGACCGCAACCGAGCCAAGAGCTTAGGGGTTCCCGTGGATCAAATTTTCCAGACCATGGAAACGGCCTTGGGCTCTAGCTATGTGAACGATTTTGTCTTGCAGGGCCGCACCTATCGGGTTTACCTCCAGGCTGACGAACAGTTCCGCAGTAGCCCAGAGGATATTAACCGGCTGTATGTGCGTAGTGAATCCGGCACTATGATCCCCATGGCCAATCTGGTCAAGGTTACCCAGGGGGTGGGGGCACCGATCATCACCCATTACAACCTATTCCGTTCCATTGCCATTACCGGGTCAGCCAACCAGGGGGTGAGTACGGGGCAGGCCATGAATGCCATGGCGGCGATCGCCCGTCAAGTGATGCCACCGGGGTTTGATTTCCAGTGGTCGGGGATTTCCTTGGAGGAAGTTACTTCCCAGGGGCAGGCACCAATCATTTTCGGTTTGGGTTTATTGTTTGTTTTCCTGGTATTGGCCGCCCAGTACGAAAATTACGTTGATCCGGTAATCATCCTACTTAGTGTACCCCTAGCTATTTTGGGGGCGTTGATGGCGCAAAGCTTGCGGGGCTTTCCCAATGATGTCTACTGTCAAATTGGCTTGGTGATGCTCATTGGTCTGTCGAGTAAAAACGCCATTCTAATCGTGGAATTTGCCAACCAACTCAGGGCACAGGGTTATCCCATTGTCAAAGCGGCCCTAGAGGCGGCCCAGGATCGTCTCCGTCCCATTCTTATGACCGGTTTTTCCACCCTGTTTGGTATTTTTCCCCTGGCGATCGCCACTGGAGCAGGGGCCGGTAGTCGGCAAGCGTTGGGCACAGCGGTGTTTGGCGGCATGTTGGTGGCCACCTTCCTGAGCTTGTTTGTGGTGCCGGTTTTATACATTGTGGTCAAAACCATCAGTGGGCAACTTTTGGCCCCTAAATCCTCCCCATCAGAATCTCTCCCCGAAGCCCAGCCCCAGAGCCCGACCCCAGCGCCCCACCAGAATGGCTAAAATGTGTGAAAAGAGAACAAACCTGGTTTTATTGCCACAGCTAGCTTTTTAGTCAAAATTAGCCAATGAATCTCGACACCATTCAACAGGATCTGGCAGAGCTTTCTCCTGAGGCTCAGGAAATTGTTTTTGATTTAATCGAAAGCCTCAAGGAAAATCATGTTGCAAACACACCATTTTCTTCAACAGACTGGTCAGATTTTATTGGTTGCATAGATGCAGAACCCGATCTTTCTAGAAAATATAAAACTTATTTGAACTGTGAATTAGAAAAAAAACATGATCATTGTTGATACTGGCTTTTGGCTTGCCTTAGCTAATAAAAATGATGAGGTTCATATCCCGGCAGTGAATGTGTTTTACTCTTTACAAGAAGAGCAATTTATAACGACTTGGTGTGTTGTTACTGAAACTTGCTATCTACTACAAAATCGGGTTGGAATTAATGCACCGCAGGCATTTATTAGAAAAATTGGCACAGGAAAACTCAATATATTTGACATCAAACCCAGTCATTGCCCCCGCATTGAGCAACTTATGACAAAATATCGTGACTTGCCAATGGATCTTGCCGATGCATCTCTGGTGATCTTGGCAGAAAGCCTTGGTCATGGTCGTATTCTTTCCATTGATTATCGAGATTTTAGTATCTATCGCTGGAAAAATACCAAGCCATTTCAAAACTTATTTATTTTTCCAAAATCCGAATAAGTACCTAGGATTATCAGTCCATAAAAATTTATAAAGAAGATGTAAAAGCCCAGGTTAAATTGGTTAGAATACATTAAGAAATATTTCACTCATTCCTGAAAAAATCACTATGGCCCCCACCCTGCTCCTCTCCCAGGATTTACCCAGCCTCAACTACACCACCCCTGGCGATCGCCTCGATGGTAGATGGCAGGAATCGTTATCCACCCTATTGGGTTTGGGGAGGGCCGCCGGAGCAGACTTTGTGGAATTTTTCCTCGAAAAAGTCAATTACGTCAGTTGCTTAGCCGAAGATGACGCCATCACCAGCCTCACCCCCAGACTCTCCAGCGGTTGTGGCGTCCGGGTTTATAAAGGCAAGGGCGACTGTTACGTCAGCACCAATGACCTTTCCTTTAATGGGCTCCGCACCGCCCTGGAAAAAGGCCTATCCATCTTGGGTTTGACACTACCAGCGGGCCAATCCTTTGTGCCTGAACTGAATCTGGAAATGTTACGGGACTATGCCGGAGCGAAGGAAAAAGACCAATGGCTACATCGTTGTAGCCCCATGCAGGAGATGAGCGATATTTTGCTGGGGGCCAACCAAAAATTAGACCGCTATGCCAGCCATGCCCAATCCCGGCGGGCCGCCTATTTTCGTGATTGGCAAGAGGTTTTGGTGGCGGCTAGTGACGGTACCTTTGCCCGGGATATCCGCCTCACCCAATCCGTGGGATTTTCCCTCTTTTGTGCCGATGGTGAACACCGCACTTCCATGAGTAAGCGTTCCGGGGACACCAGTAACCCCGACTATTTACGCACTTGGGATGCGGAAACTGCGGCCCAGGAAGTGGCCGAATCTGCCGGAAAAATGCTCTACGCCGATTACGTGGAATCAGGCAACTATCCCATCATTATGGCCAACCAGTTCGGGGGGGTAATTTTCCACGAAGCCTGTGGTCACCTGTTGGAAACCACCCAAATTGAGCACAAAACCACTCCTTTCCTGGATAAAAAAGGGGAAAAAATTGCCCATGAAAATCTTACTGCCTGGGATGAAGGGCTGACCGATAAGGCCTTTGGCACCATTGATATGGACGATGAAGGCATGCCCACCCAGCGCACTCTGTTGATCGAAAACGGCATTTTGAAAAACTTCATTGCCGATCGCACCGGTTCCATCCGCACCGGCCATCCCCGCACCGGCAGTGGTCGTCGGCAAAGCTATGCCTATGCAGCCGCTTCCCGCATGCGTAACACCTACATTGCCCCGGGTAATTATTCGGTGGATGACATTTTTAATTCCGTCGAAAAGGGTATTTACTGCAAGCAAATGGGCGGCGGTAGCGTCGGAGCCACGGGGGAATTTAACTTTGCGGTTTCCGAAGCTTACTTGGTAGAAAACGGTAAGTTGACTAAACCCCTCAAAGGCGCAACGTTAATTGGCACAGCCACGGAAATTATGAATAAAATTTCCATGTCCTCCCAGGATTTAGGTTTGGCGGCGGGGTTTTGTGGCTCTGTGAGCGGCAGTGTTTATGTCACCGTGGGCCAGCCCCACATTAAGGTTGATGGCATTACGGTGGGTGGACGTTAGGTTTTTCCCAATTGCCCAAAACTTCTAAAACTCCCCAGTTCAGCCTAGGGTACGGGCGGAAACAAAGCGTTCAATGCCGGCTAGATCCCGATGAATGTGGATATCTTGATAGGTTCCATTCTTCCTCAACAGTTCAGCAACGATGGGGGCCTGGCCGGCCATAATTTCCACTAACCAAAAACCACCGGGCTTTAAATAGGCTGGCGATCGCCGAATTAATTGTTCCACTGCCTGCAAGCCATCGGCCCCGCCATCTAAAGCTAAAAGGGGTTCATGGTTAATCACTTCCGGCTGTAACTGGGGCAATTCCGCCTGGGGAATGTAGGGAGGATTGGACACCATGCCCTGCACCTGGCCCCGTAGATGGCCGAGGGGTTCCCACCAATGGCCTTGATGGAATTGAATCCGATCGCCAAGCTGATGGCGTTGGGCATTTTCCCTGGCGATCGCCAACGCGGGGGCACTGCAATCTACCCCATGGACTAGGGCGTGGGGAAAGAGGGAAGCTAAGCCCAGGGCCAGGGCCCCACTGCCGGTGCCTAAATCTACCCAATGGCCGGAGGGGTCCCTTAATCCCCACTGGTCACTTTGGTTTTGTACTATATCAATAATTAACTCCGTCTCTGGGCGGGGAATCAATACATCACTGGTAACTTTGAGGTCAAAATTGCGCCATTGGGTGTGCCCCAACAGATATTGCACCGGGTATTTCTCCTCTACCCTTTTCTGCCAGCCCTGTTGAACATTGTCCCAAGGTTCCCTGAGGCTAATTTGCCTGCGACTAAAATCTTGCAACCGTAAGGTTAAGCGGTCTAAGTCCGTCCACCCCTGCAAAAGCCAATCCAGTTCCCCCACTTCAATGCCATGGGCGATCGCCATTTGTCGGGCTGTGGCATACCATCGGGCAAATTCTTCACCGGCGACAAAGCCCTTAATCATCGTGTTTATAATCAACTGTCAAATACATGGCAAAACCCCACCGTTAATTGGGGAGACTACCCAGGAATTATTTTCGCTCCCAGAAGGATACGAGTAAAATACGGATGAGGTTGTCCCCTGGAACCCCAAGCAAATGGTTATTCCTCCCCAAATTTCCCATGTCCGTTATTAGTCCCTCTCTACGCATTCTACTCATTGAAGACAACCTAGCTGAAGCCCGCCTACTACAAGAAATTCTTAAGGGTTCCCCTACGGAAAACTTCGAGTTTAAGCATGTGCAAAGGTTGGGGGACGCCTTGGCAATTTTAGACCAGGGGCAAAAGTTCGACATCATTCTGCTGGATTTGACCCTACCGGACAGCCAAGGGTTGGATTCTCTGCCCAAACTCCAACAGCATCACCAGCAATTACCAGTTATTGTCCTCACCCACCACCAGGACGAAGCTTTAGCCCTAGAAGCGGTGCGGCAGGGGGCCCAGGACTATTTGGTCAAAAGGGATGTTAGCCTTGACGTGCTTCTGCGTTCTGTCCACTATGCCATCCAACGTCATTGCCTAGCCCGGGAATTAGCAGTGGAAAACCAGACCCTCAATGCTAATCTCAAGCGTCAGGAAAGGGAATTGTCTGAGGCGAAGGCAGCCAATAAGCTCAAGTCGGAGTTTGTCTCCATGCTTTCCCATGATTTCCGTAATCCCCTCAATACAATTCTGTTATCAGCGGGGCTCTTGGAAGAAAGCGGCGATCGCCTGAGTAAAGGGCAACAACATAATTATTTCAACATGATCCGCACAGCAATTAAAGATTTAGATGAATTGTTGTCGGAGGTTTTACTGCTGGGAAAAACGGAAAATGGCCAGCTCAGTTGTCAATTTGAAGCCCTCGATTTACTCTACTTTTGCCAGGACTTAATGCGTTTGGTGAACAGTGCCCAGCGACAACCCAGGCCAATTCATTTCCACACCGAAGGTAATTTGCAGCAGGGGGTATGGGATGCCCATTTATTAAGGCACATTATTTGTAATCTCCTCAGCAATGCTATTAAATATTCCCCTGCTCCCACACCAATTTTGTTTGACGTCATTGCCAAAGATAAAACGATGATCTTTCGGGTCACCGACCAGGGCATTGGCATTCCTCCCCAGGCCATGGCGGAATTATTTAATCCCTTTTTCCGGGCGGACAATGTGGAGGGGGTAACGGGAACCGGGCTAGGGCTGGCGATCGTGCAACGCTGCGCCAATATCCATGGCGGGGAAGTGGAAGTGGAAAGCCAAGAAGGGGGAGGGTCTTGTTTTACGGTGCGTTTACCAATTCTCGAAATTGCCGACAATGGCGATCGTGTCAGCTCCTGAAAAACGGGGGAAATTTTATCCAACGGTGGCTGAATTGGATGGGGCAAAGGATGGACAGAAGGGGACTGAGGTAGAGAAAATTCTATTTTTTTCCATGTTGAGGAGGGAAGTGGAAACGCTGAAACCCTTGATTCTACAGATTTTTTGGGACTGACATGCCCTGGAGATTTCCCTATGCTGTAGTTATTGAAAGCAAAGGAACACCACACCATGTTTGCCTCCACCAACTACACCTCCACCGCCATCCGCAACTACACCATCGCTGCTGTGACCGTTTTAACCCTAAGCATGGCCATCGGTGAACTATTTAATAATCCCAATCGCATTGCCACCCAAAACACCATTGACAATTACAGTTCTTACATTGGTGCTGGTTTGGTCAGCTATGCCCAGTCTTCCCTCAAATAAACTAAAGTTTCCAGTCTTTTATCCCCCTTGCTCCATAGTCTGCCACGCGTATCAGTTGCCAAATCCATCGGTTAACCATAACTAAAAAGCAAAAAATATTTAATCAGAAAAGCAAGTTTGCAGAAGGAAATAATTAACTGATTAATCAACACCATCAATCAACTGTTGTATTGCCCTACTAAAATCCATTAACTGTTGATAGTGCCCCAATAAACGCTGTTGGTAATGGTGCCGCCGATCTGGGGAACGGGCCGATCGCCAAAAAAGTAATTCCGTGGAGAGTAAGCGTAGGGTTCTTCGCAATTCCGTTTGCAACGACGGCCATTGTTGTGCCCCCTGGGTCGGCAGTTCTTCCGCTCTGACGCTGAGCAAATGATGCCCAAGGAAATCCTCTAGTCCGCTAACTTGCCTGGCCACCGTTGCTCCCTCGGCTTCAGGATCGGCCATGGTCAACTGGCATCGCTCCAGCAATTGTTGTAATTCTCTAAGGCGATCGGGTAAATCAGATGGTAGCGTAGACGACATTGCTCCGGGGGATTTGGCAGGGGTTGGGCGGATCAAGGTTAAAATAATGTTAAGGCTTGCTGATATTAATTCAGATTTGTCGGGACTGTATGGTCAAACTCCCTGGGATATGTTCTGGGGAGAGTACGGCTTTTACATCTCCATAGCAAAAGGAGCAAAAAATCATTAATAACCATTAACATTAATTAACACTAATCCCTAAATCCTGCACCGATATAGGAATGTCTGTTAAAAGATAAATACGGGATTTTGACAAGCTAATGGCTGATATTATATCTTTCCCCATTAACTGGCAATTATCGGCTCTTTTGGTCGTTTTTTTCTGTTTTATACCTAGTTAGTGCAAGCTACCTTAACATCCTCCCCAAAACTATGAATGCCGTCGCCGCTCTGCCCACCCCCACCATTCACACCACCTGTCCCCAAGATATTCACGATATCGAATTGCCCCAGTGGTTAGAAGATTGTTTACAGCAGTGGCAAACAGAGGTGGAACAAGGCCAGGACGAAGCAACAGCGCCCCATTGCTTAATCTGTCGAGCTTTCTGTTTTGCTTACGATCTCCATGCCCAACAGCGGCGTAAATCTGGGGAACCCTACATTGCCCATCCAGTGGCGGTGGCGGGGCTACTGCGGGACCTGGGGGGGGATGAAGCGATGATTGCGGCGGGATTTTTGCACGATGTGGTGGAAGATACGGACATTAGCATTGAACAAATTGAGGCTTTGTTTGGGGAAGAAACGGCCAGTTTGGTGGAGGGGGTAACTAAACTTTCTAAATTTAATTTTTCTAGTACAACGGAACATCAGGCAGAAAATTTTCGGCGCATGTTTTTGGCCATGGCCAAGGATATTCGGGTGATTGTGGTCAAATTAGCCGATCGCCTGCACAATATGCGGACTTTAGATGCGTTAAATCCCGAAAAACAACGGCGCATTGCCAGGGAAACCAAGGATATTTTTGCGCCTTTAGCTAACCGTTTGGGGATTTGGCGCTTTAAGTGGGAATTGGAAGATCTTTCCTTCAAATACCTAGAACCCGATTCCTACCGCAAAATTCAGTCCCTGGTGGTGGAAAAAAGAGGCGATCGGGAATCCCGGCTGGAAACCGTTAAGGATATGTTGCGCTTCCGCCTGCGGGATGAGGGCATTGAACATTTTGAACTCCAGGGCCGGCCCAAACATCTCTATGGCATTTATTACAAAATGACCAGCCAGGATAAGGCCTTCGAAGAAATTTATGACATTGCCGCCCTACGGATCATTGTGGAAAGCAAGGGGGAATGTTACCGGGCCTTGTCGGTGGTACATGACGTCTTTAAACCCATTCCAGGGCGCTTTAAGGATTACATCGGTTTGCCCAAACCCAACCGTTACCAATCTCTCCACACCACGGTTTTGGGACTGACCAGTCGGCCCCTGGAAATCCAAATCCGCACCGAAGAAATGCACCATGTGGCAGAGTACGGGATTGCCGCCCACTGGAAATATAAGGAGAGTGGTGGCTCGGAAAACACAGCCCTCACTTCCACTGACGAAAAGTTTACTTGGTTGCGGCAACTGCTGGACTGGCAAAGCGATCTCAAGGATGCCCAGGAATATGTGGAAAACCTTAAACAGAATCTCTTTGACGATGACGTTTATGTATTCACCCCCAAGGGAGAAGTAATTTCCCTGGCTCGGGGGGCCACGCCGGTGGATTTTGCCTATCGTATCCACACAGAAGTGGGGCACCACATGAAAGGGGCTCGGGTTAATGGCCAATGGTTGGGGGTAGATACCAGGCTGAAAAATGGCGATATTGTGGAAATTGTCACCCAAAAGAATTCCCATCCCAGTTTAGATTGGCTCAATTTTGTCGTTACCCCCAGTGCCCGCCACCGCATTCGCCAATGGTTTAAGCGTTCCCGCCGGGATGAGAATATTCTGCGGGGCCGGGAATTATTGGAAAAAGAATTGGGCAAAACTGGTTTGGAAGCTCTACTGAAATCGGAGCCGATGCAAAAAACAGCCGAGCGCTGTAATTACCAAAATGTGGAAGATTTGTTGGCGGGTTTGGGCTACGGGGAAATTACTTCCAATGCCGTTGTCAACCGTCTGCGGGAAAATAACGTTAACAACGTTAAAAATAGCCAATCCAACCAGGAAGTTACCCTCGCCAGTTCACCCCAAGTTCATCCCACTGCGCCCCCGGCCACAGGTAAAGATAATTCTCCGATCGCCGGCATTGAGGGCCTGCTTTATCACATTGCTGGCTGCTGCCATCCTTTACCGGGGGAACCCATTATGGGGGTCGTCACTAGGGGGGCCCGGGGTATTTCTATCCATCGCCAGGGTTGCCATAATCTCGAACAAATGGACGGCGATCGCCTGATTCCGGTGCGGTGGAATCCCAACAATAATAATCACCAAACCTATCCGGTGGACATTGTCATCGAAGCCATTGACCGAGTGGGGGTGCTGAAGGATATCCTTTCCCGCCTCAGTGATAATCACATTAACGTCCGCAACGCCGATGTTAAAACCCATTTAGGGCGGCCCGCTATCATCAGTCTCAAAATTGACATTCGGGACTACCAACAACTGTTGGGCATCATGGCCAAAATTAAAAATATGAGTGATGTTATGGATCTACGTCGGGTAATCTCCGGTTAGTTTGGCTATCTGGTCGATCCCCATCCCCCGCTAGAGGATATCCACAAATGCTGACATTAAACGGTTAGCAAGGTAGGGGGCAGAAGTGAGGGGAAGCGCTCCTATGGCCTGGCTAGAAACAAAAAAAATCTCCTGCAATTAGGAGATTTAGAAAGTTTTGAGTCAGAAAACTTAATTTGTCATCAGTTTAGGTACCGGAAGCCCAGGAATTGATGTATTCCACCTGTTCGGGGGTTAAGCTGTCAATGGCAATGCCCATGGCTTGGAGTTTCAAACGGGCAATTTCTTGGTCCACTTCCACCGGAATGGAGTGCATACCGGGCTCTAATTGACCCTTATTTTTGACCAAATGCTCACAAGCTAGGGCTTGGTTAGCAAAGCTCATATCCATCACCGCACTGGGGTGCCCTTCAGCAGCGGCCAGGTTAACCAAACGGCCTTCGCCAATCACAATAATGGATTTGCCATTGGGGAGAATATATTGCTCCGTGAAGTTGCGTACTTCCTTAACTTCCTTAGCTTGTTCCTTGAGGGATTTGAGGTCAATTTCAATGTCAAAGTGACCGGAGTTACAAACGATCGCCCCATCCTTCATGACAGCAAAATGCTCAGGACGAATGACGTGTTTGTTGCCAGTGACGGTGATGAAAATATCTCCCTGTTGGGCCGCTTCGGCCATGGGCATGACTCGGAAACCATCCATGGCAGCTTCGATCGCCGGTACGGGGCTAATTTCGGTGACAATTACGTCAGCCCCCATACCTTTGGCCCGCATGGCGACCCCTTTACCACACCAGCCATAGCCAGCCACCACAATGGTTTTACCGGCTAGGAGAATATTGGTGGCTCGGATGATGCCGTCCAGGGTGGATTGGCCGGTGCCGTAGCGGTTGTCGTAGAAATGTTTAGTGTCTGCATCGTTGACGTTCATGGCGGGGAAGGTAAGTACCCCATCGTTGAACATGGCCCGCAGGCGCACAATACCCGTGGTAGTTTCTTCGGTGGTACCAATGATGTCGCTCAGTTGGTGTTGCCGTTCCTGTACCAAGGTGGCTACCACATCGCTACCGTCGTCAATGATGATGTTGGGGCGGTGATCCAGGGCAATTTGCACATGGCGGTGATAGGTTTCGTTATCTTCCCCTTTAATGGCGTAAACGGGAATGCCGTAGTCGGCGACCAAACAGGCAGCCACGTCATCTTGGGTGGACAGAGGGTTACTGGCAATGAGCAGGGAGTCAGCCCCGCCGGCATGCAAGGCGATCGCCAAGTTAGCAGTTTCGGTGGTAACGTGACAGCAGGCCACCAAACGGATACCAGCGAAGGGTTTTTCCTGGGCAAAACGTTCCCGAATTTGCTTTAGAACGGGCATTTCCCGGGCCGCCCATTCGATGCGCTGACGACCTTGGGGAGCGAGGCTAATATCTTTAATATCGTATTTCTGTTTAACGGGCGTTGCTACCATACGGAGTAATTCCTAAGAACTTTGCTTGAATGTGATATAACTTAACATTTTATCGGTCTGGAATGGCGATCGTCCCTTTGGCCATTGACAGACTGTTAGCGTCGATTTGCAAAGTTCTGATCTGTCCCTAAATTTAACGACTAAAGCTCCGGCAAATGGGAAAAATTTAAATTTATCCCCCCAGAATTAGGGCCAGGGGGCTTTTTAAGCAGATTCTTGGGGAACTATTGGAAATGCAATAATGGGAGTTATAATTCCCCTCTCGGAGAAAAGTAAAAATGAACTCATTGCCGCCACTAGACTTCCCTGAGCTGAAAAATATTATTGCCCAATGTAATCTTGAAGAAAAACTAGAATTACTAGAACTTTTAGAGAAGGATACTTTTGCCACCAGATTCAACAAATTTCTCAATTCCGTCAAAACCGATGAATTAACTCTAGAAGACATTACCCGAGAAGTTGAAGCAGTCCGGCAAGCTAACTACCATGAACAATGAAGCTATCCGGGCTGTGATTGATACGAATATCTGGATTAGCTTTCTGATTGGCAAAACTCTTCAAGGTTTGAATCAAGCTATTATTGATAACCGAGTGGTGATTTTATTCAGTGAAGATTTGTTTGTTGAGCTGATGGATGTATTATATCGCCCTAAGTTTAAGAAATACTTTTCCGAAACAGCAATCCAAAATTTAGTCGCACTGTTAAACAAAAAAGTTGAATTGGTTAAGATAAATTTTCACTTTGACAGTTGTCGAGACAAGAAGGATAATTTTTTGCTAGATTTGGCAGTCTCAGGCAATGCAAATTATTTAGTGACGGGAGATAGTGATTTGCTAGCATTAAACCCATTTCAAACTGTAAAAATTGTCTCCTATCAACATTTTCAGACTGCTATTCTCGCCATGATAGATAATTAGTAATTATTGATCGGCGGGTTAATATTTAAATTAAGCATCATTCACAGCAGTAATTTTTACTGCCGTTTCTAGTTCTGACTGCACCGCCAAACCCGTTTCCAGAAAAGTTTTCACTGGAGCCACTTCTCCCCCCACCGGACTGCAATAGGCGGGAATGGCACTGGCCACCAAAGCAATATGGCGATCGCCAACGGCCAAACCATGGGTGGGGTCATAGCCCCGCCAACCGGCCCCCGGCAAATACACCTCGGCCCAAGCATGGAGTTCCCATTGATTAACTTCCGGGTCTCCCACTTCGTAACCACTGACAAATCGGGCGGCCAAACCCATGGCCCGACAGACTTCCATAAATAGGACTGTTAGATCCCGACAGGAACCTTCCTTACCCCGCCAGGTAACCCCCGCTTCCCAGGGTTCCCCCGTGGCCCGCACCGTATAGGTACAATGTTCATATAACTTTTGGGTCAAATTTTGCAAAAAAGTAATTGGTTGCCGCTGACAGTCATGGGCAATGTCCTGAGCTAGTTCCACCGCCACCGGATCGAGGCGACCCTCATAAGGCACCAGGTAACCCCGCAATTGTTGCGCCAGGGATTGGGGATAGTCAAACGGTAACTTTAAAGCCCAGGGTTCCACCAAAAAGTTAAAGGGATTTTTCATGGTGGTTTCCACAACGGATTCCACGGCGATCGCCAGCTTTTCGGTGGGATCCGTGAACCAAATCTTCTCCTCAGCGTTGCCATCCAGGGTCGTAATTGCCGCTGATTCGGAGGGGAGGGGATCAATGATCAGTTTGTAAGACAGTAAATTTTGCCAACCATTACTGCGGGGTCTGAGGCGTAAACGGTGGGGACGTAAATAAACGGGCTGATTAAAGCGATATTCAGTGTGATGTTCGATGTGATAGGTTGCCATAAAATTGAAGAGTCTAGAGTCGATTATGGAAGGATATGCTGGAAAAATCTTAAGAATTAATAGATATTTTTGAATTTTTAAAGCTATAGTAATAACTTTATTCCAAGAGCCAATTAAAAACTAAACCAAGGCTGATTTGCAAAGTAGAAGCAAAGGTTGGCACTGGTATAATTTGCTCCGTTTGGGCAAAAATATTCGTCTGTGCTCCTGGAGTATAGGTAAAAATAATCTGCTCGTCAGGATCAATTAACCAGCCCATTTGGGTACCATGATTGAGACAATGGAGAATATTTCTAATTACCCTAGTTTGACTTTGATCCGGAGAAAGAATTTCAATCGCCCAATTGGGAGCAAGGAGAAAAGAGTTAGCAATTTCACCGTTAGCTTCCCTGGGAATGTTAGACCAAGTAAAAATAGACAGATCTGGGACGATGGAGCGACCACCAAAAGTACAACGTAATTCGGGAAATGCCCTAGCAATCTTTTGAACTTTCAAAGATGCATTAATGACTGAAACTAATTCGCCTTGAATGACACTATGTTTTCCTTGGGGCATGGGTTTCTGAATAACTTGTCCTTCCAGATATTCTTTTGCAGGCTTAGTTTCTGGTAAATTGAGAAAATCTTCTAAGCTTATTGAAGGGGGCGCAATTTGTAGCATAGTTATCCTGTCGTCATAGGTTAATGAGTTAAAGACTGATAAACTTCTAGGGTTTTGCGGGCAGTGTGTTCCCAGGAAAAATCCTTAGACCTAGTTAAGCTTTTTTGTTTTAATTGCCTCTGCCAATCCGGGTTGGCAACTATTTTTTCTAATGCTAACGCTAAAGCCTGGGGATCTTGGGGATCCACTAATACGCCACTGTCCCCCACCACTTCCGGTAGGGATCCAGCGTTAGCGGTAATTATCGGCAAACCAAAGTTCATGGCCTCCACTACGGGCAAACCAAAACCTTCGTAAAAAGAAGGATAGACAAAAGCGGTGGCTCTTTGATAAAACAGGGCTAGCCATTGGTTAGGAATATATGCCAAACGATGAATCTGATCTGTATAGGGAGAATTGGCGATCGCCGTTAGGATGGGTTCATACTTCCAGCCCAGTTGACCGATGAGCACTAACTGATGGGGAGCCTTGGTGGCTTGTTTGAATAAATTAAAGGCTTCGATCAGGCCAACCACATTTTTACGGGGCTCCAGAGTACTAACAAAAAGAAAATAGGGCACCGCAAAATTGTAGGGAATGGCGGCTGAAAATGGATCGTTTGCCGAATCACTTTCTGGAGAGGTTGGCTCTGTTGATAATGGTGGACTTTGGTAACGGCTAGCCTGGGGGGTAACAAAAATTCTTTCCGGGGGAAATTGATAATAATGGCTAATTTCTTTTTTTGTACTTTCCGCAAAAGTTAAAATTCCCTGGGCAAAGGGCAAACAACGTAAAATTCTTTGGTGGTAGCGTTGGACAATGGGGGGAACAAATTCTGGAAATTTGAGGAAGGTTAAGTCGTGAATTGTTAACAGGTTTATACTTTGTTGGCTAGGAAAAATGTAGTGATCGGTGCCATGGATAAGATCGGGTTCATTTAAGCGTTTTTCTAACAAATTTATAATGGGATTGGCAAAACCAACCAGGCTATCGCTCAAGGTAACCGGCAAGGGTAAGCAAGTACAATTAGCAAATTCAGATAGATTGTTATTCTTTTGCCACTTTCCCCTTAACCAATCTTTAAACCCTGGTTGATAATAAATTTGGAGGGAAAATTGCCCTTGAAATTGTTGGCTATGCTGTAGTTTATTAAGGGCCCGCAGAAGGCTGAGATTATAAAAACCAATGCCACTCAATTGGCCCCTTATGGCTGTAGCATCCACATAAACTTTTAGCATCACCAATTAACTTTGCTCACTGTTGATAAATAATCTCTAGATGCCAAAATTTTAAGCGGGAACTTTTTCCAAGGGGAGGGTAAAGTAAATTTCTGCCCCTTTACTAACGGCGGTATTGAGGCCAATTTTGCCACCATGGGCTTCGACAATTAGTTTACAAACGTATAGGCCTAAACCTAGCCCGAGGGGATTATTATCCCGATCGCCGCGTTGATAGCGTTCAAAAACTCGGTCAGCGATGGCCAGGTCCACACCTACTCCATTATCTGTGACTCGACAGGTTAGGGTTTGGTCTAGGGCCGTAACTGTGATGGTAATGTTCAAAGGTTGGGAGCGGGGTAAAGGATTGTATTTAAGGCTATTGGCCAACAAATTTTCCAACACCCGCCAGATGAAATTGGCATCCCCCATGAATAAGGGCAAATTTTCCCCCAGATTCAAACTAAGGGTTACTTCCTGCTCCCCTAGTCCCAACGACCACTCCTGGGCAAAATCCCTCACTAGGGTGCTCAGATCAAGGCGTCGTAATACCAAAGGAACCCCCTGCTGTTCCCAATGTTGGCTTTCCACCAGGGAATTGATCAAGGCTAATTGACGTTCACAACTGCGGGCCATCTGCTCCAGGGTTTGGCGGGGTAGGGAAAGTTCCGTTTGGTTTGGATCGGCCCGTTTAAGATAATTGTTGAGCACCATGGACAGCCCCAACACAGGATTGCGGAGATCGTGGGACACCACCCGCAGGGAAACTTCCAGGGATTGTTCCGCCCGCTTTCGTTCTTGAATTTCTGCCCGCAGTTGATGTTTTTGTTGTAGCAGGAGCAGTTGATGCTCAATGCGGGCCAGCACTTCCTCCATTTGAAACGGCTTGGTGATGTAGTCCGCTCCCCCCAGGTTAAAAGCTTTGACTTTATCAAGTACGTTATCTAGGGCACTGATGAAAATAATGGGGATTTCCTGGGTATCGGGATTGGACTTTAACTGGGCACACATTTCATAGCCATTCATGATGGGCATATTAACGTCTAGTAAAATCAAATCCGGCGGGGATTGCTCAATACTTTTGAGGGCAAAATTGGCATCCAATGCTTTGCGGATTCGGTAACCATGGGCAGACAAAAGATTAGCCAGTAGCCGTACATTGTCCGGGGTGTCATCGACAATAAAAAGGGTTTTACAGTCCTGGCCCATGGCGATCGCCTGCGGGAATTGATGGAGGGGAAAGAAAAGTTAAAGTTGAGACGAATTTTAAGCACCTGTTGTCACAGTTGGGAATATCAATTGGGTTACCCCACTGGGGTCATCTCCCCAAGACTGGATTCAATCGTCAGGAAAATCTGTTCAAAGCGGTATTCCCTAGCCCAGGTGGCCAATAGGTGAGCCAGGGATGGTGACAAAGTCGGCAGGGACTCAACCAGGGCAATCAGTTCATCGTCATTGCATTCTAGGGCCATTTTCGTCATCTGTTGTCGCCAGGATAGGGGGGTCTGAGCCAATTGTTCTAATAGGGACGGAGCTGTGATGACAGGAAAGGGTCGGAGAGGGGAAGCCTGTGGTTGAACCTGGGAAGGTAAAGATACGGCCAGGTGTTTGGCTAGGAGGGCGATCAATTCTTCGGGGCGGAAAGGCTTGCGTAAAAAATCGTCACAGCCAGAGGCCAGGATTTCCGTCCGTTCTTCTTCAAAGGCACTGGCGGTGAGGGCAACGACGACCGTATGTTGCCCTTGGGGGCTAGCTTTAATTTTTTCGGTCGCACTCCGACCATCCAACACCGGCATTTGCATATCCATTAAAATCACCTGGGGCTGCCAACTCTCCCACAGGGCGATCGCCATTTCTCCGTTTTCTGCCTCTTGGACAACAAAGCCTAGGCTGGTGAGCAATTGGCACAGCAATAGCCGACTTTCCGGGCGATCATCCACCACGAGAATTTTTTGATTGTACTGGTCTAGAGAAGGGAGAATTGCCGCCGAGATTTCCGGAGTCGGATTGGGGGCCGCCATCACCTGCACTGGAATGGCAAAAAAGAAAGTACTGCCTTGATTGACCTTACTCCTAACTTGAATTTGTCCCCCCATCAACTGCACAAATTTTTGGCTGATGGGTAGCCCTAAACCGTTACCTTGGCAAGACTTCAGCCCCGTTTCTGTCTGGGCAAAGGGCACAAACAGTTGATCCATTTCATGGGAAGCAATGCCCGCCCCCGTATCCGATACCAAAAAATGAAGCCAGATGGATGCTTCCTCACCCCCGTTGGTCTGGGGAGTAGGGGGGGTCAGGCATTTAACCTTCAGGGTGACACCGCCCTGGGCCGTAAACTTAATGGCATTGGCCAACAAGTTAATCAATACCTGCCGCAACTTGCCCCCATCGGTTTTAATCCATTGGGGCACCTCTGGCGATCGTTCCACCTGGAGGAGTAATTGTTTTTCCTGGGCTCGCAGTTGAAAAAGGGCCTGTAAATTGTCCAATAAACGATGGCAATCAATGGTTTTTTCGTTGAGGGTGGTGCGGCCTGCCTCAATTTTGGACATTTCCAGAATGTCGTTAATCAGCTCTAGTAAATGCTCGCCGCTCCGATTGATGATATCCAGGGTGGGACGGTGGGGGGCCAAACTGGGATCCCGATGTAACAGTTGGCTAAAACCAATGATGGCATTGAGGGGAGTACGCAATTCATGGCTAATGCTGGCCAAAAATTCCGTTTTAGCCCGATTGGCCGCATCCGCCGCTTCCTTTGCTTGGGTCAGGGTTGTTTCTGCTTGGTGCCGGGCCTGGGCGATCGCCAAAAATTGCCCCACCAGCTTGGCCAAGTTTAATTCCTCCGGGTTCCAGCCGTAGTTGCCATGGAGATGAACCAGGCTAATGTAGCCCAACACTTGGGCATCCTTAACCATGGGCACTACCAAGATAGATTTCACCAGATCAAACTGCAGGGAGGCCTTATCCATCTCAGCCTCCGGCGGCATTTGCTCCACATCCCTCACCAAAACACCGTCACTGTCCTGCAAATTAGCCCAGATCCAGGGATAGGTGGCCACCGGCACCCCTTGAAAAGTTGATAACCGAGGAGCAGTACCCACCGCACACCATTCTTCCGCCATATGTAAACAGTCCTTGGCCGGATCATGGTAAATCACATGGACCCGCTGACAACCAAACAACAGCCCCAGTTGCTCCATGGCAAAATGGACTGCCGTGGCCCAGTCCTTTTCCAGCAAAGTTCTCGCAATCGCCCTCAGACAATCTTCCCGTTCCAACTTTTGCTCCAAAACCTCCCCCCGGCGATCGCCTATCAGCCTAGGATTTGCACCATCCCACCAGTTGGGGACAGCCCCAAAGTGATACCCTTAAAGATGGCAAATTTGACCAAAACTAAACAGTAATCCTGTAGTCTAACTATAAACAAATTCCTAGACAATCAGCATGGTAGCCGTAAAAGAAGCAACTAACGTTGGCAAAATTACCCAGGTCATCGGGCCTGTAATTGACGCCCAGTTCCCCAGTGGTAAATTGCCCCGTATTTATAATGCCCTTAAAGTCCAAGGCAGAAACTCTGCTGGTAACGAAGTAGCTGTTACCTGTGAAGTGCAGCAGCTTCTCGGCGACAACCAGGTCCGCGCCGTAGCCATGAGCACCACCGATGGCCTCGTCCGGGGTATGGACGTGGTGGACACCGGGGCCCCCATCAGCGTTCCCGTGGGAATCGGCACCCTCGGTCGTATTTTCAATGTTCTCGGTGAGCCCGTGGACAACAAAGGCCCAGTGCCCAGTGGAGAAACCTTCCCGATCCACCGCCCCGCCCCCAAACTGGTGGACCTAGAAACCAAGCCCCAAGTATTTGAAACCGGCATTAAAGTAATTGACCTGCTTACCCCCTACCGTCAGGGTGGCAAAATCGGTCTATTCGGTGGTGCCGGTGTGGGCAAAACCGTAATCATGATGGAATTGATCAACAACATCGCCATCCAACACGGGGGAGTATCCGTATTTGGTGGTGTGGGGGAACGGACCCGGGAAGGGAATGACCTCTACAACGAGATGATCGAGTCTAACGTCATCAACGCCGACAAACCGGAAGAGTCTAAAATCGCTCTGGTGTACGGTCAGATGAACGAACCCCCCGGGGCTCGGATGCGGGTTGGTTTAACTGCTTTGACCATGGCGGAATATTTCCGGGATGTGAACAAACAAGACGTATTGCTCTTCATCGACAACATTTTCCGGTTCGTACAAGCTGGCTCGGAAGTATCGGCTCTGTTGGGTCGGATGCCTTCTGCCGTAGGTTATCAGCCTACCCTCGGTACGGACGTAGGGGATTTGCAAGAGCGCATCACCTCCACCAAGGAAGGTTCCATCACCTCTATCCAAGCGGTGTATGTACCGGCGGACGACTTAACTGACCCCGCTCCCGCCACCACCTTTGCCCACCTGGATGGTACCACCGTACTTTCTCGTGGTTTAGCCGCTAAAGGTATTTACCCCGCCGTGGATCCCTTGGATTCCACCAGCACCATGCTCCAGCCCTCCATCGTTGGGCAAGAGCACTACAACACCGCTCGGGAAGTGCAATCTACCCTGCAACGCTACAAAGAATTGCAGGATATCATTGCCATTCTTGGTTTGGATGAATTGTCCGAGGAAGACCGTTTGACGGTGGACCGGGCTCGGAAAATCGAGCGTTTCCTTTCCCAACCCTTCTTTGTGGCAGAGGTGTTCACCGGTGCCCCCGGCAAGTACGTGTCCCTAGCCGACACCATCAAAGGCTTCAAAGCTATTCTGGCCGGCGAATTGGATGATTTACCAGAGCAGGCTTTCTACTTGGTGGGAGACATCGAGGAAGCTAAGGCTAAAGGAGCTAAGCTCAAAGAGGGCTAAGAGCTGATTTGTCTGGGGTCTAAGTTGGGAGAATTAGGGGGAATAGGAATGGTTTTCTAGGATGACCATTGCTTTATTCCCCCTGCTTTCCTGGTCGACGATCGCCAGTTGTTTGCATAGAAACGCTATCAAAGGGAAATTCCTAAAAATGACGTTAACAGTACGGGTAATCACACCGGATAAGGTGGTTTGGGATGAAGAAGTACAGGAACTGATTTTGCCCAGCACCACCGGCCAACTGGGTATCCTCAGTAATCACGCTCCCCTACTCACCGCTTTGGAAATTGGGGTCATGCGGGTGCGCCCTGGTAAGGACTGGAAAAATATTGCAGTCATGGGGGGCTTTGCTGAGGTAGAAAATAACGAAGTGAAAGTATTGGTCAATGGTGCCGAGTTGGGCACAGAGATCAATGCTGAATCGGCCCGCCAAGCCTACACCGAAGCCCAAGGTGCTTTGGAAGAAGCAAACCGGGGGGAAGATAAACCCAACCAACTGAAAGCTTCTAACAATTACAAAAAAGCTCGGGCTCGCCTACAAGCAGCCGGTGGCGCTGTCTAGTTGGGACGGTTGTCATTGGTCAGCACAATGGCCCAGCCCAG
Source organism: Synechocystis salina LEGE 00031 (assembly GCF_015207985.1). Taxonomy (GTDB): domain Bacteria; phylum Cyanobacteriota; class Cyanobacteriia; order Cyanobacteriales; family Microcystaceae; genus Synechocystis; species Synechocystis salina. Next base: position 31,118 of record NZ_JADEVV010000027.1, on the reverse strand, counting down.
CTTGGCTAGTCAAAGTCTTCCCAGTGTTGAAGCACTGTTAGCATTGGGGAGGCTTTTGCCTTGGCACTAGTCACCGTTTTTGCTTCCGCCCCAGCCCCACGACAGATTTAACCGATAAACAATGGGGACTGTGGATACTAGATCGCCTTGTTTGCCCTATGAAAAATCCTTGGAAAACTCCCAAAACAGTGGTCTCTAGCCCCAATGCCTGGCAACGGTTCGTCCTGGTGGCCACCCTGGTAATGGCGATCGTCGTTTTTAGTAATCTTTCCCTAGCCCCGGCCATAGCGAGGGACCTGGGAGCCCAGCCCAAAACCCATGACCAATTGACGTTCCCCCCCCTGCCGGAAATCAATCTGCCGGACTACGAACGTTACACTCTGCCCAACGGTTTGGTGGTCTATCTAATGCCTGACCGGAGACTGCCCCTGGTATCAGGGTCAGTAGTAATGCGGGCAGGAGCCCGTTGGGAACCAGCGGATCAAGTGGGGTTAGCCCAGTTGACGGGCGCTACTATGCGGTTGGGGGGCACAGAGCAGTATTCCCCCGCCCAACTGAACAATTTATTGGAGCAAAAGGCCGCCGCCATTGAAACCAGCATTGGCACCGCCTCTGGTTCCGCTAGTTTTTCTTCCCTTGGTAAGGACTTTGACTTGGTGTTTGACCTCTTTGCCCAAGTACTCCAAACCCCAGCCTTTGACGAAGCCCAAATTGCCTTGGCCAAAAACCAACTGCGGGGAGGCATTGCCCGTCGCAACGACGACCCTGGGGATATTGCCAGCCGGGAATTTAGCAAAATGCTCTATGGCTCCACCAGTCCCTACGCCCGCACGGTGGAGTACCAAACCTTAGCCAATATTGACCGCCAGGATATTGTTGATTTTCATCAACGCTACGTCCGTCCCGACCAGATGATTCTAGGTATTGTGGGAGACTTCGACGGGGAAACCATCAAGCAAACCATTGCGGAAAAATTTGGTAATTGGCAAGTGCCGGGAACGGCTCCCCAGTTAACTCCCCCCAGTGCTAGCCAGGTTAATGACAGTGAAGTTTTTTTGGTTAATTTGCCCCACGTTACCCAGAGCAATGTGCTTTTGGGGCAAATTGGCGGCATGGTGGACAGCCCTGATTACGCCGCCCTGTCGGTGATGAATGGGGTCCTGGGGGGCTTTGCAGGCAGGTTATTTAACAATATCCGCTCTACCCAGGGCTTAGCCTATAGTGTTTCCGGTAGTTGGCAGGCCCGCTATGACTATCCCGGTTATTTCTTAGCTGGGGGCCCTACCCGCACAGAAACCACAGTGCAGTTTCTCCAATCTCTGTTACAAGAGTTTGAAAAGTTACGCATCACCGAAGTAAGCCCGGAAGAATTGGCCTATGCCAAGGACTCAATTTTGAATTCCTTTGTCTTTAACTTTGAAAGACCGGGGCAAACCCTTTCCCGGTTGATGACCTACGAGTATTACGGTTATCCAGAGGATTTTATTTTCACCTACCAACAGGCGGTGATGGACACCACGGTGGCAGACGTGCAACGGGTAGCGGCCAAGTATCTCCGCCCCGAACAGATGATTGCGGTCATTGTGGGCCAAGGCGATCGCCTGAAGGATGAATTAGAAGCCCTAGACCGGCGGGTGGAAATGTTGGAAATTGCCATTCCCGAAGCTAACAGTTAATCGGGCCATGGATGGGCAGGGGAAGCAGAAAACGGTTCCAATAGATGCTCTAGCCACAGGAGTGGTGGTTACGGGTCTGGCCCTCGACACTGTCCTGGGAGATCAATTACAAACCTGGGAGAAGTTGTTACAGGGACAAACGGCCATCAAGCCCAAGCAACCCTTCACTAACTTGCCACCGTTACCTTTGGCACTGCGAGGAGATTATCCCCGTTCCCTAGGGCAGTTGGTGCCGCCATTAGTCCAGGCTGCCCTTGACGATGCCCTACTTGATCCCGCGGAAGAACCCTGGGGCGTGGCGATCGGTTCTAGTCGAGCCAGCCAGGGCCATTGGGAAGATTGGGTTGGCAGTAATACTAAGCCCCCGGTGGCGCCTAACTTTGGGCCGGTAGATTGGTGGCAGACCTTACCCGATCAGGCCGCCCGTCTCGCCGCCCAACTTCTACCAGAGGTAACGGTGATGCAATGTCCCATGGCGGCCTGTGCCACCGGATTATGGGCGATCGCCCAGGGGGTGGAGTTAATTAGAACAGGTCATTGCCAACGGGTTTTGGCCGGAGCAGTGGAAGCCCCCATTACACCGCTCACATTGGCCGGTTTTAGTAAAATGGCGACGCTAGCAACCGATGGTTGCTACCCCTTCGATCGCCAGCGCCAGGGTCTAGTGTTAGGGGAAGGGGGGGCATTATTGGTGTTGGAAAGCCGAGCCTTGGCCGAAAAGAGAAAGGCCAGAATTTACGGTGAAATTTTAGGTTGGGGTTTTAGTTGTGATGCTCTCCATCGCAGTACCCCCGCCTTTGATAATCGCAGTGCCCAAAAAGCAGTTAAACATTGCTTAACCCGTAGTGGCTTAATTCCAGTACAGATTAGTCTTATCCATCCCCACGGCACCGGCACCCTTTTTAATGATCAGCGGGAAGCGGCCTTAATTCAAACCATGTTCGCACCAAATACACCAATCACCTCCACCAAAGGGGCCACCGGCCATACCCTGGGGGCTTCCGGGGCGATCGCCGTGGCCTTAACATTACTGAGCCTGCACCAGCAAAAATTGCCTCCCTGTGTCGGCTTAAGGGAACCGGAATTTCCCCTCAATTTCACCTCCATTAACCCCTTGGCCCATGGGCGCTTAGCCTACGGCCTATGTCTCAGCTTTGGCTTTGGGGGACAAAACGGGGCGATCGCCGTGGGGGCATAGTCTTATCAATAAAATGAACCGGACGTCAAGTCTCGTTGACAAAAATTAACATTATGTTTACTATAAAGAACATAAGGCTATGGAAACCCGACAGAATTCCTTTGCAAGAACTATTAAGGGCACGGGTTCTAGGGGTTTCGGTACCTTCCATTGACATTGAGTTCTCCTAGATATGCCCTCGGTTATACCGGGGTATTTTTTTGTCTAATTACGCCTGCTTTTTGTCCTGGCGACTAGTCCCGCCGAATGGATTGAATTACTTCCCCCTGGGTGTTCACTAAATCAATCATCAATGGCATTTGCCCCGCCGCGTGGGTGGAACAACTAAGACAGGGATCATAGCAACGAATACCTGCCTCTACCCGGTTTAAAAAGCCTTCCTGCACATCATGATTGCGAATGTAATACTTGGCAATTTGAGCCACGGTTTTATTCATGGCCAAGTTATTATTACCCGTGGCGATGATCAGATTAACTTTCTCAATCAGACCATTTTGATCCACTTTGTAATGGTGAAATAGGGTTCCCCTGGGTGCTTCACTTACCCCCACTGCTTCGGTACAGTTAATTTCCGCCCTGGCTCGACAGTTTTTGGACAAAATATCTGGATCATCCATCAACAATTCGATGGCTTCTAAACAGGCGAGGATTTCCACCAAACGGGCGTAGTGATAAAAGAAGGAAGACGTGGCTACGCCTCCAGCCCGTTGACGATATTCCTCTAATTCTCGGTCTGCTTCCGGGGTGCCAATATGATGACAAACATTAAGGCGGGCTAAGGGGCCAACCCGATAAATACCGTCCGGGTAACCTAGGGGCTTATAGTAAGGAAATTTTAAATAGGACCATTTTTCCACCGACTCACCAATGAAATCAGCGTAATTATCTTCACTGAGATTATCGGCCACAATATTGCCTTCACTGTCGGTAAACCGCAAATGGCCACCATAATGTTCCCATTCCCCATGGGTTCCCACTAGTCCCATAAATAAAGAGGGAAACCGACCAAATTCTGCCACCTCAGTTTGGAAGCGGTCTAGGAGATTTTTAAACAAATTTAGAGCGACGTAAATGGTCTCTTTTGCTTCTGGTAAACGGTCCACAATCCACTGCCTTCCTTCTGCGGACAAGGGCGATCGTACTCCCCCAGGCACAGACCAAGCGGAGTGGATTTTTTTGGCTCCTAAAAGTTCAATCACCGTCTGGCCAAATTGTCGTAAACGGATGCCGGCCCTAGCTAAATCGGGATCAGCGGCGATTAAGCCAAACACATTCCGGGTAGCGGGGTCACTGTCCCAACCAAGCAGAAAATCAGGACTGCTGAGATGGAAAAAACTAAGGGCATGGGATTGGGTAATTTGCCCCAAATTCATTAACCGTCGTAGTTTTTCGCCAGCCGGAGGGATCTGCACCGCCAGTAACTTGTCCCCGGTTTTAGCCGCACAAAGGAGATGGCTCACAGGGCAAATGCCACAAATGCGGGCGGTAATACCGGCCATTTCCCACATGGGGCGGCCTTCACAGAATTTCTCAAAGCCCCGATACTCCACCACATGGAAGCGGACATCATCGACGTTGCCTTGGTCATTGAGAAAAATAGAGATTTTAGCGTGGCCTTCAATGCGGGTAACGGGATCAATAACAATAGTTTTAGACATGATAGTAAGTCAATTAATGTAATTTTTTTTGATATGATAACTGAACAAAATTAACTGCTATTGGTGGCAACTAATTTTATTCTAGGAAAATTTTGTTGTACGGAATTGAACATTTTTTTGTCACAAGTATAAAAATCTATCTGCATTTTTTCTGCTAAAGCTAAATAATGGGCATCGTAGGCGGCCGGCAATTGAAATCTTTCGGCGATCGTCAAAGCATCTTGGTGCAACTGGTCATACTCATAGATCTTGATGTTCAGTTTAAAAACAAGATTAAGTTTTTCTTGAGCGGAATCAATTTGCTTAAATCTCTGGAGACGGTGTAGGACATTACTGGCTTCGTAATAAATTAATTTAGGGGCGATAATAGTGTTGTTTTTTGTTTGCCACTCCCTCCACAACAACTGAGCTTTGTTAGAACTATCTTCCTTGGTAAGCAAAAGAATTAAAAAACTGTTATCGATACAGATATTTACCATTGAATTTAAACTAGTTTAATTATTAAACCTAATCAAGATTGCCAAGTTTCTAGCAGCTGTTGGTCTCTTTCTTCTCGCATTTGATGAATGATTTCTGTAATAGAAAGCTCAATTTTTTTTCCTTGACGTACAGATAGATCTTTTTGTTTGCTAGCTTCAATCTCTTCTAATACTTCTTCCCAGTTATCTTTTTTTTCTTCTATTTGTTCCAATTGACTCTTCAATAATTTTTGTTCCTCCAGGGAAAGACTCTGAATTATCTGAACCAAGGATTCTACCAATTGAATATTCATTGTTCAATCTCCTAAATACTGATTTTGCAAACCGTGGGGAAAACTTAATTTTAGCCAAACTTAATCATTGCCCGTCCCTCCATCAGGGGATGTTCTCCATTTAATAGCGGCTCCAATGTTGCTCGAATGCGGTGGGCGTCGGGGGGACAACCGGGCATAAAAATATCCACTGGAATTACTTGGTGTAAGGGGACAACTTTGTCTAATAAGGGCGGGACAATGCCTGGTTCATCGGGTAGTTGGGGAGTGCCGTCCCCCAGTTCAATATAGGCTCGACGCAGAACCGGATCACTGCCTTTAAGCATATTGCGCATACCGGGGACATTGGCCGTAACGGCACAGTCGCCAAAGGAAATTACTACTTTTGTTTTTTTCCTTAACTCCAGGGCCAATTCTAAATTTTCTTCGTTGGCGATCGCCCCTTCCACTAGGCAAACATCAACGTTGTCGGGATATTCTTTCAAGTCACAACCAACGGGGCTGAAAACTACATCCACTTTTTGGGCCAACTCGATTAACCATTCATCCATATCCAGAAAGGACATATGACAACCGGAACAACCGGCGAGCCAAACGGTAGCAAAACGAATTTTAGACATATTTTTAGGGTTTATCTAGGTTACTTTCAGAGTAAAAGTTATGGAAATTATCGAGTCCATTGTTGATCTTTACGGGCCGTAGCTAAAAATTCCACCTTATGGCGATCACCAATTTTTTCAGCGGTGGTTTCTCCCTTATGGAAAATAGAACCAGTGGGGCAGGCATCGACACATTTGCCACAGGAAGTGCAAGCATCCACCGTTCCCCAGGGTTGGCTCAGACCAGAAACAATTTTGCATTCGGCCCCGCGATAGGCCACATCCCAGACATGGGCCCCTTCAATTTCATCGCAAACTCGCACACAACGGGTACAGAGAATGCAACGGTTATGGTCAATACCAAATAAAGGATGGGATAAATCCACTTCCCGCTTGGGAAATTGATATTTAAAACGGCTATGGTCCATGCCCACCGTAATAGCCATATCTTGCAATTCACAATTGCCGTTAGCAACACAAATGGCACAGACATGGTTACCTTCGGAAAAGAGTAATTCCACCGTCATGCGTCGGTAATCTTGCAGCTTTTCTGTGTTGGTATGCACCACCATTTCTTCACTGACCGCCGTCACACAGGCAGGCATCAGTTTATTAGTCCCCTCCACTTCCACCATACACAAACGACAAGCGGCGGCTTCAGAAAGGCCTTCTAAATGGCAGAGGGTGGGAATAGGAACTCCTGCTTCTTTGGCAGCCTGGAGCACCGTAGCCCCCTCCTCAATGGCGATCGCCTTATTATCAATGGTTAAGGTAACAACAGACATTGGCAAAAAACTCCTCTGAAAATAAATTAACTAAACTGTTGAAGTAGCCAACGCATCACTTCGCTATGGTTAGTTTGACGTGATTTTTGTAACCCTTCTTCTAAAATAGCCAGTTTTAAGCCAGGAAGAACTAGAGATTCTCTAATTTGGTAGCTCCCTTGATTTTTCATTTTAAACCCCAGAATTTTAGTGACTTTCACATCCACAATCCAATATTCTTTAACGCCTAAATCTTCATAAAGTAGTCGTTTTTTTCCTTGATCATCAGCTAAGGAAGTATTGGCAATTTCAATGACCAAATCGGGGGGAGGATAATCATTTAAATTGACAATACCCGTTCCATAGGGAATAGCCATAGCATTATCCCCCACATGGCAAGAAATATCAGGTTGTACTTCCCATTGACCAGGTTGACGGTAACTACAGGTATCACGGATTGTTACTGGAATATTTCTTAAGGCAACATAGAGACCAAGAGCACCATTCACAAGGCCATGGTCTCCAGCATGATCCCTGCTAACAGGGGACATTTCTATTCTTAGATGATCTTGATAGTAATAAAATTTACCCTTTTCATAATCAGGGTTTTCAGCAGCTTGGATAAATTCTTCCCAAGAGGTCTTGATCCAAGTATCACTTTTGATGGGCACAGTTAAAACAGTCATGGCGTTTCAGGAGAATTAATTTGACATACAAACCATCAAACTAGACTTTAAGCAAAGCTTCATACTCATGTTTAAAATAGCGCAAGGTACTAATTACTGGGTTGGGAGCACTCATTCCTAACCCACAGAGGCTAGTCTCTTTCACCATGTAGCAAAGATTTTCCAATTTAACTAAGTCTGTCTGGGTGGCTTCCCCTTCTAAAAAGCGGGTTAAAAGGTCATAAAGTTGCACTGTTCCGGCTCGACAGGGAATACACTTGCCGCAGGATTCCGATTTGCAAAAATCCATATAAAACTGGGCCACGTCCACCATATTGGTGGTTTCGTCCATAACAATCATGCCCCCCGACCCCATCATGGTCCCCAAGGCTAATAGGGTGTCATATTCGATGGGTGTATCCAATTTATCGGCGGGGATACAGCCTCCGGAAGGCCCCCCAGTTTGCACAGCTTTGACTTGGCCGCCATCGGGTACGCCGCCCCCCATTTCTTCCACCACTTGCCGCACTGTTGTGCCCATGGGAACTTCAATCAAACCGGCATTTTCCACTTTCCCCGTCAAAGCAAAGACCTTAGTGCCCTTACTTTTTTCAGTGCCAATGGCCCCATACCAGTCGCCCCCTTCCCGAATAATGGGTACGACGTTAGCGTAGGTTTCGACGTTGTTAATTAGGGTGGGACTTGCCCATAAACCCGATTGGGCTGGATAGGGTGGTCGCGGTCGGGGCGTGCCTCGTTTCCCTTCCACTGAGGCAATGAGAGCTGTTTCTTCCCCACAGACAAAGGCGCCGGCCCCCACCCGGATTTCCACTTTGAAATCAATGGGAGAATCAAAAATTTGGGTACCCATTAAGCCGTAGCGTTTGGCCTGTTGGATAGCTTTTTGTAGTCTTTGGATGGCCAGGGGATATTCCGCCCGTACATAGATGTAGCCATGGTTGGCCCCCACAGCATAGGCGGCGATCGCCATTCCTTCTAGGATGCGATGGGGATCACTTTCCAAAACACTGCGGTCCATGAAAGCACCGGGATCACCTTCGTCAGCATTGCAGATAACATATTTCTGCTGACCGGGCATTTTGGCCACTGTGGCCCATTTCAAGCCGGTGGGATAGCCGCCCCCACCCCGACCCCGCAGACCACTTTTTTGCACTTCCGTGATCACTTTCTCTGGAGTCATTTCATAGATGGCTTTATAAAGCTGTTCGTAGCCCCCCAGGGCAATGTATTCATCGATGGACTCGGGATCAATCTGGCCGGAATTTTCTAGGACAATATTCCGTTGCAGAGCGTAGAAGGGATGGTGCGGGTCGCCACTGATTAAGCCGGTTTCCGGAATCGCATCGGGTTCTTGCAATTTTTTGACAATATCCCCCACCTGTTCTGGGGTGACAAATTCGTAGAGTTGGTTCCGGTCATCCACCGCTACTAGGGGCCCCCGACCACAGAACTTCATACAGCCCACCCCACAGACTTCCACCTTGTCCCCTAAGCCCGCTTCGGCGATCGCCGTGGTGAGATTTTTTTTCACCGCCTCCCCTTCAGAAGAAAGGCAACCGGCGGCACTACAACAGCGAACGCGAATTTTTGCCTGTTTCTCCCGGCTTTTGGCAGCAATTTCCCTTAATTCTTTGATATCCATAAAACCTTAAATCCTCGGTTGGTGGTGGAGCAATGGAATTTAACTAGAAAAGTGGAGTGAAATTTGATTAATCAATGGCCATGGATGGCAATGATAAAAAACAATTACTACTAAAAATCGCCAATTATTTAGACCTTTATCCAGCATTGATAACTTAAGTAGTAGCAACTACTGCATAAATCAATGCTTAAGCTTTAATTAAACTTCAGTGTTGCCTAACCAAGGTTGGATCGCCGTCAACACCCCATCATCAGTTTGCTTGCCCAAAACCTTGCCATCATAGACCACCGCTGGAGCAATGCCGCAGGCTCCAATGCAACGGGCCGTCACCAAGGACATTTGGCCATCTTCGGTGGTTTCTCCGGGCTGGAGATGGATTTCTCGATCCAGGGTTTTCAGCAAATCCCCCGCTCCTTTGACGTAACAAGCTGTTCCTAAACAAACCACACAGGTATGTTTGCCGCTGGGCTTAAGGGAGAATAAATGATAGAAAGTCGCCACCCCAAACACTCGGCTGAGGGGGAGTTTGAGCCCCCGGGCCACATAGAGTAGGACATCTTCCTCCAGATAGCCAAAAATCTCCTGGGCTTTGTGAAGAATTTCAATGAGGGCATCCTGATTAAATTGGTTGCGCTTCATGGTGGCATCCAACACCTTAAAACGCTTGTCTCCACTAGGATGGGCCGCAGATGGGGGCGTAGTTTGGCGATCGGTGGCAACGGTCATGGAAAAACCCTCAAAAAGGAGCAATACAGCCGATAAAAGATGGGGGAAAGCGTAAACCAGGAAATTTTGACTGCAAAAATTAACCTGATTGCCACCCTTGATTAGGGAAAAATTTTCGTTTCTCCACAATCTTGCCCACAATAACGAACTGAATCTTTATCTGGTTGTCTTCATTGTTACACCAACTTTTTAAAAAGCGAACAAATCTTTAGGTTTCTTCAATATCGATGGTTTAATATCGACAATTTAGACAACAAAAAAGTTGTTTTATGCGACAAAAATAGCTCAAATAAACTGCTGCAGCTTTTGTTAATATTTCGCAACAAAATTAATAGCCTTTGCTTTTTTTAAATGAATAAAGTTAAATATGGCTTGCCATTCTTGGTAGGATTTTGTACATTAAATACATGGAGCAGAAAGGCTTCACTGGCAGATACAAACAGCCACTTCCGTCCGAAAACCCTAGTTTAACAAGAGAGGTAAAACTGAGCTGTTTCTTTCTAAATCTGTCTCGTTTGTTTCTCATTTCATCGCTCAGATAGCGGACAACACCCAAACCGAAAACAGTCACAGCCCCAATTGCTAGCCATGGGAGATAGGCATTACCCTTGTAGTAGGTATTTGCAGCTCCAATCATGCTCGAAGAAAGGAGGGTTAGTAAGACTAGTTACTAGGTTCTGGGTGTTGTTTAATATTGGGATAATTTTTTCAATAGATAGTTAAAAACATAGTTTGCCCGGTGTGGTCAACCATGGGATGGTTAGATGGTTACAAGTCACTTAGATAAATTGTTAGCATTAACCGTCGGACCCATTAGTGAATAACTAACTGTCTAAGTGGTGGTGGTAGATGATTTTATGGGTAATTTGGCTGTGGCTATAGAAGGGTTTAGCCGTCTGCAAAATTTCTTTGACCCAGTTTAGGGTCATGATGGCGTCTAAATAATCTTGTCTACTATTCTTGGCGTCGGGATGGTCAAGGAAGCTAACTGCCAATTCCTGCATTAGCGCCCTAGCAGTGCCGCTACCATAGGAGCTTTCGTCCGATGATTGCTTATGAAAGTCCCAGTCAATAATCCAGGTAAGAATTTTTGCTTTGGCTTGGGTAACCCGATAACCTTTGATGCGATGGGTGTATGTAGTGATGTCAACGTTGCGCTTTTGGCGAATGTATCGGTCGGCTTTGCGGAGATGACCTTTACTTGCTTCTTGCAAAATTTCTTGGTCTAACATTTTATTGAATTCCCGCAGGTTATCCAGGGTGATAAGAATGGAACCAACGGAATTTTGATAGCGTACTTGATAGGCAGCAATGGTAAATTTATGGCTGGGGGGCAGTCGGTATAATTCCCCCTTTTGATCCAGGGATTTTTTGATCAAACTAACTTTTTCCGCCGATAAAGCTTCCGCTTTGGCTTGGCGATTGAGAATGGTATCTAACCCTTGCTGTACCAAAGACTCAACTTTTATGCTACTTAGTTTTGAAAGATCAAAATTCATTTTAACTATACTAACTGATGGATGGGATGAAAAGAGTGGTCAGCAGGGGGAAATTTTGACATGATATTTTTGTCGTAAAAAGATATTAAAGACTACATCAACTAACCCTTAAAATATTGTTTTTCTATTTCCACTTTAGCAATAAAATTCCCTACTTGTTGCCATTGCTTAGGACATAAAAAGCTGGGCAAGCGTGGGAGAAGTGCCATGATCATCTAAAAAATCAGCCTAAATACTCTTGCAAGCAGAAACTTACTGAATATCTGCTTCTTATTCAGGAGGACTAGGGAAAATTGACCATCGCTTGCAGACTTTTCCAGCACATTCCAACTTGACCAGAATTAACTATTACTGAAAATTTTCGTTAACCTTGGGATCAGTTCGCCAAATTTTAGCTATGAAATACGTTGATGAATATCGGGATGCCGAGGTGGTGGCCCATTACCGTCAGGCGATCGCCAGGGAGATCAGCCAACCTTGGACGCTGATGGAAATTTGTGGCGGCCAGACCCACAGCATTGTCAAATATGGTTTGGATACTTTGTTGCCGAGGGATTTGACTCTGATCCATGGCCCCGGCTGTCCTGTGTGCGTCACCCCGATGGAATTGATTGACCAGGCTTTATGGTTGGCCCGGCAACCAGAGATAATTTTTTGTTCCTTTGGGGATATGTTAAGGGTGCCCGGCAGTGGGGCGGATTTATTAACCGTTAAAGCCCAGGGCGGCGATGTCCGCATTGTCTATTCTCCCCTCGATTGTTTGGCGATCGCCAGGGAAAACCCTAATCGGGAAGTGGTGTTTTTTGGGGTAGGTTTTGAAACCACAGCCCCCGCCACCGCCATGACTCTCCACCAAGCTAGGGCCCAACAGGTGCGTAATTTTAGTTTGCTTTGCGCCCATGTGTTAGTGCCCCCGGCCATGGAAGCCTTATTAGGCAATCCCGATTCCCTCGTGCAGGGCTTTTTAGCAGCAGGCCATGTCTGTACAGTGACCGGGGAAAGGGCATATCAACGCATTGCGGCAAAATACCAAGTGCCTATAGTTATTACTGGCTTTGAACCGGTGGATATTATGCAGGGCATCCTTGCCTGTGTGCGCCAACTGGAGTCGGGACAATTCACTTGCGACAATCAATATCGGCGATCAGTCCAACCCCAGGGCAATGCCCATGCCCAGAAAATTATTGATCAAGTATTTGAACCAGTCGATCGCCATTGGCGGGGTTTAGGATTAATTCCTGCCAGCGGTTTGGGACTAAGGCCAGCATTTGCGCCTTGGGATGCCGGAATTAAATTTGCGTCCCTACTGCAAACCATGGCTCCAACGATGGGGGAAACGGTGTGTATTAGCGGAGAAATTTTACAGGGACAACGGAAACCCAGCGATTGTCCAGCCTTTGGTACGACCTGCACCCCAGAACAACCCCTGGGAGCCCCCATGGTTTCTTCGGAAGGGGCCTGTTCGGCCTATTACCGTTACCGTCAACAGGTACCGGAGTCCGTGGCAATGGGGGCAATGTAATGTAGTGGCCTTGTCATCAGAAAATGCCCTCGTTGATGCTTTGTTGCAGCATGGCCCGCAATGAAGCTCGCCAATGGGGAGGGGCTGAACCCAAAGTTTGTACTATTTTTTCATGGGATAGAACGGAGTAGGCTGGCCGTCGAGCCGGCGTGGGATAGGCCGCTGTAGTAATGGGCACCACCCGACGTACCTGAAGGGAAATGCCCAAATTTTCAACTTCCTCAAAAATCGCCACTGCAAAATCGTACCAACTAGCCACCCCACTATTGCTGTAGTGGTAAATGCCCTGGGCCCGTTGTTGAACCAAAGCGGCGATCGCCTGAGCCAGATCCTTGGCCCAGGTGGGACCACCAATTTGATCCGCCACCACCCGCACTTCTTGCCGCTCTTTGCCCAAACGCACCATGGTTTTGACAAAATTGCCGGAGCCTTTGGCTCCATAAACCCAGGCAGTGCGGACAATGAGAAATTTAGCGCCACTTTCTGCCACGGCCCTTTCTCCCTGGAGTTTGCTTTGGCCGTAAACCCCCAGGGGGTTGGTTTGATCAGTCTCTTGGTAAGGGGAACTCTGGCTACCATCAAACACATAGTCGGTGGAGATATGCACCACATAGGCGCCGATCTCCTTGGCCACGTTGGCGATCGCCTGGGGAGCAAGGGCGTTCACTGCGTAGGCTAATTCCGGCTCCGTTTCAGCCCTGTCCACGGCAGTATAGGCGGCGGAGTTGACAATGATATCGGGAGCGAAAGCACGAATTTTATCCCCCAGGGTGGCCGGTTGGGCCAAATCAAAAGTTGCCCTGGTGCCGGCTTGCACTTGCCCACAACGGGATAAAGCAAGGGCCAACTCCTGACCCACTTGCCCTGTGGCCCCCAATAAAAGGATTTTGTCCACCAACTTGACTAAGCTCCCAGGGAAACTTCTGTGCCGATGGGACAGGCTACATTAGTGCCCCCCAAACCGCAGTAACCATTGGGATTCTTAGCCAAATATTGTTGATGATAATCCTCGGCGTAGTAAAAATCCGGGGCCGGCAAAATTTCCGTGGTAATTTCCCCATAGCCCTCCTGTTGGAGAGCTTGCTGATAGGCTTGCTGCGATGCCAAAGCGGCCTGTTGTTGGGCTTCGGAATAGGTGTAAATGCCGGAGCGGTATTGGGTACCGACATCGTTGCCCTGGCGCATGCCCTGGGTGGGGTTATGGCTCTCCCAAAAGACTTTGAGTAATTCCTTGTAGCTCACCTGTTGGGGATCAAACACAACGAAAACCACCTCATTATGCCCAGTCATGCCCGTACAAACTTCTTGGTAGGTGGGATTGGGGGTGTACCCAGCCGCATAACCAACGGCGGTGCTGTAAACTCCCGGAATTTGCCAAAATTTGCGTTCCGCCCCCCAAAAACAGCCTAAACCGAACATAGCAGTTTCCATTCCTTCGGGAAAGGGTGCCTTGAGGCTATGGCCATTGACGAAATGCTTATCTGGCACCGGCATGGGGGCTGATCGCCCAGGGAGGGCTTCATTGGGGGCAACCATGGCCGTTTTTTTACCGAATAAATCGAAGAATCCCATAATCTTTAAGTTGTTGTTATTCATTAACGCTGAACGAAGCTATGGCCAACGGCTTTTGCTCCGCCTATGGACTAGTGTAACGAAACTGTTACAAGCCCGAAGGGTTAAGCCCGGATGTATTCGTAGGCTTCCACATACTGGAGGCCCGGTTTATTCCAAGAGTAGTCGTAGGCCATGCCCTGCAAGGCCAAGGTTTTAAAGGCCACGGGATCATCCTTATACAAGGCGATCGCCCGACCAAGGGCCGTTTCCAAGGCATACTGATCCGGTTGATAGAAAACAAAACCATTACGTTTTTCCGGGGGATGGTTTTGGTCATAATCCCGGTCAAACACGGTGTTCACCAAACCGCCCACTCCCCGCACCACCGGAATGGCCCCATAACGAAGCCCGATCATTTGGGTCAAACCACAGGGTTCATAGTTACTCGGCACCACAATGATGTCCGCCGCTCCGTAAATTAGGTGGGCCAACTCCTCATCAAAACCCAACTCCAGATGGACATTGGGATTATCGTTGAGATGTTGTTTTTCGTGCCAGAACCATTTGCTCAGATTCGGTTCGGTGGCGGAGCCGAGCAGTACAAATTGAGATTCCTGGTCAAGGGCGTAGTAGATGGAGTGGTGCACCAAATGGACACCTTTTTGCCCATCCAAGCGGCCAATAAAGCAGACCATTGGTTTGTTATCGTCCGCTTCCAGCATTAATCTTTCCCGTAAAGCTTGCTTATTTTTTGCTTTATCGCCAAAGGTTTTGGGACCGAAGTTGCT
Organism: Synechocystis salina LEGE 00031; assembly: GCF_015207985.1. Taxonomy (GTDB): domain Bacteria; phylum Cyanobacteriota; class Cyanobacteriia; order Cyanobacteriales; family Microcystaceae; genus Synechocystis; species Synechocystis salina. The sequence goes on along the minus strand of NZ_JADEVV010000027.1, from coordinate 16,055 downwards.
CGCCAAGAGGGGATCAATTTCTGGGTTCCAGACTTCGTAGTCCAAACCGTTCAAAATACCGCCAAATTTTTGCTGATTAAGTTCCAGGGTGTGGCCCAGGCCACAGGAGATATCGGAAAAGCGGGCCTCCCAAGCATGGTGAGGGGAAACGGTGTTGACATAGTTGGAATAGACGATGCCCCCCTTCATGAAGTTAATCGCATTGGGATTGAAATTATCCTGCAGGCGATCGTAGCTGAAATAATAACTGTCATTATTAAGCCCCGTGGCGTGGAGAATATTGGCTCCAGCAATGCCCTGGTGTTTGAAATTGTGGATGGTATAGCAAACCCGCTGATGATCCATGCCGTGGAAGCGATAAATTTCGTACAACAACACCGGTACTAGCCCCGTTTGCCAATCGTGGCAGTGGACAATGTCTGGGCGTTTGTTGCTACGTAGCAAAAACTCCATGGCCGCCTTGGAGAAAAAGGCAAAGCGCATATGGTCATCGAGGGCGCCGTAATAATGACCCCGGTTAAAAAAGTTATCAGAAGATTTGGGCTGAATGAAGAAGCAGAGTCTACCGTGGACCCAGCCACAGAAAACGTCACAAAAAATTGAGCTGCCATGCCAGGGCACCTCTAGGTTACGGTAGGCATCGTGTAAACCCCAGATATGGTCATAGCGCATGCAATCATACATGGGCAGGATGAGCTCGACGCAATGGCCCCGCAGTTCCAATTCACGGCTGAGCCCGTAGATAACATCCCCCAATCCTCCGGCCTTAATGACGGGGGCGCATTCTGAGGCAATTTGAACGATGTACATAGAGGCTCCTGATAACAGTTTTTACTCGACGGCGATCGAGTTGATTGTATTTTCCTATATTGCCCCTCTCTTGCAAGTACTGGAGGAGAATTCCCCTGGCTAAGGGCTGGGTTGAGTACCGGTTACATCTGGAAATTAATTCAGTCCAGCAATGGCTTCAGTCATTACTCATTTTTCACCATGGGCCTGGCTTTTTTTGAACCCAAGAATGAAAAACTAACTGCAATGATGATGCCGTAGCAGTAACGTTTCCACCAAGCATTGGGCGGTTGTAAGTCGTTCCGGATCATTAGACTGGGCCACCCAAGCGGCCAACTCATTCAACGAACCATTGACCAAGTGGGCGAAACCCTCAGCATCGACGGTGTTAAGTTGCCCCTCAGAGACGGCGGTCTGAATCGACTCGTGGAGTAAACCAAAGCCATATTGATCAATTTCGGTGAGGTCATCCGCTGCCAAAACGGCAGGAGCTTCCACAAATACCAAGCGCCGTAGTTCGTCCTGTTGAGCAACTTCAAGAAATGCCTGACAGCCAACGATTAACTGTTGCCAGTTATTGTCTAGGGGCCGAACTTTCATTTGGATGTAGTTGGTGATTTCGTCATAGGCTTCCACGATGACAGCTTTAAACAGCCCCAGCTTGTCGCCAAATTGATGGTATAGGGCTCCCCTGGTAATGGCTAGCTCACTAATGATTTCTTCGGTGCCCGTGGCGGTATATCCCTGGGTGGCAAACAGGTGACGGGCTCGATCAAGAATGGCGCGGCGAGTTCGTCGAGTTTGTTCCGCTTTGGTTAACTTAGCCGGCATGGGAATTAATTTAACATTCAGACAGTATGTATCTTGACAAAGAAAGGGGCTTCTTTTATTTTTGAGATACATACAGATTGTATCTTTTATGGGGAGTTTTCCCAAAGGAGCTGTGATGTCAACTACGCTAAATACCCGCCAAGCAACCACTGCGGATATTCCATTTCTCGCCAGGATTGAGTACGAGGCTTCCCTGCCGCCGTTAAACCATTGCTTTTGGGAAGATTTATTGGAAGGTACCGGTACCACAGCCTTGGAGTTTATTGAGGCAGAACTAAAGGCTGATGCTTGCAATTGGGGTAATGTGCCGGATTTTCTGATTTTGGAAGCTGAGGGCAAACCTGTTGCTGCCGCCGCTGGCTATGTGCCTGGGACAGAGGACTATTGTCCATTACGCCTATCCCAGCTAGAGGCGATCGCCAAGGAGTTGAACTGGACGAAGGAAAATTTGGCAGCTTTTCGTGGGCAGTATCTGGGGCTTTGGGGCGGAAATTTACGACCGTTTTTTCTCACCCCCCAGGCAACCTGGATTATTGAAAATGTGGCCGTATTACCGGAGGCCCGGGGCCAGGGTTTGGGCAAAGCGTTACTGAGGGCTTTACTGGAAAAAGGGCGATCGCAAGGCCATGAATTTGCTGGCATTATGGTGATCAATGGCAATGACAGGGCCCGTCATACCTATGAATCCGTGGGATTTAAGCCCTATCAAACCTTTTACCAGGATTATTTTTCGGAGCAATTCAAAATTGATTTTCCGGGCGTTACCAAGTTTGGTCTGCGTCTCAACTAGCAAAGAGAGCCACCATGTCTTTGAAAACAGTTCTAGTGGCAGGTGCTAGTCGGGGTATTGGACTGGCGGTGGCAGAGCACTTTGTTGGTCAGTGCGATCGCCTGTGGGCGGTGTCCCGTACGGCGGCTCCGGTGGGTGAATGGGTGCAGGCGGATCTGTCTAACTTGGCAGGGATAGGAACGGTGGTGGAGGCCATTGGCAATGACTCCTTGGATGGCTTGCTATACATGGGGGGGACTTGGGAAACCCATGCCTTTACTTCCCAGTACCGTTTTGAAACCTGTGCCGATGAAGATCTTGTCCGGGTGATTACCGTTAATTTGCTGGCTCCGATGCGCTTGGTGAAGGCGTTACTGCCGGCCCTACGGCGATCAGATAATCCCAAGATTATTTTTATGGGGTCCCTCTCCGGTCGGGATAATTACCCCGGGAGGGAAGTGGCCAATAGTGCATCTAAATTTGGACTGCGGGGGGTGGTGCATTCCCTCAGGGAAGAATTGAGATCAGAGCAAATTGGCGTCACTGTGATTAATCCCGGCAATGTTGGCACCCCTGAAGTAATGGCAGATCTAGCGGCGGATAATTTGGTCGGGGGCGCAGCAATACCCTTGAGCGATCTGCTGTGCATTATTGAGTGTGTCCTTTCCCTATCCCGATCCACCTGCATTAAAGAAATTGATGTACCCGCAATGTTGGGGGATGGCGCTTGATGGCGCTGGAAAAATGGCGGATCTCAAGCAAATTCCCGCAAATATCATAGATAGGGGGTAAAACTGGCCGGCTTTAACCATTGGTAATGTGTGGTTAGTTTATGATCGGTTCACCCAGATTTTTTTGACTGTGACCCCCATGGAATTAACCCCCGACACCAAAGCCGCTGTGGTTACCCAAGGCTTGACTAAACGTTTCGATCGCCAGGGGGCGGTGACCAATGTGGATTTAACCATTGCGGAGGGGTCGGTGTATGGTCTGATTGGCCCCAACGGTGCCGGCAAAACGACCCTAATCCGTATGTTGGCCACGGCGGAGGAACCCACCAGGGGAGAAATTTATCTGTTTGGCGATCGCCTAGTGGCCGGGGCAGACAATTTACGCATCAAACAATACTTGGGCTATTTACCGGACGATTATCCCCTCTATGAAGACTTGAATGTTTGGGATTATCTGGATTACTTTGCCCGGTTATACCATCTGAAAAATCCCAGCCGTCGCCACCGTATCCAGGAAGTGTTGGAGTTGGTGCAACTAACCAGTAAGCGCCACAGCCGCATTAACAGTCTTTCCCGGGGAATGAAACAACGGTTAAGTTTGGCCCGCACCATTATCCATGAGCCCATTTTACTCCTGCTAGATGAGCCGGTTTCTGGGCTAGACCCCCTGGCTCGGCAACAATTTCGTGACATTATCCGGGTGTTGCAGGCCGCTGGCATGACCATTCTGATTTCCTCCCATGTGCTCAGTGATCTGGCGGAACTCTGCACGGCGATCGGCGTAATGGAGTTGGGTTGTTTGGTAGAAAGCACCACCTTGGCAGACTTGTATAATCGCCTGGGGCAACGCACCATCACCATCACCCTCTTGGGGGGAGTGGAGCAATTGCCGGATTGCCTGAAGGATCAACCCGGTGTGGAGGATTGGCAGATAAACTATGACCAGGGGGATCAGCAGAATTCCGCCCCAGGGGTCCATTGCTCGGTGATTTTTTCTGGTTCCCCCGCAGACAGCGCCAACCTGCTCAGAAATTTGATCTATGCTGGTTGTCAAGTAAGTCAATTCCATTGTCAACAGGAGGATTTAGAAAGTATTTTCCTCAAACTAGGCCATCAACAGGTTTCTTGACAGTGACAATGACCCTTCCGCCCTGGCTAGTGCCGATGATGTAGCGATTCTCCGCTCAAAACACCGTTAATTTATCCTTTACTAATTTGTTTTCTGTCTAGTTTACTTACCCTCCAATTTAATATTTAATCTGCAATTTATTTGACAGTGAACAGCGTTCTCCCACTGGCATTGTTTCCCTAATAGGGAGCTAACTGAAATCCGCAACCCCTAATCTGATCGGTACTTTGCTAAACGAAACTGGGGGATGAATTAGGATTTAATCAGCGACCAATTGACTTTATTTCTTGCTTTTCCCTGCCCCACTTCGCAGTCACCGCCATGAGCAATTTTTTCTCTGTCTATGCCGATCGCCTGGGAGACTGGCATCCCCAACTGTACCGGGAACTCAAAAGCCGTTTCACCGCCCCTAAAGTGCGTTGGTTATTGTTAGTTAGTGTAATTTTCCAGAGCGTGGTGCTATTTTTTCGAGCCGGAGAAATCCCCGTACTGGATCCGCTTAAACCCGCTGGGGAGCAATTTAGTCGCTACTGCCTGGGCATCCCACCGGACTGGGAATATAACCGCGGCATTTTTGTTTGCACCCAGGATCTATTGGGGCAGTTACCGGTCAATTGGCGGCTGTGGTGGCTGGATGGCTTCACTTTTTTGAGCTTGGCCGGGCTGGCTTTATTGCTGGTGGTGGGGGTTTATTTACTAGTAGCGGATCTACAAAAGGAATGCCAACGGGGCACGTTAAATTTTATTCGCCTTAGTCCCCAGGGCGAGGGCAGTTTTATTTGGGGCAAAATCCTGGGGGTGCCTAGCTTGTTGTATGGATTTTTGCTCACCCTTTTGCCTCTCCACATCATTGCGGCTGGAGGAGCGGGCATTTCCTTGCTTCTACTGGCAGGTTACTACGCTGTGGTGCTAGCGGGGGCCAGTTTCTTTTTCCACATTGCCCTCTGGATTGGTTTAAGTAGTAATGCAAAAAGTTATTCCCTTTCTAAAAGTGCGGCGATCGCCGGTTTATGTGCGGTGGGGACGCTGATTGGCACGATTCTAATCATGCAAGATAACGATTGGGAGCCATTTTTCCTCTCTTGGTTATCTCTGTTTTACCCCGGTAAAGCTCTCATTTATTTAGTCCGCTCCACCTTTTTATCCATACCCACCGTCGGTTACCTCGGCCCCAATGAACTAGACCAATTGCGCTGGTATGGTTGGGATTTATTTCGGTCGGCTCCCCTGGGCATGGGATTTATGGTGGCCAATTTTGCAGTGGGAACCTATTGGATTACCCAAGTATTACGTCGTCGCTTCCGTCGTCCCTTTAGTACTGCGTGGAGCAAGGTTCAAAGCATGGGGGTGACTCTGTCCGTGGTGGCGATCGCCAACGGTTTTTTACTCCAGAGCTATACCCAAGGTGACTATCTAGATTTTCTACTGTTGAACCTGGGTAGCTGGCAACTGACCCTTTGTTGCTTCTTTTTGGGGTTGACCCTGGCTCTGTGCCCCCAAATTAATTATTTACGGGATTGGAGTCGCTATCGCCACGAGGCCCCCCGGCAGCATCGCACTTGGAGCTGGCAAAATCTGGTATCCGACCATAGTCCTCCCCAAGGGGCGATCGCCATTAATCTTTGCTTCACCGCCCTTTTAACCTTACCCATGGTTTTATTGTTACCCTGGCTAGCGCCGGCACCGGCAGGGGTGACCATTCCTCTCGGAAGCATAGTGGTGGCCTTGGCCATGGGTCTGTTGTGGAATTTTACCTTCGCTACCCTAATCCAGTGGAGTCTGCTGCAGATGAGCTTCCCCCGTCTACTGGTGTTGATTTTATCGGTGGTGGTGATGGTGGTAATCCCCTTGGCGATCGCCATTGGCGCGGGCATTAAGGAAAGCGTCGTTATGTGGTTTAGCCCCCTGCCGTCCATTGCCCTGGTGGAGGGAATTAACTTTCAAACGCCCCTCTTTTTTCTCACAGTTCTCAGCCAAACAGTGGTAATTGTGGCCAGCACCTGGCAATTTAATTGCTACGTCCAACGTCTCGGGCGATCGGAAAGCCAGCAATATCTTGCCCCGGTTCAGCCGGAGTGAGAAAGGGCAAAAATCCATAGTCAATCAACTACAACGCTACCTGCCATCACCATGACCACACCCCTGGGGAAAAAATCAACCATTGCAGACATCCGCTCCCGTTTTGACAAAGATGTTGCGCGTTTTTCTTCCCTCGAAACCGGCCAGGCGACAACCATTGACGCTCCCCTCGCCATGGCCCTAATCACCAAGGCGGCCATTTCCTGTACTAAAAATATCCGCTATGTACTGGATATTGGCTGTGGTGCTGGCAACAACACAATTCGACTGCGTCAATCCGCCAATCATGATTTCAATGTTGATCTACTTGATTTAAGCGCACCCATGCTGATGAAGGCGGCGGAACGTGTCCAACAATTAAACGGAGGTGCACTGCGTACCATACAGGGGGATTTTCGCTCAGTAAGCCTGCCAAACTCGACCTATGATGTGATTATTGCAGCGGCAGTGTTGCACCATTTACGGGATGACGAAGACTGGTTACAGGCTTTTCAGAAAATTTATGATTTGCTTGCCCCCGGTGGTAGCGTGTGGATTACCGATTTAGTCTTCCACGAGCACCCAGCCGTCCAAGCAATGATGTGGGATCGATACGGTGATTATTTGGTCTCCCTTGGTGATGCGGAGTATCGGGACAAGGTGTTCAGCTACATTGACCGTGAAGATTCTCCCCGGCCTGTCACCTACCAACTTGATTTACTCCGTTCCGTTGGCTTTGACACGGTGGATCTTCTCCATAAAAACTCTTGCTTTGCTGCATTTGGGGCGGTGAAGCGTAGAGAATAAAGTGTTAAAACCAAGGATAAAATTTGATACTTTTCTTCGTTAACTTTAGTTAGCTAGAATTTATTAAACTCCGTCTTGATTAATTCAAGAACGTCTAGAAAAATATACCCGTTGACCTGGGCTCTATGGTATGGGGAAGGGAAAAACTTTGGTCAACAAGAACATCATTAAACAATACTGTCCCACACTGAAACTAACCTTCCACCAGCGGGACTAGAATTAACCAAAATTAAAACTCTGATCAGCCATATTCTCTGCCAAAATTGATCCCAGGGGAAATGAAATTTATGGAAAATGTCATACACTAATTCCCTTAATAATTCCCGAAGAAAAAATATGTTGTTCTATCACAGGATAAAGAACTGGTTGCGCAACGGTTTAATTATTTTTCTGCTTAACCTAGTTACACTGGTGGCGACGGCCTACTTGGTTTATCCCCAAACTGTTAAGCCGACAGCCAATGAACCGAAAGGGGCGCCGGTGATTTTAGGGGACGAAACACTATTTTATATTCAAGCGAGAATTGCCTCTTTCTCCCCAGAATTCCGGGCCCAGGTAGTTTCTAATCGAATAGTTAGTCTGGCTAAAAATACTGAAGTTAGCCTGAATACACTCAAAATTGTCGACAATGAAGCGGCGGCAACGGCGGATATTCGGGCGGGGGATGAAACCCTAGTGACGATCGCCGATGTGGATGCGGTGGCGGCGGGACAATCTCGTAAAGAGCTTGCTAACGAATATTTACAGGTCATCAAACAATCAATTACTGATTTTAGGTCCTCCTATAGCATCCATAGTTTAGTGCGGGGAGTAATTTACACACTAATTGCCACAATTATCCTAACTATCAGCTTAATTAGTATCACTAAATCAGTCCCAGTTATTTATCGCCAATTGAGGCGTTGGCGGGGCACCCGGATTCCGGCGTTAAGGCTGTTTGACACCCAAATTTTATCTGCCCATCGGGTAATTGATCTGATTTCAGAGATCATTAAAGTTGTCCGACTTGCCCTTTTACTTGGAGTTTTCTATCTCTACATTAATCTGGTTTTAAGTTTTTTTCCCTGGACAAAGGGACTAGCTCGGATTTTATTTGAATATGTCCGCACGGCGATTAGCACTCTGGTAGCAGGATTACTTGCTTATTTTCCCAACCTATTTTTTCTCGTGATCATTTGGCTATTCACATCTTATTTTCTTAAAGTAATTCGCTTTTTATTCGCTGAAATCGAGCAAGACAATATCAAGTTTCAAGGATTTTATCGAGAATGGGCTCAACCCACCTATAAGCTGGTGCAATTTCTCGTCTTAGCCTTTGCGGCTACAGTAGCATTCCCTTACTTACCGGGTTCTAAAACCCCTGCTTTCCAGGGAATTTCTATCTTTTTAGGGTTGCTAATTTCCCTCGGTTCTTCATCGGTAATTGCCAATATTTTTGCTGGTATTATGTTGACCTACACCAGGGCATTTTCCGTCGGTGATCGAGTTAAAATCACCGATACCATTGGGGATGTGGTGGAAAAAACATTGTTTGTTACTCGTATTCGTACCATTAAAAATGTGGTGATTACCATTCCCAACTCGGCCGTTTTAGGTAGCCATGTCATTAACTATAGCGCCGCCGCCAGTGATCCGGGAGCACCACCCTTAATTCTGCACACCACCATCACCCTGGGCTATGATGTGCCCTGGCGTAAAGTCCATGCCGTACTGATCGAAGCGGCTCTAGTAACAGATCAAATTCTCGAAGACCCTGCACCGTTTGTGTTGCAAACTAGTCTGGATGATTTTTACATCGCCTATGAGTTAAATGCCTATACCCATAATCCAGGCATCATGGCAAAAATTTATTCAGAACTTCATCAAAATCTTCAAGATAAGTGCAACGAAGCCGATATTGAAATTCTTTCGCCCCATTACCGCGCTGTGCGGGACGGTAACCAGACCACCATTCCTGCTGATTATCTACCGTCGGATTATGAAGCACCCGCATTTAAAGTTTCATCCCTCAATGCTCCATCGACAAAGGATAATGGAGTAAATACATCAGAATCTGACCAGACCTAGGGCGACGCATTTTATCTCAGGCAACAGTCGACAAAGCAAAATTATGCATTAGACATTAACCTATGGAAAAGTTAGTCAATATAATTCAAAGCTGGCTCAGTGATCCCAACGTCGTCAAGTTAATTGAAGTTGCCATTGGTATTTTAATTGTCTCCATTGTTTTTAAGATGGCGGCCCGGGGCTTATCCAGTCAAGTTCAAGATGGAGATTTACGTTACCGTATCCGCAAAATTCTGGCTTTTATTAGTTATGGATTTATTGCCCTCCTGATTTTGACAATTTTTAATGAAAACCTCAGACAGTTAACCGTTATTTTTGGTGTGGTGGGCGCAGGGATTGCCTTTGCCCTACAGGAAGTGATTGCCAGTTTTGCTGGTTGGACGGCTATTTCCTTTGGAGAATTTTACAAGATCGGCGATCGGGTTCAGTTAGGGGGCATTATGGGGGATGTGATTGATATTAATCCTCTAAGAACGACACTGATGGAATGTGGCGATTGGGTAAAAGCGGACCTCTACAACGGGCGCATTGTCAGAATTGCCAATAGTTTTGTCTTTAAGGAACCAGTTTTTAATTATTCGGGGGATTTCCCTTTTATTTGGGATGAAATTATTGTTCCGGTAAGGCATGGTGGCGATCATCGACTGGCCAGAAGCATTTTGCAACGGGTCGTTGAAGAAGTGACCGGCTGCTACGTTGAACCAGCTAAAGCTGAATGGAGTCGCATGATCCATAAATACTTGATTGAAAATGCCCAAATTGAGCCATTTGTGACTTTGATTGCCAACGATAATTGGTTAGAGTTTACCGTCAGATACGTCGTGGATTATAAAAAACGTCGGGCAACGAAGGATCGTCTTTTCACTCGGATTTTAGAAGAGATTGAAAGTACTGATCGACGGGTTGAGTTGGCATCCACAACGGTGGAACTTGTCTCCGCCTCCGGTTTACATGTAAGCCTGAAGTCAGGTAATGGATCCAATTAGGCGATCGTAAAACACCCTTTATTTATCCCCATGGAGTTGTTAATTAAGATCAAAAATTTACTGACAATAGCTATTGACAAACTACAGATCTACGATGAAAACACTATCGGTCGAACAACAAATTGCCAATCTTCGTCCAGCCCTGGGAATAGCGGGCCAGATCAATCGGTGGTTCTTGGGGGCAGCCGTTTTGGGGGCGATCGCCTCACTCTTATTTTGGAATCCATTACCTCTGACATTTTCACTTTTTTTTGTCATTGTCGGATTTTCCAGAAGAAAGCTGGGTCCCAATCTGATTGCGGCCATATCTGCTTTTGATAAGGAAGCTCCTTCATGGGGAGAGGTTTCCATTACCATTACTCGTTGGAATGCCGATAATCGTTACCACGGAATTGTGCGGGAAACGGGTTATCCCAATTGGAAATATCAATTTATCCCCCAGGGTTGGCGACCAGTACCGGGTACTTACCCTGCCAAGATATGGCGCACTGGTATTGATGGCAGACCCATTCTTACCGTTGTCCAAGAAGGAATTATTATTCCCACTGGTGATGCTAGGGTCGAGTCGGACTCCATTGAAAATTAACCTAGAATTGACAGAGCAACATATTGGTGGTGCAAAAATAATCAGGAAATTGATTAAGCGCTAGGCGATCGCCTCGGTTGGAATTAATTACTGTCAGTTGGCGATTGGTCGGTGCATTGCCTAGAGACAAATATAATTTTTCAGCAAAGGAGCTAGACGACATACAAATAAACCACTACTTCAAACTAATGGCCCAATACAACCAATGGATCAAGAAATTCTACATTGGTCCCAGAACTTGTCTTCCCCATGTTTAGAAGCTCCTTTTAAATACACAAAGATTTCAGTAAAATTGATTGTAATGTAAGAAAATCAAACAGGATGTGTTGGATTTATCTTAGTTGAAATTGGTCAAATAAAACCACATTGTTATTATCTTCATTGCTGTCAAAATAATAGCTTTTGATCACTGCGTTATTGTCACCAGTTTCCAGTACACTAAAGACAGTGATTTTATTACTAGCAATGTATGGTAATAGTTTTCCTTGGGAATCAAGCAAAGGGGCAATGGTGGGAATAATTGGCGACAAACCATTGGGATTACCGACGAGGAAATCATTGCTGGAATCAATAAAATCTGGCAGGGAACGGGGATTATCAGCTAAATGAGCGCCATAACTATTGCCAACATTAGAAGTTTCCAAAAAGTGCATCCCCCCAGGACTGACAAAACGATTCCAGAGATGGGAATGGCCATAAAAAATTAGTTGAACTCCGGCACTTTCCAGCAGGGGAATTAAGTGTTTAATAATCTGATCTTCTCCTTTGGGATAATGGTAACGGCGGTGCACCATGGTGCCATCGGGGGCATATTCTTCGTAGGCTTGGGGGTCAGTGTAGGGTGGAGTAACATTACCCCCCAAACTGTGGGGAGGATGGTGGAACATGACAATTTTGTACTGAGCTTGCTGAAAAGCTTCCCCAGCCAATTCCTGCTGTAGCCATTCATACTGCCTACTACCAGGGGTAATGGGCTCAAAAATATGCTGACCATGGCCCCAATTTTCTGGTTCATCCAACTGTTGACTGCTTTCCTGGTAGCGCCCTGCGGTACTGGCATTCTCTTGTGGAGAGCGCCAAACATTGGTTACCATTAAAGAAATCAGACGAATATGACCAAAGGTGACAGCGTAGTACTGTTTTTGCGGCGCTGGGCTGGGGGGAAGGGAAAAAATTTCCCCATAGGTGCGGAAGTTAAAGGAATTGTCTTCAATCCATTGGGTGTCTTGGTCTGGATCATATTCCTGTTCAGCAAAATCCTGCCGCTCAAAGTATTCTTCTTCGGCGATCGCTTGGGGTCGAGCGTCCTTAAACTGTAAATGCAACGCCTTGCCGGGGGAATAGCGGCCCATTACTTCATGGTTACCAATGCAGGGAAAGAGAGGAGTGGATTGCAACACCGGTGCTCCCTGATAGATTTTGCCCCCCAGGGTCACCGAAGCCCGGCCCTGCAGCACGGGAAAAAATGATCTGCCCCGGCGGTCATCAAACCATTCCGAAGCCCGATCCGGCACATTGACCATATCTCCGGCGTGGAACACTGCATCAAAGCCACCATAAACGGCGATCGCCTGTTGGATATTGGCCGCCACCATGGGCATTAACTGATGGTCGGAGGTGAGCAAAATTTTTAAGGGCTGATCCGCAGGGGGACTGGGTTGCAGGGAAAAAATATCGCTCTGGTGTATGTGTTGGCGATCGGCACTAAAAACTTGATAGGGTAAATGCTCTCCGGGCTTCAAACCAGCAATTACGGCTTGGTGTCGCCAAATAGCCCGGGGGGAAAGCTTGTCATAGGTTTTGAAGGTGTAGGACCACTCATCTTCCCTAGTGCGGGTCAACTGTCGAGTGGAAGCCTCGGTGCGATGTTCCAGGTCTTTGCCCCACTGCACCCAATGGTTGTCCCCGGCAAATTCGGTGAACCAAACGACTTCAACGCTATCGGGGGTGGGAAGTTGTAAAAAAGGATCACTCAACATAACCAGCAAATGCATCAATAACAAACTAGTAATAATCATCCCCCGGCCTCGGTTTTATGGTTCCGACAATGGCAAAATTAAACCACTCAGATATCCACCTTGGCTTTTGCTGTGACCATTTCCCGCACCATTATCAGCACTAGAATTGACTGCACAGACTATGGACAAGCCACAACTACCATCATTAATTTAGCTAAAGCGGCGATCGCCAGTTATGTGGTGGCGGCCAATGTCCATGTGGTAATGAGCGCCTATGGCAATAAAAGTTATCAAGAAATTATTGATCAAGCTGTGTTAGTTACCCCCGATGGTATGCCATTGGTGTGGGGATTAAAATTGCTCGGTTACCCACAGGCCACTAGGGTTTATGGCCCGGATTTGATGCTAACAATTTGTCAGCAGGCCGCGGCGGAAAACCTTGGTATTTACCTCTACGGCGGTACCGAAGCTTGTTTAACTCAACTCAAAATTAATCTAATTAAACGTTTTCCCACACTTAATGTCGTCGGTGCTGATTCTCCTCCTTTTCGTCCTCTGGAACCGCAGGAGAAAGAAATGGCCCTAGCAAAAATTAAGCGGTCGGGAGCCCATATTCTCTTTGTTGGTCTAGGCTGTCCCAAGCAGGAAATCTGGATGGCGGATCATTACCAAAAACTAAATCTGGTCATGGTGGGGGTAGGAGCTGCTTTTAATTTCCACAGTGGTTTGGTGTCCCAAGCTCCCCGCTGGTTAATGGCCCTGGGATTGGAATGGTTCTATCGTTTACTCATGGAACCGAAACGATTATGGCGCAGATATTTAATTAACAACCCCGCTTTTATTGTTCTATTTACTTGGCAATGGTTCACTAAGAAAAAAACCTTATAAACTATTTTGCTCCTAATGTTTGAGCAGGAAAAAACAGACTAATTCGTCACGGGGTCGGTGGGGCTCATGCCATAAAAAGGTTGGGCCGCTGACCAATGGGGTCGATCGCCAAGGAGCCAATGTTGCCAAGCAAGGGTGAGCAGTTGGGGGGCGGTGATGCCAAGCTGGGGCGGAGTGCCATAGACTCGTTCCACCTGTTTATCGGCCATGAATTGTTGCCAATCGTCGGGTAACCAAAGGCGATCGTCGCTTAGGGTAACTAGTTTTTCCCCGATAACTTGATAGACTGCCCCGTAAAGATAACCCCTGGTTGCGGGCATGGTGACAGCCAATAACTCGCCATCGTCACAGGTTTTGATCAAAGATTGAGCAAAACAAGCCAGGGTAGAAATGGCAAATAGGGGAATTTGTAATTGCTGGGCTAGGGTGCGGGCAGTGACCATACCAATGCGGACGCTGGTAAAGCTACCGGGGCCTTGGGCTACGGCCAGATAGTCCAATTCTGGCCATTGCTGGCTCGGCAAAAAATCCCCTAAACAATTGTGTAATTGATTGAGTAATTCCCGATCCAATGACCAAGTTTGCTGGGCTACCGGATTTTTTCCCCGTTGTAGAGCTAAACCTAGTTGGCCGGTGGCGGTGTGGAGGGCCAGACCTAAATTGTGATCGGTCAGGGAAAGGGGAGGAGGTACGGTCATTACCAATAGATTTAAGTATCGTTGCTTACTGCAACCTTTAGTTTATCGGGGATAGGATAGGGGCAAATGCATAGCTGTTATCTAATTTTCTGCCCCAGTGTGGCGATCGCCGGGGAGCAAACGTGTATAAATGCTTACGTCAACCTGTAAAATCTCAGTTAAGATCTCGTTACAATCCATCCCATTGGTTTTGACTTTATCCGCCCGACCCTAGGACATCATCCCATGCAAACGATTTCCCCTGCGTCGACCCTTACCCAGACTCCCCGTTTTGACCATCCCCTGAAAGTCTTGGCCATGGGGGACAGCCTTGTTTATGGTTACGGAGATCCCATCGGTGGCGGTTGGGCAGAACGGCTACGGAGATTTTGGATGGAAGAAAATGGCCCCGTACTTTATAACCTCGGTATCCGTGGCGATCGGGTAGCCCAAGTCAGTGAAAGGTTGGAGCAAGAATTTCGTTTACGGGGAGAAATCCGCAATAAAGTCCCTGACCTGCTCATTCTCTCTGTGGGAGTGAACGACTCCCCACGGTTGGGTCGGCCCGATGGACGTTGTTTCACCGATGAAATTCTCTTTCAAAAACAGGTGGAGCAACTGTTGGACAGTGCCCATCAACTCTGTCCGGTGCTTTTTATTGGTATGGTGCCGGTCAACGAAGCTCGAATGCCTTTCCTCGACTGTTTTTATTTCAACCACTCTGATCAACGCCGTTTCAAAACCATCACCCAACAAGCCTGTGGCGATCGCCAAATTCCCTACCTAGATATTTTTGAAATCTGGCAACAACGGGGCCAAGAATGGATTAACGACCATCTCATGGCCGACGGACTCCACCCAAACGTAGCGGGTTACAAAGCCTTATTGGATGACATTCACCACTGGCAACCCCTCAAGGAACTAACCAGTAAGGTATCTCAACCCTAGTTGTCGGTTTATTTTACTAAAGTTGTTTCTTTGGATTAGTGCGACAAAATTGTTCGTAGGCCCAGTTGATTTTTTGCATGGCAATAGGTGAGTTCTTATACTCCCGCCCGTCATAGTTTTGGTCGGGATGGTACTGCTTTGCCAGTCTGTAATAGGCCGCTTTGACTATTTTCGGGTCATCGTGGGGTGAAACGCCTAGAACTTCCCACCAATTTAAGGTGAAACTGAATTTTTGATTATCCGATAATGTTTGATCCACCGAATGCAACTGCCAAACTTTCAGGAATCCGGAATGACTAGAAGTAACTAAAACCTCGCCATTGGGACTAAATTGTAACGGAAAACAGCCCGGTAAAGTCTCTAAACATTGCCAAGTTTGCCATTGCCATAGTTTTACTTCTTCATTTGTGGCCGTGGCAATTATTTTACTAACTGGATTAATGCTCATGCCCAACAAATTGGTTTGCTTAGTCTGAAAAGATTGCCAACAAGCTTTTTCTGCCAAGTTCCAAATTTTTATCTCCCCTGCCCTGCTAGCGCTAACTAAAAATTTACCTTCTTCTATAACAATTAAATCAACCACATCTTGGTCATGGTTGCCTAGGACAGAATGATATTGACCATTATTAATTTCCCAAATCAAAATAGAGCCATTTTCATACCCGACAAAAAGCTGTTGATTGTCTGCACCAAAGGTAATGGCCCTGATTGACTGACAAAAGAAGTGAAAAGCAGTCTAGGTGGGGATTGTAGAAAAGAGGGGAGGTCACGTTCTAGGATTAGATACCACTCAAAACCTGGAACGCGATGCATAATCACTCCCCCCTCTAC
>NZ_JADEVV010000112.1 GCF_015207985.1 Synechocystis salina LEGE 00031 | reverse complement strand
TCCCATCAAGACCCTGAACCGGCTATGGCTTCCCTTCGTCAGCATCACCGCCGCCTTTATGCCCTTGAGTTTACTCTCCAGGTCTATTCCTACGAGTCCTCTTAAACTTTTGTCAGTCAATCAGCATTGGCGTACACAACCATCACTATGACCACTAAATAAAAAGCGACTGTCATCACTGATTGCCAAAGAATAAACAGGAAAATTTTCAATGTGTCTTAATTCAATGGACTGCCAATTTTCTCTGGATAAGTTAACCGTAATAATTGCTTTATTATTTGTATTAATTCCGGGCAAGCCATAGTGATAAAAAATATTTTCTTCAGTATCTTTTTTTTGTGAAATTTCTTCTAGCTCAAATTTCAATTGCAGTAATTCTTGTTGGCTGTCAACAGTTTGCCATTGCTGATCGATCTGATGATCAGGATTATTTGACAAACCAAGATTTATTCTTAACTGTTCCAATTCATGATTGAGTTCTAAATCATTGAATTTTCCATACCAAGTTAATTCTTGCAGGATTGGGTCTAATTCTAATAGGGCCTGGACGTAAAATTCCTCATATGAAATTTGTTCTTCCATACGATAAAAAATCTGTCCGTAGGATTCCTTTGGGCTATCTTTAACAAACATTTTGATTAATTGATATGCCCCCAGGGCAAAAATTCCCCCAGTCACAGCCATAGTTCCCATGCCAATGCCAAAAGCTGTTCCTCCCATGGCAACTCCAACATTGCCTAGGCTAGCTCCAAAACCAGCGCCCAGCACCGATCCCATGGTAGTTATTCCGAGAACCTTAACATCACCACTTTCAATGCCTTCTAATATTGAGGCGATCGCCGCTCCGGCCAAAGCACCACTCACCACAATTACCGGAGTCCCTACGGCCATGGCTCCAAAACTACCGACTAAGCCAATATTACCCACCTGACTGGCAAATATTTGTCCTCCAGTAGCCCCTAGAATTACAAAATTCGATTCTCCAGTGAGATTAATTGGCATACACACTTGCCTCAAATTATGTCAGTTTAATCTGTGTCCTTGGGTAAGGGAGTGATTTCAGAAACTTTTTGAAACCCACATTCCGGAGTTTAGAGAGGAGGGAAAATAATTAGCAAGTAGGTACTGGAAGAAGATAGTAGCGACGGCAGGATTGAGTAAAAAAGCGGAGAATATGGAGTCGCTCATCAGTCAAATTAA
>NZ_JADEVV010000111.1 GCF_015207985.1 Synechocystis salina LEGE 00031 | reverse complement strand
GTAGAGGGGGGAGTGATTATGCATCGCGTTCCAGGTTTTGAGTGGTATCTAATCCTAGAACGTGACCTCCCCTCTTTTCTACAATCCCCACCTAGACTGCTTTTCACTTCTTTTGTCAGTCAATCAGATTTTCATCTCTAACCATCTCTAACTGCCAATATTTTGACTATTGGCTAACTTAATTAGCCTAGTCACATCTGCCCTGGCCAGTTCCAGAGACACAGAAGCTATCTAGTGGAGTTGCGTCTCAGGCGTTCCAATTCCGTTTCCAATTCCCACTTTTTGAATTCCGCCTCCAAGGGATCCAACTCCCGATGATAGGTTTCCCCGGTATTGCCTTGATTCCAGCCCATGGTGTCCGTAGCCCGCCTTTGGGCCTCAGATGCTTTTTGCTCAGCCGCCATTTGTTTGGCTTTTTGCTGTACTTCCTTTTGTCGTTGCTGAATTTCCTCTATCAAACTTTGAGCTTGGCTGATCCGTTTTTCTGTCCCCGCCCGTTGCCCCCACACTTGATTGCCCTGACGCAGTAAGGTGGCTTCCCTTTCCTGGGCTCCTTGGGCCAAATCTTCTCGCCCAGCGGCCTTAGCCTGTTGAATGCGGCTATGCCAAGCTTGAATATCCTGAGCTAGGTTGAGAATTTGGGTTTCCTGGTCCTGTTTTTTGCGCTGTAGGTCTGTCAGTAAACGGCGGGCGTCGGCTTCCTGTTCCCTCAACTGTTCTAACAGAGCTTCCAACTCCAGATGGGGGTTGTTTTGCAAAAACTCTTCCAGACGGTCTTCTAAAAAACGGCCGACATCGTCAAACAAGCCCATCGCTACAATCTTCCCAAAAATTTACTAGGTGCCGTAAAAGCTTTTTCCTACTCCAAGATACCTTGTTTTTTTCTCCCATCACTGGAGATCAATCAAGACCCTGACTCTTTCTCGGCGATCGCCAAAGGTCCAAATAAATTAGGGCAAACTAAAAGCTTTGTCCTACCTCTAGATACCTGGTTTTGCCCTGCCGGGACAGAATTGCTTGCTGACTATTAACCGCCGCCAACTGCCAACCGCTACTACCGATCGCCTCACCGATTTGAATACGTTGGGTCATGCCATTCCAGCGGAATAGGGCCGAGGAGCGATCGCCGGATTCCAGGACTCCCACTAGGTCATGTTTAGTCTTACTGGGCACCATGGGGGTGGAAGGGGGAGCCGCCGCCACGGGTTGGGGG
>NZ_JADEVV010000026.1 GCF_015207985.1 Synechocystis salina LEGE 00031 | reverse complement strand
TGGGAATATGGACCATTTATGCCCTGTTTTATAACGGTCTACTGCTGGGGGCGGTGGGGGCATTGGTGGCCCAACATAATTTGGCCATTCCCTTTTGGGGTTTTGTCTTTCCCCATGGCTCATTGGAATTACCGGCAATTTTTCTGGCGGGGGCGGCGGGCTTACTCATTGCCAAGGGGTTATTGTGGCCAGGGCCCTACCGTCGGGGTTACGCCCTCAAACAAAAGGCGATCGCCGCGGCTCAATTGGTATTTGGCATTGTGCCCCTGCTAATTATTGCAGGCATCATTGAAGGGTTTATTTCCCCTGCTCCCTGGATTCCCGATGGCCTGAAATATCTTTTGGGAACAGCATTTTTTTTGCTACTACTCAGCTATGGGTCTCGGCAAAAGTAGTTTAGGACTTTTTGCTAAAGCAACGGAAATAAAGGGAGACAAAAAATTCTTTGATGGGAAAGGCAATGAACGTGATTGGGTTGATGGTGACAATAATATTGCGGCTGTCCCGCTTTACCCCCTTCACCACTTGCCGAGCCACCCAGGAGGCACTCATAATGCCCACCGGATTGAGTTTGCTTTTGAACGGCCCCAGGATCAGTTTACGAATCACGCAGGGGGAATCCAATCGCTTCAAGGTAACCAAATCCCCTAACGCTCGCTTACTCAGTTCGTACAAAGGGCTAAACGCTGGATTAACTTCCGCCTCGGAGGTATTCACCCAAATTTCTTTGGTGGCAATGTGTCGATTAGTTTTTACCGTGGCTAGGAATAATTCCATTAGGCGCAGGGCAGAAAAAGTATTAACTTCGTAGGCTTGCTCAATTGCCTGGCCATCCCGCCGCTGGTGGACGTTTACTCCATGGTTAATGACCAAAATGTCAATTTCCCCTAGCAAATCCTGGAGTCGATCTTCCTGGCCGATGCACCATTGTTCAGTTCTAATGGGAATGGTTTTACCTGTCGCGGTGATGCTGACTTCTTGGCCAGAGGAGGTAAGGGCGATCGCCTTAGCACCCTGTTGATGGAGTTCCTGCAAAAGAGCCTGGCCAAAACCACCGGAAGCCCCGGTAACTGCAATTTTTTTGCCTTTGAGGGACAAAGCGGTGCCCAACATTTTATCCACCAGGGTTAGGGTTCCACAGAAGTAAGCATTGGGATCATCAAAATGGTGGCGCCAATGGTAGGTGCGGTTCACCATCCAAGGGGCCGGCGGCGCTAAAAATGGCCCTGGGCGGTGGGTTAAATCCGTAATCTCATCGGCATTGGGTAGTCCCATTCCCCTGGCGATCGCCGACAGCAAAAATCCCAAAGTGTAAATCTGCCCAGCGCTGGCAGCCAAGATTAGGGGCCAATGGTCAAAACTCTGCCACATCCAGGTTAACAAGGGCGGCCAAATGCCAAAAGCTAACATTACTAATGCTTCCGGCACATCATTGTACCAGTGAGCCTTTTGATAAATTTCCGTGCTCACCACCGATAAATCAGAGCGGAATACCCGGTGGTGCCAGCCATGGAGACGATAAAGCGGCGACCATACATGGGCCAAGGCATGGTAGCAGTCCCGCACCAGTTCCACCCACAGCACCGAAGCCAGGGCTAAACCCAACCCCATTAACCAAGCCATTGTCATACGTTAAAAATTTTTACTGCTATGTTAAGTTTTGTTCTATCGATGGTAACGGTTTACGGCCCAGGGTAGCTCCCTCCGACAATAGATTTTTTCAACAAGCCTGGCAAAGTTTGTCCCCTTTCTCCATGTTAGAATTGCGGGGATTTTTTCTTGTTGATTTCCTCCCCAGTCTAGAGTTAGCAATTTTCCCATGAAGCTCATCGATTCCCGTGGCAGAATTTTCGGCATTATCAGCCTGTTGGATCTGGGGGCCGCTCTGATCATCCTCATGGTAGCCGTGGGCATTTTCGTTTTGCCGGGTAGTTCGGGGAAAAGTATTCTTGCCCAAGCTAACGCTGCATCTATCGAATTAACCGCCATTGTCCGGGGGCTAAACGTATTGGACCCCCAGGTGGTGCTGAATGAGTTTAAAGCGGAGAAAACCAGCATCATTATCCGCAATCAACCCGCAGGGCAGGTAGAAGTGGTCAATGTCCAGGAACTACCCCGTAATCTGGCGATACCCCAACCCGATGGCTCAGTGAAATCTTTGCCGGATCCTCGACCAGAATCTAACTACAGTCGGGATATGCTCCTCACCCTCAAGGGCAGAGGGGATGTTACCTCCACGGGCATGGTACTGGGGGGACAAAAGGTAAAAATTGGTACAGTACTGGAACTAGAGGGAAAAAACTATAACTTCAATGCCAGTGTGGTG
This sequence comes from Synechocystis salina LEGE 00031, assembly GCF_015207985.1. Lineage (GTDB taxonomy): Bacteria > Cyanobacteriota > Cyanobacteriia > Cyanobacteriales > Microcystaceae > Synechocystis > Synechocystis salina. Next base: position 52,476 of record NZ_JADEVV010000026.1, on the reverse strand, counting down.
GGCATTAAACAACCCAATTAGCGCCCATCATTTCTATGAGAATTTTTATTAGCACGGGAGAGGTTTCTGGAGATCTCCAGGGGTCCCTGTTGGTCACAGCGCTAAGGCAACAGGCCCAGGAGGAGAATTTAGAACTGGAACTGGTGGGTTTGGGGGGAGAAAAAATGGCGGCGGCGGGTATGAAGTTGCTGGCTAATACGGCGGCGATCGGTTCTGTGGGATTGACCGAATCCCTGCGGTTTATTATTCCCACCTGGCGCATTCAACAAAAGGTTAAAAGTTATCTCAAAACCAATCCAATTGATTTGTTGGTCTTAATTGACTACATGGGTCCCAATTTAACCATCGCCAATTATTTGCGGAAAACCTACCCTAATTTGCCAATTTTGTACTATATCGCTCCCCAGGCCTGGGTTTGGTCTCCCACAAAAAGGGAAACGACTCAAATCATGGCCGTAACCGATCGCCTGTTGGCCATTTTTCCGGGGGAGGCAGAATTTTTTCGTAATCAGGGTTTAGACGTCACCTGGGTGGGACATCCATTGTTAGACCGCATTACTAAGGAAGCTCCCAGTCGAGAGGTAGCCCGTAAAAAGTTGGGCATTGACCAAAACCAAACAGTGATTACCCTCCTGCCCGCTTCCCGTATTCAGGAACTGCGCTACTTATTACCGCCTATTTGTGGCGCCGCCCAGCAATTGCAGAGTCAACTGCCAGATGTAAAACTGCTTTTGCCCGTTTCCCTCAAGGATTATCAGGCCCAGATCGAAGAAACCCTGAAGGAATTCAATCTCACAGTGCAACTTTTGGACGGCAGGGAAACCCTAACGGCGATCGCCTGTGCCGATCTGGCCATCACCAAGTCAGGAACGGTGAATTTGGAAATTGCTCTATTAAATGTGCCCCAGGTTATTCTTTATCGAGTCAGCCCCCTGACCATGGCGATCGCCAGACGAATTTTTAAATTTGACCTGCCCTTTGTGTCCCCCACCAACATTGTGCTCAACCGGGGCATTATGCCGGAACTACTGCAGGAACAGGCCACCGCCAGCAACATTGCCCAGGCCGGCTTGGAATTACTGCTGAACGGCGATCGGCGAGCCACCATTGCCCAGGATTACCAAGCCCTCAGAGAAGCCCTCGGGGAACCGGGGGTTTGTGAACGGGCCGCCCAAGCCGTACTGGAGTTTGCCAGTGGACGACAAAAAAGCAGGGCTTAAACCCTGCCGTGGACAATTATGAAACTATCAAACTCACTAGCCCATGGCCAGCATCCTTACCCTTAGTAGAGGTCTTCTTCTTTGTGGGTTTCAATGGTGCAATCAGAGGTGGGATAAGCCACACAGGTCAAAACATAACCAGCTTCAATCTGGTCATCATCCAAGAAAGACTGATCGGATTGGTCAACACTACCGGAGGTGATCTTACCGGCACAGGTGGAGCAAGCCCCAGCACGGCAGGAATAGGGCAGGTCTAGACCAGCTTCTTCCGCAGCATCGAGGATATAGGTATCGTCAGAACATTCGATGGAACTTTCACCATCGGGGGTGATTAATTTAACGGTATAGGATGCCATAGATGTTTCCTCTTCTCAAAAAAACAGTAGAGAGATTGCCTCATGAAGCCTCCATCGGGACAACTATATCCAGATCGAGCTACTTCAGAAAACTTAACTGTTCTGATACTACGGGAAAATCTTGAATTGACAAGGAAGCATTAGCAATGAAATGGCTAGGTCTTAATTAGATAATCTTCACTTATGTTTGCCCCCAGAGTATTTTTGCCCGTCGGCCTGGCAATTACAAAATCAAGAAAAGGCTAGAATTCCAGGGATTAAGGGAGTTTTAAGGACTGGGAGAGCAAAGATGGAAAGAATTAATCTTCCTGGGGTTTGACGATAAGATTGTCTAATCATTGCCGATGACAAGCCCCAGGGTCTGGCATGCAGCGGTGCCCCAACAAAATGGCAAAATAGACGGCAATGGCCAGTGGTTCCATTAAAGATTATCCCTTGCCCCCTGAGCAAAGCTTGATTATGTATGACGACGACCAGCGCCGCGATCGCCGCTTACCCCTGGCCCCATTGGAACGGCGAGGCTATGGCTACCTGTTGGATTTTGTCGTGATTTGGTTATTTAGCAGTCTGGCTGTGGGTTGGGTACAGCTACTAATTTTTATCGCCGGTTGGTTTGCCCTAAGGGTAATTTTGGTGTCTGCTAACCAGGGGCAAAGTTTGGGGGGCTGGGCCTTTGACACCAGGGTGGTGCACCTGAAAATGAAGCGTTTGCCAGGCATTTTGGAGTTGAGCCAGCGGGAAGGCATTTTAGGCGCCGCTTCTTACCTAGCCATGGTGGGCTTAAATATTAACTTTGCCAATGGGGTAAGTTTTTTATTATTGGTGGCGCCCCTGTTTGGCGATTTAATCTGGGCGATCGCCGAGGATGGCCTTGGCCAAGCGTTCCATGACCGTGTTGCCGGCACAGTGGTATTGAGTAGTCGGCGGGGTTTTTCCCTCGATTTGAGGCTAAAAAAGTTCTGGTTTGACCTGAAAAAACAATGGGACAATAGGCAAAGAAGACGTTAAGTATGGGTGGAACCATTGACCAAAATATGGGTGAGGGATTCCCTTTTCTCCCTGGCGGACTAGGGTCAACAGCCTGGTGGCAGATGCGCCTTGCGCCCTAGCTTAGATTTTTGATACAGTATCGGAGTTAACACGGTAACAAATAGCAAAAACCAAGCTAAACAAATACAAGGTATTTTTTGTAGCCGTGGTTCGCCCTTCGGAACGAGGATTTTCCGCTGATCGCCAGAATGTAGAACTGATTATTCTTCAGAATAGCAAGCAGTTCTCTGGGTAGGGAGTCCCTTTCTTTAACAGGGAAGATTAGTTCACAATTTCACTGGGCTGTTGCCCCCGGACCTTAACCCCCAGCCAGGATTATGGAAGATTTATTAGGTTTGCTACTTTCCGAAACCGGTTTATTGGCGATAATTTACTTAGGCTTAAGCCTAGCTTATCTATTAGTTTTTCCCGCTTTATTGTACTGGTACCTGCAAAAGCGTTGGTACGTAGCTAGTTCCATTGAAAGACTAGCCATGTATTTTCTGGTGTTTCTCTTCTTCCCTGGGCTATTGGTACTCAGTCCAGTGCTGAATTTGCGTCCCCGCCGCCGGACTCAAACTGCCTAAATTTTGCCTTTATTGAAATTGTAACTGGGGCGGCCATGCTCCAAACCCGGTTGCCCCCTTGTTTTTTGTTCGTTTTCACCATTTGTCATTCCAGGGAGAAACACCATGCGACGCATTGATGCTTTGGCCATTGCCCTGGGTTTTTTCCTCCTGGGCGGAGTGGTTTACGCTGGATTACAGGGCTTTGGCATCAAAGCTCAGCAAGCGGGCATTTGGACCCAAGCGGTGCTGGTGGGGGGCCTACTGATTTGGTTGCTTTCCTATGTCACTAGGGTATTTACCCACGACATGACCTACCACCAACAAATTAAAGAGTATGAAGATAAAATGATCGAACTCCGTTGGGCCAATATGACCCCAGAAGAACGGGAAAAACTGCAAGCTGAAGTGGTGGAAGAAAAGGATACCCTCAGTTCTTGAAATGCCAGAGGTCTTCCTAGGCTATTGTTGTGTTGTTGGCTGATAATATTTGCCGATTTTTGCCATGGTCATACAGCCCATTTATCTCCCCCATCTGCTCAAGCAGCCCCGGTCTACCCAGGTCTTGTCCGTTGACCAGGCGATCGCCGACTTAACAACCTTAACCCCAGTGCGGGGGACGGTGACGGTGCGCCATGGGGGAACCTTTTTGGAAGTGATAGCTGAGGCGGAAACAATTGTTACCCTCCACTGTGACCGCTGTGCCCAAAGCTATAACCAACGCTTGGCATTGGATACCAAGGAAATACTCTGGTTGGATAACCAAGGGGAGAATGCGCCCTTAGCCTCGGAACGGGAACTGAGTTGGGATGATTTGTCGGAAGTGTTGCCTCCCGATGGCCACTTTGATGTGGAAACCTGGTTATACGAACAATTTAATTTGGCTCTGCCCCTGAAAAACTTGTGTGGGAAAGATTGCCAAGCCCCCCAGGTACCTAATAACAGCCCAGACAATGGCTTTGATCGCCGTTGGGCAGCTCTAGCGGATTTAAAACAACAATTGAATTAACCAACTAGGAATCAGGGAAAATTCCTGGGACTTAGCTTGGTACAAGCCTCTGCCAAAGAATGGGAAACTGGAAAGGGTGATTTTAACCACTACCGTTTTTGCTCTCCTTTTCCATGACCACCGATTACCTCGAAAGAATTCTTAAGGCCCGGGTTTATGATGTGGCGATCGAATCTCCGTTGGATTTTGCTGCCAATTTATCCAAGCGGCTGGGTAATCGGGTTTACTTTAAACGGGAAGACCTACAGCCAGTATTTTCCTTTAAGTTGCGGGGTGCCTATAACAAAATGGCCCAGTTATCCCCGGAATTATTAGAAAAAGGAGTAATTGCAGCTTCGGCGGGTAACCATGCCCAGGGGGTGGCCCTAGGGGCTTCCAAGTTGGGCACCAGAGCCATTATTGTGATGCCGGAAACCACTCCCCAGGTGAAAGTAGAAGCGGTTAAAGCCAGAGGGGGAGTCGTAGTACTGTATGGGGAAACCTATGACGATGCCTATGGCCACGCGCGGCAGTTGGAGCAGGAAAAGGGGCTAACTTTTATCCATCCCTTTAATGATCCCGATGTGATTGCTGGCCAGGGCACCATTGGCATGGAAATCTTACGTCAGTATCAACAGCCCATTGATGCAATTTTTGTGGCGATCGGCGGCGGGGGACTGATTGCTGGGGTGGCGGCCTATGTTAAACGGCTCTATCCAGAAATTAAAATTATTGGTGTGGAGCCCAAGGATGCCGATGCCATGCGCCAATCCCTGGCGGCGGGGAAACGGATCAAGCTAGACCAAGTGGGGCTTTTTGCCGATGGTGTGGCGGTGCGGGAAGTGGGAGACCTAACTTTTCCCCTTTGTCAGCAGTATGTGGATGAAATTTTGGTGGTAGATACCGATGACACCTGTGCGGCCATTAAAGATTGTTTTGAAGATACCCGCTCGATTTTGGAGCCGGCCGGAGCCTTGGCCATTGCGGGACTCAAACAATATGTGCAAAGGGAAAACTGTCAGCAACAGACCCTAGTGGCGATCGCCTGTGGGGCCAACATGAACTTTGACCGATTAAGATTTGTGGCGGAACGGGCCGAATATGGGGAACAGCGGGAGGCTATTTTTGCCGTGACTATCCCCGAACAAAGGGGCAGTTTGAGAAAATTTTGTGAAGGGTTAGGCAAGCATAACATTACTGAATTTAGTTACCGCATTGCGGAGGGCCCTGATGCCCATATTTTTGTCGGCATTCAGGTGCAAAATCGTGGTGATGCTTCCCAGTTGGCCGCCAACTTCACCCGTCAAGGCTTTAAAACCCTGGATTTAACCGATGATGAGCTGACGAAACTCCACCTACGTCATATGGTGGGAGGCCGCCCTCCCCAGGTGACCCAATCGGAGAACCAGCGGGAATTACTGTACCGATTTGAATTTCCTGAGCGGCCGGGGGCATTAATGAAATTTTTGGGTTGTATGAATCCTGCCTGGAATATTAGTTTGTTCCATTACCGCAACCATGGGGCTGACTATGGCAGAATTATCGTTGGTATGCAGGTTCCCCCAGCAGAAACGGAACAGTGGCAACAATTTTTAGCTAATCTAGGCTACCGTCATTGGGATGAGAGTGATAATCCAGTTTATCGTCTCTTTTTACGCTAATTTTTTGCCCAGTTCATGCTAGTAATTAAAGGTATCTTTGCCCATTGCCTAGATTTCTGCCCTTGGTTACTGGTTCGGCCTCTGTCAGGGGAAAATCAAAAAATTCTCGGTAAAATATCGGCAAAAACCTACAAAAGTTAGGAACATTTTGGTAAATTGTCACGACAGGGGTAGGAAAACTAGAATTCGGTCATTTATTGACTGAAAAAGAAAGGGCCCGATCTTAGTAGCTCCTCGCCACTGAGTTGCCGCTCCTTTCCTCCCTGACCCGATGAGCAGCCCAATCTGCCAAGCATATCTGCGGTTGATGCCGTTTGCCATGGCCTAGGTCAATATCTTTCCTAGTCTTGGTTACGAGGCTGGTTCATCCCATTAACCCCTTTCACTTTACCCAGGAAATACGGACGGTAAACTATGATTTTGACCAAGTTAAAAGACTTCGTCGGCATCAGTGAACATGATGAGTACGAAGAAGATTACGATGAAGAAATGGAGTTGCCCCAAGCGGTGACCACTGCCCCACCGCCCGCAGAAGAAGTTGCCCCTCTCCCCCGCATTAGTCGGGAACCTTTAAGCTTAAATAATGACACCCCTATTGGTACAGGAGTAAGAAATAACGTGATTGGTATGCCCGGCATCAACAACAGTGTGGCAGAGGTGGTCGTCGTCGAACCCCATTCCTTCGATGAAATGCCCCAGGTGATTCAAACCCTACGGGAACGGAAGTCGGTAGTGTTAAATCTGAATGTGATGGACCCCGATGAGGCCCAACGGGCGGTGGATTTTGTTGCCGGTGGTACTTTTGCCATGGATGGCCACCAAGAACGGATTGGTGAGAGCATTTTTCTGTTTACCCCCAACTGTGTGAAGGTAAGCTCCCTGGCCGGCCGCAGTCAGGAATCCAACGATGCCCCCGCCAGCAGTGGTGCTGATTCTTTTCCCACTTGGGGCTATGAGACTAGCCGTTTGGCCCAGTAATCACTAAGCGGGAATTTTGTTGCAGCTGTTTTCGATCTTTTGATCGTTGCTTCAATTCCTACCCCAAATATCTAAAAGCTCTGACCTTGGTGATCGGGGCTTTTTTGTTGTTTGTTTGATTGCTCGGCAAATTCCGTGGCAGTTTAAAATTGAGGCAAGTCCGTGGTCTTTTTCACCGTTTGGCTTGATGTTGTCCACCATGAATGATTCCCCTGAAGCCCCAAGTCCGGCCCCCATGCCCCATCCCGAAACGACCCGTACTCCTCCCTGGGGCATGGTCACCATGTTGGAAGAGGGCCCCCGCTATCGCATTAACCGTATTGTGGTCAAACCGGGGCAACATATGAGTACCCAGATGCATTACCACCGTAGTGAACATTGGGTGGTGGTGTCGGGTACGGCCAAGGTGACTTGTAACGGCGAAGAGAAATTATTAAACCAAAAGGAGTCCACCTATGTGCCGATGAATACCCCCCATCGGGTGGAAAATCCCGGGGTGATTGACTTGGTGATGATTGAGGTACAAAACGGCGAATACCTGGGGGATGATGACATTGTCCGCTTTCCGGAAGAGCTTTCACCATCCTGATTGAAATATTTTCTGTCGGGGGACGATTAACTGGGATATTTCCGCCGATTAGCGTGTTTCTGACAATTCTTCGCGGAGAATACGTCTCAAATCTGTTTCTGTGATTGATTGTTCCGAAGGGGATTGAATGGATTGCTTTAACACCTGATTGATCAATGTTTGATAACCCATTCCTTTTGCCTCTGCTTCTGCCCGGAAATGGTCTAGAACGTCATTATCCAGATAAATCGTAATGCGGGTTTTTCCCTGAGATGGGATCATAGCCCCCCGTTTTCCTCCGGAAAAATCATATTCCTGTCTCATAAGTTTTTGTCTCCTGTTTCGTGGCACGTCGGGCTGAAATTAGGCGAATAATTGCCCCTCGCAAAGTATAAACAACAACGAAGATAGAGCCAGTGTTTCCCATTCCTACTGCAATAAAACGTTCTTCTATGACGGAGTCAGGATCGAGATCGTGAATAGCAAGAGGATCAAAAAAGACCATTTCAGCTTCTGCAAAGGAAACGCCATGCTTTTGCTGATTAGTTTTGGCCTTTTGGGGATCATACTCAAAGCCCATACATATATGGTATGCATTAGGAAGAGTTCGGTCGAAGAAGTAACAGCCCTGGCCCACATCAATGATCGCCCCGCGACAATCTTGACTCTAACTAGAACTCAATTTTTTCTCCTCAGTTCGGGAAACCACACTCACTGGGGTGTTGCACTGGGTCGATCAATTTAGCTAAATTAGCACTCGTGAGGTGGGAGTGCTAAGCCCCCCTCCAAAATCCCTACTGACCGTGCAAGACTATCATCTGGAGGATGACTTCTATGGCCGCTATTACCATTAATGTTTCTACTGTGAAACCCCTTGGCGATCGGGTGTTTGTGAAAGTAAGCCCCGCTGAAGAGAAAACCGCTGGGGGTATTTTGTTGCCCGATAATGCGAAAGAAAAACCCCAAATTGGTGAAGTGGTGCAAGTGGGCCCCGGCAAACGCAACGACGACGGCACCTACTCCCCTGTGGAAGTCAAAGTTGGTGATAAAGTCCTTTATTCCAAATATGCCGGCACCGACATTAAGCTTGGTGGCGACGACTATGTTCTGTTAACTGAAAAAGATATTTTGGCCTCCGTTGCCTAGGTCTATTAATTTTTACCGATCCTGACCTTTGCTAAGGCTTTCAGGATTTTTACCCATTCATCTATCCCATTAATCTGCCCACGAGGTTTTACTTTTATGGCTAAATCCATCATCTACAACGACGAAGCTCGCCGCGCCCTCGAGCGAGGTATGGACATTCTGGCAGAATCCGTTGCCGTTACCCTCGGCCCCAAAGGTCGTAACGTTGTTTTAGAGAAAAAATTTGGTTCTCCCCAAATTATCAACGACGGTATCACGATCGCCAAAGAGATTGAACTGGAAGACCACGTGGAAAACACCGGGGTTTCCTTGATTCGCCAGGCCGCCTCTAAAACTAACGATGTGGCTGGAGACGGTACCACCACCGCCACGGTTTTGGCCCACGCCATTGTCAAAGAAGGTTTACGGAATGTGGCCGCCGGTGCTAACCCCATTTCCCTCAAGCGGGGTATTGATAAAGCCACCGAATTTCTTGTTGCTCGGATCAAAGAGCACGCCCAGCCCGTGGGAGATTCCAAGGCGATCGCCCAGGTAGGAGCCATTTCCGCCGGTAACGATGAAGAAGTTGGCCAAATGATTGCCAATGCCATGGATAAAGTAGGCCAAGAAGGGGTTATTTCCCTGGAAGAAGGCAAGTCCATGACCACCGAGTTGGAAATCACCGAAGGGATGCGCTTCGATAAGGGTTATATTTCCCCCTACTTCGTCACCGACGCGGAACGGATGGAAGCGGTTCTTGAAGATCCCCGCATTTTGATCACCGACAAAAAAATCAACTTGGTGCAGGACTTGGTACCCATCCTTGAACAAGTGGCCCGCCAAGGTAAGCCCCTGTTGATCATCGCCGAAGACATTGAAAAAGAAGCTTTAGCTACCCTGGTGGTGAACCGTCTCCGGGGTGTGTTGAACGTGGCCGCTGTAAAAGCTCCCGGCTTTGGCGATCGCCGCAAACAAATGCTGGAAGACATTGCCACCCTCACCGGCGGTCAAGTAATCAGCGAAGATGCTGGCCTGAAACTGGAAAGCGCCACTGTGGATAGCCTCGGTTCTGCCCGTCGCATCAACATCACCAAAGACAACACCACCATCGTTGCCGAAGGTAATGAAGCCGCCGTTAAGTCCCGTTGTGAGCAAATCCGTCGTCAAATTGACGAAACTGATTCTAGCTACGACAAAGAGAAACTCCAGGAGCGCTTGGCTAAATTGGCCGGTGGTGTAGCGGTAATCAAAGTTGGTGCCGCTACGGAAACCGAAATGAAAGACCGCAAACTCCGTCTAGAAGATGCCATCAACGCCACCAAAGCCGCTGTGGAAGAAGGTATTGTTCCCGGAGGTGGTACCACCCTGGCCCACTTGGCTCCCCAATTGGAAGACTGGGCCAGCGGGAACCTCAAGGACGAAGAGTTAACCGGCGCCTTGATTGTGGCCCGGGCCCTGCCTGCTCCCCTCAAACGGATTGCCGAAAACGCCGGTCAAAACGGTGCGGTAGTCTCCGAACGGGTGAAAGAGAAGGAATTCAACGTCGGTTACAATGCCGCTACCCTGGAGTATGTGGACATGCTGGCCGCTGGCATCGTTGACCCTGCTAAGGTGACCCGTTCTGCTCTGCAAAATGCCGCTTCCATCGCTGGCATGGTCTTGACTACCGAATGTATCGTTGTCGACAAGCCTGAAAAAGAAAAGGCCCCCGCTGGTGCTCCCGGTGGTGACTTCGACTACTAAGACTTGCCCTAGGCCAATCTAGCGGTCTAACAACTCTTTTCTCATAAATTTTCAGGGAGGCTCCGGCTTCCCTGTTTTCGTTTTTGTCAGTTTTCTGCCCATTGTGATAAATTTCAGTCCTGTTAGGCGATCGCCCTGAAGACAAAAGATGATAGCGTGCACCCTAATTCACTCCCTCCTGGGTTAAGTTATTAGGATTTGACACCGCCAATGAGATATACCTGCAGCAGAACTAACTTTGCCTTTTCCAACGGACACCCTGCTCTGGTAAAAATAATCCTCTTGTTCCTGCTCTGCCACTAAATGCGTTGACTTTACTGCAATCGTCAAAGGACTGTTTTTCTGCCTTACCTTTGGTTAAGCATGGCGTTCGAGCTTAAGATTGACTAGACTCCAGATTTTTGCCGGTGCAATAGTCCAAAGCCATGTGGCATCTTCCCCCCAGTAATTTGCAAAAATGGCGTATTTGCCAAAGTCGGATGGTGCTAGATAATCCCTGGTGTCGGGTACGTCAGGATGCAGTGCAATTGCCCGATGGGACTTTGATTGATGACTATTTTGTTAATGTGCGACCGGAAATTGTCATGGTTTTGGCCGTAACTCCTCAACAGGAAATTATTTTTGTGCGGCAGTATCGCCATGGGGTGCAGGAGATTTTGCTGGAATTACCCGCCGGTAACTTTTTCCCCGACCAGGAAAGTCCCACCGCCGCCATTCGTCGGGAACTGGAGGAAGAAACCGGTTACCAGATTGCCAGTTTGCTCAATTTGGAGTGCATTTATGACAATCCCGTGAAAGATCAATCCCGTCTCCATCTTTTTCTTGCTCCCGATGTGACTCCCACAGGCAAAAAGGCCTGGGATGTAACAGAAGAAATTGAAGTGGTGTTAATGCCGATCGCCGTCGTGCGGGAGCAGATTTTTTCTGGACAAATTAGGGTGGCGGGCAGTTTGGCAGCTCTGTTACTAGGTCTAGAAAAAATGGCCCAACTTAATGGCGACAAGTGAATGTTGAGAGTTTTTTCGGGCGATCGTATGGCGTCGAAAAACCGACCTAAAATGAAGACAGATAGGCTCGGTGTCTATTTTCTTTTCCCCCATTTGCCATGACTGTTAGCAACAATCCCCTTTGGCTCTACGACACCATCCTCCGAGATGGGGCCCAGCGAGAAGGAATTTCTTTGTCCTTGACCGATAAATTAACCATTGCCCGTCGCCTCGACCAGTTGGGTATTCCCTTTATTGAAGGGGGTTGGCCTGGGGCTAATCCTAAGGATGTGCAATTTTTTTGGCAGTTACAGGAAGAGCCCTTGGAGCAGGCGGAAATTGTGGCTTTTTGTTCTACTCGCCGGCCCCATAAAGCAGTAGAAACAGACAAAATGCTCCAGGCAATTCTCTCTGCCGGAACTCGCTGGGTAACCATTTTTGGTAAGTCCTGGGATCTGCATGTGCTGGAGGGATTGCAAACTAGCTTGGCGGAAAATTTGGCCATGATCAGTGACACGATCGCCTATCTACGCAGTCAAGGGCGGCGGGTAATTTACGATGCCGAACACTGGTTTGATGGCTATCGAGCTAATCCTGATTACGCCTTGGCCACCTTGGCCACTGCCCAGCAGGCCGGGGCGGAATGGCTAGTGATGTGCGACACCAATGGGGGCACTTTACCGGGGCAAATTAGCGAAATTACCATTAAAGTCCTTCAGGGTTTAGGGTTGGACGGTCGATCTGAACATCAACCCCAACTGGGTATCCATGCCCACAATGACAGCGGTACGGCGGTGGCCAATTCCCTCCTGGCGGTGGAGGCCGGAGCTACCATGGTCCAGGGCACCATCAATGGCTACGGAGAACGCTGTGGTAACGCTAATCTCTGCACTCTGATTCCTAATTTGCAACTCAAACTCGATTACGATTGCATCAAACCGGAACAGCTAGCCCATCTCACCAGCACCAGTCGTTTGATCAGTGAAATGGTTAACCTAGCCCCCGATGACCATGCTCCTTTTGTGGGGCGATCGGCCTTTGCCCATAAAGGGGGAATCCATGTCTCCGCAGTGCAACGTAATCCCTTCACCTATGAGCATATTGCCCCGGATGTGGTTGGTAACGAGCGACGTATTGTGGTGTCAGAACAGGCCGGGCTGAGCAATGTTTTGTCTAAAGCAGAGTTATTCGGCATTGCCTTAGACCGTCAAGATCCCGCCTGCCGGGCCATTTTAGAAACCCTAAAAGATCTAGAACAGCAAGGTTACCAATTTGAAGCAGCGGAGGCCAGCTTTGAACTGCTGATGCGCCAGGCCATGGGCGATCGCCAACCCCTATTTTTAGTGCAAGGCTTCCAGGTACACTGTGACCTGCTCACCCCAGCGGAAAACCCCGCTTACCGTAATGCTTTAGCCACGGTGAAAGTAACTGTCAATGGGCAAAATATCCTGGAAGTGGCGGAAGGCAATGGCCCTGTGTCAGCCCTGGACCAAGCTCTGCGTAAAGCCTTGACCCGTTTTTATCCCCAAATTGCCGATTTTCACCTCACCGATTACAAGGTAAGGATTTTAGATGGGGGGGCCGGCACATCAGCCAAAACCCGTGTGCTAGTGGAATCCAGCAATGGCGATCGCCGTTGGACTACGGTGGGGGTCTCGGGCAACATCTTAGAAGCGTCCTACCAAGCTGTGGTGGAAGGCATTGAATACGGTCTGCGCTTACTAACCTGTGGACTAACTAATCAAGAGGTAATCTCCACTTGATATTCCTTGCTTAATCCTCACTCAATAGCGCAGTAGTTAGTAATTGCAAAATTTAGATATGGCTGCTTTAAATAAAATTAAGACAGGGGGTTTCATGGAGCAAAGCCAAACGATTGACTCCCAGGCTCAAGAAAGAGCGGTAAGCACTGTTAATGTAGTTTAGAGTGGTGTCAACGCCAAATACGAAACCTGGAATTTCTCCTGAAAGACTTGATTAAGAGCTTAGCCCCGACAGATAATCCAATGACAAACATAGTTAGCTTGGATGTAAAAGTTATTTTAGCCGACCAAAAGCACGTTTTATTTCAGCAGTGCCATCGGTAAGATAGCAACGACCATGGGCCAAAATCACCCGCTCCGGATTCCAGGCAATCATGGTATCAACCAAATCTCTTAAATGTTTTGGATATCGCCGGAAACTAGCTGCTATGTCCCTGGGCATTCCTCCATTGGGATCGCAAACTCCCCCCAGTCTTAGCAGAGGCCTTATCCAGCAAGGCATTTTATCGCTCTCAAAATTCTCGATCAGGTCAGTCAAAACCAGGGTCTTACTTTTACGATGAAAAAAAATCACTTCCCTGTGATAATCTGAGTCGGCCAGTCGCTGCTCAAATTCCCCTGACCATTGGCTTGGGGATTCATTGCCTAATTCATGATCAAAAGTTAACTTGATTGATTTACTTGCAGCACGTTCCACTGCTCCGGGGCTAACCCATGTGAGTGCCTCTTGAAAACGAGACTGCCATGCTGGAATCCAAGCATAGTGAATCCAATTTGGCGCAATGAGGTGACGAACAGAACCGAGGGCAGCGACCGCATCAGCCAGACCTTCTTGATTGGCAATGGGTGAATGGACCCAAATATCACCATTGGCTAACCTAACGACCGTCATTCTAGTGGGAAAGGGCATTCCATAAAATCTGATCCACCCCCCGTCGGCAATCCAAACATTTGGGGCGATGCTCTTGAGCTTATACAGCGGTTCATAGCCCGTTGCTCTACTTTCAAGCATGGATAAATCCCATTCAATAATCTATCTTCGATCTAAGTTTAGCTAACGTCCCTGTCAAACTGAGAGCCTGGTTACAAAGTTTTAGTTTGCCCTCTAAATTTCCTGATACTTGGGGACTTATATCTGTCTCCCTTCAACCTGAGGGGGAACTTTGCATGCCCTTTCCAAGATCACTAGAAGCAGTTTAAATCTGCTCTGGCCGCAAAAAATACCCTAACGTCCCTTTCCTTAGATTTCTGGTGCCTAAGCAAATTTGAGAAGATTCGCCTCTACACCTAGGAATTTTCATCCATATTGAGTTGATAGGGCAATTTAATGGTGAACATTGCTCCGCCAGTTTCATAATTAGCCGCCGTTAAATTTCCTCCGTGGGCCAGCACAATTTCCTTGGCGATCGCCAAACCCAGACCACTGCCATGGCGTTGACTTTCGGGATGTAGGCGGGCTCGGGAACTATCCCCCCGATAAAGCCGCTCAAAAATATAGGGCAAATCCCTTGGTTGAAAACCTAAACCCTGGTCCCGGATTGTCATGGTAATGCCCTGTTCCCCCAGGCTCCCGTGCACAAAAATTACTCCCTCCGGTGGACTATGTTTGAGGGTGTTATCCAAAATGTTCATCAAGACCTGTATAAGGCGATCGCCGTCCCCTTCTAGGTTCAACTCCGGCGGCCCTTGATAATCTAGGGTGATATTTTTCACCACGGCGATCGGGGTTAACCGCTCCCAAGTCAGGGAAAGCAAATGGCGTAAATTAATTGGTTCCGGTTCCAGATAGAGATTGGGATTAGCGGTAATTTGGGTCAAATGGAGCCAACTTTCCACCAAATTTTGCAACCGAGAAATTTCCTTCAGTAACCGTTCTGCCCAAGCCCCATCTTCGGCAGGTAATCGGGTTTGTAAACGTTCTGCAATTAAAGCCACCGCTGTTAACGGAGTTCTTAGCTCATGGGCCAGATCGGAAAAAGCTTGGTCTCTACCCTGGCGCAGGGCCGCTAAGGTTTGGCGATTTTCCACAAATACGGCCACTTTGCCTTCTTTGAGGGGAAACCCCGACCCCCTGAGAAAAATTGATTCTGGCGTTAGGGGACGGCTATTTTCCCGACTTTCCATGGCGGCGGTAAGGGGCGGGAAAAATGACCATTCCCGAGTTTGGCTTGTCTGGGTTTGGCGGGTACGCTCAATTAGTTGGTCTAATTCATAGGAGCGAATAAACTCCAAAAAGAGTCTGCGTTCCCCCGGTTGCCAATAGCGAATATGAAACAAACTCTCAGCCGCAGGATTACACCATTCCAAGTTATTTTCCTGATCAATTAACAAATAACCGAGGGGAGAAAGGGACATCACTCCCCGCCAATGGGCAATGGTGTCTAAATATTCTGCACAGAGATCATTTAAATGATTGATTTCTCGCCGCACCAAGGAAACAAGGGACAGGGAATGGGAAACCTCCTCGGTATCGGGTAGTCCGGTGAGTAATTTTTTAATTTTTTTATTGAGCCGAAACCGTTCGATCGCCCCGATGCCAAAACCAATTGCCCCACCGATCGCCAACGTAATTATTTCCATGTTCTAGCAGTTGCCTAGTCCGGAGCAGCATTTTGCCATCAAGGGTAGCGAATGGGAACCCATTGAATTCTAGTCCTTTTGCCAAACCGAATCACCGTCACTAATGATTACTTAACTATCTTGATTGACGGAAATTTGATTGTCCACCGCCAGGGCCGTATGGCTGAGCACCAACTCCGGGTTAACTTGTTTGGGGTCAGCATTGAGGGGGGGCAAAATCGGATAAAAGGGTTGATGGAGGCTAATCAACTGAGCCAAGGTTCTTTTCAGTTGGGGTCGGGGCACAATGGCATCGACAAAACCGTGGTGCATTAAGTATTCAGAAGTTTGAAAATCGTCAGGTAACTTTTCTCGCAATGTTTGCTCAATGACCCGTCGCCCGGCAAAACCAATGGTGGCCTTGGGTTCTGCCAAAATCAAATCCCCCAACATAGCGAAACTTGCAGTTACCCCGCCGGTGGTGGGATGGGTGAGCACGGGGATATAAAGTAACCTTTGCTCCTGATGTTTTTGCAATGCTCCAGAAATCTTGGCCATTTGCATGAGGCTCAACATTCCTTCCTGCATTCTCGCCCCACCGGAGGCACAGATAATGATCACCGGCAGTCTTTCCAGGGTGGCATACTCAATCAGCCGGCAGAGTTTTTCCCCCACCACGGAGCCCATGCTACCCCCCATAAAGCGGAAATCCATTACTCCCAGGGCGATCGGCAGACCGTCGAGGCGACCGTGGCCAGTTTGCACTGCGTCGGTCAATTCCGTTGCTTTTTGGGTATCGCGGATACGGTCTTTATAGGATTTGCGGTCTTTAAATTTGAGGGGATCGGTGGGTTGCAAATGTTCATTGATAGGTTGCCAAGTCTTAGCATCAATCAACTGGCGAATCCGCTCATCACTGTCCACCCGGAGATGGTGTCCACATTCGGCACACACCAGCCAATTGCCCTGCAAATCTTTGGTATAGGTCAACACACCGCAGGCCGGGCATTTAGTCCATAGCCCATCGGCCACCTCCCTTTCCTGGGGGGATTGGGGCTGGAGCATGGGGGGCTCAGCTTTTTCACGGTTAGCAAACCAATCAAATAGAGACATATTTGTTCGGGGACAGTGGCGATCGCAACGGTAATCCAAGACACATTTGCCATTCTACCAAGATCGTTGCCGGTGCTTTGGCGATCGCCCGGTTGTCAAGGTAAGAAAAGCCATTACTGCCCAGAACCTTGCAGCACCCAAGTATCCTTACTACCTCCCCCTTGGGAAGAGTTGACCACCAAAGATCCCTTCCGCAGAGCCACCCTAGTCAGGCCACCGGGATGGACGTAAATTTCATCGCCTCGGTTGAGAATGTAGGGACGGAGATCCACATGGCGACCTTCTACTTGATCACCAATCAAAGTGGGCACCCGGGAGAGATTAAGCACCGGCTGGGCAATGTAGTTACGGGGATTATGGCGGATGCGTTCGGCAAACTGCTCCCTTTCCTGGGGGCTGGCACTGGGCCCCATCAACATACCGTAGCCCCCGGCTTCGTTAGCGGATTTGACCACCAATTCCGCCAGATGGTCTAGCACATAATTTCTATCCTCTTCTCGCCAGCAGAGGTAGGTGGGGACGTTGGCCAAAAGAGGTTCTTCTTTGAGGTAATAATTGATCATCTCCGGCACATAGGCATAGATGACCTTGTCGTCCGCTACCCCTGTACCGGGCGCATTGGCCAGGGCCACCCGTCCTTGGCGATACACTTCCATTAAGCCCGCTACCCCCAAAAGGGAATCGGGACGGAATACTTCTGGGTCAATGAAATCGTCATCCAGGCGACGATAAACCACATCCACCCGCTGTAAACCTTTAGTGGTACGCATTTGTAGATAGCCGTCGGCCACCACTAAATCCCGGCCTTCCACCAATTCCACCCCCATCTGTTGGGCCAGGAAAGAATGCTCAAAGTAAGCGGAATTATTAATACCTGGGGTTAACACCACCACCACCGGGGCTGCCAAATGGGGCGGGGCCAGATTAAGCAGAGTTTCCAAAAGTTGACTAGGGTAACTGTCCACCGGTTGGATGGGAATGGTTTGGAACATGTCAGGGAAGGTACTTTTCATTACTCGCCGATTTTCCAAAACGTAGGAAATACCGGAGGGTACCCGCAGATTGTCTTCCAGCACAAACCATTTACCCTTGCCATCCCGAACCAAATCAGTGCCGGTGATGTGACACCAAACTCCGGCGGGGGGCTTGATGCCGATGCAGGGCTTAAGGAATCCACTGGCGGATTCCACAATGTCCAGGGGCATAATGCCGTCTTTAACAATGTGTTGGGGGCCGTAAATATCAGTCAAAAAACAATTCAGGGCTTTGATGCGTTGTTTCAATCCCTTTTCGAGCGATCGCCATTCCGCTTCAGCAATAATGCGGGGAATAATATCCACCGGGAAAATACGCTCTACCCCCTGGTCGTCGTTGTAAACCCGGAAAGTGACCCCAAGGTTAAAGAGAGCAATTTGGGCCGTTTCATGGTGTTGCCTGAGAATTTCCGGTGATAACTGCCCCATCCAATCGATCAGGGGAGCTGCTTGGGGTCGGGGCTGCCCCGGGGCGGAAAAAAGTTCGTCGTAAAAATTGCCTGGGTCGTAGCTCTGAAGTTGCATGGTTCCCCATCGATGGTGGTCTGGGCTTGGGCCATAGTGCCATTGCTAATTAGTTTTTGGCTATTTATTGGCTATTTAGGGGTGGAGGTCTTTTGTAAACTACAGCCGCTAACCCTTGGCCACGGTCCTATTATTCAGCTTGGAAGGAAACGAGGGCAGAGATTGTAATTGAAGCGACAGTTTCCTTAGCAATTTGGTCATTGTAACGAAATATTACAAAAATGCAGTTATAGTGGCTTAGTGGCTTGACAGGATAGTGGCGCGTGATTAAATTGGGGTACTATACCCGATGGGTAACCTAATCATTAGTGATATGCAGGACAAGCAAAAGGTCACACTTTATATGCCGCCGGGCATCCATCGGCAACTCCGAATTCGCTCAGCCATTGACGCTGAATCTATGTCGGCGATCGTAGAACGGGCCATTGATTTTTACCTCAAGCACCCGGACAAGGTCGAAGCCGAAGAAAAGTCAACCTATGGCAGAACCCATCAGGTGCATATCTGCCCCGAATGCGACGCCGCTATGGTGATGCGGGATGGTCAGATGATGTCCTTGAAGGATCAGCCCAGTGTCCTGAACGATAACGAAGAGTCTTCCCTCCCTCTGGTGGAGGATGCTCCGGTGACTGCCGATATCGATGGGGAAAAAATGTTGATTCCCTGCTGAGTTGACCAGTCTTTGGTTATCTCTAAGCAAAATCATTCGCATTGATTTCCTGTTCATTCCTTCCCTCAATTTTTGGTCGAACCCATGCAAGAAGAGCTGAGTGTACTCCTGAAAGCTCAATACCCCCTGATTTATCTCGTTACTTCCGAGGAAGAGCGGGCTGAGCAAGCGGTGTACCGCATCGTTCAGGAGGTCACCCAGCATCAACGGTTGTTTGTTTGGACTGTGACCCATGGCTTCCGGGAATACGGTGCCACCCAACAGAAAACCCACCACAATACCATCTCCCCCGAGGCGGCCATTGAGTGGGTGGTGCGCCAGGAACCGGGCATTTTCATTTTCAAAGACCTCCATCCTTTCATTTCTTCCCCGGCGGTGACCCGGTGGTTGCGGGAGGCGATCGCCAGCTTTAAGGGCACAGAAAAGGCGATCGTGCTCATGTCCCCCTACCAGGAAACTCCGATTGAACTGGAAAAGGACGTGGTGGTGTTGGATTTTGCCCTGCCCGATTTGGCTGCCCTCGATGGGGTGCTGGGGCAACAGTTGGGTAAGTCCCGCCATGCCTTGGGGGAAGATTCCCGGGAAAAACTGCTGAAGGCAGCCCTGGGATTGACCAAAGATGAGGCGGAAAAGGTCTATCGCAAAGCCTACGTCAAAGCTGGACAGTTAACCGAAGGGGAGGTAGAAATTGTCCTCTCCGAGAAAAAACAGTTAATCCGTCGCAACGGCATCCTTGATTACATTGAGGAGGATGAAACCATCCGGGCCGTGGGGGGACTGGAGGAACTGAAAAGATGGTTGACCCAGCGCTCCGACGCCTTTACCGAGCGGGCTCGGGAATACGGTTTGCCCCAACCCAAGGGCATGCTAATTCTGGGGGTGCCCGGTTGTGGTAAGTCCCTCATTGCCAAAACCACCTCCCGGCTCTGGGGTTTGCCCCTGCTGCGCTTGGACATGGGTCGAGTTTATGACGGTTCCATGGTGGGGCGATCGGAGGCGAATCTCCGCAATGCCCTGAAAACCGCCGAGTCCATTTCTCCAGCTATTTTGTTCATTGATGAATTGGACAAAGCCTTTGCTGGGGGAGCCGGTTCTGGAGACTCTGACGGGGGTACGTCCAGTCGGATCTTTGGTAGTTTCCTCACCTGGATGCAGGAAAAGACCTCGCCGGTATTTGTAATGGCTACGGCTAACCGGGTTGATCGCCTGCCGGGGGAATTTCTCCGCAAAGGGCGCTTTGACGAGATCTTTTTCGTTGACCTACCTTCTGCGGAAGAACGGGAAGCCATTTTCCGTATCCATCTCCATAAGCGGCGTAAAGATACCTCCCGTTTTGATCTGGGGGAATTGGCCGGCACCTCCGACGGTTTTTCCGGAGCCGAAATTGAGCAGGCGATCGTAGCTGCCATGTACGAAGCCTTTGCCCAAGAAAGAGAATTTAACCAGCTCGACATTATTGCAGCGATCAAATCGACGTTGCCTCTGTCGCGCACCATGGTAGAGCAGGTCACCGCGCTTCGAGATTGGGCCCGACAAAGGGCCCGGCCTGCCTCCGCTTCCGTGGCTGAATATCAGCGACTGGAGTTCTAACAAGCTTTCTCCTGTTTGTTGCAGGAGCAAAGACTAACCCAAGGGTTAGTAGTTTAAGATAAGCCGTTTTTATGGCGGCATTTCCCACTTCTCGATTGTTGTTGTTGACTTTTTTCTCTGGAGGAAATCCACCATGTCTCATTTCAGCACTCTCCGTACTAAGATCACGAACGCTGAAGTTTTAACATCTTCCCTTAATGACCTCGGTATCACCACCAAGACCGAAGCTGATGTGCGGGGCTACAATGGCCAACGCATCCGGGCTGACATTGTGGCCGTTCTAGATGGTGATTACGATTTAGGTTGGTCCCGCAACAGTGATGGTTCCTTCGACTTGATCGCTGATCTTTGGGGTGTGGCCAAAAAACATAATCAGACTGAGTTGATCAATTCCATCAACCAAAAGTACGCCGTTAACCAAACCTTAACTGAGGTAAAACAACGGGGCTTACAAAATGCCAATGTGAAGCTAGTCGTCCACTAAACTGCATTCCTTTGTTTCTGCAAAACGATTAGGATTTTCGGTGCGTTCCCAAGCCTCTTTCGGTAGCTGTCTTGATTGCAGGACGGCTACTTTTTTTCTGACCATATTCCGTTAAGCTTGGGTATGGGCGGGTTCCATTGTCATAATTAATTAAGCCGGTTTTTTTGGTTGTTTTTTGCTCCCATGTCTATTCCCCCTAGTGCTCTGGCTGATGTAGCCCACTATCTTGAAGAACAGGATGAGGGGCAAAGGATCAAGAAGTTACTGTTTTGTTTGTCGAAAAAATACTGGGAAAACGATCCCAATGTGCTCGACACTAATGGTTTGGATGCCCTATTGGCAGAGTTGGTAGTACAGAAACCGACGATTGAGCAGTTTACTTTTTCCCTTTATAAGCTAGTGAAAACCCTCAACCGTCCCAAGGCTTATGCGGCGGTGGCCAAAACCATACTGGATCAGTTAGGGCCAATTTATACAGCCTATGGGGAAACGGCCATTCCAGAGGCTGCCAAGGGTGAAGAAGGGGCGATCGCCGCAGTGTCCCCTGCAAATCAATCCCCAACTCCGGTGCATCGGGTGGTGGACCCCCAATATCAGGCCACCCAGATAGCCCACATTCTGGTTCAGCACCGAGAACAGGTCCGCATTCAAAAGTTAGTTTTTGCTGTGGCCCGGGGTTATTGGGAAAACAATCTCCAGGCCATCGAAGAGGTGGGGCTAGCTAATTTATTGTTGGAGTTACGGCAACGTTATCCCACCCCTAGTCAGTTAAAGGAAGGCTTTAGCCAAATTGTCAACAATATCAACAAATCCACTTTCTATCTGGCGATCGCCAAGTTGATTCTGGAGCAAATGCAGGTTCTTTACGATGGAGAGTCCCACCAAGTTGGCCACGCTGCCGTGCTAGAGAATGAACCCCAAACCAATTTGACCATGGCCCCTTCCCCTGGCGTATCGGCAAATAAGGCTCAAGCAACATCCATCGTCGATTTTGACGCTTTGCCCATACCTGCTCCTCCCCCTAAGCCCCGTCAAAGTGAACCAATTCTAACGGTGTTGGGGGCTGTGGTGCCTTCTCCCCCGGGTACTCCCCTCCAACAAGTCCAAACTGAAAAGAAGGAATACGACCTGTTTGAGATCCGCTCGGAGATTATGCAATATACCAATCCCTTACGGGCAAAAGTTTTGCTGTTTTCGGTGCTGTTTCAAAGTTGGGACGAACATAACCCAGACTGGAGTTTGGTGCGTAGTTATGCCCTAGACGACCTCGTGGAGCAACTTATCCTGAGCCGTAGACGACCCAACGAGGTGGAAATTAAGCTCAACGCCCTGGCCAGCCAAATGTTTGACCAGGAAGAATATCAACAAACCGCCCAAACTCTGATCAAAATTATTAAACCCCTATTCTAGTTTCGTTTAGAATTGAACCGCCAACGGAGATTTTCAGGACGAATGCTGGTGCAATTAAGGGGTACATTACGGCGGGGCGTAGGACTGGTGTTGCTATTTGTGCTGGCGCTGGGATTGGGCATTGGTAACCCGGTCTGGGCCAATAACAAAACAGAAATTTTTTGGGATAGCTGGGGAGTACCCCATATTTTTGCCCCCAATGAAACCAAGTTAATGGAAGCTTTCGGTTGGGCCCAGGCCCAGGGCCACGGGGATTTACTCCTCACCCTGTACGGTGAAGCGAGGGGCAAAGGGGCGGAATATTGGGGCATCGATTACCTGGATAATGACCAGTATGTGCACACCATGAATATCCCCCGGAGATCGGCAGTGTGGTTAAATGCCCAAACCCCGGCCATGCGCCGTGACCTGGAAAGTTTTGCCCAGGGTATTAATAACTACTTTCAACAACATCCTGATTTCAGTCAGCCTAGTTTGCGCCAAGTACTGCCCATTACCGCCCAGGATGTGGTGGCCCATGTGCAGAGGTTATTGCTGTTTGAATTTGTTACTAGCCCCCAAGCCATTGCTAGCCTAGCAGGGCAAATACCCGCCAGTAATGTGCCCATTGCCTCCAATGCCTGGGCGATCGCCCCGAAGCAAAGTGAGTCAGGCCATGGTTTATTACTGATTAATCCCCATCTACCCTGGAAGGGGAAATTTCGTCTCACGGAAGCTCAATTGGTGGCCCCTGGTCTGGATTTAACCGGGGCAGCCTTTGTGGGAACCCCTGTGCCGGCCATGGGTTTTAACAATAATCTGGGCTGGAGCTTGACGGTCAATTATCCCCACAACGTCGGTAAATATGCCCTCACTTTGACAGAAGGGGGCTATGAATGGGACGGGGAAGTTAAATCCTTTGATCGCCATAGTCACCAAATCAATATTCTCCAGGGCAATGGTAGTTACCAAACTCTGCAATGGGAAACCCTAGGCAGTGCGGCGGGTATGGTGGTGGCCCAACGGGGAGGCAAGGCCTACACCCTACAAATTCCCGGTTTGGATCGCAGTGGTGCCATTGGCCAATTTTTGCAGATGGGTAAAGCCCAAAACCTAGAGCAGTTCGAAGGGGCCTGGCGACAGCAGCAAATTCCCATGTTCAATGTGCTCTATGGCGATCGCCAGGGTAATATTTTTTATCTTTACAATACGTTGACCCCCATCAGGGAAGGCAGTTGGCAAGATTGGGACCGTCTGCAACCGATTAACAGCAGTACCGATTTAAACCCTGGTTACTACAGCTATGAACAATTACCAAAGCTGACTAACCCCAACAGTGGTTGGCTGCAAAACAGTAACGATCCCCCCTGGACCAGTACCTTTCCCCCGGAGTTAAATGCAGCGGATTATCCCCCTAATCTGGCCGCGCCGGATTTGAGTTTTGCCCCTGCTTTGTTACGGACCCAACGCTCCATTAAATTGCTGGAAAATACGTCGCCCTTGACCTTTGAGCAATTTAAGCAAAAGGCCCTCAGCAGTCAGATGGAATTGGGCGATCGCATTGTGCCTTTGTTGGTGTCGGCGGCCAAAGCCTTGGCTAATCCCATTGGCATTGAAGCGGCGGAGGTACTCCAGGCTTGGGACAAACAGGCTAATCCCGATAGTCGGGGAGCGGTATTATTTATGCTCTGGGCCCTGACCATTGGGGCTGATAAGGTTTTGGGGGGTCAATGGAATCCCGCTGATCCCCTCAATAGCCCCAGCGGCATGGCGGACATTAATAAATTTATGGCGGTGCTAGAAGGGGTGGCGGCCCAGGTGAAGTTTCTCTACGATGACTTGGCGGTTAGTTGGGGAGAAGTAGTGCAGATGCAAGCAGGGAATTTTACTGCTCCGGCCAATGGGGCCCCCAGTAACCTAGGAAGTTTTCGGGTGTTGACCCTGGGCACCATTGCCAACCAAAGATTCCAAGCCTTGGCCGGGGATAGTTACCTGAGCTTAGTGGAATTTGCCGATCGCCCTAGGGGCCAGAGCATTTTGGTCTATGGCAATGCCAGCCAGCCGGATTCCCCCCATAACGGCGACCAATTATCCCTGTATAGTCAGAATCTACTGCGCCCAGTCTGGCGATCGCCAAGGGAAATCAAAGCCCACTTGGAAAGAATGGAAACACTTTAGCGGGGAAGATTGGCAAAAGTTATGGCGGCATTATTTATTGTCCTCGAAGGCATCGACGGGTCAGGGAAAACAACCCAAGGCGATCTTCTGTGGGC
Source organism: Synechocystis salina LEGE 00031 (assembly GCF_015207985.1). Taxonomy (GTDB): domain Bacteria; phylum Cyanobacteriota; class Cyanobacteriia; order Cyanobacteriales; family Microcystaceae; genus Synechocystis; species Synechocystis salina. The sequence goes on along the minus strand of NZ_JADEVV010000026.1, from coordinate 27,856 downwards.
CCATTTCCAACGTCAGGGCATGGCGGCCGTGCTCAGCCCCGAACCCACCAACGGTCCTGTGGGTCGCTTAATTCGTCAAGCTTTACAAGGAGATTTGTTTGCCTACAATGATGCCCAACAATTTGAAGCTCAAATGGGGTATTTGTTCGCCGCCGATCGCCATTATCATCTTTACAATCCAGGGGACGGAGTGGAGTCACAATTGGCCCGGCAATGCCATGTAATTACCACCCGCTACTACTTTTCTTCCTTCGCCTATAATTGCCACACCGAGGCAGACTGGGAATTTGTCCAACGCTTAAATCAATCCTTTCCCCACCCTGACTGTGTAATTTACCTAGACCTCCCTGTGGATTTGGCCCTAAAACGCCTTGGCGATCGCCAGCAACGGAATGATCAATCCCCCAGGGAATGCTATGAACAGCGAGAAAAGCTCACCAGTGTGCATCAAAATTACGAGAGGATTTTTGCCCATTACCCCGGTCAATGCTGTCGTCTGGATGCAAGCTTGTCGGTGGAGCAACTACACCAAGCCATTGTTACTAAAATTGAGGAAATGCTGTGAGTAAATTCAAGAAATTCCCATTTCCCTTTGGCCCATGGGGCCGGTTCGCCGCCGGAATGCTCCTGGGCCTATTTCTCCTCCTGGGATTTGTCCCCTGGGTAAAGGCTCAGGTAAACTTTTCGTCCCCGATTGTAGTCAGTTTGCAACCTAGTAATGCCCTGAATATCCAACAGGTCAATGAGCTAACTACCGATCTAGAAAGTAAATGGGCTGGTATTTACGAAGATTATTTTCAGGAAGATTTCTCCAGCCTGGGTCTAACCACCAAGGAAATTGGGGAAAAATTAGCTTCCCTCCAGCAACAAACTGGCCAAAAAGCGGCCATTTTTTGGATTAATCCCCAAGAAAAAGGGGTTTCCATTTGTTTATTAACTGGCGATCGCCCACCGGTGGGGGTGAAGGTGTTGAACACGGCAGAACAAAATCTGTTGGCCACCGTGCAACTGTTTTCTCTGCAAGTGAGTGATCCCCGCAACCAAAATTATCGGGCCACCGGCAAAAAGTTATATGACTGGTTGATTGCTCCCCTGGCGGATGAATTGAAAGCCCATGGCATTGACACCCTAATTTTTTGCGTCGGCCCGAAACTGCGCTCTCTGCCCTTTGCCGCTCTCTACGATGGAGAACAGTTTTTAGCCGAAAAATATGCCATCACCCGCATTCCCGGCTTTAACCTGACCGAGTGGGGCCCCACCGACCTCAGCCAAGCAGAGATTCTCGCCATGGGATCTTCCGAATTTAGTGACGCTGAACCGTTACCGGGAGTAGCTTTGGAGATTGCTAACATCACCCCCCAACCCTGGCCTGGGGTTGCCATACTAAACCAACAATTCACCGTAAAAAATTTGCAAGCGGCCCGCCAACAACAGCCCTTTGCCTTGGTGCATCTGGCCACCCACGCAGAATTTAATACCGGTTCTCCCGCCGACTCCTACATTCAATTTGTCAATAGTCGTTTGAACCTCAAGGAAATTAGGAATTTACAATGGCAGGATCCCCCCGTTGATCTTTTGGTGCTTAGCGCCTGCACCACCGCCCTGGGTAATCCCCAAGCGGAATTGGGCTTTGTGGGCTTAGCTCTGCAATCGGGGGTGAAATCAGCCCTGGGTAGTTTATGGCGGGTGAGTGACCTGGGCACCATGGCTTTAATGAGTGAATTTTACTGGCAGTTAAAGGCCAATTCTTTCAAGGCCAAAGCCCTGCAAGAAGCCCAAATTAAGATGATTAACGGGGAAATTGCCCTCCAGGGGGGGGAATTACAGGTGTCCCGGGGGGCGATCGCCGTGGAGGATGATTTTTTAACCGTGGGCAATCCTGAATTATCCCATCCCTACTATTGGGCCAGCTTTTCCCTCATTGGCAATCCTTTTTAGGAGCTGTGACAAAGGTTCACCACCACCAAAAACTGGAGAGACCAAACCCAAAGGCGATCGCCAAGATTTTGTTAGGATCTGCCTGTTGGCCAAACTTAGCTTATTAAAAACTTATGTTCTTACTACACACCATGATTCGGGTGGGAGATTTAGACAAATCCCTGCAATTTTACTGTGACATTTTGGGGATGAATTTACTGCGTAAAAAAGACTATCCCAGTGGGGAATTTACCCTCGCCTTTGTGGGTTATGGCAAGGAATCGGATAATGCGGTGATTGAGTTAACCCATAACTGGGGCACCGATAAATACGATTTGGGTAATGGTTTTGGTCATATTGCCCTGGGGGTGGAAGACATCTATGGCACTTGCGACAAAATCAGAGCTAAGGGGGGCAAAGTAGTGCGGGAACCGGGTCCGATGAAGCACGGCACCACCGTCATCGCCTTTGTGGAAGATCCCGACGGCTACAAAATTGAATTGATCCAAACTTCCTCAAAGAAGGATTAGGTTCGGACGGCTGAGGTGGATTCCCGATGGCGATCAGTATGGCCGTTGAGTCGTCCTTGTAACTAATCGCCTAGTGCCCCATGACGAAGAATGATTTTGCCCATCCCCCAAACTTACCGGCAATTTGGCGAGTTGATGGGGAAAAGGCAAACTTCGCAATGGAGTCCTAGGTTCCCAGGTAGAGAGTCTATCCCTGGGAGGGGATCAAACCGATTGGGGGGTAGCCAGCAACAGTACCCGCTCCAATAATCGGGGGGCAAAGCGTTGACACCACACCGCCAGATGGCTCTGCCAACCCACCAAGATTTCACTGCGGTTTTGTTTTAAACCTTTGACTAGGGATTGGGCCACCCGGCCAGCGGTCATGGCTCTGACCCAGCGGAATTTTTGCAGACCCTTGGCCATATCCGTATCGGTGAGGGTAGGTAACAGGGTAACCACCGCAATGTTATGGCGGGCCAATTCCCCCCGCAGAGCTTGGCTAAAACCGAGAATGGCAAACTTAGTGGCGGAATAGGTGGCCATGGTGGGGGCCGCCACTTTGCCCATCAAACTAGAAACGTTGACAATGGTGCCTTCTTTTTGGGAAACCATACGCCGGGCCACGCAACGGGTGATGCAATACAGCCCCATCAAGTTGAGGGAAATTTCTTGGTAAACGTCGGGGAAACGACTATGGAGAAAGGGATTTTGATAGGCTACCCCGGCACAGTTAACCAGTAAATGAATGGGGCCATGGTCCCGCCAAGTTCTGGCGATCGCCGTATTAACGGCCACGGGTTGGGTCAGGTCCAGGGGCAAGGCAATGGCCTGTAATCCAGGATGTCGTTGTTCGAGCTCGTCAGCCAATGTTTGCAAACTGGTGTGGTTGCGGGCCACAAGGATAATTTTTCCTAGACCTTGTTTGGTCAATTCTTCGGCGATCGCCCGGCCGATGCCCCGGGAAGATCCGGTCACTAAAGCGGTTTTGTTGAGTAAATTCATTGCTTACCTCCTATGGAATATGAGGCGTATCCCCCCTGTGGATAGATACGGAACGAATGCCGACAGGGAAAGATTTTGGGTTTAAGTACGGTATTGGTCAAAGATAGTTTCTCGCCAATCCCAAGGTTGAGCACTAACCTGCCATTCCAGGTGCTAGCGGGGAATGGGCCAAGGCAATGCCAGGAACTAGGCCTACCTAGAAACGATGGCCATGGTTCGATCTAAACGGGATGGAGAAAATTGGAAAATTAACGAGTTAGGTGGAGACAAACGGTGCTCCAGACAATGGCGGGCATAACTGTGGACCTAGACCCGAACCATCGCCTCGGATAGTTCTTCAGTCTAGGGTGTGGTGGCTTGACTGGCACTGATGCATGGGGAGCATGGTAAACGCCTCCTAAAATTGTTTCAGCGTGGTTAAATGCACTCTCTGAAGCACACGTTAACAGATGAAACAAGAAACAGCAACAATTCTTAATATTCTGGGGCCAGTTTGGCGATCGCCCCTGGCCAGAGGATTAGTTTCTGCCCCCTTTCCTTTCTTGCCCCGATGTGAGAATTTGAATAATTCCTTCTGAGCTTGCCTGAGCAGTTAGTAATGGGAGGATCAATTTTTATTTGGTGCTATGCGTATTTATGGCAATCGCCTCCTGAAAACCCTACCGGGGCAACAGACCAGACCCACCACAGGTAAAGTCCGGCTAGCATTGTTCAATATTTGGCGGGGAGAAATTCAGCACTGTCAGTGGTTGGACCTCTGTGCGGGCAATGGCACCCTGGGGGCGGAGGCCCTCTGTCGGGGCGCGGACAAAGTAGTGGCGATCGAGCAGTCCGCTAAAGTTTGCACCATCATCAAAGAAAATTGGCAAAAACTAGCTCAGCCTGGGCAACAATGGTCAGTTTTGCGGGGGGATGTGCTGAAATTGCTCCCAACCTTGAAAGGACAAACCTTTGACCGCATTTACCTTGATCCCCCCTATGCCAGTGGCTTGTACAACCCCGTTTTAACCCTAGTGGGAGAGTTGCAGCTCCTCACCCCTGCTGGAGAAATAGCGGTGGAATATGACCGACGCCATTGGCAACCACCGGAACAGATTGCTGGATTGGAATTGGTGCGCCAGAAAAAATATGGTTTGAGCAATTTAGCCTTTTATTGGCGGGAGCAAGGGGAAGTTTTGCCGATATAGTATTGTAGGTTGGCCCGCCGCCAGATTGTGAAGTTTTATTGTCAAGGGCGATCGCCGGAATCTGGATCGTGCTTGTTGTTTTGTTGAATTTTGTCGACTTGATTTATCCCCCCATCTAGCCATGCGTGTTGCCCTGTTTACGGAAACCTTTTTGCCCAAAATTGATGGAATTGTCACCCGTCTGAAGCACACAGTGGAAAATCTGCAGCGCCAAGGCCATCAGGTGTTGGTCTTCTGTCCGGAGGGGGGGCTCAAGGAATATAAGGGGGCAAAAATCCAGGGAGTGAAGGGCATGCCTTTACCCCTTTACCCAGAACTGAAGCTAGCTTTTCCGTCGCCCCAAATTAAACAGGCCCTGCTGAAATTCAAACCGGACCTGATTCATGTGGTCAATCCGGCGGTATTGGGTTTGGGGGGCATCTATTACGCTAAGCATTTGCATATTCCCCTGGTGGCTTCCTATCACACCCATTTACCCCAATATTTGCAACATTATGGGCTGGGGGCCCTGGAAGGGGTGCTGTGGGAACTGTTAAAGCTAGCCCATAACCAAGCGGAATTAAATCTTTGCACTTCCTCCGCCATGGTGCAGGAATTGGTCAACCACGGCATTGAACGGGTGGATCTATGGCAACGGGGGGTAGATACGGAACTGTTTCAGCCCCACCTAAAGTCGGCGCAAATGCGGCAAAAATTGTCCCAGGGTCACCCCGATGCCCCCCTATTTTTATATGTGGGCCGGGTTTCGGCAGAAAAACAAATCGATGAAATTAAGCCTGTGCTCGAAGCTATTCCCCAGGCCAGGCTGGCGATCGTCGGGGATGGGCCGAATCGGAAAAATTTAGAAGCCCATTTTGCTGGTACGAATACCTATTTTGCGGGTTATATGCAGGGATTAGAGTTGGCGGCGGCCTTTGCTTCCGCCGATGCGTTTATTTTTCCTTCCCGCACTGAAACCCTGGGCCTAGTGCTCTTGGAAGCCATGGCGGCGGGCTGTCCTGTGGTAGCGGCGGCCTCCGGGGGGATTTTGGATATTGTCACCGATGGTGAAAACGGTTATCTCTTTGATCCCAGTATGGCAGGGGGAGTGGTGCAGGCTACCCAACGGTTAATGTCCGCCACAGGCGATCGAGAACTGTTACGACAAAATGCCCGGCAAGAAGCGGAACGATGGGGTTGGCCAGCGGCCACAAGCCAGTTAGTGGATTACTACCAACAAGTAGCCCATGGAGAAAATGATGCCCCCTTAGCGGCTTAGGGCAGAGCTTGCCCCTTGGCAATGGCTGGAATTAGTGGCATCAACTTTTTCCCCCCAGGGTTGGGGGGTGATCGTCAGTAACACAAAGAAACTAATCAAGCCATTCCGTGTGGAAAAATTCTCCCCTGGGCTTATCAGTGCGTTCATAGGTGTGGGCCCCAAAGTAATCCCGTTGCGCTTGGGTTAGGTTTTGGGGAAGCACCGCCCGCCGATAACTGTCAAAGTAATCCAACGAGGAACTAAAGGCCGGCACCGCAATGCCCATTTCGTTAGCCAGCATTAACACTTCCCGCCATGGCCCCTGGCGATCCAAAATACTTTGCTTGAATTCTGGAGCCAGGAGCAGATTAGGTAACTGGGGATTATCCTTAAAAGCTTTCTTGATCTTGTCCAAAAAGCCAGCTCGAATAATGCAACCCCCTTTCCAAATGCGGGCAATTTCCGGCAGGTTAACGTCATAACCAAATTCCTGGGAAGCTTTGGCGATTAAGGCCATGCCCTGGGCATAGGAACACATTTTCGAGCAGTAGAGAGCATCCCGCACCTTGGGAATCCAGGCTTCCACGTCACCACTAAAAGTTTTACCAGGGCCAGACAGTTGGCCCGAAGCAGCCACCCGTTCCTCTTTGAGAGAGGACATTACCCTGGCATTGACAGCGGCGTAAATAGTGGGAATGGGAACACCCAACTCCAGGCCACTCATCACTGTCCAGCGTCCTGTACCCTTTTGCCCCGCCGCATCGAGGATGTAGTCAATTAAATGTCCTCCAGTTTCGGGATCTTTTTTAGCAAAAATGTCGGTGCTGATCTCAATCAGGAAAGAATTCAGTTCATCAGTTTGATTCCATTGGCCAAAAACTTCGTGGAGTTTTTCGTTACTCAAGCCCAAGCCGTTTTTCAAAATGTCGTAGGCTTCGGCGATCAGTTGCATATCGCCATACTCAATGCCGTTATGCACCATTTTGACGTAATGCCCCGCCCCTCCAGGCCCAATGAAGGTCACACAGGCAGGATTGTCGGGATCTTCCACTTGGGCGGCAATTTTAGTCAGAATCGGTTCCAATTCCTTATAGGCGGTGGGGGTGCCCCCGGGCATCAAGCTAGGGCCCAGCAATGCGCCTTCTTCCCCTCCACTGACCCCCATACCAACAAAGCCTAGGCCAGTGGCTTCCAAATCCTTGGTGCGACGCTCCGTATCTTCATAGAGGGAGTTGCCACCATCGATGATCATGTCCCCTGCTTCTAAAAGGGGTTTCAGCTCATCGATCACCGCATCCACGGGCCCCCCAGCTTTGACCATTACGAGGATTTTGCGGGGGCGTTCTAACAGTTGGACAAATTCTTCTACGGTGTAGGCGGCTTTAATGTCTTTGTCCACAGCCCTTTCGGCCATGAATTTTTCAGTTTTGTTGGGGGAACGGTTATAGACGGCGATGGGAAAGCCTCGACTTTCCACGTTGAGGGCGAGATTTTCCCCCATTACTGCCAGTCCAATTACCCCAAAAGTTCGCTTAGTCATAATAGCTACGTTAGATTGCACAGTCGGGCAAGGTTAATTTCCTTAAGGGTACATCGCATTTTTTATTTGCTACCTCTGGGGAAAATTTTTTCGCTGGGAATAGACGAAACCATTAGTAAAAAGGGAAATTTTCCCATGGTTGCCAGGATTCACTGGGGATTTCCCAAGGGTCGGATGGTGCTTAGATATAGTTGAGGTCGATGTATATGCCTCAATAACTGAATTTCTCCGCAATCGTTTTATCCCCCATGGCAAAATCTCCTCAAAATAAACAGTGGTTGGCTAATACCCTACTGGTGCTGGGCAGTTTAGGTTTTGCGGTGGTGGTGGCGGAAGTGGCCCTAAGGCTGATGAGGGTTAGTTATCCCAGTTTTTACCAGGTAGATCCCCAACGGGGTCATAGCTTAATTCCCAATTTCACCGCCCGTTGGACCCATGAAGGCAATGGTTTAGTGAGCATTAACTCCGACGGCCTGCGCGATCGCCATTATGAAAAGGAGAAACCGGCGGATGCGTACCGCATTGTGGTGTTGGGGGATTCCTTTTCCGAAGCAATTCAGGTCAATGAAGATGAGACCTATTGGAGTGCCATAGAAAAAAATTTGGCCTCCTGTGCTGGCTTAACGGGTAAAACGGTGGAGGTAATTAATTTTGGCGTGGGGGACTACGGCACTGCCCAGGAATATTTAACCCTCCGGCACCATGCTATTGAATACCAACCGGATTTAGTATTGCTACAAATTTTCACCGGCAATGACATTGTCAACAATTCTCGACAGTTAAGCCCCGGCGATCGCCTCGCGCCTTTTTGGGAAGAGATGGAAGGTAAATGGCAAATGAAGCTTGATTTTAGGGAAACAATGGCCTACCAACGGCGGGACAGTGCCCCAAGAAGATTGCTATACGGCTTGATCAATCGGGTGCGGCTGTTGCAGGTGCTCAATGAAGCCAAACGACAATGGGTCACCCAACGAACTCTAACCACCCAACAACAGGCTAATACTGACATCATTCCCGCTCTGGATTTCGATGTTAATTTATACCGAGAACCCACTGATCCCGCCTGGGAGCAAGCCTGGGCTGCGACAGAATCCCTGATAACGGCGACTAGTCAGCTAAGTAGGGAAGAAAAGGCTGATTTTCTAGCAGTGGTGATTAGTAATCCTCCCCAGGTGTACCCCGATCGCCAAGTGCGAGAACAATTAAAACAGTTGGGGGCGGAGAATTTGTTCTACCCTGACCAACGGTTGGCACAATTGGGGCAAAAGGAAAATTTTGCGGTGTTGACCCTGGCCGCAACCATGCAACAAAAGGCTGATGCTGAGCAGAGCTATTGGCACGGTTTTGATAACACCATTCCTGGGGTAGGCCATTGGAATATCCAGGGACACCAACTGGCCGGTCAGTTAATTGGCGATCGCCTTTGCCAAATGGTGACGGAGAAAGGAAAGTAAAACGTTATCTTGTAAATCTAAGTCCCGCCAAAGTTGAGCAGAATTAGTCAGCGAGCTAGAAACTGCCGGGACCAATGAGCCCAGGAAACCACCATGGAACGGCCCCTTTACTTCGATAACCACGCCACCACTGCCCTTGATGCCAGGGTGCTAGAAGCCATGTTTCCCTATTTCATGGAGCAGTATGGCAATGCCGGCAGTGCCCATTTTTATGGTTGGCAGGCCGAAGCGGCCATTAAACAGGCTAGGCAGGAAATTGCTGAGACCATGGGGGCCCAGCCGGAGGAAATTATCTTCACCAGTGGGGCCACGGAGGCCAATAACTTGGCCATTCGGGGAGTGGCAGAGGCCTACTTTGCCCAGGGTAAACATTTGGTGACGTTGGCCACGGAACATCAGGCCGTGTTAGCCCCCTGTCGTTATTTAGAATCCCTGGGGTTTGAGGTCACTTATTTACTTGTACAGCCCAATGGTTTAGTAAATTTAACCGAATTGGAAAAGGCTTTGCGTTCCGATACCATCCTTGTGTCCGTGATGGCGGCCAACAATGAGATTGGCGTGGTGCAACCCCTGGAGGAAATCGGCAGACTGTGTCAGCAAAAATCGATCATTTTCCACTGTGATGGAGCCCAAGCCCTGGGCAAAATTCCTCTTGATGTGCGGCAATTGAAGATTGATCTACTGTCTTTCACTGGGCATAAAATCCATGGCCCCAAAGGCATTGGGGGACTATATCGCCGTCAAAATCCCGGGGTTAGGCTAGCGCCCCAACTACTGGGGGGAGGACAGGAAGTTAATTTTCGTTCGGGAACTCTGCCGGTGCCCTTAATTGTCGGTTTAGCCAAAGCTTTGGCCATAGCGGCGGAAAACTTAGTTTCAGAAGGCGATCGCCAGCGGGCATTGCGGGATCAACTTTGGCAAGGTCTGGCAAAAATTAGCGGAATAGTGCTGAATGGGGACTATGAACAACGCTTACCGGGCAACCTCAATGTCAGTGTTACCGGAGTCGATCCCAAGGCGTTGCTGACCAGCTTACAACCTCGATTGGCCCTATCCTCCGGTTCTGCCTGTTCTTCCTATCGCACCGAAGCTTCCCATGTCTTATATGCCCTTGGCCGGGACAAAACCAGCGCCCAGGCAAGTCTGCGCTTTGGTTTAAGCCGCTTCACCACCCAGACAGAAATTAACCAGGCAATCGCCATTGTTACGGATACTGTGGCCCAATTACGGGCAGATGCCTCCAACTATGGTTAATTTCCCCGCCTCTGCATTCCATCTTCCATGTGGCAATCCATTCGCTCTCTTCTCTTTCAAAACCCCTGTCCCCTTTGTCAAAAACCTAGCAAAGATCAGTTTTGCCGGGATTGCACCGGACAAATTTTGAGCCACCGTTTACCCCCTCACCTGCGGCAATGGCAGGGGAATTTTCCCCGCTTTGTTTGGGGACAGTATGAAGGGCAACTGCGGCGGGCCTTAACGGTGATGAAATTTGAGCAACAGCCGGGCATCGGCCTCTGGTTGGGGGAACAGTTGGCAGAACAGTGGTTACAACAACCCCAGGCAAAGCTTAAAATACCGCCCCAGGTGGTGCCCATTCCCCTTAATAATCGTAAACAAGCCCAACGGGGATTTAATCAAGCGGAAAGAATTGCTGCCGGTTTTTGCCGCTTGACCCGCTACCCCCTGCACCCCCAGGCTTTACAACGGCCCAAGGATACCCAAGCTTTATTTGGTCTTAGCCCCGGCGATCGCCAACGGGAATTACAGTCCGCCCTTGTTACGGGGCCAGGCTTTAACACTCACCAGCCCTGGTTAATTTTGGATGACATTATTACCACCGGCACCACCGCCCTCGAAGCCCGCCGGGTAATGGAGCAAAGGGGCGCTAAGGTAATGGGCATCGTGGCGATCGCCACACCGTCTTTTTCCCGGCCCACGGAACTTGGACAGCGACGATAATGATCATTTAACATAATATTCTCATATATTTTCACCAGCCCGTATTTAATTTCGTATTGTTAAACCCCGTCGGTTTTCCTTCAATCATTTTCTAACCTTAATCCTATGCAGAAACAATTCTCTCCCCTAGCCCGTTTCGCCCTTTGGTTGGGTGGTGTTAGTTTGACTGCAACTAGTCTGGTTATCCCCAGCACCGTCCAGGCCCAAAGTAGTCTCAATGGGGGTAGTGCCATTCCTCCCCTCAAACCGATTCCCGAATCCACCTATATCCCCCCGGCGGCCCCCGTCAGCACTCCCACCAACCCAGACAGCCAGGCCTTGGCCACCCATATTGTCCTGGTGTTAGGGGAACGGCGGGTTTACGCCTACCAAAATGACAAAGTTTTGGCCAGTTATCCCGTGGCAGTGGGTAAAAAAGGCTGGGAAACTCCCCAAGGCAATTTCCAGGTCATCCAAATGGTAGAAAATCCTGTCTGGGAAAATCCCTGGAATGGCAAAAAAGTGGCCGCCAGCTTGGATGGCCCCATTGGTATCCGTTGGATCGGTTTTTGGAGTGATGGTAAAAATACCATTGGTTTCCATGGCACCCCGAAAAAACATGAACATTTCCTCGGCACAGCGGCTTCCCATGGTTGCGTCAGAATGCGGAATCAAGATGTAGTGGCTTTATTCGGCATGGTGCAAAATGGCACTCCAGTGCGGGTGGTGCAGAAAAAATAGATTGTTTAAACTGACTAAATCAAAACGGCGATCGTGTACAACCGTGAAGAATTCTATTCTCGGTTTCTGGGTTATAACCGGCGATCGCCACTGACCGCAATTTTGTACTAATTGGAGGTGCCGATGGCAACAACCTTAATCAATCATATTGACATCACTCCAGGAACCTGTGGGGGAAAACCCCGCATTGCTGGCCACAGGATCACAGTTCAGGACATCGTGATCTGGCACGAACGAATGGGACTATCTCCCGACGAAATCGTCCATCATTATCCTAGTATTACCCTGGCTGACGTTTATGCCGCCTTGTCTTATTACCACGATCACCTGGAAGAAATTAGACAAGGAATTGTGGAGGATGAAATTTTTGCTGAACAAATGCGATCCAGTACCCCTTCTTTGATAGAAGAAAAATTAAGAAAAATGCATGGCCAACAGAATTAAATTTCATCTTGATGAAAACATCAGCCATAGCATTGCCCTTGGCTTACGTCATCGCAGTCTTGATGTTACAACAACTCCAGAAGCTGGTCTGCTAGGGGTTTCTGATCAAGAGCAGTTACAGTTTGCTGCGTCTGAAGGCCGAGTAATTTTTACCCAAGATACTGACTTTTTAAAATTAGCTCAATCATTTCCCCATCATACTGGCATCGTTTATTGTTCTCAACGAAATAAGTCGATTGGTCAAATTATTCAAGGATTAGTCTTGATGTGGGAAATTCTCGAACCAGAAGAAATGTTTAATCACATTGAGTTTTTGTAGTCTGTTTACCGCAGGCAGATAATGATAAATACTTATGGCGATCGTGTCTAACCATTGAGGATGGTGTAAAAACACTCAAATCCTAACTACAGCAAACTTTTTCACAAAGTAAATACATTATGGTTAACGGAAGTATGTCTCTTTAGATATATTCCTGCAACCACTGTCGAAACTCACGACGTAAAGCACTCATAGGAATTACCTGGCTTTTTTTTAAACAAAGGGAAATTCCTTCAATAATGGGAATAGAGGGAAAAGCTTTGCTCATAAAAGAGTTAATGTATTTTCCTTCTTCCAGTAGACTAATTTCCAGTTTTCCATCTTCATATCGCCAAATTTCAGGAATGCCCAATGCCTCATAGGCACTGACCTGGGTAACAGAGGTGAAATCTACTTCGATCGCCAAATCGGGGACAGGATCAACATCTAAATTCAGCCGTTGTTTACCCACCATAGCTTGATAGTTGTCAATATAAAAACAATCATCAGGCTCAATACCTGCTTGCATAGGTCTGCTTTTAAAAGTAGTGGAGCCAAGGGATTCCCATTCCAGTCCTAATTCTTCTAGTAAAACCACAAGTAAATGGGAAATCAAAACTTTAGTGCGTTCATGGCCAGGTAAAGGCATCCGAAATTCTAAAACTTCCTTGTAATAAGCGATATGGGAATGACGATGTTCCCCTAAATCTTCCAAAATTTCCTCAAATTCCTGCCAGGAGATTTGATCCAGAATAATACGCTGACCCGGCTCAACTTTTATTTGGGCGATCGCAATTTTGACAGGCATAATCTCAAACTCCAACTTTGCATTGGCATTGGTTTAATCATAAATCGGAAAAAACAACTAACGACAGCCTCCGAGATTGTGCAAAATATACGGCGCTGACTTTGGAGTATTGACTCCCAGAACTTAAGGTTATGGTCATAAATACTTATGGAGATCGTGTCTAACCATTAAGAATTGTATGGTAAACCGTGGGCAAAATAATTAGAGCCATAAGCTAGAGGCTAATCCAGACAGGCATTACAGACTATTAATAGCGGAATTAAAATGTAAACCTGCCCCTCGACAAGGTTAAGGCTTTTACCGACAATTTGAGGGTGAATTACCTCCCCGGAGTCTGACCCTATGAAATTGGCCTATTGGATGTATGCTGGCCCCGCCCACATTGGCACTCTACGCATCGCCAGTTCTTTCAAAAACGTCCACGCCATTATGCACGCTCCGTTGGGGGATGACTATTTCAACGTGATGCGCTCCATGTTGGAACGGGAACAAAACTTTACCCCTGTCACCACTAGTGTGGTCGATCGCCAGGTGTTATCGAGGGGTTCCCAGGAAAAAGTGGTGGATAATATCGTCCGCAAAGATGGGGAAGAAGCGCCGGATTTGATTGTCTTGACCCCCACTTGCACCTCCAGTATTTTGCAGGAAGATTTGGAAAACTTTGTCGACCGGGCTCAAATGGATGCCCGCTGTGACGTGCTTTTGGCGGATGTGAACCATTATCGCTATAACGAATTGCAAGCTGGCGATCGTACCCTCAAGCAAATTGTGGAGTTTTACCTTAAAAAAGCCCGGAAACAGGGCAATTTGGCCACGCAAAAGACGGCCAAGCCATCGGTCAATTTAATTGGTTTCACCACCCTAGGGTTCCATAACCAACATGACTGCACTGAATTAAAGCGTTTAATGGCGGATCTCGGCATAGAAGTGAACCTAGTCCTACCGGAAAAAGCCACCGTGGACCAATTGGCCACAATTCCCCAAGCTTGGTTTAACCTCTGCCCCTATCGGGAAGTGGGCTTGATGACAGCAGAATATCTCAAAGAAGAATTTGCCATGCCCTATGTGGACATTACCCCCATGGGAGTGGTGGAAACGGCCCGTTGCATCCGCCAAATCCAACAGGTGCTAAATGACCAGGGTTTTGACCTTAATTACGAAGATTTCATCCAACAGCAAACCCGTCACGTTTCCCAAGCGGCCTGGTTTTCCCGCTCCATTGATTGTCAAAACCTCACCGGCAAAAAGGCCGTGGTCTTTGGGGACAACACCCATGCGGCCGCTATGACCAAAATTTTGGCTCGGGAAATGGGCATCCACGTTGTCCTAGCGGGAACCTATTGCAAATATGATGCCGATTGGTTCCGACAAGAAGTGGCCGAATACTGTGATGAAGTCTTGATTAGTGAAGACAATGGGGCGATCGCCGATGCCATTGCCCGGATCGAGCCGGCGGCCATTTTTGGCACCCAGATGGAACGGCACGTGGGTAAACGGCTAGATATTCCCTGTGGCGTGATTGCGGCCCCCATCCATATCCAGAATTTCCCCTTGGGCTATAAGCCATTCTTGGGCTACGAAGGCACCAACCAAATCGCTGACTTGGTGTACAACTCCTTCACCCTGGGCATGGAAGACCATCTGTTGGAAATTTTCGGTGGCCATGACACTAAGGAAGTGATCACCAAAGGTATTTCCAGTGACTCCGACCTCGGTTGGCACAGCACCGCCCAGGCTGAGTTGAATAAGGTACCAGGATTTGTGCGGGGTAAGGTCAAACGCAATACGGAAAAATTTGCTCGGGAGCGGGGCTTGTCAGAAATTACCCTGGAAGTAATGTATGCCGCCAAGGAAGCAGTGGGAGCCTAGGTCTTGTTAGGAAGGGGTTAATTTATCTTCTTCCACTAACCGAGTCAAACTAAGACAAGCTTGGAGCACTTTCACAAAGACTTTTCCCCATCACCGGCAGATGGGGAAAAATTTTCAGGCCGATGCCGAAAGCGACAGCCATCAATTTCACCTAACTTCCAGTACAATCAAGCCTGTGGCGCAAAGGGTGAAAAATGTACGTTCTGATCGGTGGCATGGGGGGCATTGGCTCCAACCTAGCCAAGAATTTGCTCAAAATGGGCCACACAGTGGCGGCGGTGGATACGGATCCCCAGGCCTGTCAGTATGCCCGGGAAAAAATTGGCGTCATGGCCTTTGAGGGTAGTGCAGTAAATACCTCAGTTTTACTAGAGGCGGGGGTCCGCAAAGCGGGGGCAGTGATTGCGGCGCTCCAGGAAGATGCCCTAAATTTGGCTTTGGTTACCCTATCAAAACATTATGGTGTGCCCCAAATTGTCGTCCGTATGAGTGATGGGGACTTTGCTGAACCCTACCGTTTAGCCGGAGCTACCCACATTATCAGTACCACAGAATTAACCCTCAACCGGGTGATTAATGCCATTGAGTATCCCCAAGTGGATGCCATGATGCACTTTGAACAGGGACAAATTGAAGTGCTTAAACTCTCCATTCCTCCCAATTGCAGTATTGTGGGCCGCAGTGTGGCGGCGATCGCCCAGGATCCCCGTTTTCCTTCCGGCACTCTGATTATTGGCTACCAGGCCAATGCCCATGAAGACTTAAAAATTCCCAACGGTAACACGTTGCTAGAGGATGGTTCCACCATTTTGGCCGTGACCAAACCGGAGTTGGTGCGGCAGTTAATCGATTTTATGGGACTGTGCCAGTCTTAATGGCTGAATTATCAGAACAAAAAGCTGGTGCGTATATGCCCCACATATTGGGTGGCGTTATTGCTGTTGGCTTCGGGATTAAGCACTACCCAAAATCCGGGAGTGATGGAAATGTTGTCATTGATTTGAATGCGGTAAAACGCCTCCAAATGGTAGGGGGTGGTTTGTCCCACTGCTCCAGGTAAGTTACTAGCCGTGACTGTGGGAGGAATACCCAAGGCAATGCCCGGTAAATTCCCTTCTCCCCCCACATCGGGGAAACTAATGCCAAGCAAACCATACCAAATGGCGGAACGATTCCAGGACACTTCCCTCACCACTGTGCCCCCCACTCCATCGGACAAGTTGCTCATGCCGCCTCCCTGGGCCTGGGCATCCACATAGCCGCCCCAGGCATGGATCTGCACCTGGGGAGTGATGCGATAGTATCCTTGCAATGTGTAAAAATCCCCCGCCGTGGCGATCGCCTCTCCGAAGGGTTGAATAGCCAGGAAACTACCGGTGCCCGCCATTAAATTGGTCTCCCCAGCGGGGAAATAGGAACGGGAATAGGTGAACCCAATGCCCCCGTCAGATGTTTGATAGGCTAATTGACCGAGGGCATGGTGCCCACCATTAAACAGGCCGTTGCCACTGTCTGGATCGTTGGGGTTAGTGGCCAGGTAACCCGCACTCAATTGCAAGGTCGGAGTTATCTGCCAATTGAAGCCAGCCCCTCCCCCTCCCCGACGGTAAACAGGATCGTATTCGCCAAAGCGGGAAGGAATACCCAGGGCATCATCGGCAATGGTGGGGGGCGTCAACGTATCCACCAAATCCGTGTAGCCCACCCCCACGGAACCTAGACGTAGGGTGAGATTATCGGTCAGAGGAGTGCGATACCAAAGATGGGTCACTTCCACATTATTGTTGGAATTATCGTCATAGTTAAAACGGGTCATATTGGTGCCAGTTTGCGCCACTCCGTTGAAGAAATTGGAGAATTGTAAACGAGTCCTGAGCAAATCTTTGCCGGTGAAACTGGTTTCCAAGTTAAAGCGCACCCGATAGGCTAGTTGGGGTTGAAATTGATTACTATCACCCCCCACCCGATCGCCAAACACATCATCAAAGGAAACAATGGTCTGACCATAAAGCTTTGTGGTGGTGGAAAACTGATGGTCTTCCAAAAAAGCAGTGCGAGTTTCTAGATTATCAACCCGGACTGCCAATTGTTTTAGCTCGGCTTGGAAATCCTGGGCTAATTTTTTTAGTAAATCTAAGTCCCCTTGAACCACGGAGACATTTTCCTGTAACAGTTGCTCAATGGTGCTTAAACAAGCATTTAATCCCGCTGTAAATTCATAACGACTAAGGGAACGATCGCCTCGGTAGGTGCGGTCTGGATAACCCACTAAACAACCGTAACGCTCCACCAAACTTTGCAAAGCGGCAAAGGCCCAATCATTGGGTTGCACATCTCGCAATTCCGCCACCGAGGTAATTTGATTAACTGTTTTGCCAGAATTGTCTCCCCCTAATTGGTAACGATTAACCGGGGCCAAGGGTTCATCCACAGGAACAGCTTGGGCATCACTGGGTAACATCGCTGTCAATCCACTGGCGATCGCCAAACCGCAAATCAAGCCCATGGATGTAGTCAATCTTGCTAATGACAATTCGGTACCCTCCCGGAAAAAACAAAGCCAGTGTTGGACGATTAAATTAATTTAGAAGGCAATTAGAGCGGAATTAAATTTCAATAAACTTAAGAGATTCAAACTAATGTCAATTAATTTGCTCCAGCATAGAAAATCAATTACATTTGCTCAAGGGTTTTGCCCTTAGTTTCCTTAACAAAAAACCAAATAAAGAAAATGGAAATGGCCGCTGAAGTGGCGTACAAACCATAAGCTGGCCCTAAACCCACCGTGTTCAGTAGAGGAGGAAACGTAGTGGAAATAATAAAGTTCGCAATCCACTGTACCCCCGCCGCCACCGATAGGGCCGCCGCCCGTATTTTGTTATTAAACATTTCTCCCAACAACACCCAAACAATGGGCCCCCAGGAAAAACCAAAACTAAACACATAAAGATTGGCTGTCACCAGGGCAATTACCCCAGCGGTACCGGTGAGGGTGGGTTGCCCATTAACCACCGTCGCCCCGGCAAACACCATCGAGAGGATGCCCAGGGTAATGGTCATACCAATGGAGCCCATCAGCAACAAAGGCTTACGGCCAAAACGATCCACAAAGGCGATCGCCACTAGGGTGGTGAGGATATTGATAAAACCGGTGATTACAGTGATCAATAGGGATTTTTCTTCGGTAAAACCCACCGATCGCCAGAGCACACTGCTGTAATAAAAAATCACGTTAATGCCAACGAATTGTTGCAGGGCCGATAGCCCCATACCAATCCAGACAATGGGCAACAGTCCTCCCCGACGACTGAGCAGATCACGAAAGCGGGGTTTGTGGTCTAGATTGACCGTTTGTCGAATTTCTTCAATGCGACCGGCCACGTCTCCCCCCTCCACCTTATGCAAAATGGCCGCCGCCTTTTCTTCCTGGCCCAAAGCCACCAAATACCGGGGAGATTCAGGAATCAAGAAAGCACAAATGCCGTACAGGAGGGCAGGGATTAGCTCTGTCCAGAACATCCAACGCCAGGCCGCCGCACCGAATATCCAGGTATTTTGGGCCGATCCCCCTGCCATCGAGGCAATAAACCAATTACTCAACAGAGCAATGAAAATACCGGAGACAATGGCCAACTGTTGCAAAGAACCTAAACGCCCCCGCAGATGGGCCGGTGATACTTCCGCAATGTAGGCTGGCGCAATCACACTAGCGGCCCCCACCCCAATCCCGCCTAATACCCGCCAGAAAATAAAATCCCAGATGGTGAAAGGTAAGCCTGATCCAATGGAACTGAGGGTAAATAGTACCGCCGCCAGAATCATTGTTTTGACCCGTCCATGGCGATCGGCGATCGGGCCGGCACCAAAGGCCCCCAATGCGGATCCCAACAGGGCTAGAGACACTGATAAACCCGTTAAAAGGCTGTCAGTCTGAAAATGTTTTTGTAGGGCTGCCACGGCCCCATTGATCACCGCTGTGTCAAAGCCAAACAGAAACCCCCCCAGGGCCGCTACTCCCGAAATCAGGAGGACAAACTTAACGTTAGCCGTAGATTGGGGAGGGGAAGGGGAGGAATTCATGTTAAGCAGAAATTTAAGAAGTTAGCCTATGGCAAGTTGCGCTTGCCCAAGAACTAAATCCTATCAAGTAAAAAAACTTTGTCATGAATTCTTAATTAAATGTTGCAAAACACTGCCATGGAAAACCATGAACAAAACTAGTTCAAGATGACCATGGGTCCATGGAAGGGAATTTTTTAATATTGAAACAATTTCATTATTTTGCTCGCCGTTGTTGCTTTCGGCCCCAGGCGATTGCCTAGGGATTGACCCGTGGCACGATAGAATCGAACATTGTTCCCGATCAATTCCTTTCCATGCAAAGACTGCGTTGGCTACTGCTTTTAATTGTCGTCTTGGTCATTGGGGCCAGTTTTGTGCTGGCCAAGTTGCCCCTGCAACTGGGTTTAGACCTACGGGGGGGCGCCCAGTTAACTATTGAAGTCCAACCCACCGCAGAAATTCCCCAAATTGACAACGATAGTTTGGTGGCAGTAAAAACAGTGATTGAAAACCGGGTCAATGCCCTGGGGGTGTCGGAACCCTTGGTGCAAACTGCTGGGGAAGATAAAGTGGTGGTGCAACTGCCTGGAGTAACCGATCCGGGTCAGGCGGAAAGGATTTTGGGGGGGACAGCCCAGTTAGAATTTCAGCAGCAACGGCCGGGTACAGAGGGAGAATTTCAAGCGGAATACAGCATTAAACGCCAACTAGATGCGGAACTAGAAAATCTCCGCCGCTCCGGTGCTTCCCCGGAAAATAGCGATCGCCTCCAGCAATTGTTGGCAGAACGGGAACAGTCCAACCAAGCTTTGCTGGCGCTGTTTGAACCCATGGGACTAACGGGTAAAAACCTCACTGATGCCCGCCCCAGTCCCAACCAATCTGGTACTGCGTGGGAAGTGGCCCTCCGGTTTGAAGAAGAAGGGGGAAAGAAATTTGCTGAGTTAACCCAAGCGGTGGCCGGTACAGGACGGAGCTTAGGCGTGTTTTTGGATAATGACTTGATCAGTGCTCCGGTGGTGGGAGTGGAATTTGCTAATACAGGTATTACCGGGGGAGCGGCGGTCATTACGGGGAACTTCACCATCGACACAGCCAATGATCTGGCGGTGCAACTGCGGGGCGGCTCCCTACCATTCCCGGTGGAAGTGGTGGAAAATCGCACAGTGGGGGCTACGTTGGGGCAGGAAAGCATCCGGCGCAGTTTGGTGGCGGGATTCGTTGGTTTAGCCCTGGTGCTGATTTTTATGGCGGTTTATTACCGTTTGCCCGGCATTGTGGCGGATGTCTCCCTGGTAATTTATGCAGTTTTGACCCTAGCGGCCTTTGCTTTGGTGGGGGTGACCCTGACCCTGCCCGGTATTGCCGGTTTTATCCTCAGCATTGGTATGGCAGTGGATGCCAATGTATTAATTTTTGAACGGACTAGGGAAGAATTGCGGGGGGGCAATACCCTCTATCGCTCGGTGGAATCGGGCTTTTTCCGAGCCTTTTCCAGTATTTTGGATAGTAATGTCACCACCCTGATTGCCTGTGCAGCCCTGTTTTGGTTTGGTTCCGGCTTGGTGAAAGGCTTTGCCCTCACCTTGGCGATCGGAGTCATGGTGAGTTTGTTTACTGCCTTGACCTGTAGCCGTACTCTTTTACTGGTGATTGTGCTCAGTCTGCCTAAGGTTCGTCAAAATCCCAAACTGTTTTGCCCTAATCTCTCGGTGCCAGCTAAATCATAAATTAACTGTTTACTAAAAATTCTTTTTCATTCTCCCTGACCAATCTTAAAAACTATGAAATTAGACCTGTTCAAATGGGAAAAACCGGCTTGGATTGCCTCTTCCCTTTTGGTGTTGATCAGTATCATCGCCATGGTAATTTCCTGGGTACAGTTCCAAGCGCCCTTTAAGCCCGGTCTGGATTTTGTCGGGGGCACCCGTTTGCAATTACAACTGGAATGCGCCAGTAAGAATAATTGCCCTGCGGCGATCGATGTGGCCAAGGTGCAGAATATTCTCAATGGAGTGGGCCTGGGTAACAGTAGTGTGCAGGTGATTGAGGACTATACCCTTTCCATCCGTCAACAAACTCTGGATGTGGAACAACGGGAAACGGTGCAGAAAGCACTGAATGAGGGCATCGGCAAGTTTGACCCGGAAACCATCCAAATCGACACCGTTGGCCCCACCGTGGGTAAGGCTTTATTCCGTTCTGGGGTGTTGGCTCTAGTGATTTCCCTCCTGGGCATTATTATTTATCTAACTATCCGTTTTCAGCTTGATTACGCTGTTTTTGCCATTGTGGCTCTGCTCTACGATGCGTTGATCACCATGGGGGCCTTTGCTATTTTTGGGCTACTGGGAGGGGTGGAAGTGGACAGTCTTTTCCTGGTGGCCTTACTGACCATTATTGGTTTTTCTGTCAATGACACCGTGGTAATTTACGACCGGGTGCGGGAAACCCTAGAGCGCCATCCCGACTGGGATATCAACCATGTGGTGGATGATGCTGTCAATCAAACCTTGACCCGTTCCATTAACACTTCTCTGACCACTTCTTTACCCCTGGTGGCGATCTTTCTTTTTGGGGGCGATAGTCTGAAATTCTTTGCTTTGGCTTTGATTATTGGCTTTGCTTCCGGTGTTTATTCCAGTATATTCATGGCCACTACCCTCTGGGCCTGGTGGCGTAAACGGCGATCGCCTCGGAGTCCTAAGGGAGAAGTGGTGGCAGAGGTTTAATTTTTCAACTTTGTCCTAATTAAGCCTGAATTTCCGCTCCCCTGCATTCCCCTGGTTATTAAGCTTGGGGAAATCCCCCAGACCAAAGTTGGCACCGGCAGCAAGGCAGCAGAAAGGTCAAAGCCTTATGGGAAAATGGTCACAATTTAGCTTTTAGCTTTGCCAATCTCCCATGGAATTTAGCCAACTCGTAGAACGTCTACAGCCCCAGATCCAAACCCACAGCCTAGAAAAATTTGGCGATCGCAATCCAACCATTGGGGGCGTTGCTGCCTTAACGGAGGCATTGCCGGGGCAAATTAGTTATGTCGATAGTGCCAAGTATGCGCCCCAAATGCAGGCGACCCAGGCCAGTGCGCTGATTTTACCCCTGGATGAAAAACTTCAAGCAGAAGCGGATGCCCAAGGCATAGCCTGGTGTGCCACCGCCCAACCCCGGTTGCTATTTGCGGCGGCGATCGCCGTTTTCTATCAGCCCTACCGTCCCCCGGCCGGTATCCATGGCACAGCAGTCATTGATCCCTCGGTGCAATGGGGGGAGGAGGTCAGTATTGGCCCCCATGTGGTGATTTATCCCAACGTGACCATTGGCGATCGGGTTTGCATCCACGGCAATGTAGTCATTTATCCAGGGGTTACCATTGGCAACGACACCATACTCCACGGTAACTGCACCATCCACGAACGGACGCAGATTGGCCAAGGTTGTGTAATCCACAGTGGTGCAGCGATCGGGGCAGAAGGTTTCGGCTTTGTGCCCACCCCTGAAGGTTGGTTCAAGATGGAGCAATCAGGCAAGGTGGTTTTAGAGGACGGGGTAGAAATTGGCTGTAATAGTGCGGTAGATCGTCCCGCCGTGGGGGAAACCCGCATCGGCAAAAATACTAAATTGGACAATATGGTGCATGTGGCCCATGGTTGTCGCATTGGCGAGGCCTGTGCCCTGGCCGGTCAAGTGGGCTTAGCCGGGGGAGTCACCATCGGTAACCGGGTTATCCTCGCCGGACAAGTGGGAGTAGCAGATAAATCCCAGATCGGCGACGGGGCGATCGCCTCTGCCCAAACGGGAATCCATGGCAAAGTGGGAGCCAAGGAAGTAGTTTGCGGCAGTCCCCACATGCCCCACAAGCTTTATCTCAAAGCCTCTACCATCTACAAACGTTTGCCGGAAATTTACGACACCCTGAAAAAATTGAAAAAAGTTTAATATTGCCCAACGAAAAACCCCACCCTAGATTACCGGGATGGGGAGTTTCTCTTTTAGGTTCAATTGTTTAAACCGGCCAGCCTTGCCCAAAGGGAAAATAAAGTTTTTTATTTCGCAGCGGCGGCTACTTTCACCACTTCACTAAAGGCGGCGGGGTCTAATACGGCCAACTGGGCCAACATTTTGCGGTTGATTTCAATGTTGGCTTTTTTCAATTGTCCGGTCAGCTTGCTGTAGCTCATGCCCTCTTGGCGAGCAGCGGCGTTGATGCGGGTAATCCACAGACGACGAAAATCCCGTTTACGCTTACGGCGATCGCGGTAGGCATTACGCAGGGCCTTCATCACCTGTTGGTTAGCGGTGCGGAAAAGTTTGGAGTGGGAACCCCGGAAACCTTTGGCTAACTTGAGAATCTTCTTGCGGCGTTTGCGGGCGACGTTGCCCCGTTTAACTCTGGTCATAGTAACTTTAAAAAACTAAAGATAATTCCAGCCCTGCCCGGGAAACTGGTTTGGGGTCAGAACCTTACTAAGATCTTCCCCATGCCAACTTCCCCTGGTACCTAGCTGAAAAGTGAGCAAAAATAGCGTTAACTACTCAATTACATATAGGGAAGCATGAGCCGGACATTTTTTTCATCGGCTTCATGCACCAAAGCAAGGTTGGAAAGACGACGATGGGTCTGTTCGGAACTCTTATGTTCCAATAGGTGATTTTTAAACGCTTTGCGACGGATAATCTTCTTGCCACTGCCGGTTGGGCGAAATCGTTTGGCGGCGGCTTTACGAGTTTTAAGTTTGGGCATAATGTGGCTGGTAATCGAACACAGTCTTCCACTATACCATGGCTAACCCAGACATTGGAATTTTTCTCCCCTAATCTCCCTGGGGAAAGCGTTCCCACAAATCTGTGCATTGCCGTAAACTCCGGTGCTTGCCGTGGCCCAAAATGAGATGATCCAATACCGGAATTTGCAAGTATTGAGCCCCCTGGAGTAGTAATTCTGTTAGCCGGATATCTTCCGGGCTTGGATCTAGCCCACCGGAGGGGTGATTATGGGCCACAATCAGCCTAGTGGCACCCTGTTTAATGACCTCACGAAAAATTTCCCTGGGGTGAATGAGAGTCTCTGTGGCGGTGCCAATGGTAATCACTTTGGTGGCTAGCAAACGGTTTTTCACGTCTAGCATGACGATGGCAAAATGTTCCTGGGCCTGCCACATCAAATCTTGACTCAAGGCAATCGCCGCTGCTTCTGGACTATCCACCACCATTTTTTCTAGAGGGCGACTTTGAAAGACCCGTTTACCCAATTCCACCGCCGCTAAAATTGTGGTGGCTTTAGCGGGGCCAATGCCGGGAAAAGCAATTAGTTCCTGGGGATGGATACTACGCAACACGTCCATGGGGTCCTGACGATTTTGTCCCAACTGTTGCAAGATATATTGTCCCAGTCCCACCGCCGACAGCTTACCTTTGCCCTGGCCTGTGGCCAATAGAATGGCAATCAATTCTGCATTACCCAGGTGCTTGGCCCCATATTTGAGCAGTTTTTCCCTGGGGCGTTCATCCTCCGGCAGATCGGCAATTCTCAGGCTATAGCTCATTACTCACCGCCACCGTTAAACCGCACTGGGGACAATGGCGCTCGCCAACACTGAGGGGATAACCACAACCGTCACAAAGGGCATGGGAACCCACCTTTAAACCTTCTTGCACCGCCACCCGTTGGTCAAAGACAAAACATTCCCCCTGCCACAAACTCTCTGCTGGGGACACAGTTTCCAGGTAATGTAGGATGCCACCCTGGAGATGGTAAACCTCCGAAAATCCCTCTGCCAGCAGATAGGCACTGGCTTTTTCACAGCGGATTCCCCCGGTGCAAAACATTGCTACTTTTTTATTTTTTTGCTGATCCAGATTATTTTTCACATAGTCGGGGAACTGACGAAATCTTTTGGTGCGGGGATTAATTGCTCCTTGAAAGGTGCCGATCGCCACTTCATAATCGTTGCGGGTATCAATCACCACCACATCGGGGTCTTGAAGCAGTTCATTCCACTGCTGGGGAGAAACATAGGTTCCCACCTGTTTTTCTGGAGTCACCTGGGGCAGGCCAAGGCTGACTATTTCGGGCTTAATTTTCACCTTCAGCCTTTGGAACGGAGTGGTTTCCGCCCAGGAATGACGCTGGGGCAAACTGGTTATACCCAAATCCGCCGCTATGGTTTTGACAATTTCCTCGATGGCTTCTGACTCACCGGCGATCGTGGCGTTGACCCCTTCCTCCGCCAACAGAATAGTTCCCTTTAGCCCCAGGCGATCGCATAACCCCTGCCAACGGCTTTGCTTTTCTGCCAAACAATCGAGCCGGGTGAAGTGGTAAAAAGTTGTTACCTGGTGAGCCATAGGAAAGCGGAAAAATCCTTGCTTGTTGTGAACTTCTATGGCTATAATAGCTGAGGTTTGTTACCAAAAGGCGTAGCATTCGCCAGTTCAAGGGGGTTTAGCTCAGTTGGTAGAGCGCCTGCTTTGCAAGCAGGATGTCAGCGGTTCGAGTCCGCTAATCTCCATATTTTCCTAATCCTGTTCCCTCTATGCGGCTAATCTATGCTAGCCCATTGGCAGACCTAATTACACCCTTCATCATCCCCAGAAAATTCCTTCACTGTCAGAGTCCATTTGTAGCCTTCCCCTTCAACATAACCACCCTGAAATTGGCAAGAATGTTGTTCACCTAGTTTGTCCAGGTCAATTAGGTCAATAGTGGCTAGCATTTCTAAGAACTCGGTAAGGGCATGGTTAAGGATGCTTTGCCTTAGATGACGGTCACAAGGGGCATCAATTCCTAACTGTTCTAAAGTGCTACGAATATCATCAATAAGTTCACTCATGGCTTACTCCTTTGTGGTTGTGTTTAAGTTGAACCGTTTCAATGTGAATGCTTGGGTCTACACCCTTACCCTTAGAGAGAAACGTATAGCCATACCCTTTGGTAGTTGAAGGTTAGCTATAGTCTCTCCCTGGATAAGGTAGGAGTAGATAGCATCACAGATAGTGGAGGGGGTTACGTTAAGGATTATGAATCTGTGTCTAGATACCCAGAGTGTTATGGCAAGATTGATGGTTAATGATTATCCTGGTAATGGGTATAGCTCAACTTAAAAGGAAAATGGTGCTAGAACGTTAGCGTGAGGGGAGAGCTAAGGCTGAAGGAATCCTATTAGAGCAAAGTAAGTAAGGAAGCCGCTAGGCTTGTAGGGGAAGGTAAGACTAAAGCCTATGTAGCAAGGGAGTTTGGGATTAGTAAGGCTACGGTGTATAAGGTACTTATCTAACTAGTTATTTGAATATTCTTCTAGATGTAAATTCGTAGTATGTTTCTTTTTTAGTTAAATAAAAATGAATAAAATTAATGTAAATACTCATTGGCTTAGCTCAATAGAAAAACCCGACAGCTCATGTTATTTAGTTCATTTAACAGATAAAGATAGCTTAAAAAAAATCTTAAAGTCCAATAAAAAAAATCATGGTGTAATTATATCTAAAAGAGGCAGAATATCTTTTACAGAAACACCTCTGCATGGACTTGGATTTTTTAGTAGAAGATGGCCTGATTATAAAGGAGGTCAAAATATAAGATATGGCTTAGGATTTACTAAACAATCTCTTATTAAATTGGGAGTTAAACAGGCTGTTTACTTAAATGGTGCCATAATAAAATCTGTTAAGAAAAATCTTTCAAAAGTAAAATCTTTAAGTGAGGAACAGAAAAAAGATATAGCTACAATTTGTACTTTGAATGTAAATGAGATAGAACTCATACTAGATGAATTGCAAAGAATCTCAACTGATAACGGTGAAATATATCAAAAAGGAGGATTTACATGGGAAAGAGAGTGGATATTACCTCTAGATGATATGGGAGCTTTTGAATTTGATTACCAAATGATAGAACTTATTTGTTGTCCTAAAGAAGAGCAAACAGAATTTTGGGAAATCATTAAGAATGTATATCCCATAAAGCCAGATTTTGAACAATCTATCCCTGTTAAATTGCACCGTAGAATGCGATTCGTTGATATAGACTTTCTTTATAAAAAAATAACTTATAATCTTGTTAATCTAGATGACTATCAAATTAATAGAAAGAGGTTTTCTCATTTTCTTACTACTGATTCTTTTTGTTTATTAAAGGGGCGGTATGGTTCTCAACAGGCCGTAGAAAAAATTAGAGATATTATATTCCTCGCTGATTTAAAGCAAGATAATTTTGTGAACGAATCATTACTGCGTCAAATAATTTTTCTTTCCTTTGACAAAAGTCTTAGTTTTTTAAAACAATGTATCCCTTTTTTTGAAAAAGACTCTGAAAATTATAACTATATATATGAATTTTATGAATTTGTTGACAGCTATGAATTGCTTAAATTAATTGTCTTAGATGAAAATAACTTAAGAAACAATATTATATTATCACTTATTGCTTTATTATTAGTTGGATTTGATAGTGTCGATGAATGCATACATTACATGATTAAGAAAGATAAAATTTGCTCAGTTAGATTTACAAATAACCTTGCGATTCTAACTGAGGATCCTGATTGGAAAGATATGTTTTGGAAATATCTTTATGATACTGAAGTAGTTATCAAAGAGAATTTGTTTAACTACCTAATTAATGTTGGGAGCATCCCACTTTTGCAAAAATCCTACTGGGCAAACTGTAAAGCAATTCTCAAAGCCTTATTCTGAAAGGCATCCAAGGATGAGTATTTATAGGCACTGTCCTTTTAAGGAGTGAAGTGGCAAAAGCCTCTACAGGTAAGTATTTCTGCAATTTCGACAGGGCGGTCAATGAAGCCCATGGCCATAGCCGGAGTGGTATTTTTTCCCAGACTTCCATGA
>NZ_JADEVV010000025.1 GCF_015207985.1 Synechocystis salina LEGE 00031 | reverse complement strand
AATAAAGCCAGCCGAAGCCTCAATGGCCCCTTTGATTTCCTCGGCATTGCTAGTTTCCGCATTAATGGCCGTCACCGCTACCCCTGCTTTGGTTATACCTCTGGCGATCGCCTGGGCGAGGGTGCTGGTATTGCCGTAGGCGGACGCATAGATTAATGCCACGTTCAAAGCTTGGGCCTGTTGTTCACTGAGCCATTGTTGGTAGTTACGGGTCAACTCCCGCAAACCGTAGCGCACTAAGGGGCCATGGCTGGGGGCATAGGTCTGGGCGGGATAGGCTTCTAGCTTATTGAGGGCCGCACTCACCTGGGCCGCAGCGGGGGCCAACAAACAGTCAAAGTAATAGCGGCGGTCTTCTTGGTAAATGGTCCAGCCTTCATCAAATACTTGGTCGCCACAAACATGGGCCCCAAATAGTTTATCGGTGAATAAGATTTCGGTGCGGGGATCGTAGGTGCACAGTTGCCCAGGGTAACGGGGGCTGGGGGTGGGGGTAAAGCTCAACTCATGACCCCGCCCTAAATCCAGGCGATCGTTGCCTTTCATCACTTGAATGGGATTATTAACGTCTCCATCCGCCAGTAATTTTTCTAAATTTTGGGCAGCGGGGTTAGAGCAAATAATCGTTGCCTGGGGAGCCAAACTTAATAACAGCTTCAGGGTATGGCTCCGGTTGGCGTTAACGTGGCCCAAAATGACGTAATCCAGGATGTTCAGGTCTAGTCGTTGGATTAGTGTACCGACAAAATTATCAGTGAAGGACTCCCCCGGCGGATCAAATAGAGCCACCTTATCAGCGCTGATTAGATAACTGTTGGCCGTGGTGCCCCTTTGCAGACCATACTCAATTTCAAACTTCAACCTGTCCCAAGTGCGGGAGCGAAACACAGTGGTGTCAACGGCGATCGGGCAGATTTGAACGTCTTTGGCAGGCATGGTGGGGAGAGGAAAAAACAACTTACCAACCATGGTAGTTAGTTGGGTTGTCTCCAGTTTTGCATGGATTTCTGACTTTTGTGTCGGCCCCGTTCACGCCCTGATCCGGGCCAATGGATGAAGTGCTCAATGATCAATGCTTACGGCGAATTTGCTGTATTAGCGCTGTATTAGCACAGAGGGATCTGCCGTTGAAATTGTTCGGGAATACCCAAAAGACAATGGTTTGAGACTAATTTCCAAAGATTCACGCTTTTATCGAATATCCTTACTTTACCGTTATCCGCCCAGGCTAGTTTAGCTTTGAATCAGCGATTGTAGCCGCGAGGTCATTCTAAAGTCAATTATGAAAAGACAAGAATACATTGAGGCTTTCTCGGTCAATTCTGATTCAATATTGATCCTACAATTGATTTTTCTAGCCATTGCCAATTCGACACAAGCTCTCACCGGGACAGGAATGACAGCCTATCGTTGAAAATGTTGTTTCACCACATCCCAGCGGGAACAGTCCCAATAATCAATGTGAGAAATAATTAACCCAGCTTCGTTCAGGGTCAACTCACTGCGGCCGCTGATGGCAATTCTCGGCTTCCAGGGCAAGGGAGAAGTCCAACTTAAGGTCCAACGGGTAGTAATTTCTTGGTCCACCCGGGCAATGTCATGGAGTTGTAGGTCGATCGCCTGAAACCAACGGACCAGGAATTGGATCATTTTTTCGTACCGGGCCAGGCCCCGAAACTGGGTCAAGGGGTCTTGGAAATAAACGTCGGCATCATAGATGCTCAGGGTCTGTTGCCGGGGAAAATTGGCATAGTCCCGTTGCAGGATGGTCAGAATGCTATCTTCGGAGGTCATTTTGGGGCTTTCCATTGTCGGCGGTAACATTGACTGGTTTAATTTTGTTAAGTTTATTTGACATTTAGGAGGAAAAGGTTTTGTCCAAGCAATCGATCGCCAATTTAACGGAGGCAGACCTCGCAGGCAAACGGGTTTTTGTCCGGGTGGATTTTAACGTGCCCCTAGATAACGGCAGCATTACCGACGACACCAGGATTCGGGCGGCCTTACCCACCATCAAAGACCTGTTAAGCAAAGGCGCCAAAGTTATTTTGGGCAGTCATTTTGGCCGTCCCAAGGGCAAAGTGGTGGACAGCATGCGCCTGACCCCCGTTGGCGATCGCCTAGCAGAATTATTGGGACAACCGGTGGTTAAATGCGACGATTGCATTGGCGCTGAAGTTACGGCCAAGATTGCTAGCCTGCCTAATGGCGGTGTGGCCCTGTTAGAAAATCTCCGTTTCCATGCCGGAGAAGAAGGTAACGATGCCGAATTTGCCAAAGCCTTAGCGGCCAACGCTGACCTCTACGTCAACGATGCCTTTGGTACTGCCCACCGGGCCCACGCCTCCACTGAAGGGGTAACCCATTTCCTCAGCCCCAACGTTGCTGGTTACCTAATCGAAAAAGAATTACAGTTCCTGCAAGGAGCCATCGAAGCCCCCAAACGTCCCCTGGTGGCGATCGTCGGTGGTTCTAAGGTATCCAGCAAAATTGGTGTCATCGAAACGCTCCTGGATAAATGCGACAAGCTGATCATCGGCGGCGGCATGATTTTCACCTTCTACAAAGCCCAAGGTTTGAGCACCGGCAAATCCCTGGTGGAAGAAGATAAATTAGAACTGGCCAAGTCCCTCATGGCTAAAGCCAAAGAAAAAGGAGTAGAGTTCCTCCTACCCACTGACGTGGTGGTGGCCGACAATTTTGCCCCCGATGCCAACACCCAAACTGTTAGTGTCAACGCCATTCCCGATGGTTGGATGGGTCTAGATATTGGTCCTGATTCCGTCAAAACCTTCCAGGATGCCCTAGCGGGTTGTGGCACCGTCATCTGGAACGGCCCCATGGGGGTATTTGAATTTGACAAATTTGCCGCAGGCACCGAGGCGATCGCCAGGAGCTTGGCCGAATTAACCGCCAGCGGTACCGTTACCATTATTGGTGGTGGGGATTCGGTCGCTGCAGTAGAAAAAGTAGGAGTGGCCGAAAAAATGAGCCACATTTCCACTGGTGGGGGTGCTAGCCTGGAATTACTAGAAGGTAAGGTACTGCCCGGCATTGCCGCTTTGGACGACCGATAAAGTCTGCCTAGATAATTCTGGAAAAAGATTTTTCTCACCAGTTTAAAGACTGGGCCACGGGAGAAAATTTTTCACCAGATAGATAGGCTCTTTTCACCTTTAGAACGCTGAAAAACTCCTCAGAAATTAACCGGGAAGATGGACAAAAATCTGTCCTCCCGTTTTTTTGTGCGCCATTATCATCACCCCCCAAAAAAGTGCATCAATAACATTTTTGAGCAATGGACAATGCTATAGCTAGAAATAGTTTATTGTGCCAATTTTCTTCCGAAAACTAACCTATGCGACTAGAACAGTTACAGGCTTTTTTAAAAGTTGCAGAACTAGGCAGTTTTCAACAGGCGGCATTACAATCGGAAGTAACCCAATCTACCATTAGTAGGCAAATCCAGGGTTTGGAATCTGCCCTCAAATGCCAACTATTCCACCGGGGAGCCCAGGCAAAACTAACGGTGGCGGGGGAATTATTTCTACGGCGGGCGAGGAAAATTTGTCAAGAATGGGATGTGGCTAGTGAGGAAATTAGTAGCCTTTTTCAAGGTAAACAAACGGAATTATGTGTGGCAGCGATCCACTCAGTTTGTGTCTCTTCCTTGCCTAGTTTATTACCCAAATTTTGCTTAGGGCATCCCCACATTCAACTGCGGGTGACGGCCCTGGGGAGTGACCGAGCTTTGAAAGTTTTACAAGATGGTTTGGTGGATGTGGCCATTATCATGAGCCATCGCAGTTTAACTAATACTAAGGAGTTGGCCATTAAACCCCTCTATGAGGAGCAAATTTGTATTTTGATGGCGGGAGACCATCCCCTAGCAGCAAAAAAATTCATCACTTGGAAAGATTTGGGACCCTATCCCCAGGTGATTTTTAAGGACGGTTACCGAATGCGACGGCTGGTGGAAGATGAATTTAGTCGCCGGGAAATTCCCCTCAACGTTAGTTTGGAGCTAAATATTCCCGAAGCCTTTTATGGGGTGGTACAGGGAAGCGAAATGATTGCCCTAATGCCCCAGTCTTTGGTCAAGCCGGTGATTGAGAATCCCAGTTTTTCTGTGCGCTATTTATTTTGCCCAGAGTCTGGCGATCGCCAAGATTTTCGACGACAGGTGTCGGTGGTGACCACGGTGGATCGCCTGCAAATGCCCCCCGTGGCCGAATTTTTCAATTTAGTAGTGGACCATTACCGCTGTGGAGCCTTAACGGTAAATTAATTTGGGACTAGATTTAACCCCTAAGTTCGGCTACCAATGTCTGTTCCGCCATGGCCAGGGCCTCCGGCAACTTACTTGGATCCCGTCCCCCGGCCTGGGCCAGATTAGGACGACCGCCGCCACCACCACCACAAATTTTGGCAATGGCACCGATAAATTGCCCAGCCTTAAGTTGTTTGGTTTTAACCAATTGGGGACTAAAGGCCGCCACTAGGCTGACTTTACCTGGTTCGGGAATGGAAGCTAGTACTACGGCACTTTCCCCTAGTTTTTGTTGCAACCGTTCCGCCGCAGTTTTGAGGGATTCTCCGTCCACAGTGCCCAGATCCGCCACCAGGATTTTAAACTCGCCCACGGTTTGGGCTTGGGCTAATAACTGTTCGGATTTTTGCAAAGCCAACTCTTGCTTCAGGGCTTCCAACTGTTTTTGGCTAGCTTTTAATTCCTGTTGTAGTTGGTTAACCCGGTCTGGAATTTCCTCCGGTTTAGCTTTGAGGCGATCGCCAAGCTCTTTGACCACCGCTTCCCGCACATTGAGGTAATCCAACACCGCCGGCCCCGCCACCGCTTCAATGCGCCTTACTCCAGCGGCAATGCCCGTTTCCGCCACTATTTTGAACAAACCAATTTCGGCCGTATTGGCCACATGGGTGCCGCCACATAGTTCTAAAGAAACTCCCGGCACGTCAATGACCCGCACTTCAGCGCCGTACTTCTCTCCGAACATGGCGATCGCCCCTTTGGCCTTGGCATCGGCGATCGGCATTACTGCTACCTCAGTTTGATGGGCTTCGGCAATCCATTGATTGATCAAATCTTCAATTTGCTGTAACTCCTCCATGGTCACTGCCCGGGGAGAATTAAAATCGAACCGTAAACGGTTGAAATCCACCAAGGAGCCGGCTTGGGAAATCCCCTCATCCACCACTTTTTTCAGGGCCGATTGCAGTAAGTGGGTGGCCGTGTGATTGGCTTGGGCTCGACGGCGGCAAGCCCGATCAATGGTGGCAGTGACCGTATCCCCCACCTGGACAACGCCCCGTTCCACTCGACCAAAATGGATAAAAACGCCCGATTCCCGCTTCACATCTTCAATGCGAATGAGCAAGTTATCGCCGTTGAGAAAACCTTTGTCACCAATTTGCCCGCCGGATTCTCCATAGAAAGGGGTTTGATCCAGTACGATTTGCACAGTTTGCCCCGCTTTCCCTTCTTCTACCAATGCCCCCGCCACCAATACCGCTTTGACTATTGCTGAACTTTGTACATCGGTATAGCCCAAAAATTCCGTGGGATGGATACGGTTAGCCAATTGGTCTAAACTTTCCTGCACGGTTAAATCTATAGTTTCGTGGGCCGCTTTGGAACGTTCCTGTTGTTCCTGCATAGCTTTTTTAAACCCTTCCACATCCACAGTAATACCCTGTTCTTCGGCAATTTCCTGGGTTAATTCCAAGGGAAAACCAAAGGTGTCGTATAAAGTAAACGCATCTACGCCGGCAATTTCCTTGACTCCGTCGGCCATTAAATCCGCTAACAACTTTTCTCCCCGTTCTAGGGTTTTCAAAAAAGCCGCTTCTTCTCGTTGTAACTCCTGTTCAATCAAGGTTTGGCGTTCCAACACATTGGGATACACTGGCTGGGCTAGGTCAATGGCAGTGGCGGCTACTTTGGTGGTAAATTCCCCTTCTATCCCCAGTAAACGGCCATGGCGCACCACCCGGCGGATCAATCTTCGGAGCACATAGCCCCTTCCTAAATTGGACGCACTAATACCGTCGGCAATCATGTGGACAACGGCACGGACGTGATCTCCAATTACCTTCAAAGAAACTTTCGTTTTTTCATCGGCTTGGGCGTAATCAATCCCCGCTATCCCTGCCGCTGTTTGAATAATGGGGAAAATCAGATCCGTTTCGTAATTATTGGGCACTTGTTGCAGAATTTGAGCCATTCTTTCTAAGCCCATGCCCGTGTCAATATTTTTTTTCTCCAGGGGAGTCAAATTCTCCCCCATATCCCGGTTGTACTGCATGAATACCAAGTTGTAAAACTCAATAAACCGGCTATCGTCTTCCAAGTCTAATTTCTCATCCCCTAATTCTGGGTGGAAATCGTAGTAAATTTCCGAACAAGGCCCGCAAGGCCCTGTGGGGCCAGAAACCCAAAAATTATCATCTGCCCCCATGCGTTGGATGCGGTGGGCCGGGATACCAATTTCATCACGCCAAATGGCAAAGGCTTCGTCGTCTTCTTCAAATACACTCACCACCAACCTTTCTGGAGGCAGTTGAAATACTTTGGTGGATAATTCCCAGGCCCAGGCGATCGCCTGAGATTTGAAGTAATCCCCAAAGCTAAAGTTGCCCAACATTTCAAAAAAGGTATGGTGGCGGGCGGTGCGGCCAACGTTTTCAATGTCGTTGGTGCGGATACATTTTTGGGAAGTGGTGGCCCGGGGGAATTCCGCTATCTTTTGTCCTAAAAAAATTGGCTTGAACGGCAACATCCCTGCAATGGTCAACAATACGGTGGGGTCCTCCGGCACCAGAGAGGCGCTGGGCAAAATTTGATGCTGGCGATCGGCAAAGAATCGCAAAAATTGCTCACGAATGGCGGGGCCGCTGAGGACGGGCGGGGTGGTGGTCATGGTCTAGTTGAAGATTTTGCAGATGAAACTTTGGGACACTGTGGCTATTTTCCCATTTTAGGGGTTGGTGCCTGACCCTTTCTTACCGGAGGTTCAACCCCAGTTAAAACTATGTGGAGTGGTTAGAATCTGTCCATTAACTCCATGGGCAAAAATGGCAAGGCTATGGTGCCTAGGGCTGTTGGCAATGGACATTGATGTTGGTGATTACCTGTTGTTCCCGTTGACCGATGGTAGTCACCTGTTTTTGGGCAAGTTGGGCAGTCAAAATATCCTTACTTTCCAATGCTTGGACCATGTTGCGGGTGGCTGACCCATTGCCTTGGTAAATCTCCACTAACTCCCCTTGGTAATTGGCCAGAACGGGATCTTCCAGGTTAAGTCGTTCGACCTTAGTGGCGGTGGCATCGAACGCATCGGCAATTTTGAGTACTTCTGCCGTTGAAGTGGTATCCCTATATTTAGCCCCTTCCTCCGCCATCTGTTTGGTAATTAAAATCAGTTGGCGGCATTGATTTGCTTTACTGGTTCCACAACTGACCAAGCCCTGGTTTAACCCTAGGATTAAAATCAAGCTCCCACCAAAGCGGACGGTTCGACGGGCGAGAAAAGCAGCAAATTTTTGCGACAGGGGCGATGGCATAGGTGGAAAACAGAAGACAAAGGGGCAACGGGCAACCATCATACCAAACCCATTCCGGGTAATTGGGCCTTCAAACCCCGGGTCAAAGGGAGAAAATGTGGGGAAATAGCCCGATCGCCAGGGCAGTGAGCAGTAAACAACCAATACCAGCTAGCCCTGCTAGGGGTTGATTGGCTTTTCCCACCCAAAGGTTACCAACGGGGGAAGGATAGGTGATTAAGCCAGTGGCATCGCAGGAAGCCAGGGCAAAGACCCAGCCTCCGTGCAATCCCCAGGCCAGGGCCAGATTACCACCATCCACTAAACGGGCCCAGACTAGCACCATGCCCAATAACCATAGTCCGGGCAATTGATAGGCTGTCAAACGTCGTTCCCAGAGCAGATGAAGCACGGCAAAAATGGCGCTGATTACCATGGCCGCTACCCAGACTGGTAAATCCTGTTGTAATTGATTTTGGAAAATGCCCCGAAAAATTAACTCTTCCACTAAGGCGATCGCCAGGGCCAAGAGCATAAACAAGGGAGAAAGTTTAACTAAATTCCACAGTTTT
Organism: Synechocystis salina LEGE 00031; assembly: GCF_015207985.1. Taxonomy (GTDB): domain Bacteria; phylum Cyanobacteriota; class Cyanobacteriia; order Cyanobacteriales; family Microcystaceae; genus Synechocystis; species Synechocystis salina. The sequence goes on along the minus strand of NZ_JADEVV010000025.1, from coordinate 47,035 downwards.
TCCCCGTGCCATTGCAGTAGGCCAATTTTGCCCTGCACCGCCAAGGTTAAACCCAAACCGGACACCGCCACCCCCACGGCGATCGCCAAAGAAAGTAACTGATCTGGGGTGAAGGATAATCCATAATCCTGGAGGGATTGACCATCTAATTGGCTCACCGCCCAGATGGGTAGGGGAGAAACCAGGTAAAGGGATAACACCAAAGGTAGCTTTTGCTCCGGGGTGACAGCCTGCCAGGGTTGCCAAGCTAATTTACGCCCTACCACCAGGGCAATGGGATACCACAGCACTAGCCAGCCCGCCAGAAAAACAGTAATTTTCAACGATCCCGGCCATGGTTGCCAAAACTTCATTAAATTTTCCATCGGCCCATCCCCCTGGCGATCGCCAATTTTTTTTGAAAAAAAGCAAAACTTGCAAGGGCCAGCTTGACAGTACGTCCGCTGTCATCCCTAATCGATAAAAAAAGGGAGAAACCTTTTTGTTTCAGGTCTCCCCCCCAGGGAAAAAGCACCTAGTCCCCCCTGCTTAGGGAACCAGAGCCGAGAAATTTATACTTCCTCTTCGTCGTCGCTATCGGTAATTTGCTTCAGGTGAATATGCTTGTAACCAAGCTTGATCTCAAACTCATCACCGGACTTCAGACCCATTTCTTGGGTGTAGGTAGAGCCAATAACAATTTGCCCATTTTTATGTACACTAACGCGGAATGTCGGTTCACGACCCCGACCATCTTTGGTACCAGAGGGATCGAGGGGAACCCCTTTGGCCGCTAGAACTGCGTCATAGAAGTCGGTCAAATTAACCCGTACTTGTCCTTCCTTGGAAGTGGAGTAGTAGCCACAGGCTTTCGCTGTTTCTCGACGGGGCAGATGGGATAGTTCTTTGACTTTATTGAGTAATGCTTTGCCGGTTAGTGCGGTGGAGGCGTTTGGCATGGGATTATTTTTTCCGTTGAATGATACTTGATTGCGGGGACTTGTTTTTTTCAAAAGTCTACATGAGATAAAATATAACATTAAACCTTAGCTGAAAAACTTTTTTTTCCAACTTTTTGATTGTTTAGCCGGGGAATTTTTCCCTCTGAAAAAATCAAGCCTTGACCTCTGGCGAGTTTTGTCCTAAAGATTTTTTGCCGCCATGGAGCAATGATGAGTTAGGTTTGGGCAATACAAGCTAGCTACGGGTTCAACTTTCCGAAAAACAATGATTTTTTGCCCGGATTAGCGGCAAAATTAACCAGGAATTAACCAGGGCAGTGGGGCAAAATATATTTATCCCAGGGGAAACCATTGCTTTGGCCCAATTCGCTATCCTATGCATGTCATGCATTCATTAACATTTCCCCCGGTCCCTGAGATTCTATGGTTCTTGCTCAGTTCGCCTCTAGCCCCGCTCCCCCCCAGTCCTTTGCCACTGCCCCCAATCGTCAACAACTACGACAAATGAATTGCTACCTAGACCAGCTTTTGTTGGCCTTGGTAGCCTTGACGGATGTGGATCAGGACACTTGGACGACAACCCTAGAAAAAATTTCGTTACCTACGACAACAGGTCAATCTTTGACTAAGAAATACCCCGTTCCTGCTGTTGCCCCCGGCCAACTAGATGTGGAAGGAATTCGACTTTTGGCCATGGCGATCGCCTACTTAGGAGCCCATTACCAGGAATTGTTGCGGCGATCGGTCAGTTTAGTTGAGCAGACCAAGGAACAGGGCAAAAATCCGTTACAAACCGTACTTTTAAGTGAGTACGCTCGAAAATTCACCTCCGCTTGGCAAGCCTATGTGGAAAAACAGGGGGGAGAGGGTCATATTCCCCTACCAGCGCCCACCCCCGATCGCCTCCTCGCCTTGCTGACGGAATTATTTTTCTTTAGCAGTCAAGACGGCCCCCGCCGACTCTGGGGAGTATTGGCCACAATGGTTTCCTCTGCTTAACTTATCCCTACCAGTTCTGGCCTCTGTGCTTTGCCCCCAAATTAGCCCCTTCCCAGTCCTGCTCCCAAAGCTCTAACTGGGAAAATACCTATGGATTGCTGGATTGCTTCCTGCTGTAAAAAATTGCCCAAAAGACCTGGTGGAAAAGGCGATCGATCCAGTAAATGACTACAATTATGGTCAACCAGGCCCATGGATTAGGTAAACCTATTTGACTGAGGAAATAATCTCTATGGCTCAAGATTCTCCACCTCCCATCTCCCAAGAGGCCCTGACCATCGCCCATCTCCAAGGAGTCCAGGACCGACGTCGGGAAGAGCGGATGTTGGCCTTTTGCCAAGTGTTCGATATGGAAGGGGAATTGGTGGGGGTATCCTTTGATTTAACTCGCAGTGGCATTTGTGTGAGTGTTCCCAACGATTGGCCCAAGGATGGGGATTTTGTTGTTAAGCTCCGGCGCATGGACAACGAAGCCTTACCCACCATTACCGTTACGGTTACTCCCACGTGGCGTCAATGCCGCAATGAAAGTTTTGATGAAATCGGCGGCAAAATTATCGAAGTGGACTGCCCTGAAGCTTTCTCTACCTTTTTGCAATATTGTCAACAGGCTGGCCCCAGTGGTTTGCTGGAACGTCAAACTTCTTAAACATAACCATTTTTGCTTTTTCACTGGTCCCTACCTCGGGATCGGACGGAGGAGTTGTCTTGCCCTGTGTAGGGGTTAGTCCTGCTTTACCTGAACTGCATTGACATTGGGGCCTGTACCGGGGTACGAGAACAAAATTTTTGGGGGCTGGCCCCAATACCCATAATTGTCAGAGTCTGATAGGATTTAGCAAAGTATTAAAATTTGTAAAGAAAATTAAGATGCGAGTTTTGGTGGTAGGCGGCACAGGAACCCTCGGCAGGCAAATTGTTCGGCAGGCGATCGACCAAGGTCACACCGTTGTTTGTCTGGTCCGTAGTCTGAGAAAAGCAACTTTTCTTAAAGAGTGGGGAGCCACCATTGTGGGGGGAAATATTTGTAAGCCAGAAACCTTGCCCCCTGCCCTAGAAAACATCGACGCTGTGATCGACGCCTCCACCGCCAGGGCCACCGATGCTCTCACCATTCGCCAAGTGGACTGGGAAGGTAAGCTCAACCTTATCCGGGCTGTGCAGAAGGCGGGCATCAAAAAGTTTATCTTTTTCTCCATTTTGCGGGCAGTAGAATATCCCAAAGTTCCCCTAATGGACATCAAACACTGTACCGAGAAATTTTTAGCCCAAACAGACCTGGACTACACCGTCCTACAACTGGCAGGTTTTATGCAGGGGTTGATTGGTCAGTATGCCATCCCCATTTTGGATAATCAGTCAGTGTGGCAAACCGGCGAAAACACCCCGATCGCCTACATGAATACCCAGGATGTGGCCAAGTTTGCGGTGCGGGCAGTGGAATTGGACAGCGTAGCCCGCCAAACCTATCCTGTGGTGGGCAGTCGGGCCTGGGGGGCAACGGAAATCATTCAATTGTGCGAAAGAATGTCGGGCAATACGGCTCGCATTTCCCAGGTGCCCATGGCGGTTTTAAGATTTATGCGGAGCTTGACTCGCTTTTTCCAGTGGACCTATAACGCCTCCGATCGCCTGGCGTTTGCCGAGGTATTGGCCAGTGGTAAGGCCCTAACAGCGGAGATGGCCCCGGTGTATGAGCAATTTGGCCTTGATCCCAAGGAAACTACAACCCTAGAATCCTACCTACAGGAATACTTTGGGCGCATCATCAAAAAGCTCAAAGAATTGGATTACGAAGTTAACCCAACCCAAACCGATGGCAAAAAGAAGAAAAATAATTTCTTTTTCTAGTTTGACTAGTTTGATTGACAATTTGATACTTTTAGATAATCTCGTTTTCTGTTCGGTTTGCCCGCTCCCTGTTCCCTGACTCGCTAGGATCTCGCCCCTGTGCCAAAAGTCGGCATCATTTTCAACGACAATAAGCCCACCGCCTGTAGCGTTGCCCAAGAATTACAAGAGCAACTACAAAGCAGTGGGTTCACTGTGGTGGTGGAAACTGGGTCCGGCGGCCTGTTGGGCTATTCCCAGCCCGATCGCCCCATCTGCCACACCCGCATCGAACATTTGACTCCTCCCCATTTTGATGAGTCCATGCCCTTTGCCATCGTGCTAGGGGGGGACGGCACCGTACTATCGGCCTTTCGTCAGTTAGCCCCCCTGGGCATTCCCCTGTTGACCATCAATACGGGGCACATGGGCTTTTTGACGGAAATTTACCTCAACCAACTCCCCACGGCGATCGAGCAGTTAATCAACGGCGATTACCAAATTGAAAGCCGCTCCATGATGACGGTGCAGTTAATGCGGGGGGAGACGCTGTTGTGGGAAGCCCTTTCCCTCAATGAGATGGTACTGCACCGGGAACCCCTGACCAGCATGTGCCATTTTGAAATTCAGGTGGGCTACCACGCTTCCGTGGACATTGCCGCCGATGGCATCATTGTTTCTACTCCCACTGGTTCCACGGCCTATTCCCTCAGTGCTGGGGGCCCCGTAGTTACTCCCGATGTGCCGGTTTTCCAGTTAGCTCCCATCTGTCCCCACTCCCTGGCTTCCCGGGCTTTAGTATTTTCTGACCTGGAGCCGGTGACCATTTTTCCCGCTACTCCCAACCGCATGGTACTGGTGGTGGATGGCAATGGCGGTTGCTATGTGTTGCCAGAGGACCGGGTGTATTTATCTAAATCTCCCTACGCCGCCAAATTCATTCGCTTGCAAACCCCGGAGTTTTTCCGTATTCTGCGGGAGAAATTAGGTTGGGGTCTGCCCCACATTGCTAAGCCAACTTCGGTGGAGTTGCCCTAGGGTCTGTTTTTGTCCTGATTTGCCTGACTCAATCCACTCCGGTTAGTGACTCAATTAATTTGAGGGTTCTGTTTATGCCCCTTCCCCCGTACTCCCGCCGCCATTTTCTCCAGACCGCCACCGCTCTGGGGGTTGCCACTGGTTTGGGGGGATGTTGGCCGGGGCAAGGCAATGGCCAAGAAGTACAGTTTCTGAACCGCTCCCTGCCTCCCCAGTTAATTAGTCAATTTCAGCGGCAGTTATCCCAGGGGAAAGACCTCAACTTCAAGGCGATCGCCAATCTCCAGAGTTTGTTTGAGAATTTGCAAACCTGGCACAATCCCCAAGGGAAAAATTCATTCCCAGGATTGTGGGGCAATGGACCAGGCACCAAGCAACTCCAAAGCCCCGCCCAACTGGTCACAGGGGGAGACGTCTGGCTGGAAAAAGCTATCCAAACTGGTTTGATTCAACCCTTTGCTTCTTCTCAACTGAGTCAATGGTCAACCCTGCCGCCCCGTTGGCAATTACTAGGACAACGCAATGACCAGGGCGTACCGGATCAAGCTGGAAAAATTTGGGCCATTCCCTATCGCTGGGGCCCCACCATGATCATTTACCGCCAACAACCCTTTGCTGACTTGGGTTGGCAACCGACGGATTGGTCTGACCTCTGGCGGCCGGAGTTAGAACAACGCATTGCCCTCGTGGATGACCCCAGGGAGGCGATCGGTTTGACCCTAAAAAAATTAGGTTATTCCTACAATGTCACCAATCCTGCGGCCATTCCAACCCTAGCCCCCGCTCTACAGGAATTGGCGGCCCAGGTAAAGTTTTACAGTAATCAATGTTATCTCCAAGCTTTGCTGAACAAAGATGTCTGGCTAGCGGTGGGCTGGTCGAGCCAGATCATTCCCTTGCTTAGGAATCAGTCGGAGTTAAGGGCGATTATCCCCACCTCTGGAACTTCCCTCTGGGCCGACCTCTGGACCATGCCCGCTGGCAGCGAAGCCGCTGATATCACCTATGATTGGTTAAATTTTTCTGCCCAGCAATCCAGTCTGACGCAAATGGCTACTTTTAGTCAGGGTTTGGCGGTGCCCTATCAAAACTTGGACATTGGTTCCCTGACCACCAATCCTTTGCTGGCCTTCTCGCCGGAGTTGTTGGAGCGTTGTGAATTCCTTGCTCCCCTGGACAGTGCCAGTGCCGACCAATACAAGGCCCTATGGCAAACCATGCGGAGTGCTCAGACAATTACAGGTTAACGGCTTCAAACCAAAGCTGGTGACGGGATTTGAACCTGCGACCGACTGATTACAAATCAGTTGCTCTACCACTGAGCTACACCAGCATCTTTGATACAGAATAGCAGAAGATCAACCCAGAGGCTCTGGCTAATTTTTACCCCTAAAAAACTTTTTTAGCGACCAATAAAACCCAGGAAAACCATGCCCACTTTAATTGTTGCCACGGGAAACCCAGGCAAATTAGCGGAGATGCAAGCCTATCTCGATCGCCTTGATTGTCAGTTAGCCCTCAAACCCCCGGAAATTGAAGTGGAAGAGACCGGCAGTACATTCCATGAAAATGCTTGCTTAAAGGCTTCCCAGGTGGCGAAAGCGTTGAACCAATGGGCGATCGCCGACGATTCTGGCTTAGCGGTGGATGCATTGGACGGGGCACCGGGTTTATATTCCGCCCGCTACGGTAATACCGATGGGGAAAGAATTACTAAACTGCTCCAGGCCATGGAGGGAGTCACCCAACGACAGGCCCAATTCATTTGTGTAGTGGCGATCGCCGCTCCTGATGGCAGTATTCAACTAAGCAGTGAAGGAATCTGTCCGGGGGAAATCACCCACAGTCCGAGGGGCGACCACGGTTTTGGCTATGACCCAATTTTTTGGCTACCCAGGCACAAAAAAACCTTTGCAGAAATGACAAAGGCAGAAAAGAGACAGGTGAGCCATCGGGGACAAGCCTTTGACAAACTCATCCGCCGGTGGTCTGGATTAGAATTCGACAGCTTTTGATGGCTGGTGATGGCCGCAATGGGCGGGGAGTTGGGGCTAGGAGAGCAAAACAGCCTCAGAGGGCCCAACCTTACCAGGAAACTGAAAGCAGATCTCAATCTCAAAAAGACTTAAATAGCTTCGGTGTCCTTTTCCCCTGTCCGAATCCGCACTACCGAATCCACCGGGCTGATGAAGATCTTACCGTCACCGATTTCGCCAGTGCGGGCCGCCGATACCAACTTGTCAACAACCATGTCAACCTGTTCTTCATCGACGACAATCTCAATTTTGAGTTTTTGGAGAAACTCAACGGTGTACTCAGAGCCACGGTAACGCTCTGTTTGACCTTTTTGACGGCCAAAGCCCCTAACTTCGGAGACCGTCATACCAACGATCCCTGCATTTACTAGCGCAATTTTTACTTCGTCTAGTTTAAAGGGGCGAATAATCGCTTCTACTTTTTTCAAACTTGGTACTCCTCGTGCAATGATCTGGTCTTTGTTTCATTTATAAGGCTAGCCAGACACTTTTAACATGTTCTTCAAAAGTTTTTTTGTAAAAATCAGTACCGTTTTTTCGTGACTCTTGGTGGATCCAGTGACGAGATTAGCAAAAAAAAATACAGAGTTTCTATTCGTCCCTGGGAAGAATCCGTTACCCTAGAGGAGTAGACGGAGTTTTGTCCGTTGATTTAGCAGGGTCCTACCGATCCCGCCAGTGGTGTTTCCAGATCAAAATAGCAAAGTTTCTCTATCCATGCTTAAGATGCTCAAGAATTTACCCCTACCCAAGAATATTACCTGGCGATCGGTCTGGGTGCGGGGCACTTCAGTGGTGATTATTTTTGTCCTGGCCTTTACCCTCGTCTTCACCCCCACCTTTTCAGCGGAAGCTCGGCGCAGTGGTGGTCGCATTGGGGGCGGTTCTTTCCGGGCTCCCAGCCGTAGTGCCCCTAGTCGTAGTTACAGCAGCCCCGGCGGTGGTTCCTACCGTTCTGGTGGTGCCTATGGGGGAGGGGGCTTTGGGTTTCCCTTCATAATTCCTTTCTTTGGCTTTGGAGGAGGATTCGGCGGCATCTTCGGCATCTTAGTCATGATTGCGATCGCCAATGTGGTGATCAATGCTATTCGCAATGGTGGCGGCGGCAGTGGTGAAGGGGGCGGCGCCTTAGCGGGGAATGATCCCCAAGTAGGTATTGGCCAAATTCAGGTGGGCTTGCTTGCTAGTGCAAAAGAGCTGAAAAAAGAACTAGATGAATTGGCCCTTTCCGCCGACACTGGTACTGCCAATGGCCGCTCCCTCGTGCTGCAGGAAGCTACCCTGGCCCTGCTACGCCATCCTGAATATTGGGTCTATGGTTCCAGCCAGAGTGATAAAGTCCGTTTGAGTGCCGCCGAAGCTGCTTTTAATCAATTGGCCCTGACTGAACGGAGCAAATTCACCGACGAAACTCTGAGTAATTTTAATAATCAGTTACGCCAAGGGGGGAGGGCACCGGCCATTGGTGGAGATAGCCCCGATGCCGTTCCCGATGGTGCTGGGGAATATATTTTGGTCACCATTATTGCCGCAGCCCTGGGTAATCTGACCCTGCCGGAAGTTAATGATTCCAGTCAGCTCAAACAATCTCTGCAAACCCTGGGGGGCATCAGTAGCGATCGCCTCTTGGCGATCGAAGTGCTATGGACGCCCCAAGAGGAAGGAGATACCCTCACCAGCAACGATATTATCAGCGAATATCCAGAACTGAGGCTGGTGTAGTGGTGGGAGCAGCTCATTTGCCCATAGTCAAAAAATAAGCATTGGAGGAAGCCTGGGGAACTTTGCCTGGGCTTTCTTTTTGGGCAAAATTCAGCCAAAACACAACGCGGGGAAAACTGCCTTCTTCTTGGGGGGAATGGGCCGGGCACTTTAGTTTTCAGGGGCAGGAGAGCTGGGACAATTTCCAACAGGCTCCCGGCAAAAAAGGTCATAATCAAATCAGTTAACCGGCCATCCGTGGTTTGGTGTTCGTAATTTTCCCAGCAGTTTGCAACCATGATTCCCTTTGCTTCCCAAACCTCTTCCCTTGTGAGTCACCCCGAACTTTCTGCCCTAGAACTGGCCCAGGCCCTGGCAGAAAGATTGGCGATCGCCCCCCAGGATTGGCATCGTTTGAAGGGTAACCGCCAAGCCCAGGCTGGTCAGGAATTGGCAGCGGCATTGGTGTATCTGCTCAAAGATAACCCCCAGGAAGCATTGACCCATGTACAACAGGCAGAAGGTTGGTTAAACCGAAGTTTGAGTGCGCCCCCCTGTCCTACCCATGGCGATCGGTCTAAAAAAGCCTAGGTTTTTTCAGGATGATTTACATCGGGCAAAATTGTGAGGGCATCCAATTGAGCCCGTAACTGGGCGATCTTTGCCAAATCCTTATCCGCCGGAGCCTTTTCTACTCCACTGGATAGATCAATGCCGTCGGGCCGGAGCAGGTTTAACGCCTCTTGAACATTGATAGGAGTCAATCCCCCCGCTAACCACCAGGGTAGGGGCGGTCTGAATTGCTGTAGCTTTTGCCAAGGAAGGGTTTGCCCAGTTCCCCCCAGTTGTTCTGGATGGTAGGCATCGAGTAAGAGAATGTCCACTGCATCATAATAGGCTTCCGCCCGTGCCAAATCTTCCGATCGCCTTAACCGGAGGGCTTTGATCAATCGATGTTGGGGAAATGCTTGTTTAACTTGGCGGCAAAATTCGGGAGTTTCATCACCGTGGAGTTGGATGCCGTTGAGGTTGGTTTGGGCTAGAAATTCCCCTAGTTTAGGTAGGGAGGCATTGGCAAACACCCCGATCGCCGATAGCTCGTCATGGGCAGTTAAGCTTTGCAGAACCAGGGCAATTTCCTTGGGGCTGACGTAACGGGGGGAAGCTTCCACACAAATAAATCCCAGGGTGGTGAATCCCAAAGCGGCGATCGCCTGGGCTTGGGCGGGATGGCGTAAACCACAAATTTTTACCTCCATGGCCATAGGGCAAAGTTCCTGGGAATTTTGAATTGAACAACAAATAAATAGCTGGGGTTTCAGGCAGAAGTAGATGAAACAGTGCCCAATTATGCCAAATTAATCGTTCACTACGGGTTTACGAACCAAACCCCACATGGCCCGCAGTTGTATCTTTAACTGTTCCCGCTGGTTAATTAAATAAATACTCACCAACGTAAAGGCGACTCCCAACCATTGCAGAGCACTAAGTTGTTCCCCCAAAATCAAGTTACCAAAGCTGAGGGCAAAAATGGGCGTTAAAAAAGTGAGGGAACTCAAGCTGGTCAAATTACCCCGGGAAGCAAGGTAGAAAAAGATCCCATAGGCAATGGCACTGCCAAACACCGTCGCATAGGCCAGATTGCCCCAACCCCACAGGTCAATATTGCGCCAAGGTTGGGGATCTTCCACCAAGGCGATCGCCAATAGGGGTAAACCGCCGATGATCATATGCCAACCCGTGGCCACCACCGGATCCACCCGACGGCTGACAAAGGGTATCAGCACTGTGCCCACCGCCATGGACAGGGAGGCCAGCAACATCCATAACTCGCCACTTTCTACCAACGCAGGCCCACTCCAATTGATGGTCAAACTTTGCAGATGCCAAAGCTGATAGAACCATTCATCCGGCAGGCCAATTAAGCTGATGCCCCCTACCCCCAGTAGCAGCCCCAGCCAGCCCAAACCGCCGATCACTTCTTTGAATAGCCAACTGGATAGTAACGCCACGGCGATCGGTTGGGAATCAATAATCACGGAACCTAAGCCTGCCCCTGTGCGCTCCAACCCCTGGGCTAAAAATCCTTGGAAAAGGGTGCCATCCACCAGGGCAAATAAAATAATCCAGCCCCAGCCCTGCCAATCCTGGGGTTGGGGACGCTTTTGCACCATGGCCCAGAGCAAGACCAAGATCCCCGCTGGTATCAGGCGCACCGTTGCCACAAAAAAGGGCGTAGTATCTGCCAAAACCCCCTTCATCGCCACCATGGCCGTTCCCCACAGGAAAAAAGGCGCAATCAGGGTTAACCCGGAACGGATATTAGAATTGGTTTTCGATTCAATCTGCATTGGTGGGGCGGTAATGGAGCAGGCATGGCCATCCCCCCATTGTATGTATAGTTTTGTTACAAAGCCATGGCGAGGGCAATGGTATTCACCGACATTTTCCCGATAACGACTGCAAGGGATAGAGTAAGAGATTCTTCCATCAATCACCAAAGCAAAAACCCCCCGATCGCCATGGGCAAAGTAGATCGGTAGGAGTTAATGGGTCTAAATATTGACAATGGACTATGCCAGGGTTGATTGTGCCCCCAAACTTCCAGAGGAAAACAAACAGTCCAGTATGCTTGGGAGCAATGGCATAGCCCAGAATTATGAATTTTTAATTATTACTGCACAATGTCCAGGGCTACATTACCCACGCCACTGCTATGGATACCGATCGCCCTGGCCGCCCCAGCGGAAAGATCAATTACCCGTCCCCCAGTGAAGGGCCCCCGGTCATTGATGCGCACCACCACAGACTGGCCGTTGCGGAGATTGGTCACCTTCACCCTAGTGCCAAAGGGCAAAGTCCGATGGGCCGCCGTGAGGGCATTTTGGTTAAAACGCTCACCATTAGCGGTGCGTCGCCCATGGAATCCAGGACCGTACCAGGAAGCAATGCCTCCCTTAATTCTTTTAATCGTTGTAGCGGCATCAAAGGCATTCACCCGAGCCACCTGCAGAGCCGCCGGTAAAGCGACAATAGGCTCTGCCCCCCCCAACAAACGGCGGAGACGGTTCGCAGTTTGCAGGGCCGTTTCCGGGGCGGAGAGGGGTTTTTCCGGTAAAACTGTATTTTTGTTGATGGTCAGGAGAATTTCGTCGACGGATTTAACCACCAGTTGCTTGGTCGTGGCATCTAGATCCACTTTGATTGTGCTTGGGTCAAAGGACTTAGCCCCGCTCAGTTCATCGAGGCGACGGGCAACGGTTTGGGCCCGTTCCATGGTGTCAGTGGCTTGGTCATTGCCCAGGGCGGTCAACTCGGCGGCAGTGCCCAAAAAGGTGACCACGGGAATTTGGTTCACCCGCAGAGTAACAGCTAAACGATTTTCCGGGCCTTGGTGGGGAACTAAAGAAATCAGTTCGGTGTCTTGGAAAGTGGAAACCGGATTGGAAGAAGCGGCGGTAACGGAGGATTCTAAGGGAGCTAGAGAAGAATTATTCTCTGAAACGGCTGTCGGAGCATCCGCTTCGATGATGGTGTTTAAGGCCAACAATCCAGAAGGGCAGTTACCCCAAACCAGGGTTGTCAAACTCGCTGTGCCAATAACACCGGCGATCGAGCGACAAACGTTAATTCCTTTCATAGACTTAGAGGTAAAGGTCAAGGACTGCAAACCCCGATTGAATCAGAGGGTAGTGGTGAAAACTTAAGCAAATAAGTTACTGAGTCTTCGGCGGTCCCACTCATCCGCACATAGTACGAAAAGGCGGACAAGATTTTCGTTACAAGCTTCCACAAGCTACCACGTAAATTGGGGAGTAGACCCCAGAAAATCTTATTGGAGAGATAAATAAAGTTTATTAAGGTCTGTAAAAGCTTGCATTACAAGGTGTAAAGAATTTGTTCCGTTTCCAAAAAGCAGTGGGACAATTTGGATAGTGGTGGGTGATCGACAGCAGATCAAATCTTTTGTGAACATATCAACTCAATGTTTTGGGAGGAAACCGACCATGTTCTGGAAGCTCAGACAAGTATTTCGTTTCTGGTTTTGTTATTTGAATCAACCCATTTTCAGTCGCGAGTCAAAGGCAACATGGCGGTTGACCCATTTTTGGTCGATGTATCAGATCTCTTTGCTGGAATCCTGTTGGCAAAAAAGTCCCGTCAAGGAAACTTCCCTCTAGTGACGGCATAGTTAGCCAGTCTTGGTAAGGAGTCGAGGGAGTTGGCAGTCAGCCCACCATGGGTAGCGGAGTGAATTCTGGGGGGGACAGAAAAACATAGCATCGGCACCGGAAACAAATTCTCTGTTGGCTGGGTTTGGTGATTGACCAAGGGATTGCATTGTGGGTCACTCTTTCCCCCCAAGGCCCTAACCCGTGACCTTACCAAGGAGGGCCGGCAGTTGTGCTATGATCCTTGGCCAATGGCCCCAGTGGTTGCCTTGGTAGCGATCTTGTCAGGAAAATTCGTCTATGACCCCATCAGATTATCAAGACCAGGAAGTTAAAGCCCCCAAAGTAGAGGTGGTGGATTCCTACGATACGGGAGACGATGGCATCACCGGTGCGGCTCGCAAATATTGGTTGCAGTTCCAGCAATGGTTTGATAAGTTGCCCCTCCCCGCCAAGGGGGCCGTGGCGATCGCCGTTTTGTTCGTTACCTTTTCGATTTTGACCCAGGTGCTGAGGTTTGTGGCTTCCCTGGTAACTTTGGCCATTTTGCTGGTGATTCTCTACGGAGTGTACCGGGTCTTTCTCCGCCAGAACAAAGATAGCTAATCTCCATTAATGACAGAATTTTCCCGATTCCCTTTTCCCTTCTTTCGATCCTGAAGTCCGCTGGCAGTTGGAGGTTTTGGTCGTCCTTGTTTTTGACAACTGAAGCAAGGGAAAGGTTTTCCTGGGAGCCAAGCCTCGGGGCCGACTTTCTTTGGGATTAATTATTAACCATGGCCTAACCTGGGACATCGCTGGGACTGTTCTTCACCAGGGGAATGGTGGAATAGGGACAAAAATTCTGCTGGGCTGGGGAACAGGCTAAGATTTGTTAATATCTCCTCTGCTCTGAACCCAATGACCTTTTCCTCCATTCTGCGCCATCTGCAAACCCTACCTCTGAGCAAAGACCTGCGGGAAAAATTACAAAAGCGGGGCCATGTGCAACTCAGTGGGCTGCCCCGCTTACCCAAGGGGTTGATTGTTTCCAGTTTGGCCCAGTCCTTAGAGAAAAATCTTTTGGTCATCACTGCCACGTTGGAAGAAGCCGGACGGTGGACAGCACAGTTAGAACTGATGGGTTGGCAAACCGTTAACTTCTACCCCACTTCGGAAGCTTCCCCCTATGACACTGGGCGGCTGGAATCGGAAATGGTCTGGGGACAAATGCAGGTGTTGGCGGAATTGATCCAGGGCCATCAGGTTAAGGGCAAGGCGATTATTGCCACGGAAAAGGCTCTACAGCCCCATTTACCCCCGGTGGCAACCCTGCGGCAGTACTGCTTGGCCCTACGGCGGGGTCAGGAGATGGATAGCAAAAGTCTGGAGTTAACCCTGGCTAGATTGGGCTATGAACGGGGGAGCACCGTAGAAACAGAGGGACAATGGAGTCGGCGGGGGGACATTGTTGATATTTTTCCGGTGTCGGCGGAGCTACCAGTGCGGCTGGAATGGTTTGGCGATGAGTTGGAAAAAATTCGGGAGTTCGATCCTTCGAGCCAGCGTTCTTTGGATGACTTGACTGGTTTGGTGCTGACCCCCACCAGTTTTGACCAGGTAATTGAACCGGCCCTAAATGCCCAGGCCATCGATCTCTCTGCTTGGGGAGAAGATGCGGAAACTGAGGCATTGTTTGGCAAGGAGGGATTGCAGCGATTTTTGGGTTTGGCCTTTGCTGAGCCTGCTTGTTTATTGGACTATTTGCCGACGGAAACGGTTTGTGTGCTGGATGAACCGGAACAATGTGCGGCCCATAGTGAACGGTGGTTTGATGCGGTGGCCCAGGATTGGTCAGCTTTGCAGTTGCAGGATTTGCCCCAATTGCATCGGGATTTTTCGGCCCTTGGCGATCGCCTGAAGGAAAGTTTTACTTATATCGCCCTGTCGGAAATCCACGAAGTTAATACGGATAGTTTGGACATTTCGGCCCGGCCAATCCCCACCATGCCCCACCAATTTGCCAAGTTAGCGGAAATTTTACGGGGTAAACGGGAAATTTATAGTGGTTTGACCTTGGGACAATACAGCACTTGGTTGATTTCAGCCCAACCCAGTCGCACCGTTTCCCTCTTGCAAGAACATGACTGTGCGGTGCAGTTCATTGCCAACCCCAGGGATTACCCTGCCATTGAAAAAAGCCACATCCAACGGACAGCGGTGACTTTAAAATATGCGGGCATGGCGGAACTGGAGGGCTTTATTCTGCCAACATTTCGGGTGGTGCTAGTTACGGACCGGGAACTATTTGGGCAACACGCTTTAGCCACACCGGAATATGTCCGGAAACGACGGCGGGCCACCTCTAAACAAGTTGATATTAATAAACTTTCCCCCGGAGATTATGTCGTCCATAAAAGCCATGGCATTGGTAAATTTTTAAAGTTGGATGCCTTGGCCAATCGGGAATATTTAATGATCCAATACGCCGACGGTATTTTACGGGTACCTGCGGACAGTTTGGACAGTTTATCCCGTTTTCGCCATACGGGCACTAGACCGCCAGAACTGCATAAAATGGGGGGGAAAGTTTGGGAAGCCACCAAAAATAAAGTCCGTAAAGCGGTCAAAAAGTTGGCAGTGGATTTGCTCAATCTCTATGCCAAACGGGCAAAACAAATGGGTTATGCTTATCCCCCGGATAGTCCCTGGCAACAGGAATTGGAGGATTCTTTTCCCTACCAACCCACCCCCGATCAACTCAAGGCAGTGCAGGATGTGAAACGGGATCTGGAAGGCGATCGCCCGATGGATCGATTAGTGTGTGGCGATGTGGGCTTTGGTAAAACGGAGGTGGCAGTGCGGGCTATTTTTAAGGCCGTAACCAGTGGGAATAAACAGGTGGCTTTATTGGCTCCCACCACGGTGTTAACCCAACAGCATTACCACACGCTTAAAGAAAGATTTGCCCCCTATCCCATCACCATTGGGTTGTTAAATCGCTTCCGGACAGCATCAGAAAAAAAGGAAATTTTAGCTAAGTTAAAAAGTGGTGAACTGGATATTGTGGTAGGTACCCAACAGGTATTGGGCCCATCGGTGAAATTCAAAGATTTGGGCTTACTAGTCATTGACGAAGAACAGCGCTTTGGCGTTAACCAAAAGGAAAAAATTAAGACCTTAAAAACGGAAGTGGACGTCTTAACCCTCACTGCTACTCCCATTCCCCGCACCCTTTATATGTCCTTGTCTGGGATCCGGGAAATGAGCTTAATTACCACTCCGCCTCCTTCCCGCCGTCCCATTAAAACCCATTTATCCCCCTATAACCCCGAAGTAATTCGCACCGCCATCCGCAACGAACTAGACCGCGGAGGCCAGGTTTTTTATGTGGTGCCCCGCATTGAAGGCATCGAAGAGTTGGGAGGACAATTGCGCCAGATGGTGCCCAGTGCTCGCATTGCCATTGGCCACGGTCAAATGGAGGAATCGGAACTGGAAAGTACCATGTTGGCCTTCAATGATGGAGAGGCGGATATTCTAGTGTGTACTACCATTATCGAGGCTGGTTTGGATATTCCCAGGGTAAACACAATTATTGTCGAAGATGCCCAAAAATTTGGCTTGGCCCAACTCTATCAACTGCGGGGACGGGTGGGGCGATCGGGCATTCAGGCCCATGCTTGGTTACTCTATCCTAATCAAAAACAGCTAACAGAGAAAGCAAGGTTAAGACTGCGGGCACTCCAGGAATTTAGCCAACTGGGCTCCGGTTATCAACTAGCCACTAGAGACATGGAAATTCGGGGTGTAGGTAATTTGTTGGGGGCAGAACAATCCGGACAAATTGAGGCGATCGGCTATGAATTTTACATGGAAATGTTGCAGGATGCCATCCGGGAAATTCAAGGGCAGGAAATTCCCAAAGTGGAGGATACCCAAATCGACCTGTCCCTGACGGCCTTCATTCCCAGTGATTACATTCCCGATTTGGAAGAAAAAATGGCCGCCTACCGCACCATTACCAGCATTGAATCCACCGATGAGTTACCCAAAGTTGCCCTGGATTGGGGCGATCGGTATGGTACACTACCGAGTCCAGTGGAAGAATTATTTAAAGTGGTAAAGCTCAAGCATTTAGCTAAGTCTTTGGGCTTTTCCCGCATTAAGGTGGAGGGCAAACAAAATCTTGTTCTGGAAACCCCCATGGAAGAACCAGCCTGGAAGTTGTTAGCAGAAAATTTGCCCAGCCATCTCCAATCCCGCTTTGTTTACAGTACGAAAAAAGTGGTGGTGCGGGGACTGGGGGTATTGCCACCGGCTAAACAAATGGATAATCTGATCGATTGGTTTGGCAAAATGCAGGGGGCTTTACCGGAGGTCAAAATAGAGACTTTAGTTAATTAATAATTGCCATTCAAAACTAACAAAATTATCGAAAAGGTGGTTCTAGATTTGCACAACGGACTGATGGGAAAGGTGTATTTGGTTGGTGCCGGCCCTGGGGATCCCGGATTAATGACCATTAAGGGCAAGGCTTTGTTGGAAAATGCTGAGGCGGTGGTTTATGACGCTTTGGTAAGTCCGGCTATTTTGGCCATGGTTAATCCCCAAGCGGAATTGGTGGATGCGGGGAAAAGAAGGGGCAGACATACAAAATTACAACAGGAAACGACGGCGCTGTTGGAGCAATTGGCCCGAAAATATGCGGTGGTGGTACGCCTCAAAGGGGGAGATCCGTTTATTTTTGGCCGGGGAGGGGAAGAAATGGAAGATTTAGTACGGGCTGGTATTGAAGTGGAGGTGGTGCCGGGCATTACGGCGGGCATTGCAGCACCGGCCTATGCTCACATTCCCCTCACCCATCGGAGTTATAGCTCTTCCGTTACCTTTGTCACTGGCCACGAAGCGGCAGGCAAATATCGGCCAGAGGTGAATTGGGCGGCGATCGCCAGGGGATCGGAGACCATTGTGATTTATATGGGGGTGTATAGTTTGGCCACTATTTTGCCCCAGTTACAGTTGGCGGGGTTGCCAGAAGATACTCCCATTGCCCTGATTCGCTGGGGAACCTGTCCAGAACAACAGGAATTGGTGGGTACTTTTGCCACTATTTTGGCCCAGATTGAGGCAGAAAATTTTCAAGCCCCGGCGATCGTGGTCATCGGGGCCGTAGTGAACTATCCGGCTAATCTTCGTCAGCAGTTGCAACCTATGCTAGGCAACCCGTGGTTTTTTCAGGTGCACAATTTGATCGACCAGGGACTCTAGGGCAATAAACTCAAAGCCTTGGCCCCGGTATTTTTTCAGGCGGTAATTAGTATGTTGAGCCGAACCAACCACTTTCACCCGCACTTGGCGATCAAGCAATTTTTCAATCAAGGGGATAAAGTCTCCATCTCCCGTAACTAGGATCACCTCATCCCCCGACCGAGCGCAGTCCATTAAATCCACTCCGATCGCCATATCGTCCCCTAGGGTTTTAGATTGACCATTGGGCAATTGGGCCACGGGCAGGGAAACTACTTCATATTTGAGGTCCCGCAGGTGTTTGAGTTTTTCCCGCTGGGCTTGGGTCGGTTTTTGGTAAATACCACCGTAGTATTTGAGGTTGAAACCGTCACTGTCCTCGGCTAGGGCCACTAAGGCAACCTTGAGAAATTTCCAGTTAATTTCTAAACCCAACTCCTGGGCATTTTTGCTGAAATTATTGCCGTCGATAACGATATGGGCTGTGGTGGAAATCTGCTGAGTCAGGTTGGGCACGAGGGAAACTATCTTACTGGCCCCTGCTTCGGAAACGCTGACTATCGGGGGGATGGATTTCGGTGTCTTTTGCTGAAGTTGCTCCAACTCTTGTCCTTGCTGTTCTAAGGTGGCGGCCATAACCAGGTGTTGCCGTTGGTATTTTTGCAGTTTACCCACCACCAAACGGTTACTCGTGTGAACCCGGTCAACTTTTTGGGCCATTTTCTCCGTTACCTTTGTGTCCTGTTCCAATCGGCTGATCTGTTCGGCGATCGCCGCCATAGAAGCTTGCATTTGCCCTTGGCTGGAAGCAAAGTTATCCTCTAATTGCCGTAGGACAGAATCAAATTTCTTTTTTTGCTCTACAACTGTGATTGCACTGGCCCCACTGGCGGTCACCATGGCCGTGCCGGTGGCCATTAGGGCTCCCTGGCCAGAAACAAGGCCTACTGTGGCTAGGGTTAAACCGGAGGCTAGAAGTGAAACAATATTCATTGCCGTTCACCTAATTTGGTTGTTGATTCCAAATTATCCAGAACTGCTGGAAAACCCCATTGCCATTACCTGGAATTTACCTGGAAAAAACTTCAAGGTCAGTGGACAGTTCACATGACAAACACAGTTAGTCATCCACCCAGTTCTCCCCGAGCAAAACTGCTGGTCTGGAGTACCATGAACCCTTCTAAGAGTTACTAGGCGAAATTAATAACTAAACTAATTTGGTTGGGTTTCACTGTAGGCAGGGAAAAGATCCCGGGGGAAATCCTCCGCCGCTAGGCAGGTATTCATCGCTTTTTGGGGTGTGAAATCGGAAACTTCCCGACTCAGGGCCAGCACACATTCCGAATGACGGCCAGGCAGTAAACTTTGGCGACAGCTATTGAGGGCAGCCATGGTCACATCTTCCCCCTCTGGAGAGCGGTTTCGCCCCACTACCCCCCGGTCAATGTCCACCACACAGTTCCCCAAATCCACCGGGCGACGTACCTGGAAACAGGATTGCAACGCCACAATGCCGGTGATGTTGGTGTTACGGCTGATCATGTTGACGCATTGGGACATTTCCTTGGGAATAATCGCCTGGGCACAACCGGAGGCGGCTGCATCATCGCTGACTCCATTCCGCTTCAGTTCGCTCACACAAACATCAAACTGGTTCCAGTCCCCAGCCACGGCGGCGATCGGAGCAAAAACCATACCGCTGGCCATCAACAGACCACAGCCAATGGGAGCAAAGGGACGGCGGAGTTGTTTAAAATACTTCTTAAGATTATGTTTAGAGCCGTTAGAACCGATAGAGCTAAGCATACGGGTTAACACCAAGACGAAATTGACACCATCACCAAACCACTGGATTGTAATCAGAGTTGCAGAGAAGATCAAGCTCCTGGGGGTCACTCCAGGGGGTACAATGCCTGCTAATCTATGGGGAAGTTATTTGCCCTTGTCCCTGCTCCGATTATCCCCCATTCCGAGAGATTAATGTTGACTGATAACCGCTTGGGAGAAGCGACCTTGTCCCCATCTATCCATCCAACGGCCATTATCCATCCCCAAGCCCAGTTACATGCCACAGTCCAGGTGGGGGCTTTTAGTGTCATCGGGGAAAAAGTTACCATCGGGGCTAACACTGTGATCGGCCCCCATGTGGTGGTGGAAGGCCCCACGGAAATTGGTACAGGAAATCGTATTTTTCCCGGTGCAGTCATTGGTTGTGAACCCCAGGATTTGAAGTATAAGGGGGGAGAAAGCTGGGTCAAAATTGGCAACAATAACCAAATTCGGGAATACGTCACCATTAACCGGGCGACGGAAGAGGGGGCAGTGACCCGCATTGGCGATCGCAATTTGTTGATGGCCTATGCCCATGTGGCCCACAATTGCGTCATTGAAAATGAAGTAATCATTGCCAACTCAGTGGCTTTGGCGGGGCATATCCATATTGAGTCCCAGGCGAGAATCAGTGGTGTTTTGGGAGTCCACCAATTTGTCCATATTGGCCGGTTGGCCATGGTGGGGGGCATGAGTCGCATTGAACGGGATGTGCCACCTTTTACCATTGTGGAGGGTAATCCTTCCCGGGTACGTTCTTTGAATCTCATCGGTTTGCAACGGTCTGGCATGTCGGCGGAGGATCTGAGTGCCCTCAAACAGGCCTTTCGCTTGATTTATCGTTCTGAGACCCCCTACCAACAAGCTTTGGAAGAATTAGGGCGATCGGCAGCCCATCCCTACGTGCAACACTTCCAAAAGTTTCTCCAGGAATCTAGCTACGGCCAAGGACGACGGGGTCCCATTCCCGGCAAAAAGTAGGTCAGCATTGTTGCCATGGCCGATTCCCACTTACTAATTAATCTTTCCTTTTTGCTGGCCCAACCGACGGGGTTGAGCGTCTATGCCAGCAACGTTTTTCCCCATCTTAAATCCCTCAACCCAACCTTACTAACCTCTCACATGGTGGCTAATTTTGCTTGCCAAACCGTGCCGAATAATCTCACCCCGGCCCAGGGCAGTCGGGGCCATTTTAACCGTCTAGTCTGGACCCAGTTTCAGTTACCAAAACTTTGCCAACAGTTAAAGGCTTCCTTGCTTTTTTCTCCGATTCCCGAAGCTCCCCTTTGGTCCGGTTGCCGCACAGTGGTGATGGTACACGACCTAATTCCCCTCCGGTTTCCCCATTGGAAATCTCCCCTAACCAGCTATTGCAAGTTTTATCTGCCCTTGGTGTTGGGACAAGCGGAACATATTCTTTGCAACTCCCAAGCCACGGCCGATGATGTGGTGGATTATTTCCAAATTCCTGCCAGTAAAATTACCCCGATCGCCTTGGGATATGACCGGGAGCATTTTCAGCTAGGGGAAGATAATTTACCCTCTAGGGAAAAGCCCTACTTTCTCTTTGTGGGCCGTCACGACCCCCATAAAAATGTGGCCAGGCTGATCGAAGCCTTTGCCCGGTTTATCCAAACTACCAACAATCGAGATGTTGAGTTAATTTTGGCAGGCCCCACCGATCGCCGTTACACCCCCAAATTAATGACCTTGGCAGAGCAATTAGGCATTGGTCCATTGGTGCATTGTTTGGACTACGTCAGCTACGACCAACTGCGGCAACTTTATCGCCAGGCGATCGCCCTGGTATTTCCTTCTCTCTGGGAAGGATTTGGTTTTCCGGTGCTGGAAGCCATGGCCTGTGGCACGGTGGTAATTACTTCCTCCGTCTCCTCTCTACCGGAAGTGGCAGGGGATGCCGCCCTACTGGTTGACCCTTTTAATGTTGGGGAAATTTACCAAGCCATGGAGCAGGTGTGGAAGGATGACAGTTTGCGTCAGCAGTTACAGCAACAGGGCTTAGCCAGGGCCGGGGCATTCTCTTGGGAAAAAACCGGGCATTTAACTACGGACGCATTGGCAAATTATCTTTAGGTTAGCGAAACCTAATCCCATGGCGAACCACTAGGTAATTTGGTTACCAATTCTGATTCCAAAGAATGAATTGACGTTCTCATTCTCAAAACACTTAAACTGTTTGGAAAGAAGGGGAGTGGAGAAATTAATCTTAATTAAATGTATCTTTAAAAATTAATTTACCTTTTAGATAAACTTCCACTGTGTTGTCATTAATTGAGTAGGTATAATCTCCATTTTTCCAAGTTGAAATGCCTGCTTTACGGCTGGGACCTAATTTAATACAGCCTGTCCCATAAACACAGCCTCGATAGGTTCCTGCTTCGTAGTCGACGGTATATTCCCCTTTCTGACCATAGTAGGTAATGGGACTTGCCACAGCAAGGGTTGCATAAACCACAGAGAAAGTTGCCATCAGCACCAAATGTAATACCTTCATGATTTAGACCTCAATGCTTAATCATTAGGTAATTATATCTGTTACCCAAATTTTCTTATCTAATATTTTAAGATAATTAACATAAAGTTTTGGTTTAAGCTTGGACTTGTCTAAAGTTATTCTGCCTGGGAGAGAACCTAGTGTGATGTTGCTTGCATTTTTCCAGCCCCTCGAATTTCCTGACAACTTCAATCAGACACTGGCCATAAATATCTATGCGGAAACTATTTGCAGCAGTCAAGCTACCCTGGAGGTGGCTCGCATACAGGCAAGTCAAGCGGCAATGGATGCTTTTAATCGCCATCGGCAATTTCATCTTTTTCCCCTGCAACTCTTGGATACTAGTGAAAAAAACACCGAAGCCGAGTTGCTGAAACGTTGGGACGATTTTTCCCAGAAGGTCTGCCCCGAAAAGTTCGAGTGATTATTTATGCCAAGGACAAGGAGTGCCCATTTCGGTTTGAGCTGACCTGGGTCAAGGAAATCTCAACAGAAACCCCCCAGGGAGGAAAACTTTTGGCAGGTTTTCTTTGATTAGAAACTTCCAGTAGTGACTCGAACTCACTTTAAGTTTAATGCTGGAAATTTCCGGACAAGCATGGGGCAGTTAAGATTCAAACAATATTTCTGTTTACAGGCTGTTAATGGTGCAAATCCCAGCAAAAAGGCGACCTATCCCGGGGATAAATCGCCATCAACTCTAGAAATTTCTTGCAAACTTTGTCAACCATTAGTCAACTATGTTCTTGGCGTCTTTGGGGCACTCAAAACCCCACCAATCCAACCTACAGATGGAGGTAAGCGGCTTCTGCTTCCAGTTGACTGACAAGGGACTGATTGCCGGCGGCCCGAGCCCGCTCTAGTCGGTGCTGGAGGTTTTGACGCAGGGTTTCTTTGTGGGCGATCGCCGTTTGAGTCAAAACACGTTTACGATTATTCATTACTTCTACCCTCCGAAAGGCAGTGAAAAACTTACATTTAGATTTACACTCAACATAACATAAAACCCTAGGAGATTTCCATAACGGTATCTATTGTTACTGAAGTTAACAAAAATGTATGAATTAAGTCCGAACAAAAGGGTAACCAACCTGGAAAAAAAGTAGTTTCCTCCCCGTCCACAAAATTTGTCCCCAGAGATAGAGTTTATGATCCATGCTTCCCGGTTAGGGCCAGGGACAATAGGGAGCTGGGAGCTTCCCCATTAGTGCCGCTATTAAACCAAATTTTGGGCTTACCTATGCCCTGCCCTACTGTCAAGAAACAAGGGGGAAACTGGATGCCCCTTGCCCCCAGAGGGTATTGTACTTTTTGAGCAGGCAAGGTTAAGTAGGAATTGTGCTTCCAATCTCTCCAGTGTCAGGTAAATTTTTCCACCTTTGACTATGGGAAGAACACATCAGAAGCGTTGTTTGTGCCTCCCAGGGAAAACTATGCGATCGCCATTTACAAGGGGGTGGTCTTTGGCATCACTGCTATTGGTATTGCTATCTGGCTGTGGTGGTGAAACCCTTTCCTCCCCAGAACTGAAAGCCTCTCCCCCAGTGAACCAGGGCACTTTAACAGTGCGGGCCAACGGAGAACAACGGGCCCGGGAAGGTCTGACCACTAAGGATGGCTGGTCTCTGGACTTTAGTCACGTTTATGTTTCCCTGGCGGAAATTAATGCTTACCAGATCGAACCGACCTTTGATGCCAGCACTGATGCTCCATTGCCAGATACGGCCGTGACGATCGCCATACCAGGGTCCACCGTAGTGGATTTAGCAGCGGCAGGAAAAGACGCTGAAACTGTTTTAGTGGGGGAAACCCCGGCTCCGGCGGGAAAATTTAACGCTTTATCTTGGCAAATGCCCCTGGCCGCAGCAGGTCCAGCCCAAGGTTACTCAATTTTACTGGAGGGAACGGCAACTAAAGATGGTCGGACAATTCCGTTCAAATTAGGGGTGAAGGAGCAATTGGGCTTTATTTGTGGTGATTTTGTCGGAGATGAACGCAAAGGCATTTTAACTGCCGGGGGTAAGGCCGATTTGGAAGCAACCTTTCACTTAGATCATTTATTTGGGGAAGGGAAAGAATCCGCCGACAGCGACATTAACCTTAGTGCTTTCGGTTTTGCCCCCCTAGCGGCCCTGGCCCAGGAAAAGGGCATTGAAATCAACAGCGAGGATTTGCAAGCCCAATTAGGTGAGGCAGATTATCAAACCTTTTTGCAAGTTTTGGCCAACCTTGGCCATGTGGGGGAAGGCCATTGCCGACAAACCCGAGAATTTAACACCACCACTTCCGTCAACCAGTAAATCCGATGAAATCTAGTTTAATCTTGTTTTTTTTAGCGGGAGGCATACTTAGCCACACGGCCCCTGTCCTCGCCCACGGAGTTAAAGTAGAACATCATTCCGTGGCGGCGATCGCCGTGGCAGCCCAATACGACTCCGGAGAACCCATGACGGAAGCCCAGGTGTTGGTCTATGCTCCAGACAGTTCCTCCCAACCTTGGTTAACGGGGGTCACCGACGAACAGGGTAAATTTACCTTCACCCCTCCAGGCGATCGCCCTGGTAACTGGGAAGTGGCTGTGCGGCAAGGGGGCCATGGGGCTATGGTCACCATACCTTGGCAGGCGAAAACAGCCAATGGTGGCACAATGGATTCAGGTTCCGAGCAATCCAACTCCGACCAAATGACCCCGGAGATCACCGTAGCCTCCGTTCCCAACGCCGCCGCCCTATCCCCCATGCAACGGGGCATTACCATCGGAGCAGTCATTTGGGGATTTGTGGGCACAGCCCTATTTTTTAGCAGTAAAAGTCAAAGCCACAGCAAAGGTAGAACCTAGATGCACATTCCCGATGGTCTATTGCCTCCCCAGATAGTGGCAGGGGGTTATGCGGTAACGGGGCTGGCCACCTGGTATTGTTTAAGGCAAATTAACCATCAAGGGAATACCTTAGAAAACATCCCCAAAGCTTCGTTACTGACGGCAGCTTTTTTTGTTGCGTCCTCCCTTTATATTCCCCTGCCCCCAGTCAGTGTCCATCTCGTACTCAATGGTTTGTTGGGGGTAATACTGGGTTATTTTGCCCTGCCCGCTATTTTGATTGGTCTCTTTTTCCAGGCGTTGATGGTAGGCCACGGGGGACTGACCACTTTGGGTATTAATGGGGTGTTAATGGGGTTACCGGCGTTGGCGGCCTATCATATTTTTCAACTGCGCTATGGCCTGGAAAAATTTCTACCGGAGCCCTGGCCCACTGGTATTTGTGCTTTTTTGGGGGGCAGTGGGGGTTTAGCCTTAACTGTGCTAATTTTCATTAGCCTGACTTTGACCAGTTTACCGACTGGCTTAGATGCCGCCGCTGAACACCGGGCCATTCTGGTGGTGGCCCTCGGACATTTACCCCTAATACTGCTGGAAGGTATATTCACTGTCATGGTGGTTTTATTTTTGCAACGGGTCAAACCGGAATTATTGGAGGGTTAGGCCGTGGGCTTGATTGGTTTAGAAACCTATGTACCTGGGCGATCGCCAATGCATCGTTGGGAACCCCGGCAAAAACTAGTCAGCCTCATGGCGTTAATGTTTGCCTTGGCCATGGTGCAACGGGTTTGGTTAGTTATTCCCATGGTGACTGTGACTGCGTTGCTCTATCGATTATCCGCTTTACCCCTAAGTTTTCTGCGCCAACGCTGCAGTTATCCTGGGTTATTCATTTTGGCGGTGGTTATTCTACTGCCTTTTACCAGTGGGGAAACGGTGCTGGGGCAGTGGGGATGGATCAGTGTTCGTGGGGAGGGGTTAACGGCCATGGTGCTCATTGCCGGGCGATTTTTCTCCATTCTTACCCTGGGTTTTATTATCTTTGGCACCACCCCTTTTCTAACTATGGTCAGATGTTTACGTCGTTTGGGTTTACCTCCTTTGATGGCGGATATGGCCCTGTTGGCCTACCGTTACCTATACGACATTGCCCATACTCTCGGCACCATGAAGCAAGCAATGCAATTACGAGGATTGGGACAACGGCCGGCAAAACGGCGATCAATAGCCCACTGGGCGATGTTGTTGGGGAATCTTTTGCTCCGTAGCTATGAACAGTCTCAACGGGTTTACCAAGCCATGATCCTACGGGGTTACGGCCAAACAACTTCCCTGGGGGGCACAGTCACCACAACAGAGCAATGCTCAAGGGGTTGGGGTTTAACGGTGACTGTATTGGCGATCGCCGTCGGTTTTGTGGTGGCGGAGGTGAGCCTGTGACTTTAACCAATGTACGGGGTCTGGACCAGGGTAGAGAGGAGGAAACGATTCTATCCCCAGAACCCAAAGCAATCACAGTGCGGGAACTATGCTTTGCCTATGGTGGCCAGGCACCAGTGTTGGACAGTCTATCGTTGCAGGTTGCCCCGGGGGAGCGGTTGGGGATCATTGGCCATAACGGTTGCGGCAAGACCACCTTATTTTTACTACTCTGTGGACTGCTCAAACCCAGCGCCGGCACCATTGAGCTATGGGGCAGTCCCCTACAACCGGGGAAATTTTTACCGGAAGTGGGGTTATTGTTTCAAAATCCCACCGACCAATTATTTGCCACTTCTGTGTGGGATGATATTGCCTTTGGTCCGCAAAATATGGGTCTGTCCGCGGAAACAGTGGCCCAACGGGTGACCCAGGCGGCCCAGTTAACAGGAGTTACTGCTTTGCTAGAACGCTTGCCCCATCACCTGTCGGGAGGGGAAAAGCAAATGGTGGCGATCGCCGGTTTGTTGGCCATGGCCCCGAAAATTTTCTTCTGCGACGAACCCACGGCCAGCTTGGATATTAGGGCCCGCCGTCAATTGATTAACTTTTTGGGACAGTTCCAGGAAACGTTGCTCATTTCCTCCCATGATCTGGAGTTTGTCTTGGAAGTCTGTGACCGGGTGATAGTCATTGATCAGGGGCAGATCGTGGCCGATGGTGGGGCAGAGGAAATTATGGGTAATCAAACCCTGATGGTAAGTCATGGTTTAGAAAAACCCTATTCCCTCCGTTGATGAAAAATAGGTAAAACCAGGGTAGATCACACTGGCGGCGAAAATAACATGGGGGGACGTAGTTTTGAACCATTCTTGCTCCCTAGAATTCCTGCACAACCAGAAAAACTAAGCCTGGGCGAGTTAATGGGCACTAATTCAAAGGGTTTCCTGGCTGATAATTTCTCCGTTACTCCGTAACCAAACCAGGGTGATTTTTTCCACAGCACCATTAACCAAAGTCACCAGGGAAAAATTACGGGCAGGGGGCAAACCGTCTTTTTCCGTTTGGATGCGGGGCACACAGGCCGCATTGAGATATACCGTTCCTTGATGATCCACACAAACCCTCTCCCGCAGACGATCCTGACGATGTCTAAGGCGATGGTGCATATGGCCGAAGGTCACCAACGGTACCCGTTTACCCTGTTCCCGCACAGAAGCGATCGCCCAAGCCAAATCGGGATCGCCAAAATCGCCCCCCAAGGGGTTCCAATCCCGACCACAGATGGATTCTGCCTGATTTCCTAAGCCGCTGGGACCATTATGGGCCAAAAAAATTAACGTTTCATGGGGGCTAGCCAGGGCCGTTGCGGCAATCTGGGTTTGGGACTGGGTAAAGCTTTCCATGCCATACCGTTCCCGCAAAAACTGTTTGTTTTTCCATTCATTGCCCCCCCAGGTAAAGGGCCTGCCCCCCACCACCGAGAGGCCAAATTGCTGAAAATCCCGGCGGCCATAGCTAACATCTGCCAACCCCAGTAGTTCCTGCTGAGCTTTCACCCGGTCTTCCTTTTGGCGATCGTAGGGGCACTTTTTGCGGCCCCAATCGGAGGCGGTGAACCAAGCATCGTGGTTACCAAATACCGTGGCCTTGGGTATGGGTAAGGAGGCAATTAAGCTGACCACCGGCAATGATTCGTTACCAAAATCCCCCACAAATAGCACTAAATCTACAGCGATGGACTGGAGGGCTTGGTGGTCTGCCAATTCCCATTGGTCATGGATATCGCCCACAACGGCCAGGGTAATGGTTGCAGTAGGTTGGGAGACCATTAACTCTCTTCGCTTTCTGAGGTTTCGGCCAACTCATCTTCCCCGGAAGGGGGCACCAGGGCCACAGCGGCGATCGCATCGTCGGCATCTAATCGTTGTACCCGTACTCCGGTGGCACTGCGGGACTGGGGCGAAATATCATTGACCGATTGGCGGATAATAATGCCCCGGTTGGTGACGATCATCAATTCGTCGTCGAAGTTGACCACATGGAGAGCCACTAGCTGATCATCCTTGGATTTGAAGCGGATGGCTTTTACTCCCAAGCCCGCCCGGTGTTGCAAGCGGAACTGACCCACCGGCACCCGTTTGCCAAACCCCTTCATGGTTACCCCCAGCAACCAAGGGCTAGGATTTTCGCTTTCCTCCAAAATGGCATCGCTATCGGGGCCCAAATCCTCGTCCGCTTCATCGTCACCCCCAATGCCAATGTTGGCCACCACTTGGCTGGGCAAAATATCCATGCTAATGAGGGCATCCCCCGAGCGGAGGCGCATGGATTTAACCCCCCTGGTGGCCCGACCCAGGGCCCGCAGTTCGTCCTGATCTGCTTTGAAGTGGATGGCCATACCCTTTTGGGAACCAATGATAATGCTATCTTCTGCCTTGGCTAAGCGTACCCAGCGCAACTGGTCCCCTTCCACCAAGGAGATGGCGATCAGACCATTGGAGCGGATATTACTGAAGGCAGACAGGGCCGTTTTTTTGATGTAGCCCTGCTTGGTCAGCATGATGAAATAGGTATCGTCATCAAATTCTGAGACGGAAACCAGGGACGTAATTTTTTCATCCTTGGGGATGGGCAACATTTGCACAATGGGGACTCCCCGGGCGGTGCGGGAAGCGATGGGAATTTGGTAGGCATTGAGGCTGTAAACTACCCCCCGATCGCTAAAGAACAGCACCTTGTCGTGGTCGCAACAGGAAAGGAAATGCTCCACTCCATCGTCTTCCTTAATTTTGGCGGCGGCTTTACCCCTGGTGGCCCGGTTTTGGGTGCCAAAGGTGTTGGCGGGCATTCGTTTGATATAGCCCTGTTCCGTCAATAAAATTAAGGCTTGGTCATTGGCAATTAAATCCGTGTCGATCAGTTCCCCGTCCTCTTGGACAATAACGGTGCGGCGCGGGGTGGCGTGGATGGCCTTAATTTGCTCCAATTCTTCTTCAATGATGGCGTTGACCCGTTCCCGGCGGGCGAGGATGTCCTGGAGGTCCGCAATTTTAGTCTGCAATTCTTCGTGCTCAGCGGTGATCTTATCCGCTTCTAGGGCAGTTAAGCGTCGTAATTGCATTTGCAAAATGGCATCGGCCTGCACTTCCGACAAGGCAAAGCCTTCCACCAATTCAGTTTTGGCACTGGCGGTGTCGGCGGCGGCCCGGATGAGGCGAATGACTGCATCGAGATTATCCAGAGCAATGAGTAAACCCTGGAGGAGATGGTCCCTTTCCTCT
This sequence comes from Synechocystis salina LEGE 00031, assembly GCF_015207985.1. Lineage (GTDB taxonomy): Bacteria > Cyanobacteriota > Cyanobacteriia > Cyanobacteriales > Microcystaceae > Synechocystis > Synechocystis salina. The sequence goes on along the minus strand of NZ_JADEVV010000025.1, from coordinate 17,220 downwards.
GCTTTACGCAGTTCGTAGCGGGTGCGGCGGGTGATGGTTTCCACGCGGAAGTCGAGGAACACCGTCAGGAATTTTTTGATGGTTAAAACCTGGGGTTCTCCGTCCACCAGGGCCAGCAAGTTAGCGCCAAAGTTGCTCTGGATGGGGGTCTGCTTATAGAGATTATTGAGCACCACCCTGGCATAGGCATCCCGTTTCAGTTCGATGACAATTCTCATGCCGTCCCGGTCGCTCTCGTCCCGGATGTCGGCAATGCCATCAATTTTTTTGTCGTTAACTAGGTCGGCAATGCGTTCAATTAAAGATGCCTTATTGGTCTGGTATGGCAACTCGGTGATGATAATGGCATCCCGGTCTGGACGGCCCGGATGTTCCATGGTCTCAATACTGGCAACCCCCCGCATGGTGATGGAGCCCCGCCCGGTGAGATAGGCTTCCCGAATGCCCGATCGCCCGAGGATCTGGGCCCCAGTGGGAAAGTCAGGACCGGGAATGATTTGCATCAGTTCCTGTTCGCTGATGTCAGGGTTTTGCACCACGGCGATCGCCGCGTCGATGACTTCCCCTAGGTTATGGGGGGGAATATTGGTGGCCATGCCCACGGCAATGCCGGAGGAACCATTGATCAAAAGTTGGGGGATGCGGGCGGGGAGCACCACTGGTTCCTGTTGGGAACCGTCAAAGTTATCAATGAAATCTACGGTTTCGGCTTCAATGTCCCGCAGGAGGGCATTGGTAGAAAGGGGCCTAAGTCTAGATTCGGTGTACCGCATGGCGGCGGCGGGGTCGTTGTCAACGGAGCCAAAGTTACCATGGCCGTCGATTAACGGTTCCCGCATGGAAAATTCCTGCGCCATCCGCACCAGGGCGTCATACACCGCTGTATCCCCGTGGGGGTGGTATTTTCCCAGCACTTCCCCCACTACCCGAGCACATTTCCGGAAGGGGCGATCGGGGGTGAGTCCCAACTCATACATGGCATAGAGAATGCGTCTATGGACTGGCTTGAGTCCATCCCGTGCATCGGGTAACGCCCGCCCGACAATCACACTCATGGCATATTCCAGGTATGAGCGCGACATTTCGTTTCTGAGGTCAGTCGCAATCAGGCGATCGGGCGAGTCAGTCATGCAATTACTCCAAGGCAGTTTGAAAGGTTTGAGTTGCGCTCCAATTCCTCCCAAGGGAACCAGATAACAGGGCTCAAAGCAGCCTCCATTCTACCATTGGCCCGTGCAGGGGTCTGGCTTGGCCGGTCTCTGCCAAGATATGTGAAAATCGTCGTATGTACCTAAGGATCGGGTCAATGAACTTATTACTGCAAAGACTAAAGTGTTGGCGGGGTATTCACTGGGCTTGGCTCGTGGGAGCTGCTACCACCCTCGCTATTGTGGTGGCGACCCTCGTACCGAGTTTGGCCAATAGTCCTAAGGGCAGTCTTTATACCCCCATGGGGGATGGAGACTATACATTTTCCGAAACGAATCGTCGGGGCATGACAGAGAGAATTACCTATGATTTCCCTGACACCGGTTTGAAGTTGACCATGCCCCGATTCTTGAAAAATCCCGAGGCTATTCAAACCCCTGGTAAAGATATTGTGGTGTTCTTGCGGACAATTCCTGATACCTGCGGACTATACGAGATGTCGGAAACCATCTTGCCACCCAATGCAGGGCCGCCGCCCCATTTCCATCTTGACAACGACGAATGGTTTTTCTCGACAGAAAATTCTCAAATTCGACTCTACAGTGCCCAGGAGAAACAGCAAACCATCAAAGCCGGTCAAGTCCCGGGTATCAATCTTGCTCCCATCAAAATGGGATCCCTTGTGCAAAAACAGGGTGAAATTTTATTTTCTCCCAAGGGTTCCGTACACTTCTTCCGGAATGAAACCCCCGGCAAGGAGGATGTGCGAGGCTTTTATAATGTCTGGTCACCGGGCTATGGCACCCTAGAGCGTTTTCAGGGCATTAATCGTATTGACCATGGCAATGAACCCTTGGCCCTACCAGAGGATCAGGCGGTACTGTTGCAAAGCAGTCTTTGGGGCTTTCCCCACGACATTACGGGCAGGTTTGTGGGCGTTAAGGACTTCTACGGCATCCGTGGCCCGGTCTTTGAACATCCTAATAATGTGCAGAAACTCCAAGAGCTGTTTGATGCTGGAGAAGCTTGCTATCCCCCCGATGGTCTGAGGAAACCGAAGCCGCCCCTGCCGGAGCCGCAATAAAATCTTGCCTTTTTGCTAGGAAGATTTTACGTAGATATACGACTCTGGCAGTTTTTGAGAATAACTTTCACCCCCGATGGTTACCCCAGTAAAAATTTAAGCGTAGGGATCACCAAACAAAACGAAGGAACTGGTAATTTCCCGCAAAATTTTATCGGTGACTTCCCCCAGGGCCACTCCCCCCACCGATCGCCTTCGGAAAGAACGGAGCACGACCAGGTCAAAGGTGTGGGAAACCCGGACTAGTACCTTAGCAGCATCGTCATGGCAAATAACTTTAATGGGATATTCTGCTGTGGCCTGGCACTGGTCTAAAAACCGTTCCATTTCCGTTTTAAATGCTTGCACCTGTTGTGGGGAGGTGTTGTGGGGACAAACATGGAGCAGGGTGACAATGGCTCCATTGGTTTCCGCCAAGCGCTGGGTGAACTGGAATAGTTCCAAGGTTTGGGGAGTGAGATTTTTAATGGGGAAAAGAATGCGATGAAAAGAATGGGGGTCGGACAGAAGTCGCATCACCGCCACTGGACAATGAGCCGACCAAAACACACTATCGATGGTGCTGCCAAACAATTTAGCTCGTAAACCAAGGGACTGCTGACTCCAACCCATGATGATCAGATCGGCATTTTTTTCCCTCGCTGTGTGGCTAATGGCCCGGGCCACATCGTCATCAATGCGCAGGGCTGGGTGGGCATCTACTTTCAGGGTGGTGGCCAGTTCTGTGGCCTGTTGCAATAACAGTTCGTTTCGGGTCAGCCTTCTATTCAGCCCCGGATCATCCATGTGCACTGGTGCTTTGGCGATCGCCAAGGGAATTACCACGCCACTTTCATGGCGGGCGATCAGGGCTCCCATTTCCAACAAATAGCCCAGGGTTTGGGGATTCTGGGTGGGCACTAGGACCGTAAAGGTGGAAGCTTTGGGGGGCACCAGGGTAATTTCGCCATTTTCCCCCGGTAAGGCCGAGTCATCTTCGAGGTTAGAGAGACTATTGGGGGGCGGAATTTTGGTGGCAAACTTGGCTGTCATCAGGGGGCCAATGATGGACGTGATCAGCATCAGCACAATGATGGTGTTCAATACCGTTTCTGACACCAGGCGATCGCCAGAGGCATTAATGGCTTGATAACCGGCCACCGCCGCCGCCAATGTGGCCGCCACCTGGGGAATGGAAAGGGACCACATGGTTAGACCCTCGGCCCAGGTATAGCCCAATTTCAGTTGGGCAAGGATAGCCGCCACCCCCTTGGAGATGATCAGCCCGCCCACAATGGCCACCACCAGGGGAAACAAGGTGGTGAGGGTGACCATAAAGGCCGGTAAATCCAACAACAGCCCAATGCCAATAAAGAAAAAGGGAATGAATAGGGTAGTTCCCAAAAACTCGACTTTTTCCTTAACTGGCCCCTTGCCCAACACATCGTTCACCGCCAGCCCGGCCAAGAAGGCTCCAACAATTTTATCCACATTGATCAATTCCGAGCCCACGGAAGCAAGGAACACCGCCAGCAGTACGAAGAGAAATTGATTACTCTGCTCATCCCCGGTGCGACGAAAATATTCCTTCCCTGCCCAATCAAAGCCGACTAACACCAAGGCACTGTATCCGGCGATCGCCACCAACTGCACCACCAAACCCGCCGGGGAAAAACTACCACTGTGGATGGAAATACAGATGGCCAAAACTAACAGAGCGGCAATATCTGTGAAAATGGTGGCCCCAATGGTGACCATCACTGCCTGATTTCGCACAATGCCCAACCGCTGCACAATGGGGTAGCCCAACAGGGTATGGGAGGCAAATAGGGACCCCATCAACACAGAAGCATTGAGGGAATAGCCAAAAAGTTGACCCACGGCCAACCCCGTCAGTAAAGGAATGGCAAAGGTGAGGCAACCATAGAGCAAAGAACGGTTGCGGGTGCGGCGGAAGTCCACCATATCAATTTCCAATCCCGCCACAAACATCAGATAAATTTTGCCAATGTCGGTGAAGAGCTTGATGCTTTCCGAATCCTGATCTAATATTCCTAGACCACTTTTGCCCAGCACAATGCCAGCGAACAAAAGTCCCACCAATCCTGGTAACTTGAGACGCTCAAAAATTGGCGGCAGAATCAGGGTCACCAATAATAGAATGGTGAAGTCGATTAAAGGATTACTCGGAATTGGTGCGAATAAGCCATCCATAAAGTGGGTGGAGATTGTTTAGGTCATAGGCAGGAGCCATGGGCATCATCATACCGTTCCGGCTCCCGATCGCCATTTCTAGTCCGTTGGCCCTTCTCGCCCTAGCCATTGTTTCAGCTTTCCCCTTTGCCCCCATGCCCAAACAGTATTTTTTCTCTGTCGGCCGATTTTCCTGCCCTGCACTGGCCTCTGCCATCGTTAGTGTTATGGTCGGAACCCTGGCCATGGCCTCCCCGGCGATAGCCTTAGATTGCGCCGAGATGGGGGAACTAGCCCAGTACGATTCCCGCTGTTGGGAAAGTTTACCCCCCACCATGGCCCCCAAAGCAGGTAACAGTAGTCCTAGTAGCCCTCTTAGTGGTGGTCTTGGGGCAACGTTGGGCAATGGATTGCAAGCTTTTCAGGGAACATGGAAATTCGATTACGAAAAAACCATGGCAGACTACCGGCAAAGCCCTGAATACAAACCAGAGGAAGACATCGAAGCGCTGTCCGGACTGCTCAACTTTATGTTTGGCATGGTCTCCCTCAAAATTGCCGGGAACCAATTACAGATGAGCGTTGCCGGTACCGGGGAAGTTACCACCATCGATTGTCAAGTGAACTCTAGTACTGCTACTGTGGTCATAGCCCAATGCACCAAAGAAGGTGACACCAAAACGATTAAATTTGAAAATGTTTTGCCGGGACAGTATATGAAATTTGGTGCAGTGGGGGAAAACGATTGCCCCTACTGTGTTTGGCGTCGGGTGGGGCCATAGTTGAATCATGGCAACTATTCTTTCCTTGATCTGAGCCGGAAGCCTTGTTAACAATCTTGCCCGGATTGGGGCTAGTTAACTCCAAGCCAGTGGGTGAAACAGAACCCAGTCCAAACTATCTCCAAAAATCCATCAGCTATTATGACCCTTAATCTCTATTTTCTCCGCCACGGCGAAACCACCTCTAGCCAAACAGGGACTTTTTGCGGCCGCCTGGACATTGACCTCACTAGCCATGGCTATCAAATGGCCCACCAATTTGCCGAAGCTTACAAGGATGTTCATTGGACGGCTATTTTTGCCAGCCCCCTACACCGCACCATGGCCACGGCAACTCCCCTGAGTGAGCTGATCAATGTACCTATCCAAAAACGGGACGGTCTGAAGGAAATTGCCTACGGCGAATGGGAAGGGAAAACCCCAGCGGAAGTGAATCAAGAATTTCACGATGATTATGTCCGTTGGCTGGCGGATCCGGGTTGGAATGCTCCTTCTGAGGGAGAAAAGGGCATTGATATCGCCCGTCGTAGCTCTGAGGTGCTAGAGGAAATCGAACAAACTTTCACCGACGGTAATGTGTTGGTGGTATCCCATAAGTCCACCATCCGCATTATGCTCTGTAGTCTGTTGGGCATTGACATCGGCCGTTTTCGAGACCGTATCGGTATGCCCGTGGCGGCGGTGAGTATTATCACCATGTCTAAGCACGGCCCCTTGATCGAAGTGATGGGCGATCGCTCCCACCTCAACCAAGACCTGCGCGATCGGTACGGCACCTAGAAAGTATCAAAGAGACAGTTAAATTGATTTAAATTCACTGGTCGTTGCCATGGTCCCTGCCCCAAGACAGAGTTTTTCTATGCCATGGTTTTGAGCAGTTGCGGCTTTTTGAGCCCTTTTCCCTGGCCCAACCCAGGTTAAAATCCGCAGCGGGGGCAGTACGATGAACATATTTGCTATGCGATCGCCTAGTTTGCCATGAGTCACCGTGTTCTAGTTGTGGAAGAGGAAGAAAAGTTAGCCCGATTTATGGAGTTGGAACTCAAATATGAAGGCTACGATGTCAGTGTGGCTAGGGATGGTCTGAAGGGCCTTACCCAAGCCCAGGAATTTCCCCCCGATTTAATCATTGTGGACGCAGCCCTACCAGGGCTGTCTGGAGCGGAGCTATGCCGACGACTACGGCAGACGGGCAGTCGCATTCCCGTTATCCTGATCACAGCCAAGGACGACGTGGAAGAAAGGGTGATGGGGCTTGATGCCGGTGCCGATGACTACATTGTCAAACCCTTTAACTCCGATGAGTTTTTTGCCCGCATCCGGGTGCAATTGCGTCGTACCCACACGGCTAGCGATGAAGTGCTGCAATTTGCCGATCTACGCTTCAATCGCAGTACAAGGGAAATTCAACGGGGCGATCGCCTGATTGATCTCACCGCCAAGGAGTTTGAGCTTTTGGACTATCTCCTCTCCCATGCCCGCCAGGTGTTGACCAGGGAACAAATTTTGGAACGGGTCTGGGGCTACGATTTTATGGGGGATTCCAACATTATTGAAGTTTATATCCGTTACCTACGGTTGAAGTTGGAGGCGGCGGGGGAGCCCCGTTTAATTCAGACAGTGCGGGGGGTAGGCTACGTGCTAAGGGATTAGGAGTATGGAACTAATCATTTCCTGGCTACGGGTGTCTTGGCAGGTGTTGGCCATCAATGGCGATCGCATTGCCTGGAACACTTTTTTGGCTGTTATTCCCCTGGTGCTCAGTGTTTGGTTATTCCGTTGGCATAATCCCCAGCGCCAACCATGGCCCCGATCGCCACTATGGTGGGTAATTTTTGCGGTATTTATCGCCTTTTTGCCCAATGCCCCTTACATTTTGACCGACATTATCCATTACTTCCAACTGGTGCGGCGGGGAGTGCCGGAAAGCATTATGGTATTCACCGTGACGCCCCAATTTGTGCTGTTTTTAGGCACTGGTTGGCAATGTTACGTCATGTCCCTGCTCAATGCCGGTTATTACCTGGAGCAGCGGCAATGGTCAGCCTGGACTTGGCCCATGGAGTTAACGGCCCATCTGTTGTCGGCGATCGGTATTTATCTGGGGCGATTTTTGCGTTTAAACAGTTGGCATGTGGTTACAGACCCCAAAGATGTGGGTCATAATTTGGCCCAAAGCCTTTCCCATCACCGCCCCCTCTTGGCCATTAGCGTCACCGTGGTGATTCTGACCGTTTTTTATTGGTTGACTAAACAGGTTAACCTCGGGTTAGTACTGCGGTGGCAACAGGTTCGTCGCCGTGGTCCATAGGCCAACAAAAATATTAACCCAATGGAATGGCAACAATTACTCTCCCGCAAACGCCTCGGTAAACAACAGTTGGAGGAGCATCAGTTTGAGCGCACCTCTTTCCTCAAAGATTATGACCGCATTGTCTATTCCACGGCTTTCCGCCGCCTGAAGGATAAAACCCAGGTTTTTCCCCTATCCAAAAATGCCGATGTCCGCACCCGTCTGATCCACAGTTTGGAGGTGTCTTGTGTAGGCCGTTCCCTAGGGCGCATGGTGGGGGATCAGGTGGTTAAACGCCATCAACTCCAGGCGATCGAAGCGGCGGACTTTGGAGATATTCTTTCGGCGGCCTGCCTGGCCCACGACATTGGTAATCCTCCCTTTGGCCATGCGGGGGAAGATGCCATTCAAACCGCTTTTCAAAAATGGTATGCCCGCAAAAATCGTTCCGGTGCCCTGATTAATCCCCTAGAAAAAGCTGATTTTGACCGCTTTGAAGGCAATGCCCAGGGCTTTCGTATTTTAACTAGGCTTGGTTTACCCCATCGCCCAGGGGGACTGCAACTAACCTGTGCCACCCTGGCCACCTTTGCCAAATATCCCCGGGAATCATTTATTCCCCAACGCACCCTAGCCCGCCATCCCGGTAAAAGCTTACAAAAATACGGTTTTTTCCAGGCTGAAAAAGATCTATTCACTGAAGTAGCTGAAACGGTGGGTCTCATTCGGCGATCGCCAAAGGTTGCTTGGTGGTGTCGCCATCCCTTGACGTTTTTAATGGAGGCGGCGGACGATCTCTGTTACTCCATTGTCGATTTGGAAGATGGTTTTCATATGGGCTATCTTCCCTTTGGAGCAGTGCAAGATAAATTACAAAGCATTGCTGACATTGAGCTAAACCAATACGAAGGCAGTCCAGCGGAAACCATCAAACGACTGCGGGCTAAGGCCATCAATCGACTGGTAAAAGAAGTAGCCCAAATTTTTCTTGACCATGAACCGGATATTTTAGCGGGGAAATTTGACCAATCCCTAGTGGGGCTAAGCCGTTTTTCCCCCCAACTTAAGGAAATTGAAACCATGACCACCAATGCGGTTTTTCACCATCCCAATGTGGTCAGAATTAAAATTGCTGGCTTTGAAGTCTTGGGGGATCTATTAACTGATTTTCTTACCGCCGTCCTGGAAAAACAACCCCGTCCGAAGGGGAAACTGCTTAAATTTATGTTGCCTCCAGAGCACCAAGTAGCCCCCGATGACGATAACTACAGCAAAATTCTGAAAGTAACTGATTACATTGCTGGTATGACCGATTTGCAAGCCACTCTGCTGTATCAACAACTGCGGGGCATTGCCCTCTAATGCTCCCATGCCAGGGTTTCAGATTATGGGCAAAAGCAACTCTGGCAGTTTGGGCTGAAGAGAGCCTGATGCGGGGAAAAATTTCCGCTGACCAGAATTTATACCAAACTGTGCGCCAGAGTAAAACCATGGCTATTTAGTTAAAAATACGACGAAATCAGAAACTAGAGTAGCCTTAATAAAAGTTTTACGGAAGCTGTTATTATCTCAGTCTTATTTAAACGAACACAACTAGGAGTTGGCTGTTAAGTAGATTTTTCCTGGGAGAAAATTGGCATAGGGTTGACGTTGCGATAGGCACTGTTGGGACGGGGTTGTTTTTGAATTTCCTCCTTAATGCTGTCAAGATCTACATAACGGTCGGAAACATTGATTAAACTGTCGCTGGTCATGGAACGGAGGCTCACCACCTCAATGCGCGCCCCCCGATAACTGACCGCATCAGCCGCATAGGCCAAATCTCCATCTCCACTAACCACCACAGCGGTGTCATAGGAACCCACCAAGGACATCAAATCCACGGCAATTTCCACGTCTAGGTTGGCTTTTTTAGAACCGTCCGGTAATTGCACCAGGTCTTTGGCAATGACTCGGTAACCATTGCGGCGCATCCAAAGCAAAAATCCCTGTTGTTTTTCGTTACTGCGGTCTACCCCGGTGTAGAAAAAAGCCCGCAATAGTCGGGAGCCCCCCGTTAAACAGTGCAATAATTTGGTGTAATCAATTTCAATACCTAGTTGCAAGGCCGCGTAAAAAAGATTGGAACCATCAATGAAAATGGCCACCCTGCCCCGGTTTTCTAATAACTGATCCGGTGTAAACAGTGCATCCTGTTCAAAGTCCTCAAACATGGTGTTCCTAAATAATTAAGTCGTGATTTAAAGGGGTTTTTAAAAAAAATTCAAAGGAAAAAAGCGGAAAAGTGATAAAAATGTTAATTTTTGTTAAAAAATCTTCAAAAGATCGAAGTTGACCTAGGGGGTCAGCTTTTGATTCTACTCCTCTGCCGGTAACTCCAGTTTGGTAAAAATAGGCTGGGCCGGGGGCAGATTTTGATTCGCACATAGTTGGCCCCAGGATTGGTGACGGTTGAATTCTTCCGCTTGCTCCAACGGCGATCGCCACTGGTCAAAATCCCAGGTGAAACCCAATTGTTGATAAATTTTGGTGCTCAGGCGGGGAACAATGGGGGAAAGGAGATAGGCCGAGAGCCGAATGGACTCCAAGACGCTGTACAGCACATCTTCCACTTCCTTCTGACTGCCCTGTTTAAATAACTTCCAGGGAGCCATGTCGTCGATGTATTTATTGCCAGCCCTCACTAAGGTAAAAATTGCCTCACAGGCATCGGTGAAGGACAGTCTTTCATAGGCACTGCTCACCTGTTCCCCTAAATGACTGCCCAGGGCTTTGAGGGGATTATCGGGGGCTAAATCCGTGGCCATTACCTGGGGACCTTGCCCCTGACAGTATTTTTTCACCATGCCCAGGGTGCGATTGAGCAAATTTCCTAAGTCGTTGGCTAAATCGGCATTGAGCACATTGACAAACCGTTGTTCGTTGAAATCCCCATCTTTACCAAACTCAATTTCCTTGAGGAAATAGTAACGAAAAGCATCCTCCCCATAGCGGTTAATTAAGTCTAGGGGATCAACGGTGTTGCCCAAACTTTTACCCATTTTGTGCCCATCTTTGGTGAGAAAGCCATGGCCGAAAACCTGGGCGGGGATCGGTAATTCCGCCGATAGCAACATAGCCGGCCAATAGACCGCATGGAACCGTAAAATATCTTTGCCAATCAAGTGTAAATTGATGGGCCACCATTTGGCCAAAGCGTTAGCTAAACTAGGTTCTTCATCCTCCCCTAAGAGAGCGGTGACATAGCCCAGTAGGGCATCAAACCAAACGTAAATAGTATGGTTGGGATCATTGGGGAGGGGGAAACCCCAGTCCAAATTGACTCGGGAAATGGAAAAGTCCTGCAATCCCTGGGCGACAAAATTTAACACTTCATTGCGACGACTACTGGGTTGGATAAATTCCGGTCGTTGGGCATACAGTTCTTCCAAGGGTTTCTGATAGCGGGAAAGGCGAAAAAAATAGTTTTCCTCATCCCGCCATTCTGCCTTGCGGTTAGGGTGTAGAGGACAATGGTTATCCTCCAATAAATCTCTTTTTTCTTTAAATTCTTCGCAGGCAACACAGTACCATCCCTGTTGTTGGGCCAGATAAATGTCCCCTTTGTCCCAGACCCGTTGAAAAAAGTCTTTGACAATGGCTAAATGGTGGGGATTAGTAGTACGACTAAAGCGGTCGTAACGAATATTGAGCGATCGCCATAGTTCCTTAAACTTGACCACGATATGGTCGCAATGGGTTTGGGGATCAAGGCCTTGAGCTTCGGCAGTACGTTGAATTTTTTGCCCATGTTCGTCGGTGCCGGTGATCATCAACACTTCATAGCCCTGCAATCTTTTGAAGCGGGCCAGGGTATCCGCCACTACTGTAGTGTAGGCACTACCCAAATGGGGCACATCGTTAACGTAGTACAGTGGGGTGGTGACGGAAAAAGTGGGTACGGAAGAATCAAGCATTCGATCAAAAGAAGTTTGTAAAAGTGCCATGGAGAATATTTAGTTTGGTTAACCACCATGCCTAGAATGGTCAACAGTAATGGTTACTTCCCTAAACTCCTGAGGATAGATTCTCAAAGGGGGCTGTTAAGTAAACCTTGTTATTGCCCTTAGAAATTCTTATCAATGAGGTTAAAAATAGATTCTTAAAAATAAATTGAAATTAACAATCTTAAAAAGCGGGGGACTTCAGTTTAGCAAAGGCTAAACTTTAAGGAAGTTTTTCTCCATAATATCTTAAGATGTGAAGCCCTCTTCCTCTTTTTGGGAGCAAGTTCCGTCCCTACACCCGATCAGGATAAAATGAACTGCTAGCCCCCACTGCTTCTTTCTGACAAGGAATTTTCATGAAACCGTATTTAGCCGCTGCCCTGCAAATGACCAGCCGCCCCAACCTAGCCGAGAATTTACAAGAAGCAGAGGAGTTGATCGATTTGGCAGTGCGCCAGGGGGCAGAATTGGTGGGTTTGCCGGAGAACTTTGCTTTTTTGGGCAATGAAACAGACAAACTGGAACAGGCTTCGGCGATCGCCACAGCGACGGAAAAATTTTTGCAGACCATGGCCCAACGGTTCCAGGTGACTATTCTGGCAGGGGGCTTTCCCTTTCCGGTGGCGGGGGAGGCGGGCAAGGCTTATAACACAGCCACTTTAATTGCTCCCAATGGGCAGGAATTGGCCCGCTACCATAAAGTTCATTTATTTGACGTTAATGTGCCCGACGGCAACACCTATTGGGAATCGGCCACGGTGATGGCTGGGCAAAAATATCCCCCGGTGTACCATTCCGATAGCTTTGGTAATTTGGGGCTGTCCATTTGCTACGACGTTCGTTTTCCAGAACTGTACCGTTACCTTTCTCGCCAAGGGGCAGATGTTCTTTTTGTGCCCGCCGCTTTCACTGCCTACACCGGCAAAGACCATTGGCAAGTGTTGCTCCAGGCCCGGGCCATTGAGAATACCTGCTACGTCATTGCCCCAGCCCAAACCGGTTGCCATTACGAAAGACGCCACACCCACGGCCACGCCATGATCATTGATCCCTGGGGAGTGATTCTGGCCGATGCGGGGGAAAAACCAGGCCTGGCGATCGCCGAAATTAACCCCGACCGCCTCAAGCAGGTACGTCAACAAATGCCTTCGTTGCAACACCGGGTATTCGTCTGATGGCCAGTTGCCAGGGCGTTCCTAGGGCCCAAGCGGTGAAGAATGCAGGCACAGAGACTAAAACCGCCTTTTTCGTCATCGTTAACGATTTGTCCTGGGGCAAAAATGAGAAAACCCCATGGGGATCAAGAATTTGAGTCATATTGATTGACCCGTGGCTATTGTCTAGCAAAGCTTAATTAATAGTTAAGAAAACCTGAACAGTCCGAAGGAAGTGTTAGTTTTTGGATCTTAGCTGGGTCGCTGCGGCCTAAAAAGTTCACTAGCGGCGTTGTTTTCCTTGGTTGATCATCTAAGCCATCGAAGGGTCTACACGGCGGAAATGGACTTGACCGCCATGGGGATCAGCGCTAACTGCCACTGGGAGTAATTTTTTCTTTTCCCTAACTGCAACTGTATAACTGTGCTTTATTTTACAAATCTTACAGGAATTTTATCGTTTTTTACCGCCGCAATTTGACCTGTTGGACTTGATTTTTAACAAACCCTCTTTAAGTATCCTTAAGCAATCACCATGATCATGTATCACCGACCGATCCAAGCTCCCCAAATCCTTACCAAGCAGACTATCCATTGCCCCAATTGCGGAAACCATGCCGTCCGTCAGCAATGCCTGATTGAAAAGGAAATTGTCACTGAAACCGCTTGTCCCGTGTGTGACTACCTCTTGGTCAATTGTCATCGTACCGGCAGAGTGGTGGATTCTTACCTTTGTTTAAATACGAGGCGTTAATAACAAATAGTTATTGAGTTATTGACCACTGGGCTGACACTTTTCCACCTGGGCAGTCCAAAGTACCATCTGCTTCATTGCTTCCCGTAGCACAGCAGCCCCTAGATCACTGTTGTTGACCATAAAACTGAATGCCACCGGGCCCCAATGGTCGTTTTCCACATAACCCGTGAGGGAAACTACCCCTGTGAGGGTACCTGTTTTGCCCCGCATTTTGCCCACCAGGGGAGTATCGGCGAAACTCCGCTCCAGGGTGCCCGATCGCCCGGCAACGGCAAGGGATTGTTGATAGATTGTCCCCGTTGACCGTTGGGTTTGATTTATCAAAAGTTGTACTAGGGTTTGGGGTGTGACCAAATCCTGGCGGGACAGTCCTGAACCATCCCGTAATCTAACCGTAGTGGGGGCTAGACCAAGCCTTTCCAAGTAGGACTGCCAATTGGTGTCAGATGATGGCAGTTGGATGGCGTTGAGCAACGCTTCAGCGTAGAGATTATTGCTGTCTTGGTTGACCGTTTTAATCAATGCCGATAAAGGAGCAGACGTTAGAGTTAGCACAGGGGCCAGGGCGATCGCCGTGGTGTCGGTGCTCAAGGTTTGGGAGTTGACGGTAATACCCTGTTCCGCCAACTTTTGTTGCAAACTAGCGAGGAAATAACCTGGAGGGTCTGCCACGGCCAAGGTAATCTCCCGGGGTTCCCCTGCGGGGGGCAGAGCGCCGGTGAGGACCAATTGCCGTTGACCAAAAATTTGTCGAACCTGGGGAGACTGGGCTGGATCAACTTCCGTTTGGGTTTGGTTAATAATCTGCCATTGTTCCCCCGCAATGGAATCGGACCAAGTGGGGGCCAAGGGTTTCCCTAAGTCCTGGGGCGTGAGGGTGAGGCTAACTTGGTTACCGGCCAAAATTGCGCCATTGACAGGGGGAGCATAACCGTAGTGCAAATCATCCCACTCCCAACTGGGGCGTTGGTAATCCTGGGGGGCGATGGCGTCTACTAACACCAATTCTTCAATTACCGTTACCCCCCTATCCTTTAACTTTTTGGCGATCGCCGTCAGGTCTTCCAGGGTCAAACTGGGGTCACCGCTGGTGATAATCTGAACTTTTTTACCGCCATCAAGTTGGTAAACCTGAGTGGCAAAGCGAAAATTTGGCCCCAGTTCCTGCAGAGCCATGGCGGTGGTAATTAATTTTTGGTTAGAGGCCGGAATAAAAAGACGATCAGCTTGATATTGGTAAACAGGCTGAGACTCCGTTAAAGGTTGGATGGCAATGCCCCATTGGGCCCGGCCTAAATCCGGTTGTTGTAAATGGGTTGCCAGTTTTTGTCCCAGTTCCGCCGGACAAAGGCGATCAGTCTGGGCCCCTACCCCCGTGGTCAGAAAAAGGAAAAATACCCCCGTCCCCGTCAGTGAGAGCGGCAATAAGCTCAGGTGTTTTTTCCATTGAGAAGGCAAAATCAGCACCATGCCTGGGTATTCCCCTAGTCCGTAATTGCCTTGAGCAGCACATCACTCAAACTCATGCCCTGCATATCTTCCATGGTGACGGTATCCACAATGTCAAACTTAGCTCCTGCGGCCTGTAATTGATCGTCTAAAGCCTGGAAAAAGGCTGTGGCTTTTTTGTCGTTGCCCACCTGAATGAGGGAAATGCCCAATTCCTCGTCCCGGTCAATTTTTTGGCTCGCTTCCAAAATTAAACGGATCACCGCTTTACGATCGGTGGGTTCACCGTCGGTGATGATCAAAAAAGTTTCTCCGTTGGGCTTAGTTTGCCCCGCCTGACGCCGCTGAAAAAAATTATCCAAACCATCCTTGAGGGCACTGGCAAGATCTGTGCGTCCCATGGGTTCGTTGTTAGCATAAATATAAGCAACTTTCTGGGCCGTAACATTGTCATAACGACGGAAGCGGCCGGAGAATAGGTAAACCGTGATGCCGTCGGGGTCAATTTCTTCGCATTTTTGAGCCAGGGCAATGGTCGAAGCTTGGGCTATTTCCCAGCGAGTGGGGCCATTGGGATCATCAGCGGTGGCCATGCTACTGCTTTTATCGATCATTAGGGTATAGTCTCGGTTTTCGATGACAGCTTCAGCGCTCATAATCCTCTTGGGTCAATTTTGCAAACAATGGCAGTTTTTTCTCTTTTAGCCTATTACAACTTTTTGGAAATGTTCTTAAGATTGCATATTTCCTTAAAATTAATCAGAAATTTGTTAGAGGGGTAATGCCGTGCCGACCGTTCACTGCTCCAACCGCGATTGTCAAGCCCCCAATGACCTAGGTGATCGCCTGTGCAAAACCTGCCAGACCCCTCTGCTGAAACGCTATCTGTGGTCGGTGGGGGATTGGATCAAGGCCTATCAACCGGGGGAATTGTTACTGGACCGTTATCTGTTGGTGCGGCCCCAAGTGTTGTTGGACACTACTCCAGCCCTGGGAGTGGACGGGCCAGAGGAAATCCCGGATCATATTTTGCCCTACCAAAAGCTTTTGCCCTTTCGTCTCAATGTGCCGGAAGTGTATGACTATTTTCCCAGCTGGGACGAAGAAAAGGATTTATCGGTCTGGCTGTTGGACTATGGCCCGGTGCCCCTAGATGAGACGGGGGAACCTCTCCATGACCGTTTATTGCCTTCCCTGGGGGAAATGTGGGAGCAAGCTTCACCCCTACAACAGTTAACTTGGCTCTGGCAAATGATTCGTCTTTGGCAACCGTTACAAAGGCAGGGGGTGGTGTCTAGCCTATTGGAATTTGACTGGTTGAGGGTGCAGGGCCCCCAAATTTTTCTCCAGCAGTTGCAGCTAGATGAGCACCAATTTTATGAAACCAAATATTTAGCCGGGGTGTGGGAGTCGTTATTGACTAATGCCCATCCGGCGATCGCCGATTTTTGTCAGACCCTGTGGCAAAGGCTAAAGCAGGGCAAAATCCCCCATGCGGACTACCTGTTGCGGGTGTTGGACACGGGCATTCAATCCTTGGCAGAGCAGTATGATTTTAGCTATACAGTGTTTGCCCTAACCGATGGGGGCCCCAGTCGAGACCATAATGAAGACGCCTGTTTTCCCGTCAGCGAAACCCCCATAGAAGGGCAACAGTTGGCCAACACCATGACCCTCATTTGTGACGGGGTGGGGGGCCAGGAAGGGGGGGAAATTGCTTCCCAATGGGTAATTGATCATTTACCAATTCGGATTATTTCCAAGATACAAAAACAGATGAATGAGCCGGACCAAATCCGCAGCTTCATCCAGCATCTCAAGGAAGATATCGAAGAAGTTAACGAGCAACTCAATCGTCGTAATGACCGGGAGGAAAGGGTCGAAAGGGAAAGGATGGGCACCACCCTGGTGATGGCCCTGGCGGATTTTCAGCAGTTTTTCCTGGCCAATGTGGGGGATTCCCGTTGCTATTGGCTGACTAAGGATAGCTGTAAACAGGTGACGGTGGACGATGACGTGGCTTCTAGGGAAGTGCGGCTGGGGTTAATGCTCTATCGCCATGCGGTGGAATTACCCAGATCGGGGGCGTTAACCCAAGCGGTGGGATTGGGGCCAGCGGGGCAACTCCATCCCATTATTCAGCGCTTGATTGTGCCCACGGATTGTCTCTTTTTACTCTGTTCCGATGGCTTCTGTGACAACAATCGGGTAGAGCAGTATTGGCAAGATGATTTTCTGCCGGTGCTCCAAGGCGATCGCCCGGTGGCCGAAGCAGTGCCTCGATTGATTGAGTTGGCCAACCAAGTTAACGGCCATGACAATGTTTCTGTTGCCCTTATGCACTGCCAAATTTCCCCCTCCGTCCCTACCCCCACCCCTGTCTCTTATAAACAT
>NZ_JADEVV010000024.1 GCF_015207985.1 Synechocystis salina LEGE 00031 | reverse complement strand
CCACAGGGGGAGCTGTGGCCACGGGGGGACGATTGGTGATGGTGGCGTTATGTTCAGCGGAATTTTCGTACAGGATCTGCCGGCTCTGGCTGACACTACGCATCATTTGTCCCAATTCCCCTTCCAAACGGCTCAACAGGCGATCGGCATAGGTGTCCACGTCCCTCTGCATCTCGGTGGCTTCCTGTTCTGTTTGTTTTTGCAGGGCTTCACATTCCTGCACCGTTTGCTGACGAAATTGTTGAATTTCCTGGTGGGTAACCTGTTTGATTTGATCTAGTTCCCCCATGGTCTGCCTTCGTAGGGTGTCGCACTCCTGTTGGGTTTGCCTTTGCAGAGCTTCACATTCCTGTTGCACCTGGCGCTGGAGGGCATCGCAATCCTGTTGTATTTGGGCTTTGTATTGGTCTGCTTCGTATTGGGCCTTTTGGATAATGCCTGATTCATCCTTAATGCGCTGGGCCTCCTGGTGGGCCACTTCGATCATCCGTTGGGCTTCTACCTCCGCCCCCTGTAAAATTTGCTGTTCCCTTTCCAAAATGGCGATCGCCCGATGCACTGCCCCCGGAATAAATTCAGCAATGACATCAATTTGGTCCAGAATTTTCTCCTCATCCACCACACTCCAGGCCGTTAGGGGGATATGGAAGCTGTCGTAGAGTAATTCCTGGAGCTCAGCTAGCTGTTGTTGAATATCGAAATCCACCGTCTGACCGGGCACAACGGCGCTATTCTCAGTTACTTCGGGATTGGCACTCTCTCGGCGGGTCATAGGGTTATCTAGGCGCTTGACGGGGCAAATAGAACGAAAGTTAAAACGGTTTTAACGCAATTGATCTAGGGGGATGGGTAGGAAGAACAAATATCGGCCAAAATCGAGGGGGGAACAAGATGATCCACACTACCACCGAACTTGGCAATTTCTTTGACAATACTACTACTTAAAAAGCTATATTCCTTGGCGGTGGCCAAAAATACAGTTTCCACTCCGTCCCAAAGGGTTTGATTAGTGTGGGCCATTTGTAACTCCTTCTCAAAGTCCGACAGGACCCTCAGACCCCGCAATAGGACCGTTGCTTGTTTTTGCTTGGCGTAGTCCACCGTCAGTCCATTGAAGCTATCCACGGTCACATTAGCGAGGTGTTGGGTGCAGTGGCGGATCTGCTCCAGTCGCTTTTCCACCGAAAATAGGGGTTGCTTGCTGGGATTACAGAGCACGGCGACAATGATTTGCTCAAACAAACCACTACCCCGCTCAATAATGTCCAAATGACCGAGGGTAATGGGGTCAAAACTACCAGGATAAATAGCGATCACAGCAAAGATTGTTGGAAAAAAAGTAAATTAAATCAAGAAAAATCGCCGATCAAGTAAGGGAAAAACCCTGGGCAAATTGGCTTCATTGTGGAGGGTGGCCGGCAAACATGCAACTCTTTCCCCGCAACAGCCACCAGAGCCACCATGGTTCCCTACCCAATTTTGTTAAGATATAGAGAAAATTCAATTTAGTTTTCCCTCCCTTTTATTGGCTTAAGTTTTGTTCTCCTTTCCTGGGTACTAAGGCTGGCAAGGATCTAATCGCCAAGGGCCGAGGGTAAACAGAAGCGGTTTAAACAATCAAGGTTTCTAGGGCGGATCTTTTTTTTTCGTGGGGGAAGACTACCTATGACTTTGGCTGGTTTTGCCGTTGATTGTTGCGACAATCTCCTTCCTCCGCCCAATCTTCGTTGTGTCAAAACATGGATTCTAATCACTCCCTGGAAAATTTTCTCCGCAATGTCATTAATAAATTTCATCGGGCTTTGACTTTGCGGGAAACCCTCCAAGTAATTGTGGAGGAAGCTCAGCTATTTTTGGGAGTGGACCGGGTAAAAGTTTATCGATTTGCGGCTGATGGTAGTGGAGAAGTACTGTCAGAGGCGGTGGACAGAGCCGTTTTGCCTTCCCTATTGGGGCTCCATTTCCCTGCGGACGACATTCCCCCCCACGCCAGGGAGGAGTTGGGTATGCAAAGAAAAATGATTGCAGTGGATGTGGCCCACCGCCGTAAAAGGTCCCATGATTTGTCTGGCCACATCAGCACCATGGACTACCTAAACAACCGTTATATGGAGGTGGATAGTTGCCATATTCAATATCTTTTGGCCATGGGGGTACTATCTTCCTTAACGGTGCCCATCATGCAGGATCAACAACTGTGGGGCATTATGGCCATACACCACAGCAAGCCCCGACGATTCACAGACCAGGAATGGGAAACCATGGCTCTCCTCAGTAAGGAAGTTTCCCTGGCCATTACCCAGTCCCAACTCAGTGAGCGGGTCCATCAGCAACAAATCCAAGAAGCCCTAGTCCAACGCCTGGAAAGCACCGTGGCCCAGTATGGCGATCGCCCAGAAACCTGGCAGTATGCGCTGCAGATGGTGGGGGAAGCAATGGAAGCGGACGGAGCAGTGCTCTACATTGCCCCGGATCTCACAGGGACTTCGGCCCGGTATTACCAATGGAATCTCAGTTTTAATTGGGGAGAATGGCTGGAAACTGACCTCTGGCAGGAGTTGATGCGGGGAAAACCAGCAGCGGCGGAGTCCTCCACTCCAGTGCAGTCCCTCTGGGAAAAACCAAAATTTTTGACCAGTGTGAAACCCTCCCATACCAACAATTGTGTCCCCCAGGGCTACACCCTCAGTGAATTGGGCAAAAAGGGCAATTGGACCGCTCCGGCGGAGGCATTGAATGCGGACAATTTTCAATCTTTTTTGGTGGTGCCCCTGACCGCGGATCAGCAATGGGTGGGGGGACTAATCTTTCTGCGCAAAGAACAATCTCTGGTGAAAAATTGGGCCGGGAAACGGATAGTCGATCGCCGCAATATGTTGCCCCGCCTTTCCTTTGAAGCCTGGCAGGAAACCCAAAAGCTAATGCCCATTTGGGAAGAAGCAGAGCAAAAATTGGCCCAGGTGGCCGGCACCCAGCTTTATATGGCCATAACCCAACAGTTTGTCACCAGATTAATTACCCAACAAACAGCCTACGATCCCCTTACCCAATTACCTAATTGGATCATTTTTAACCGGCAACTCACCCTGGCCCTGCTCGATGCTCTCTACGAAGGCAAAATGGTAGGGGTTTTGGTCATTGCCATGGACAGATTCAAACGCATTAATGAAAGCTTTGGCCATAAAATTGGCGACAGCCTGTTGCAGGAGGTGGCCGATCGCCTGAAGCAAAAATTGTCCCCCCTGGCCGCCTATGCCCCGTTATTATCCCGTTGGCATGGGGATGGTTTTACGGTTCTGCTGACCAAAATTAGTGATAAGCAAGAAATTATTCCCCTGTGCGAAACTCTGTTGGGTACTTTCCAGGAGCCGTTTTTTATTGAAGGACAACCCATTTACCTCACCGCTAGCACGGGCATCAGCATGGCTCCCTACGATGGTGAAACTGCTGAATCTTTGCTCAAGTTTGCTGAGATTGCCCTGACTAGAGCCAAATGCCAGGGGAAAAACACCTATCAGTTTTATCTGCCCCAGGATTCTTCGCCGACGCTTGATCGCCTGACTTTGGAATCAGACCTGCGACGGGCATTGGTGAACGGGGAATTTGTGCTCTATTTTCAGCCTCAGGTGGCCCTGGATACGGGCAAATTGATGGGCATGGAAGCGTTGGTGCGTTGGCAACATCCCCGTCTGGGCCAGGTGGCCCCCGATGTATTTATTCCGTTGGCGGAGGAGTTGGGCTTAATTCATAACCTTGGACAATGGGTGCTGGAAATGGCCTGTGCCACCCACCAGCATTTTTACCGAGAAACGGGAAGGCGGTTACGCATGGCGGTCAATATTTCGGCTCGCCAGTTCCAGGACGATAAATGGCTCAATTCAGTTTTGGATTGTTTGGAACGTACAGCCATGCCACCGGAGGATCTGGAGCTAGAAATTACCGAAAGTTTGATGATGGAGGACATTAAGGGTACAGTCAAACTACTCCATCGTCTGCGGGAAGAGGGAGTGCAAGTGGCGATCGATGATTTTGGCACCGGCTATTCTTCCTTGAGTATGCTCAAGCAACTGCCCATTCACCGTCTCAAAATCGATAAATCCTTTGTGGACGATTTACTTAATGAGGGGGCTGACACTGCCATTGTTCAATATGTAATCGATTTGGCTAAGGGTCTGAATTTAGAAATCGTTGCCGAAGGCATTGAATCGGAAGCCCAACTGCAACGTCTCCGCAAAATGGGCTGTCACCTGGGACAGGGTTATTTTCTCACCAGACCCCTACCGGCGGAAGCCATAATTACCTATTTGTTTTATCCGCAAATTCTTGATTTTGGCCCCACTCCCCCACTGCTCCACGATTCCTCATTGGAGGTAAAGCCGGAGCATCCTCCAGACGATGCTGGCGAAGCTTTTCCTCCCAATATCCTCAACCGAGAAAATCCTTGGACGGAAAAACTGCACGATTACGTTTCCCTCAAGGAACGCCTAGAACAGCGCAATACCAAGGAAAAATTGGTGCTGAAAATCTCTAATAAGATCCGTTCTTCCCTCAATATCAATGATATTTTGCATTCCACTGTCACTGAAGTGAGGCAATTTTTAAACACTGACCGAGTGCTGTTATTTAAATTTAATTCCCAGTGGTCGGGGCGGGTGGTGACGGAATCCCACAACGATTTTTGCCAATCGATCATTAATGAAGAAATTGACGACCCCTGTTTTAAGGGCCATTATCTGCGGCTTTACCGGGAAGGTAGGGTGCGGGCCGTGTCTGACATTGAAAAGGCTGACTTGGCAGAATGCCACAAGGAGTTACTGCGTCACTACCAGGTCAAGGCCAATTTGGTGGTGCCGGTGGTTTTTAATGAAAATCTTTGGGGTTTGCTCATTGCCCACGAATGTAAAGCCCCCCGTTATTGGCAAGAAGAGGATCTGCAACTGTTGATGGAGTTGGCCACCCAGGTGGCGATCGCCATTCATCAAGGGGAACTGTATGAACAACTGGAAACCGCCAACATTAGATTGCAACAAATTTCTTCCTTGGATGCCCTCACCCAGGTGGGGAACCGCTATCTATTTAATTCCACCCTGGAACGGGAATGGCAACGATTGCAACGGGTTACGGAGCCCCTAGCCCTGCTACTTTGTGACGTGGACTTTTTCAAAGGTTTTAATGATAATTACGGCCATCCCGCCGGCGATCGGTGCTTGAAAAAAATTGCTAGTGTTATGGCCAAAGTGGCCAAAAGACCAACGGATTTAGCGGCCCGTTACGGAGGGGAAGAATTTGCCATTATCCTGTCCCAAACCGAACTCCAGGGAGCTATTCATGTGGTGGAAGCCCTCCAGGCGGAAGTGGCTAACTTGGCCATTCCCCACACTGAATCCGACACCGGCTATGTCACCGTCAGCATTGGCATTGCTGTCTGTTTACCCGATCGCCATGGCAGTCCCCAGTCCCTAGTCAAAGCAGCGGATTTAGCCCTCTATGAAGCCAAGGCCCATGGTCGCAATCAATGGCGGACCTACGAGGAGGCCGAATTACCCCCGGTTGAAGCAGAAACGTAACCATAACTGAACCGTTCACTGACGCCATCAAACAATAAAATTAATCCCCTCCCCCTGGGCCGCTTGCCAACTGCGGGCATCGTAATAGAGGTCGGCCAAAGTGATCGAATAAAGAGCTTTGATAAATTTTTGGTGTAATTGTCGCCACACACTCAGGGTGACCCAATCCTCCGCCAAACTTTGGTCATCCCTATATTGGGGAAATGGTTCCAAACTTTCTTCCAGAGCTGCTAATATTTGCCCCAGGGAAATCTGGTCCGGAGCCTGGGCCAATTGATAACCTCCCCTCACCCCCCGATAGGCATTAACTATGCCTGCCCGTCGTAGGGTAATCAACAGTTTTTCCAAATAGGGCCCAGGAATATTTTGTCGCTCGGCGATCGCCTTCACCGAAGCAGGGCCGTAGTCTGGTTGTAGAGCTAAATCCAGCAGGGCTTTAACACTGTAATGGCTTTTTGTTGTCAACTTCATCTCTTTAGTATAGAAGCCATCCTTGCCCATCAACTATCCCATTAAATTAACTATTTATTTAAACAAATTAGATAATTATTGCTAGAAACGTGTAATATAAGCAGGGTAGCAAGGGGAAAAAGAGCCCATTATTCCCTCGACTAACCCCATCTTGCTTCCCAACCCTGATCAATCTCAATCACTGAAAACTTTAATGGCTAAATCAAACGCAACCAAGCCCTTAACCGGCGAAGCATTGCTCGAGAAAGTTAAAGAATTAGGAGACCTTCCCAAAGAAGAGAAAGCCAAAATCTGCGGTTATGTAACTTCCACCAAAAAAGGCCTGCCTCGGGTCAATATGATGAAGTTCTACAACGCCTTAATGGATGCCCAAGGCATTGATTTAGATAGTTCTTCCTCTGGCCAAGGTCGGGGAGGACGTTCCGCCAGTTACCGCATTAGCGTGCAATCCAATGGCAATCTTCTCATTGGCGCCGCCTACACAAAAAAAATGAGTCTCAACGTAGGAGATGAATTTGAAATTACCCTCGGCCGCAAACATATTCACCTCAAGCAGGTGGGGGCCGACGACGAGGAAGAGTAAGGCTAATTTCCTAGGGCTAATGGGGGGTAAAATTTAAGGAGGACATCTTCCTGTAATTCCCCATTAACTGGCGGGCATTTGCAGGGGCCAGGCAGAAAAATTATTGTCAGTGGCCCTTTGGTAATGGGAAGTTCATGCCCTTTTTGCTAAGTTAACCTCCCTTACCATGAAAATTACTTTTAAAGTGCAACGACAACAGGGCAACGGCGATCGCCATTGGCAAAATTATGCTTTGGAGGTTGATACCCAGGCCACCGTCCTAGACTGTTTGAATCAGATTAAATGGCAACAGGATGGCAGTCTCGCCTTCCGCAAAAACTGTCGCAATGCCATCTGTGGTAGCTGTGCTCTGCGGGTTAATGATCGCCCGGTATTGGCCTGTAAAGAAAGCATTAAAAATTTAGAACAGTGGCTCACCGATAGTAACCAGGAAAATACCGGCATTTTCACCATTAGTCCCCTGGGCAATTTACCCGTTATTAAGGATTTAGTGGTGGATATGGACAAATTTTTTGCCGGCTTGGATGCGGTTTATCCCTACCTAATGAATAAGCGCCAAAGGGAAAACGGATCGGAATTTCTCCAGTCACCGGCGCAACGGGCCGCCCTCAATGATGTGAGCAACTGTGTGCTTTGTGGAGTTTGCTATTCTGACTGCGATGCCAAAAAGAAAAATGACAATTTTGTCGGTCCCCATGCCCTCGCCAAGGCCCACCGTTTAATTTTGGATAATCGGGATATGGCCAGCAAGGCCCGCCTTGAAGCCCTAGGAAAAGATAAACAGGGGGTGTGGGGGTGTAACAACTGTCGGATGTGTAGTGATTCTTGCCCCACTGGAGTGGCCCCCCTCTCCCAAATTGAAGCTTTAAAAATTCGTTTATTCGACCTCATGGACCCTCTTTAAGGCCCGAAGGCCCGGTAATCTCTAGCCGCTATTCAGAAATTAGTTCGGGAGTTTCCGTTACAGGGGCATAGCCTTCACCATGGAGCACAAAGGGTAAACCCGCCCCAGCCAGGCCCTTTTGGATATGATTAGGAGTCTGCTCAAAAATAATGAATAGGGGACAGATTTCTTCCGCCGCTTCACTAAACATGTGTTTTTCCTGGGGGGGCATCAGCCATTCATAGTCCTGGTCTAGGTAAATTTGACTCCGACGCCAACGACCGAGCAGATCGGAAAAGTTTTCTTCTGGACGGTGGATGAAAACCAAGATTTCTGAGCCTAATTTCACCTGCCATTCTGGGTCACACATTAAAATCGCCAGGTCACAGGGAATTACCTTCGCTACGGGAGTGGTTTGTCGGCCCCCTTGGTCAGCATCGTTGAGGGGCAGATAACGTAAACGAACAATGGGCAGGGGAATGGTGATAATACTTTGTTCGGGTCGCCGTAAACTGGGCAATTTTTCCAGGTAGGGTCGGTATTGGCGCAACAGGGCGATCGCCCCTTCCCTATCAGTGAAATCTGCTAAGAGGGCATCGTAATCATTTTTTTTACCGGACACGGAATCAACACCTCCTGTTTAGAACCTCGGCTTACCCCATTTTAACGGTGGCTAGTTATTGCCTCAGGGGATGCCAAAGGAAGTCAACCTTTGGCCTAGCTTTGCAATGGTAGAAGTGGGAACGGCAACAAGGCAAAAGTTTCATTAAGCAAGGTTCTGTTTTTGGGTAGCTGGGTTACCATGGCGGAAACTGCATTGGAGCAACAAGACCGTGTCTGACCATACCGCCCAGATCAATGACCTCTGCCAAGCGTTGGAAACCCTAGACCAAGCGGAAACGGTACAAGGAGCAGAATACCGGGAGCAAGCCCAGGCTTTCTTGGCTAATTCCTCCGTCGCCCTACGGTTCAAAACGGCGATCGCCGACCTGTTGATGCAGGCCAATCAACGTTTAGTGCTCAAAACTGTCCAAGGGGAAGACAGCTACTAAAAACCCCGGGTTTTAGCCTAGGAACCCTAGGTTTACCCGCCAGAAAAAACCATCTGGTTATGGCAACCAAATGGCACAGAGGGGGCAGTGGTCAGGAAGACTTACCCCGTTTTCTGGGGGAGACAGTAAAAATATCTCTCCCCGGTGACAGCTTAGGTGAGGCTAAAGACAATCACAAAGCCCAACACCGCTCCGAACACAATGAGGGCGTAGAATTGGGCCCGGCCATTTTCCAGATACTTTAGGCCCTCCCCACTAACTAGGGTGACCAGACCAGTGAGGTTAACCGCTCCGTCAATCACTTTGTAATCCACCTCCATAATTTGGCGGGCTACCCGACGGGAACCTTGGACAAACAATTTGTCATAAAGGTCGTCAAAGTACCATTTGTTCAGGGATAGTTGGTACAAAGAGGGAAACTTTTCTGCCAACACTTTGGGGTCGAGTTTGTGTTGCCAATACATCAACGAAGCAATGGTAATGCCGATGAGGGCAATGCCAATGGAATTGCCGGCCATGATGTAAAATTCGCCCCATTCAAATTCAGCGGCGTGTTCCACCACTTCCCCCGGCGCATGGATGAACGCTTCAAATTGGTTGGCCCAGGGTCGTCCCAAGAGACCAATTAGCACCGAAGGAACCGCCAAGGCCATGAGGGGAAAAGTCATGGTCAAGGGGGATTCGTGGGGTTCACTGCTGTGGCCATGGTCGTCGTGCCCTGCTTCATGGTCCAATTCCTTCACGTTCATGGCTCCCGGACCAAAGTTAGGCATTAAGCCGTAGAACTTTAGAACGCCGTCTTTGGCTTCCTGGTCATTGCCCCGGAAACCCCCTTCAAAGGTCATGAAATACATGCGGAACATGTAAAAAGCGGTCATGCCGGCGGTGGCCCAACCCACAAACCAGAGTAGGGGATTGGCTTGGAAAGCGAGGCCGAGAATTTCGTCCTTAGACCAAAAGCCCGCAAAGGGAGGAATGCCACAAATAGCCAAAGTTCCGATCAAGAAACAGGTGGCCGTGATGGGCATATATTTACGTAACCCTCCCATAATGCGCATATCCTGGGCCAGAATTGGATCGTGGCCCACTACCCCTTCCATACCGTGGATCACGGAACCGGAACAGAGGAACAGCATTGCTTTGAAATAGGCGTGGGTCATCAGGTGAAATAACCCAGCGGAATAGGCTCCAATGCCCATGGCCATGACCATATAGCCCAACTGGGAAATGGTGGAGTAGGCTAAGCCTTTTTTAATGTCGTTCTGGGTTAGAGCAATGGTGGCCCCCAGAAAGGCAGTGAAACAACCGGTGAAAGCAATGGTATTCATCACCACTGGAATTGGTTCAAACACTGGATACATGCGGGCAACGAGAAATACCCCCGCCGCCACCATGGTGGCGGCATGGATCAAGGCAGAAATGGGAGTGGGACCTTCCATGGCATCCGGTAACCAGACATGGAGAGGAAATTGGGCCGATTTGGCCACAGGGCCGAGGAAAACCAAAATGGCCAGAATGGCGGCGATCGCCCCGCTGAGCACACCGGAGGAAACCAAACCTTCTAGGCGTTCCCCAATGGTGCCAAAGTCAAAACTGCCGGTGGCCCAATAGAGCCCGAGGATACCCAGCAATAGGCCAAAATCCCCCACCCGGTTGGTGACAAAAGCTTTTTGGCAAGCGTCAGCGGCGGCCTTGCGGTCATACCAAAAACCGATCAGCAGGTAGGAACACATCCCCACCAGCTCCCAAAAAATATAAACCTGCACCAAATTGGGACTAATTACCAACCCCAGCATGGAGGAAGCAAACAGACTGAGATAGGCATAGAAACGCACATAACCCGGATCGTGGGCCATGTAACCATCGGTGTAGATCATCACCAATAGGGCCACGGAGGTGACAATGACCAACATCAGGGCGCTGAGGTGATCGATCACATAACCCATTTCCAAATGGAAACTCCCCGCCGATGCCCATTCGATCATTTGGGAATAGCTGGCATGGCCTTGGATTTGATCCCAGAGCAAAGCCCCAGACATTACCAATGCAGCCCCTAAACAGGAAATGATGAAAACAGCGTTGATTTGCCGTAGTTTATTGGTTGCTTGATTGAAAGAAATGAGGCCAATGCCAACTACCGTTGCACCCAATAGGGGCAGGACGGGAATTAGCCAGGCTAATTGATAGAGTAGTTCCATCTTGAAACCTTGGTTAACGAAGTTGCCTATATGTTATTGATACCGCGTTCATTGTTGCACGGAGCGTTATTTTTGCCGCGTTTCACTGTCAGGGGAAGCTAGTTTTCGCTCAAAAAATTTAAGTGGGCACTAGTTCATTGGGGCGCAAACGGCTCCATTTACCCATTTCTTCCAAAAAACTATCGCAACCCACCACATCCCACTCCATTTCAATGCCATGGTCGGGGGTACGAATATTGACGTTGATAGAAGGGTTGACCGGATCAAAATCCGGGCGATCGCTCAAATGGGGTTGTTGATGTTGATGTTCCACTGCATGGTAGGTGACACAGCGGTCCACGTAATGGCAGTTCACACAAATACACATGGTAAACCTCAATTCTTGCCTATTTTTCGCTACTCTAGCTTAGACTGATGGATTGTGCCGCCATTGAAAACTGTCCTGGGGTAACGGTTATTGATTATGCTTTGTCCTGTGAGCCACCTGGCTGATTTACGTCAACAGGTTCCCTTTGATCTGGCTCTACTTCCTTCCCAGGCTTGTTTGGTCGGTGGTGCAGTGCGGGATGCCCTGTTGGGTAGACGGCGGGAATATTTGGATTGGGACTTCGTCGTGCCCAGTGGGGCCATTGAAACGGCCTCGGCGATCGCCAGTCAATATCGAGCTGGTTTTGTGGTGTTGGATAAGGCCCGACAAATTGCTCGGGTGGTGTTTGCCCATGGCACCGTGGATTTTGCCCAACAGGAAGGGAAAAGTTTAGAACAGGATTTGGCCCGGCGGGATTTCACCGTTAATGCGATCGCCTATAACTTCCAGCAAAATCGGCTCATTGATCCCATGGCGGGGGTGGGGGATTTACAACGGGGCGAACTAAAAATGGTGGCGGCGGTAAATTTGGCCGATGACCCTCTGCGGTTACTGCGGGCCTATCGTCAGGCGGCCCAGTTGCAATTTGCCCTTGAACCAGCGACTAGAATCGTTTTACAACAGTTAGCGCCCCGGATTAAAACAGTGGCGGCAGAGAGGGTACAGGCGGAATTTAACTATTTACTCGGCAGTCCCCGGGGTAGTCAGTGGTTGTTGGCTGCTTGGCAGGACGGCATGCTGAGCCATTGGTTTCCCCACGCTAACCTCAGTTCCCTCAACGCTGTGGGTTGCATTGATTTGGCGATCGCCGCCATCAAAAACCAGTTAACTTTGCTAGAACGTCAGCAGTTCTTCCAGGCGCTGGGTAAAAAAGGCATTGCCATTGCTAAGTTGGCCAGTTTGGTCTGCGCCGATGTGAAAACCGCTGAAGGGGAATTACAACGATTGAAATATTCCCGCCATGAACTGCGCTCCGTGCAGGCAATTTTGCAAGCCTATCCCCAGTTAAGTTGTTTAGAAACTAGCCCCACCGTGCGGCAACTCTACTTTTTCTTTGCGGAATTGGGCAAATATCTTCCCCATTTTGTCCTCTATGCCCTGGCCCACTGCCCCCACGATTACCACAGTTTTATCTTTGAACTTTTAGCCCACTACCTCGACCCCGGCGATCGCCTGGCCCATCCCCAACCGTTAATTACCGGCAAGGATTTAATCGACAAGTTACACATTAAACCCAGTCCTTTGATCGGCCAACTGCTGACGGAAATTCACATTGCCCACATTGAAGGGAAAATCAGTGACGAACAAGAGGCACTAATGTATGCTGAAAACCTGATTGATACCAACTGAAAACCAAGAGTAGAATTTAGTCTTGATCTGAACAGTGAGCAATGGGACATTAAACTCTATTCTTTGATCATCAAACTATTCACAGATATTTTTCCCTAACGAAAGGAATCCTTCGGCAGAGCCATGACCTGATCAAAAGGTAGGGGTCGGGAAAATAGATAACCTTGGCCATAGTCGCATCCTAGGGAGCGCAAAACTTCCAATTGTGCTTGGGTTTCAATACCTTCGGCCACCACCGTCATGCCCAGGGCATGGGAGAGTTGCAAAATTGCGGAGCATATACTTTCACTGTTTTGGTTGGTACCCAGGCCATCCACAAAGGATTTATCAATTTTGACTCGGTCAATTTTGTACTCGTTTAGGTATTGCAGGCTGGAATAGCCAGTACCAAAGTCATCCAGCACGAGGGCAAACCCTCGGGAGCGACAATTTTCAATCCAGGGAGCAGAACTATCGCCGCTAAAAAGGGTGCGTTCAATGATTTCTAGCTTCACTTTATTGGGGGTTAGACCATGGTGATCCACCCTGGCCAGTAACCAAGGGATGAAGTCTTCGTTATTAGTCTGTCGGCCGACAATGTTAAAACTCATCAACAGATCAGAGTTAAATTTTGTCTGTAGACTTTTCAAGTCCTTTAATCCTTGTTCGATGACCCATTGACCGATAGGAATAATCAAATCCGTTGCTTCGGCCACCTCAATGAAAACATCTGGGCGGACAAAACCCCGTTTTGGACTTTGCCAGCGGATCAAGGCTTCAAAACCCTCGATACGTAGATCGTTCATGAAGACAATGGGTTGGTACATCAGATGGAATTGTTCTTTGGCGATCGCCTCTTGCATTTCCCCTTCTAAACGGATCATGTCCACCGCATCGGTAATACGTTCTTTGAAGGAAAGTTTGGCTTTAGTGAGGGCGGCATCCAATTCTGGAGAGGGTTCATCAGTGCCCCGAAAATTGTTACTCTCGGAACGAAAATGACCGATCACCACCAGTAACAGTAGGCGCAAAATCGGGTCGGCGGTGTCGATACGTTGATTAACTTGGTCTGGGGTGACCAGGGAAAGAATGCAGTCCGTCAGGGCTGAAGCGGAAGCAGACCGGGGTTTGGCATCCACCAAGGCCAATTCTCCAAATAAACTGCCCGGTTGGAGTATATTCAACACAAGGCGATCGCCCTGGAGTTCTGTCCAAATTTCTACTTGCCCCTCTTCGACAATGTAGGCATAATTTCCCCGGTCTCCCTGGCTAAAAATCAGATCACCAGCCCGGTAATGACGGGTTGTAAGTAGGGCATTGGGGGGAGTCATGGTGGTTGGGGATTTGGCAATGAAATTGTGCGATTAGTCTGTAATCAAGCTAAATTAACGCTTTCCCATGGGGCAATTGTCAAAAATTGTGACCTTTCCCCTCCAAGGTAATGTTCCTGGACAAACAGAGGCTAAACTTGGAAGGCTTGTTGCTTTGCCCCCCTGGTAATGGTTAACGGATTTAAATGGCCCTGAAAGCCCTAAACCCTAACACCTCCTTGATTGTATGACGCTCATCGACACCAACAGTCTCCATAATGCCGCCTTTGTGGTGGGGACGGTTCTCTTTATTGGAATTCTTGTCTGGTCGGTGTGGTTCGCCTTCCACATGGACTGAGCATTTCCCCCCCGCCCCAGCGGTGGACTAGTGGATTTTCTCTCTGGCAAGTGCTTTGTGCCTAGTTTGTATGCACTATCCTTGGGTCTGTGGATCTGCCGTCAGGGGCAAGAAAACTAATTGTTCAGTTTTGTCTGCCGCTAGGTAGTCGATCACCAATTCACCGCTGGTGAGAATCTGGTATTTTTGGGCGTTGACTAGGGCTTGAATAAATTGCTGTTCCTGGTTCATGAGGGGTTCAGAGCAGGCCATCATGGTGGAAGCCATGCGCTCATCGATGGTTAAATTTTCCCCGTCAATGGTGAACTGTCCCATGAGGCGATTACAGCCCCCAGTCCCCGCCAGGCGATCGCCAAGGAATTGAATCTGGGGTGTTGCTTGGGAGTTTTCGTTGGTGATGGGTGCCACCCCGCCCATGGTCACCAGTTGCCATTGACTGTTGTGGAGGGCACTGTACTGACTAGCTGGAATAAAAGTGATGCTGCCCTGTTCCCCATCCTTCAGGTAGGTCAACGTCAGTTGTCCATCGTTGCCGATGCTATAGGTCTTTACCTGGGCAAGAAGTTGCAAAAATTTCTGTTCCTGGGCCATAACCTCGGCGGCACAGGCTTTGCGGGTTGTGGCTAGGGCTTGGCCAATGGTTAAGTTTCCGTTACTGCTGGTATAGGCGCCATTAAAACTATTGCAACCGGCGGTACCCATCAGGCGATTATCCTTGAATTGCAACGTAATCGGGGCACTGCCCGGCACTGGGGAGCCAGACCACCCACTAATATACCAAGTAGTACCCTGGAGAGATGGAGAGGTAGAAGCTTCCATGGCTTGAACGGCATTGGTAGGCAAAAAGGGTAGGGCCTCACCCATGGTCCCCAAGGCCAATCCGCCCATAATGGCAGCGAAAAAGAGAGTCTGGGAAAAGTTCAAACGCATGGTTACAGTGTTGCAATTAGCTAAAAAACAAGATATCTATACCCCCACGATTTTACCATTGGCAATTTCTTGCCTAGAATTGGGACGGAACAGTTTGCGAATTGTTTTTGCCTCTGCCATTAGAATCCGTGGCTGCAACCTTAATTTTTCCCCTCCAACGGTGGGGACTCAGAGTTAATCTCGCCACAACTTTGGCCAGGGAGGCGTTCCGTGCCTAATCTTAAAGTCTGGCGATCGGCCATCATCCAAGCATTTCGTCATTTCTAACTATGCCCCGTCCCTTCGACCGATCCAAAAAACGTCTAGCAGTACCCCTTTGGTATGAGCGCACACTAGCTCTAATTTTATTGGCTAATTACGGTTTAGTTCTGTTTGATTTGACCTATATTCCGTTGCGGGATTTTTGGTTACAGGGGACAGTACAGCTTTCAGTTAAAGTCGGTCCTTTCCATCGGGTATTTCCCAAACAGCCCGTGCGAATTTTTCCCTTCAATATCACCCCCTATTACGATTGGGTAAAAGGCATTGAACCTTACCGTTCCACCACCGCCTATTTAGAACTAGTAGATGAGTTAAATAGCAAATTAGATGAACAGGCTTTGGATGGAGCTGGCAACGTCCAACAGGCGCAAGAAATTGATAATATCCTGGCCGAATTACGTCAAGACAGCGCCCAGATGATTATAGAAAATCCCTTCCAAATTGCCAATAAAACTGGCACCTTTGAGCGGATTAAAAATCGTATGCGGCTCCATGTTTTTGGTTCCACCGATGCCTCCGCCACCGAATCCTTTGAAACTTTTTGGTCTAAGGAATATCTGTTAAAAAATGGACTAACCAGCCAGTTACTCTTTTTTGATCGGGAAATTAGACCCCTGATCGCCACCAACTATTTCCGTGAAATTGGCGAAAATGGCCAGCCAGTGGACAATTTTGGCTTAATTGATTTTCCCTTTTTCCTGATTTTCCTAGTGGATTTCCTAGGGCGCACCCGTTTAATCAGCCTGCGTTACCGGGGAATCAGTTGGGTTGATGCCATGCTGTGGCGTTGGTATGACCTCTTCTTGTTTTTGCCATTCTTCCGTTGGTTGCGAATTATCCCCCTCACCGTCAGGCTCGATAAGGCCAAATTGATGGATTTGAATAAGGTCAAGGGGCAAGCTACCCAGGGTTTCGTTGCCATCATTGCCGAAGATATGACAGAGGTAATTGTGGTGCGACTAGTGGAACAAATGCAGCAATTGGTGCGGGAAGGAGCGCTGCGAAAAATTTTAGACCGGGCGAAAACCACCCAATATATCGATCTTAATAACCGCAATGAATTGGTGGAAATTATTAGGATTGTTTCCCAGGTTTTATTGCAAAAAGTATTGCCAGAAGTTGAACCGGAAGTGCAGGATTTTATGCTATACAATATGCAATCTTCCTTAGGACAGATCCAGGGTTATACCCAGTTACAAAGTTTGCCTGGGGTAAAAAATATGCAACGGGAAATGATGGCCAATATGATCGCAATATTTTACCAACGTATACTGACCATTCTCCAAAGCTTTTTGGAACAGGATAAGGAATTTGAGCGACTGCTGGAAAATTTACTCACTAAGCTGACCACGGAACTTAATTTGGAGCTTAATCAACAACATCATCTAGAAGATATTGAAGAATTATTAATTGATTTCCTGGAAGAATTTAAAATTAATTATCTACAAAAACTTTCCGAAGCGGACATTGAACGAATTTTGGGTAATACAGCTATTTAACTGTCTGGGTGCAGACTAGGAAAGGAGCTAACTCTGTCAAATTACGTTAAGGTCTTACAGCCCTTGCCGGTTTATTTTTTTAACCACCAATTATTTGCCCCTCTGAATATGACCAATTTCTCCTTGCTCACCGCCCTGGACCTAGCCCAACTAGTCCGTACTCGCCAGGTTTCTCCTTTAGAAATCACCCAGTATTATCTCGATCGCCTGGGGAAATATGACCAAACAGTAGGTAGTTTTGCCCACGTGGCCCACGGGTTGGCGATCGCCGATGCTAAGGAAAAAACTGAGTATTTAGCGGGCATAGATAATTCTGAGCCCTTGCCACCATTTTTTGGCGTCCCCATTGCGGTTAAGGATTTAAACTGCGTCGCTGGTATGCCGGTGAGCTACGGGGTGGCGGCCCTGAAGGAAAATTTAGCCACCTATGATGATGGTGTGGTAGCAAAAATGAAGGCAGCGGGATTCACCATTGTGGGTAAAACCGTCACTTCCCAACTGGGATCATTTCCCTACACCGAACCCCCAGGGTTTTTGCCGGCGCGCAATCCGTGGCATTTGGACCACAATGCCGGGGGCTCCAGTGGCGGTAGTGCGGCAGCGGTGGCGGCGGGATTAGTGCCCATTGCCCAGGGCTCTGATGGGGGCGGCTCCGTCAGAACTCCAGCGGCTTGTTGCGGCTTAGTGGGCTTTAAACCCAGTCGTGGCCGGGTATCCCAGGCTCCGGTGGGGGATTACCAGAGTGGCATTGCCTGCCATGGTCCCCTCAGTCGCACAGTGTTGGAGGCGGCGGCCCTGTTGGATGTAATGGAAGGTTACACCACTGGAGATCCCTACTGGTTACCCTCCCCCGATCGCCCTTTTGGGGAGACCACTGGGGAAGCCCCCGGTAAGTTGCGCTTAGCCTATGCCTTTTCCCTACCTCCCTTTGCTAGTACTGCCGTCATTCAAGGGGCCGTGGCCAAGGCGATCGGCGCCGCTGGGGACTTGGGACACCAATTGGAGGAAACTTGTTTTGACGTCACCAGATTAATTGAACCGTTCGCTCAAATTTGGAAAGCTGGGGTGGGGGCCTCTGGCATTCCTTTGCCCCTATTGGAGACAGTCAATCAGTGGTTAGGGGAAACCAGCGGCACAGCGGGGGACTATTTGCGGGGAGTAAGAGATATGCAGGTGATTTCCCGTCACATTGTCGGCTTTATGGAAAAGTATGACGCTCTGATTTTGCCCGTTTTTAACCACCAGCCTCCCAAAGTAGGGGAATGGGCCCATTTGTCGCCCCCAGACGTGGTGCAAAAAATTATTGAATGGATTGCCCCCTGCCCCCCCGCCAATGCGGCCGGCCTGCCGGCGATCGCCATTCCGGTGGGATTTGACGACCAGGGTTTACCGCTGAGTGTGCAAATTATTGGTAGGCCCGCTGCTGATGCCACGGTGTTAGCGTTGGCTTATCAATTGGAGCAACAATTGCAGTTCAATGGTACTAAGCAACTACCGCCCCAGTTCCCTGGATAAAGCAGTCTGAAGACTAGTGTCGATAATTTAATTCCCCCAGAATTGGGGGTTGGGAGGCTTGCAAAAGTTTTCTAAAGCAGTCCCACAAAATGTAAGGGGCCTTGGCCACTGATCAACTCCGCCAACAGGGCAATGAACCCCAACATGGCTAGGCGACCATTCCACACCTCCGCCGCCGTCGTCAAACCCCATTCCCATCTTTCCTGGGGATACATTTTCATGTTCTTTTTGGGATGGGGCACCGTTTCAAAGGTACAGGGGGGATCGTTGAGGGAATCCATCACCATCTCGGCCAGGGCATCGATGAAAAGTGGATGGGTATTGAGGGCGGGCACCCGTTGAAAATTATCAATGCCTGCTTCTTCGGCGATTTCTCGGTACTCAATGTCAATTTCTTGCAGGGTCTCAATGTGTTCTGACACAAAGCTAATGGGCACCACCAAGAGGTCATCAATGCCCTCCGCCCCTAGTGCTTGCAATGCTTCTTCTGTGTAGGGCTTGAGCCATTCCACCGGTCCCACCCGACTTTGGTAGGCCAAGGTGTATTGATTCGGGCGATCGAGGGTCCGCATAATCAAACGGGTACAGGCTTCAATTTCGGCCTGGTAGGGGTCCCCAGCTTCATCCACATAGCTTTGGGGCACACCGTGGGCACTGAAGAAAATATGGGCTTGGTCTGGATTAGGAAATTTCTTTAACTCTTCTGCAATCAAATCCGCCATGGCCTGGAGATAGCCTGGATGGTCGTACCAAGAAGGGATCAAGCTATAGTCCAACTGCCGCAAACTAGGATCATTGCGCCACATTTCCTCCAACACCCGGAAACTGGAACCGCTGGTGCTAATGGAAAAGTGGGGATACAGGGGCAAAATTACCAACCGTTGCAGGCGATCGCCTTTAATTTTTTCCACGGCCTCTTCCGTGAAGGGGTGCCAGTAGCGCATGCCAATGTACACCTTGGCATCTTGACCAAGGCGTCCGAGGCGGGTCGTGAGGGCGGCAGCTTGGGCTTCGGTAATCTGCAAGAGGGGGGAACCGCCACCTATTTCAGCGTAGTTAGCCTGGGACTTTTTCGCCCGTAGGGTGGAAATCAGCCATGCCAGGGGTTTTTGCAACCAAGGAAAAGGCAGACGAATGATTTCCGGATCCGCAAACAGGTTAAAAAGGAAGGGGCGTACATCCTCTAACTTCTCCGGTCCGCCAAGATTTAGCAGTAAGACCCCAACACGACCCATAATTGTTAAGCTTAGTAGAATAATTTTCAGTTTCTTTACCAAGTGTAACAATAGATGGCGAAAAGGAAAGAATCCCACCCTACAAACGTCGTTCGAATTTCTTTCTAGGTCATGGCAACTATTTTCCGCACTTGGAGTTATCAATATCCCTGGGTTTACGCCCTGGTTTCCCGCCTGGCGACCTTGAATGTGGGGGGAGAAAAGCGCTTCCACCAATTGCCGTTGGAAAATTTAGCCATCTCCCCGGGACAGAAGGTGTTGGATTTATGTTGTGGGGGTGGCCAAGCTACTGCTTATTTGATTCAAACCGGAGCCACAGTGGTGGGGCTCGATGCTTCTCCCAAGGCCCTGGCCAGGGCAAAAACTAACGTGCCCCAAGCGACCTACGTCCAGGGTTTAGCCGAAGATTTACCCTTCGGAAATAGGGAATTCGACCTAGTCCACACCAGCGTCGCCCTGCACGAAATGACTCCAACACAACTGCAAAGCATTATCAGCGGTGTACATCGTGTGCTTAAACCAGGGGGAATTTTTACCTTGGTGGATTTACACCGTCCCAGTAATTGGCTTTTCTGGCCGCCCTTGGCAATTTTTATGGGCCTGTTTGAAACGGAAACCGCCTGGCAGTTAATTAACACCGATTTAGGGGCGTTACTGGACCAAGCTGGTTTCTCCGTTATCGATCAGCGTCTTTATGCCGGGGGTAGTTTACAGGTCATCCAAGCCAGGGCCAATTAGGGAAGGTGAGAAAACATCCACCAATGGCGATCGGTCCCTCCTCCACCGGGAAAAGAGTCTTGACTATGGTCTCTTTACTTATATGAACATTGAAAAAGATGTTTGGCTAAAAATACTCTTTTGAGAAGCTTTTCTAGCCCAGATTTAATCTAGCCAGACGAAGGAACCGTTTCCTTCTATCACCTGCCCAATTTGATTGGCCACCAGACCTTGCCCCGAGAAAAAGTCTAGGGTCGCCTGGCCCTGCTCTGGAGATACCAGCACCACAAAACCCACCCCCAAATTAAAGGTTTCCAACATGGCGGTGGAGTTGACCTGGCCTTTGTCCGCTAACCAGTTAAATACGGGTAAGGGTTGCCAACTTCCAGCTTTGACTTGAATTGATTGTCCCGGGCCCAAACAGCGGGGAAGATTTTCCGGTAGCCCGCCGCCGGTAATGTGGGCCATGCCGTGGATGTCAATACCCGACTTTAATAACACTTGAATGGGTTTGACGTAGATCCTAGTGGGTTCTAAAAAGATTTCCCCCAAGGACTTGCCCTCCCACTCCGGCAAACAATCAGACCATTGCCAACCATTGCTCTCAATAATTTTTCGCACCAAACTAAAGCCATTACTATGGACCCCGGAACTCTCCACGGCGATCGCCACATCGCCAATGTTTACCTGGGAGCCGTTCAGCAACTCGGACTTTTCCACAATGCCCACCGCGAAACCCGCCGCATCATATTCTCCTGCCCCATAAAAACCAGGCATTTCCGCCGTTTCCCCCCCCAATAGGGCACAGCCACTTTGTTTACAGCCCGTCACAATGCCTGTCACCACGTCCGCCAACTGGGCCGGCTCCAATTTTCCCGTCGCTAAATAATCGAGGAAATATAGCGGCTCTGCTCCCGTGGTCAAAATATCATTCACACACATGGCCACCAAATCAATGCCAATGGTGTGGTGGTAGTCCATGGCCTGGGCAATTTTTAGCTTGGTGCCCACTCCATCCGTCCCTGACACTAACACAGGGGCTTTATAGCCAGGGGGAATTTCAAACAGCCCGGCGAAACCACCGATGCCCCCCATCACTTCCGGGCGAAAGGTACTTTCCACCTGTTGCCGAATGCGGCTGACAAATTCCCTTCCTGCTTCCACATCCACGCCCGCTTGCCGATAATCCATGTCGTTTTTTACTCACTGAAACTTAACCAGAGTTAACAATCTCCTGCCCGAATTTTACAAGAGATTGCGGAGAGGTTTGAGGCCGGGAATTCTGGGTTAGGCTCAGCAATAAGAGCCTTTCAGGTATTTTTTTATGAACAACCCCACCAATGAATCCCTCCGCAACGTGGCCATTGTTGGCCCCTATGGCAGTGGTAAAACCACCTTGCTCGAAAGTGTTTTGTGGGTCAGTGGCAGTATCAGCCGTAAGGGGAATATCAAAGATGGCAACACGGTGAGTGATAGTAGCCCCGAAGCCAAGGCCCGCAAAATGAGCGTAGAAGTGAGCGTGGCGGGGATTGACTATGAAAATTTGCACTTAAATTTCCTCGATTGCCCAGGCTCCATCGAATTTGCCCAGGAAACCTACGACGCCTTGATGGGGGCCGGTACTGCTGTCATCGTTTGTGAGGCAGATGTAAGCCGGGTTTTGACCCTCGCCCCTTTATTTAAATTTTTGGACGATGGGGCCATTCCCCATTTGGTGTTTATCAACAAAATGGACAGAGCTAAACAG
Organism: Synechocystis salina LEGE 00031; assembly: GCF_015207985.1. Taxonomy (GTDB): domain Bacteria; phylum Cyanobacteriota; class Cyanobacteriia; order Cyanobacteriales; family Microcystaceae; genus Synechocystis; species Synechocystis salina. The sequence continues at coordinate 34,256 of NZ_JADEVV010000024.1, read as the reverse complement.
CCCTTTGGGGAGGTGCTACAAGCCCTAAAAAGTGTTTCTTCCCGCCCCCTGATTCCCCAGCAGTACCCCATTTACAACGGGGAGGAGTTGCAGGGCTACATTGATCTAATTACGGAGCAGGCCTATCAGTACCACAGTGGCAGTGCGGCCGATCCCATTGCCTTGCCAGCGGCATTGGCCGGAGCGGAACACCAGGCCCGACAGGAGATGTTGGAAGCATTGGCGGACTTTGACGATCGCCTGTTGGAAGAATTATTGGAGGAAGTGGAACCGCCCCAGGCAGAGATTGAAGCGGATTTCAAACAGGAGTTGGGGGCAGATTTAATTGTGCCAGTGGTGCTGGGGGTAGCGGAGCAGGATTTTGGCGTCCGACCATTGCTAGATGTATTGATCAAAGAAGCACCGGATCCCAGTGTGACGGCGGCCCGCCGGGGTTTGAGTACCGATGGCTCCGGGCCGGTCATTGCCCAAGTATTAAAAACCTATTTCACTCCCCAGGGTCGGTTATCCTTGGCCCGCATTTGGCAGGGCACTTTACAGGAGGCCGATGCCCTCAATGGTCAACGGTTGGGGGGAATTTACCGTCTTTTTGGCAGTCAGCAAACGTCGATGCAAAGCGCCACTGTGGGGGAAATTGTCGGCCTAGCTCGGTTGGAAAACATCAACACTGGGGCCACCCTCTCCACCGCCGCAGTTAAACCCCTCCCCTTCGTTGACCCCCTGCCCCCGGTCTATGGTCTGGCGATCGCCCCGGAACAGAGGAAAGATGAGGTTAAACTCAGCACCGCCCTAGGAAAATTGGTGGAGGAAGACCCTTCCCTCACCTGGGAGCAAAATCCTGAAACCCAGGAAGTAATCCTTTGGGGCCAAGGGGAAATCCATCTCAAAGTGGCATTGGAAAGGTTGGAAAGGCAATATAAACTGCCCATGGTGTCCAGCCAACCTGAAGTGCCCTACAAGGAAACTATCCGCAAGGACACCCAAGTTCACGGTCGCTATAAACATCAAACTGGTGGCCATGGAGCTTTTGGGGATGTGTACCTTACCATCAAACCCCTGGAACGGGGCAGTGGCTTTAGCTTTAATGAAACCATTGTGGGGGGAGTGGTGCCCAAACAGTATGTCCCCGGGGTGGAAATGGGAGTGCGGGAGTATCTGGCTAAGGGTCCCCTTGGCTATCCGGTGGTGGATATAGCCGTTACTCTAACCGATGGTTCCTACCACAACGTTGACAGTTCTGAACAGGCTTTCAAACAGGCGGCTCGCCTTGCCATGACGGAAGGAATGCCCCAATGTCAACCAGTGTTGTTAGAGCCAATTTTGCAAGTAGAAGTGATGGCCCCTGGGGAGTTCACTGCTAGGGTGTTGCAGTTGGTCAGTGGGCACCGGGGCCAAATTTTAGGTTACGAAGCCCGCTCCGATTGGAAAAATTGGGACCAGGTAGCAGCCCATTTACCCCAAGCGGAAATACAAAATTTCATCATCGAACTGCGTTCCCTGACTGTTGGGGTGGGAACTTTCACTTGGCAATTTGACCATCTTCAGGAGGTGCCGGATAAATTTGCACCTAAATTATCAGAGTAATCTGCCGAGGGATCCCAATTTAATCCTTTCCAATTTTAGGATTTGAGCAGGATGAGGGAAGTTTGGCCTTTGCCAGGGCAGAAAATCGAGATAATCTTAAGGGGCTATTTTGACGATCGCCCTAAAATTTTATGGTTTTCCCTTCCCCCAACGGTGGCTCCAACGACGGTAATTCCAATCTGGATGAATATGATGACATCACTGGGGCCCGACGGGAGGAAGCCCTACGTAAAGCCCGCAACTGGTTTGTGATCCTAGTGGTGGGAGGGCTAATGCTGGGGGTCTTAGTGGCCTTTGGCGTGGTGCAAGTGCTAAATAGCCTCGGTCTAACGGAAAAACCCGATGCCCCCCTCCGCATTCAGATAGAACAAAACAATCAAAATCAGCCCCAGCAATAAATATTGCCCAATCCGTCGGGAAACATTTACGGGGCAGCAATCATCCTGCCAAAGACCCGTTACCCCAACAGGGGTCTCCACCAAGCTTCATTGTCCAAATACCATTGCACGGTCTGTCTTAATCCCTGTTCCACTGTCACTTCTGGCTCCCAGCCCAATTCCCGTTTAATTTTGCTGGCATCAATGGCGTAACGGCGATCGTGCCCAGGGCGATCGGTGACATAGCTAATCAGTTTTCGGGCCGGCTTAACTGGCAAATTAGGAGCCAATTCGTCCATGAGGTCGCATAAAAGTTCCACCAATTCAATATTTTTAACCTCATTGTTGCCGCCAATGTTATAGGTTTGTCCCGGTAAGGCTTTAGTTAAAACTAAGTCCAAAGCCCGGCAATGATCCTGGACATAAAGCCAATCCCGCACATTTTGTCCATCCCCATATACTGGTAACTTTTCTCCGCGCAAAATGTTAAGGACCATGAGGGGAATAAGCTTTTCGGGAAACTGATAGGGGCCGTAGTTATTAGAACAATTAGTAATTAAGGTGGGCAAGCCGTAGGTGTGAAAATAGGCCCGCACTAAATGGTCACTGCCGGCTTTGGAGGCGGAATAGGGACTATTGGGGGCATAGGGAGTGGTTTCTGAAAAACCCGGTTCATCGGGGGCTAAACTGCCATAAACTTCATCGGTGGAAACATGGAGGAAACGAAACTGGGCCGGTTGGCCTCGGCTTTGCCAATGTTGCCGAAAGGATTCCAACAAGGTGAAAGTGCCCACCACATTGGTTTGCACAAAGGCTCCAGGGCCAAGAATGGAACGGTCCACATGGGATTCCGCTGCAAAATGGGCTATGGTTTCAATCTGTTCTTCCTTTAATAGTTGATCCACCAAAGGGCGATCGCCAATGTCTCCTTCGACAAAGCGAAAATTAGGCAGTTTTTCCAAAGGAGCTAGGGTGGCTCGGTGCCCCGCATAGGTGAGAGCATCCAAAACCACCATGGGGCGATCGCCGTAGGTTTGAACGCAATGGTAAACAAAGTTAGCACCAATGAAGCCTGCTCCACCGGTAATCAAAATGGGGGTGTTGGCCATGGAAAAGCACCGTTGGACAATGAGAAATTAACGAAAGTAGACATGGATATTAGCCCCCTGGAGTCACTGGCCATGGGGGGCACAACGATCCCAATTAATCACCAATGGGCACCCGGTCTAAAATTCTTTGCAAAATTGCCTTGGGATCTTTGCCACTGGCGGGAATTAACCGATGGGCCAACACATGGGGGGCGACAAACTTGACATCGTCGTCAATGGCATAGTCCCGTTCCTCCAAAAAGGCAAAGGCTTGGGTGGCCCGTTGCAGAGCTGTTGTCCCCCGGGGACTGACCCCCAAGGTCACATCTTCATCCGTTCGGGAAGCCCGCACTAAACGCAGGAGATATTGTTGCAAATCCTCTGTCAATTTCACCTGCCGCACTGCCTGTTGCAATGCCTCCACTTCCTCCAAGGAGATACAGGATTGTAAATCCCCCACGGCGATCGCCTCTGGATTTTGTTGACGCTGGAGCATTTTCAGTTCCTCTGCTTCCGAGGGATAACCCAAACTAAGGGAAAGGGCAAAACGATCCAACTGCGCCTCCGGCAATGGAAAAGTCCCCTGATACTCAATGGGATTTTGGGTAGCAATGACAAAAAAGGGATGGGGCACTAACCGGGTTTCACCGTCCACTGTGACTTGTTTTTCTTCCATCACCTCCAACAAAGCCGCCTGGGTGCGGGGGGTAGCTCGGTTAATTTCATCGGCCAGGAGAATATTGGCAAAGGCCGGGCCAGGCAAAAATTCAAACTCACGACTACTAGGATTCCAAATGTTAGTGCCGGTAATATCGGTGGGCAATAAATCGGGGGTACACTGCACCCGCTGAAATTTACCGTTAATGGAACGAGCCAGGGACTTAGCCAAGAGGGTTTTGCCCACACCGGGCACATCTTCCAACAGAGCATGGCCTCCACTCAACAGGGCCACCAACACTAAACGAATGGCCTCATCCTTGCCCACAATGGTTTGACTAAGATTTTGGGTAAGGACAGAAATCTGTTCTCGCATAGGGGAAGCATAGCAGCGAAGGCTAGGGTAGTTTGGATAACAAATTAACAGCTTTTACTGTACCGCACCCGATGTGCTCAAGATAACTGTGTATTTGCAAAGCCTGCTGATGAACAAATTTCGCAAATCTAGTAATCCCGACTCTGTTGCAAATTTAAAAATTGGGTAAATTCTGGTTTAAATAATAATTTAATTACACCAGTGGGCCCATTTCTATGTTTAACAATTAGTAGTTCTGCTACCCCTGGATCTGGGGTGTCAGGATTATAATATTCATCTCGATAAATCATCATAATTAAATCGGCGTCCTGTTCGATCGATCCGCTTTCTCTCAAATCTGACATCATTGGTCGCTTATTAGTTCTCGATTCTACTGCCCGACTGAGCTGAGATAACGCAATTACCGGCGCATTAATTTCCCTAGCTAAACCTTTGAGAGAACGGGTGATTTTTGATAGTTCCTGCACTCGATTATCACTACCACCCTCCATCAGTTGTAAATAATCAATTAAAACCATGCCCAGGGGGCCTTTTTGTTCACTTTGGAGGCGACGCACTTGGGACCGCATTTGGGTCACTGAAATACTTGCAGTATCATCAATGTATATGGGGAGGCTAGAAAGGGTGCCCATGGCCGCCGTTAAAGGCTCAAATTCCGCCTGGCTAAAATGTCCCGTCCGCAAACGGTTGCTATCAATTAAAGATTCACTAGCTAGCAGTCTTAATGCTAACTGTTCTTTGGACATTTCTAGGCTAAAAATAGCCACTGGCAAATTTTGATTTTTAGCAATGTTAGCGGCAATTCCTAAACCGAATGCTGTCTTGCCCATCGATGGTCTTCCAGCCAAAATAATTAAATCTGCCCGTTGTAATCCCCCCGTCATTGCATCAAGATCATAGAATTGGGTTTCTACCCCTGGACTGGATAATTTTTCGTGTAATTTATCTAGCTCAATAAAGGTATTAACTAAGGTTTCCGATAGCGGTACTAACCCTGCTTGGGGTCGGGATTGGGTAAGGCGAAATATTTTTTGTTCCGATTCATCGAAAATTGTTTCTAATTCTTTGCTGGTTTCATAGCCTAAATCAACAATGTCATGCCCTGCGGCAATGAGTTGGCGTCGTAAATATTTGTCCATCACCAGAACGGCGAAACGGTCAATGTTCACCGCAGAAATGGTACGGTCCAACAACTGAGTTAATTTCACCATGCCCCCGATCGCCTCTAGGTGATGGTGGTCTTGGAGCCAACTGCTGACGGACATTAAATCCGTGGGTTGACTTTGACCATGGAGGCTGAGCATGGACTCGTAGATTAAACGGTGGGCTTTGACGTAGAAAGCATCCACCACTAGGAGGTCAATAATGCGACCAATCGCCTCTGGATCAAGCAGAATACCCCCGAGGATATATTCTTCAGCTTCAATGTTTTGGGGGGGCAGGGCAGGGTTAGCAACCATCAAATTGAGGGCAGTGGGGGCAATGGAATCTAGGCGGTGTAGGAAGAAACCATGGCGGGTCGTCGCTCCGGAGTTCCATATCGACCGGCATAGAAGGCCAAAATTTCCTCAATAACTTGGCGATCGCCAGGGGAAAGATCATCCTGTAGAGTCAGCTCTAGGCCGCCCACCTGACTGTTGTAATAGTCAAACTGGGTAAAAGTGGGAGTTAGAAGGGTAGCGGTCACACCAGCAAGCTGTTGCACATGGGCCGCGATTTCCCGATAAACAGCGAGGGGCAGTTGAGGAAAACAAATAACTTCGCTATGCAAGGCAGTGGCAACCAACAAAAACGTCTTATATGCCCATGATATACTCAACGGTCTTTTCTCTCTATCAGACCCGGAACCGACTGCAGAAGGAAAACCTACCTTCAATTCCCATCAAGGAGTTTGCCAACAATTTTCCGTTACAGGGAGGATCTAGAGGGTACTTTTCAATGGTATGAGGCCTTGGCAACGCCTTTTGAGGACTAGTTTTGTGATAACGGCCTAGCCATTACCATGGGACGTTAGCCCGGTGAAAAATTTGGCAAATTGTATGAATTATTTAGGATTTGACCCCGGTCGGGATAAATGCGGGGTGGCGGTAATGACTGGCGATCGCCAGATTTTGTACCACGAAACCATTCCGGCTCAGGAGGTACCCCAGCGATTACCGTCCCTGTGTGAGCAATATCAAGTGGGACAAGTGGTAATGGGTAATCAAACCACTGCTAAACAATGGCAAAAAGAACTGCAAAGTTATTTGCCCCCAGCCATGGCCCTAGCATTGGTAAACGAAAAAAATAGTACCGTGGAAGCCAGGCAAAGATATTGGCAAATGTATCCCCCTCAAGGATTGGGGCGTTTGGTACCCCTCGGTTTAAGGACTCCCCCCCGCCCGGTGGATGATATTGTTGCTATTTTGTTGATTGAGCGTTATCTGGATTTGGATAGCGGCCGTTGCTAGGGGACAAATCTTTATGGATTGGTGGAAAAAACTGCGACGCAATAGCCTGTCCCGTTGGGGTGCCATCCTGCTGTTGTTATTTTACGTCGTTGTCATTGGCGCAGATATTTTTGCCCCCTACAATCCCTACAATGCCCAAGTAGATGGTTCCCTGTTGCCCCCTACCCAAATCTATTGGCAATCACCGGAGGGGCAATGGATCGGGCCCACTGTTTATCCCACCCGCCAGTTACCCACGAATTTAGAAACGGGATTAAGACCCCTAGAAGTGGATTTCAGCCAACCTTCCCCAGTCCGCCTTTGGGTTAAAGGAGATAGTTACGTCTGGGGACAAATTAAATTGCCCTTGCCCCCCAGTTTTACCCCGGTGGAAATTTTTCCAGGCATCCCAGGCGATCGCCATTTAATTGGCACCCTAGGGCCCGGTAAATTGAACCTTTTGGGGACAGACGAACAGGGACGAGATCAATTTAGTCGTCTGTTATTCGGCGGCCGCATTAGTTTATTTATTGGCTTAATTGGGATTACCATTTCCTTTCCCCTAGGCATGATAGTGGGCGGCATTGCCGGCTACTTTGGGGGATGGCTGGATGTTATTTTAATGCGCTTGGTGGAAGTGCTGATGACCATCCCCGGCATTTATCTGTTGGTGGCCCTAGCGGCGGTACTGCCTCCCGGTTTGAGCAGTGCCCAACGGTTTTTGCTCATTGTGGTAATTACTTCTTTTATTAGTTGGTCTGGGCTAGCTAGGGTAATTCGAGGCCAAGTGCTTTCCCTCAAACAACAGGAATACGTCCAAGCCGCCAAAGCCATGGGAGCCGGAGCCGGAAGGATTATTGTGCGCCACATTTTGCCCCAAACCGCCAGTTACATCATTATTTCCGCCACCCTAGCAGTGCCCGGATTCATTGTGGCCGAATCAGTACTGAGCTTGATCGGCCTGGGCATTCAACAACCGGACCCCAGTTGGGGCAATTTACTTTCCATTGCCACCAATGCTTCTATTTTGGTGTTACAACCCTGGTTGGTGTGGCCCCCGGCAGTACTAATTATTTTGACTGTGTTGGCTTTTAATCTATTGGGGGACGGCCTACGGGATGCCCTGGATCCCCGCAGTTTAGGGGAATAACCAGGCAAAAACTTGCCCAACCAGAGCTGAGGGGGATTGACCATTGCCAAGCTTGGCAGTGGGACATCGATGAAGCTCACCATCAAAGGGTTAAGGCCAGGATGTCATATAGATTTCATCTATCTGTATCATTGTCTGAAACAAAAATCAGCCCTAGAATATTCTCTATGAAAATCTGTTTTGAATAGATTAAAGACTATGACTAACCCATTTTTGGGGAATTGAATAATGCAAATAACTAACAAAATTAATTTTAGGAACCTGCAGGGGGATATTTTTGGCGGGGTAACAGCGGCGGTGATTGCCCTCCCCATGGCCCTAGCTTTCGGGATTGCTTCTGGAGCAGGGGCCACGGCCGGACTCTGGGGGGCGGTGATTGTGGGTTTCTTTGCGGCCTTGTTTGGCGGCACCCCCACCTTGATTTCGGAACCCACCGGGCCCATGACTGTGGTACAGACGGCAGTTATTGCCAGTTTAGTAGCGGCGGATCCCGAGAATGGCTTAGCCATGGCCTTCACCGTGGTGATGATGGCGGGGCTGTTCCAGATTGCTTTTGGTTTGCTCAAATTGGGCAAATACGTCACCATGATGCCCTATACCGTCATTTCCGGCTTTATGTCTGGCATTGGCATTATTTTGGTGATTTTGCAGTTGGCCCCCTTCCTTGGCCAAGCTAATCCCAAGGGGGGAGTGATTGGCACCCTCCAGGCCCTACCGAATCTGGTTAGCAATGTCAGACCAGTGGAGACCCTATTGGCCCTGATGACGGTGGGCATTATTTGGTTTATGCCTTCCCGTTGGAAAAAGTTTGCTCCACCCCAATTGGTGGCTTTGGTGTTAGGGACAATTATTTCTATAAGTCTGTTTGGCGATCTGGATATCCGTCGCATTGGCGAAATTCAGGCCGGCTTGCCCGCTCTACAACTACCAATGTTCCAGGCTGATCAGTTACAGAGGATGCTGATCGATGCGGCCGTTTTGGGGATGCTGGGCTGTATTGATGCCCTCCTGACTTCGGTAGTGGCTGATAGCTTGACCCGCACAGAACATAACTCCAACAAAGAATTAGTCGGCCAGGGCATCGGCAACGTGATGTCTGGTTTATTTGGTGGTTTGGGGGGAGCTGGGGCCACCATGGGGACGGTGGTAAATATCCAGTCCGGGGGACGCACAGCCCTGTCTGGCTTGATCCGAGCGATGGTGTTATTGGTGGTGATTCTTGGGGCGGCTAAATTGGCGGCTACCATTCCCCTGGCCGTATTGGCGGGTATTGCTTTCAAGGTTGGGGTGGACATTATCGATTGGGGTTTCCTCAAGCGGGCTCACCATGTCTCCATCAAAGGGGCATTGATTATGTATGCAGTCATCGCCCTGACGGTGCTGGTGGATCTAATTGCAGCAGTCGGTATAGGTGTATTTATTGCCAATATTCTCACCATTGACCGTATGAGTGCGTTGCAGTCCGAAGCGGTGAAAAGTATTAGCGACGCTGACGACGAAATTCTCCTTTCCGCCAATGAAAAACGTTGGTTAGATGAGGGCAATGGCCGGGTGTTGCTCTTCCAACTAAGTGGGCCGATGATTTTTGGGGTGGCTAAGGCGATCGCCAGGGAACATAATGCCATTCAAGAATGTGACGCGATTGTTTTCGATGTTAGTGATGTACCCCATTTGGGAGTAACCGCTTCCCTGGCCCTAGAAAATGCCATTGAAGAGGCAGCGGAAAAAGGTCGAGCAGTGTACATTGTGGGAGCAACGGGCCAAACCAAACGGCGCCTGGAAAAATTGGAAGTGTTTCGCTTTGTACCCGAAAGTAATTGCTATATCGACCGCTCTGAAGCTCTCAAGGATGCTGTCCTAGCTTTGGGACCTCATGAAAGTGAGGACTCCCCTTCCAGTTCCTCCGTCCAGACCACATATTGATTTCTCCCCCGGCGTTTTGCTTCATACAGGGCCCGGTCTGCTTGCTCGATGAGGGTCCTGGGGGAATTTTCCTTAGAAGGAAACTGGGTGCTGATGCCTAAGCTAATGGTGATTTGCCCACCGATGGGGGAAGCTTCATGGGCGATCGCCAACTGGGCGATGGCATTAACAACTTTTTGCATTACCAGTAGAGCCCCTTCTCCGTCAGTTTCCGGCAGGATAATGGCAAATTCTTCTCCCCCAAAACGAGCTAGCAAATCCGCCGGGCGACTCACGGACCTTCTTACCCCCCGAGCTACCCTAATCAAACAATTATCTCCCTGGGGATGACCGTAATAGTCATTGTAATTTTTGAAATAATCGATATCAAATAAAATCAGCGATAACGGTTGTTGAGACCGGGATAATCTGCCCCATTCCTGCTTAATACGCACATTAAAACAGCGGCGATTAGAGATTTTTGTTAGTCCATCAATATCCACTAGATAACTCAATTTTTTATTAAATCGTTCGAGGCGAGTTTGAGCTTTTTTTAGAATTTTTTCGGCATTTTCTGCTCTCTCTTTTTCCGTAATTAGTAGATATTCTTTAGCTTTTTGTTCAGTAATATCTTTAATGTAACCGTGCCAAATAGTTCCCCCATCACTTTCCCGTTGGGGAGTGGCGTAACCCAATACCCAGATAACCCTTCCTTCGGGAAAATAAACCCGGTATTCATAATACCAAGGGGTTAAATTTGCCGCTGAAGTGTAAATTGATTGAAAAAGTCCATCTAATTCGTCGGGATGGAGCACTGCTAAAATTGCATCGGAATTGTCCCGCACTTCCTCAGGGGTAACGCCATAAATATCACGGATACCTTCGCTGGCATAGGGAAAGTGAAATGTGCCATCGGGACGCATCCTAAACTGATAAATTACCCCAGGAATATGACGAGCTAATTCCTGTAAACGTTGTTCTGATTCGAGTAGCTCGGTAATATCGTCTGAAATCCCTAATAGGTATTTTGCCCTACCCACTTCGTCCGCAATGGGAATTTTCTTAGTGTGTAGAACACGTACTCCCCCGTGACTAGTTTGAATAAATTCCCGAGGAATATCTTTAACTTTCCCTGATAATAAAACTTTTTGGTCTTCTTGGATAAACCATTCAGCCTGCTCTTGCGGAAATAGATCGTGGTCACTTTTTCCTAATACCTCTTCCTTGGTATAACCAATTAAATTTTCGCCAGCCTTATTTAATTCTAAAAATCTCAAATTTTCTGCATCTTTAACAAAGACCATGTCAGGAATATTTTCCACAATGGAAGCGAGGAAAGTTTTGATTTTTTGTAACTCTATTTCTGCTTCTTTTCGTTGGGTAATATCCTGGGCTGTGCCTAAGGTTTGCCAAAGTTCTCCTGTTTCTGTGCGGGTAAAAACTAAGTCTCGACTCAGGAGCCAGCGCCATCGCTGTCTAGCATCCCTGACGCGATACTCAATTTCAAGTATTTCACCGTCCCTTAATTTTTGACAATTTTCGATGGCGGCTAAAATTCGTGGCAAGTCTTCTGGGTGGCAAATATTTGCAAACAAGCTGGCCCCCATTGCTCTAATTTCTTCAGGGGAATAACCCAAAAACTCACCTACAGAACGATTACTATAGGCATTACTTTGTTTAACATGGTCATATATGTATAGAAGACTGGGGGTTGCTTCAGCGATGCTTTCAATAAATTTCTGACTTTGTTTTAACGCTAGTTGGGTTTCTTTAAGGGTCGAGATATCCCGACCAACGGACTGAATTTCAATTAGTTGACCATTGTCATTGAAAATCCCCCGGTTAATCCATTGGGTGTAGCCCACTACGCCTCCCGCCCTTTGGTCCTGATTTTCATTGATAAATTGTGGCTCTTCTGGAGTTAAGCAGGCTATTTTTTCTAGTACTATGTTTAAATCGTCTTCGCTAATGAAATCCAGCCATTGCAAACCGATTACCTCCGCTAAAGAAAGCCCTAAAGCTTGACAAAGGGCGTCATTGGCAAAGGTGATGGTGGTATCTGGTTGGGAGCGCAAAATAAAATCTGTTTGATTTTGTACTACTCGCTGATACAATTCCTTTGAGCCTTGAAAGTCTTCCCTGTCCTGCTCTAGGGTTTGCTGCAACCGCAGGGCCATAGCATTGATGGCCTTGGCTAGCTGTTGAATTTCTGCAATGGCCATTGGTTCAGACAGTGGCCTTTGCCAACGGCCTCCGGCCAGACTCTGACTTGCAGTGACTAGTTGCCGTAGCGGTTTGATAACCGACCAAGCAATATAAAGGCTAGCTAGGGTGGGAATTAGGAAAATGACAATGCCCAAAACCAAAAAAAGAGGAACATTGTTATTAAGTTGGTCAAAAAAATCCAATTGTGGTGCCAACAAAAGCAAGACCACCCCAGTTAGCAAAACCTGGAGTACTGAGGGAAAAATCAGTACCCAACGCAAATAAATTGGTCTTTTTGATAAAAAATTACCCAATGCTAGTCAAAAAATTTTTATATCAATGGAAAGGTAAACATACTGAGAATTTAACAGTAGCTACCCACCACCATGGTAATTTGTTTTTTGGGTGATCGTCTGTTCGTGAGGGATCAAATGGTTGAGGTAATGGGCTTTAGGCCTTAGGAGCTTAGGAACTGGGCAATTTTTCCGGTCAAAAATGATAGCTGAAAGAGATTAACTACGCCTAATCAAACAAGAATGCGGGGTAGGCGGTGTTTGAAGCCACAGAGAATTTCCCAGGAGATGGTACCCAAAGTGGAGGCCCAATGGTCTGCGGTGATTTGGCGATCGCCGTCTTGGCCAATGAGAGTAACCACTTCCCCCACTTGGGGGTTATCAATGCCCCGTAAATCCACCATCATTTGATCCATGGTGATAGCCCCGATTTGTTGCACCGGTTGGCCCCGCACCAGCACTTTCAATTGATTGGAAAGATTACGGGGGACACCATCCGCATAGCCAATGCCCACCACCCCCATGGGCATGGTTTCTTCACTGACGAATTGGTGGCCGTAACTAACCCCAGTGCCGGGGGGAATGGTTCTGATCTGGGTAATTTTGGCCCGTACCGTTAATACGGGTTTTAAATCCAGGCGATCGCCTAAATGGGGAGCGGGATAAAGGCCATACAAACCTAAACCTACCCGGACCATGTCGTAGTGCCAAGCGGGGCCATGGAGGGTGGCCGCAGAGTTGGCTAAATGTAATTGGGGTATCGGCAATTGGGCTTGGCGCAAACTGGAGATCGCCGTGGTAAAACGCTGCTGTTGCTGGAGCATGGTGGCGGTGTTGGGGTCGTCCGCTGTGGCCAGATGGGAATATAAACTGGCTAGCTGTAGTTGGGGTAAAGATTGCACCAAACCAACAAAGTTGACCGCCTGGGGCCAGGGGGTACCGAGCCGAGTCATGCCCGTATCTAACTTGAGATGTACTGGTAAAACCTTGCCCAACTTAGCCAAGATATCGTTAAACAATTGGGCTTGTTCTGGGGAGCAGAGGGTTGGTTGTAGCCGCCAATGGGCAATGGCTTCAATTTCTTCTGGGCTATTAATACCCCCCAGGATCAAAATGGGGGCGGTGATGCCCGCTTCCCTTAGTTCGATGCCCTCCCCCAAAGTGGCGATCGCCAACCAATCGGCCCCAGCCTGTAACGCAGTTTGGGCCACTCGAATCGCTCCATGGCCATAGGCATCAGCTTTGACCACCGCCATCAAATTGGTTTTCGGCCCCACATACTGCCGGAACTGCTGGACGTTATGCACCAAGGCCGCTTGGTCAATTTCCACCCAAGCCCGCTGACGAATCAATTCCGCCAAACGGTAGCCGGATAACGTTGACGAAACCCTAGAACTTTGTTCCGGGGAAGATTTAACGTCTCGACTCAAGACCATAAAGTTTACTCCTCTGCACCCAAATTCCCCAAGGGGATACGCCTAGGATAGGGGCAAAGTTGGAAAAGTTCCAGTTCCCCAGGATAGAAATTGGTTTACCCCAACCACAATTTCTGTGGCGAATGAATTTCACGGGTAAAGAAAAATGCAGCAACCACAAAAGCTACTGCATTTCCCTGTATTTTCTACCCGGAGGTAGAACGACGAATAACCGCCGTTTGAATAACCGGTCTAGAATTCACAGAATTATTCTTACCCTTGGATCAATAACAGCTATACTGACAGAGGATTAACCATGGGACTCAACTCTATTCTAACGAAACGGTGGATTTTCGGCAAATTCGACAACAGGAACTAAGGAAAGCCCTGTCATATCGAAGACTGGTTTCCTACCGTATTTCCAACAAAGAGAGTCACGCTGATATATTTGGGAATTACCTCTGGAATATTGCGTTGAGTGAGTGCTTTTATCCATTACTACAAAGCTATGAAATAACTTTAAGAAACCACTTTGACCATGCAATTTATTGTCTTTATGGTGAAGATTGGCTTCTTCCAACTACAAAAGCCCATTCATTTCTTTGTGATAAAGATAGGGAAAAAATTCAAAAGATCATTCAACGCCAAGGTAGAGAACTAAGGCATAATCAAATTCTTAGCTCTTTGACTCTGGGATTCTGGACAGCATTGTCCTACAGGGAATATGAACATAAGCAAAAACTTTATCCTGTCCTGTTTAAAAACAAAGACTTCATGCCCCAATTGCCCAGATCTTGGAGATATAGAGAAAAATTGTCCAAGGAATTGGGAAATATCAATCAATTTAGGAACAAAATATTCCACCACGAACCAATCTGTAATAACCCCAAAATTAAGCAACAACACGACAAAATTCTTGAAGTAATTGGCTGGATGAGTCCAATAGTAGCGGAAATTACAAGAAACCTATCTCGGTTTGATGAAGTTCAAAAAAGCAAAGACAAATACTTGCAAATGGCGAGGGAGCTGCTAAAAGAAGAAAATTAGGGCCTAAAACGAAAAGACTTTCTCGACCCTAATTCACAGACATTGGAGTTTATTTAATTTTCTACGGAAAAAACTAAATTTCTTTGTTGACGAAAGGTAACAAAGCTACCAAACGGGAGCGCTTCACCGCAGTGGTTAAATCCCGTTGTTGTTTAGCGGTCAAACCAGTGATGCGCCGGGGGAGAATCTTGCCTCGTTCAGTGATGAATTTACGCAATAATTCCGTGTCTTTATAATCAATCGGTTGATTGGGGGGTAAGGGAGAAAGGCGTTTACGGTAGTAGTTCATGGAGATTAGCGAAAATAACTTGATAGGGTGCTAGTTTGGGCATCTCGGTTACAAAGCGGATACCGAACTAAGGAAAATAATCACAGACCAGGGAAATTATTTGGTTTCCTTGTGGATGGTGTGTTTGTTGCAATGGGTGCAGAATTTTTTCAGTTCCAACCGGGCGGTGGTGTTACGACGATTTTTCATCGTGGTGTAACGATTAACGCCATTAGAACGTTTGTCGGGGTTACTGCGGCACTCGGTGCATTCTAGGGTGATGACGAGGCGTGCCCCCTTACCTTTTTTAGCCATAACTGTTGCGGGAAGGAATACGGTAATTTATACGCAAACTCTGATTATTGCACAAATTAGCCTTGGGACAAAATTCGCTCCTTGGTAATGGGCCGTCAATCTGCGGCGGTGGTAAAGCCGAACACTTCGCCGTAGAAAGCGAGTTCCGACTCCAGGGCTTTTTTAATGTTGGCGGCGATGCGGAAGCCATGTTGTTCCTCGGGAAAAGCCACATATTCCACCTTAATGCCCTTGGCTTTGAGGGCTGCCACCATCATTTCCGTTTGGTTGGGGGGCACCACTTTATCCTCTAAACCTTGGAAAAAAATCACTGGGCAAGTAAGTTGCTCCGCATGGTTCACTGGCGATCGCCGTTCGTATAAGTCCTTTCTTTCTGGATAGGGACCAATTAGACCATCTAGATAACGGGCCTCAAATTTGTGAGTATCGGTGGCTAGGGCAGTCAGATCACTGACCCCGTAATAGCTAGCCCCAGCTTTAAACGTATTGTGGAAAGTTAGGGCCGCCAGGGTGGTATAACCCCCCGCACTACCGCCAGAAATAGCCAGTTGCGCCCCATCAACTAGACCTTGGTCTGCCAGGTAACGGGCCGCACTGACACAATCCGTCACATCGACAATGCCCCACTGCCCATTTAACCGTTGACGATAATCCCGGCCATAGCCCGTACTGCCTCCGTAATTGACATCCACATAGGCAAAGCCCCGACTAGTCCAATACTGAATTTTTAAACTCAGGGAATTGCCGGCCGCGGCGGTGGGGCCACCATGGCTTTTGACCAAGAGGGGAGGAAGGGCATCGGGGGGGCCTTGAAAATCGCCGTTGGTGGGGGGATAGTACCAGGCATGGGCAGTTTGCCCATCATCACTGGCAAAACTGATTGCTTGGGGCCGGGCAAGGTAGGCCGGATCGAGGTCAAAATCGCTGGCCACTTTGAGAATTTCCGTTTCCTGGGCTTCCACCGCCAGGGCAACTACCGCCGAAGATGTGGTGGGGCCACTGCCGATGAACCAGAGGGTTTTGCCGTCACTGCACAGGGAAGAGTAATTGCTGTAGGGCAGTCCCAAAATGCTTAACTGTTTACGGGAAGGTTTAAGTTTGCCCAACTGCCAAGCACCATCCTGGGTGAAGGTACAAATAATAGTGTCAACATCAACAAAGGTATAACTCCGCAGGCCGAATACCCAATGGGGATAGGCAAATTCTGCGTCGAGGGGAAAAACGTTATCCACTTCCCCTTTGTGATAGCGGTACAAATTCCACCAATCGGATCGATCGCCGACAAAATATAGACTACCGTCGGGGCACCATTGGGGTTCATGGATGGATTCGTTGCCTGCCTGTCCAGCAATGATTTTAAGATTACTGAGGTTTCCTGCTTGGTCAATGTCGGCCAACCATAGTTGAGTTGCATCCCAGGGCATATTCGGGTGGTCCCAGGTAATCCAAGCCAATTTCTGCCCATCGGGACTAAGACGGGGGGAAGAATAAAAATCATGCCCCGTGGCGATCGCCGTGACTTCTCCGTTTTCTAGGCTAATGGCGGCGAGAAAATTTTCCGGTTCTTTTTCCTCTGCATTGTGACGTTCACCAACGGCAATTAACCTTTGTCTGGGTTGATCCAAGACAAAATCAGCAAAACGGCAGTCCGGTGTGTGGGTCAACTGTTGCGGTTCCTGCCCAACACTTTGGAAGTAAACCTGTTGGTCGCTGAAATTACTGAAATAAACAACCCCATCTACCGTGACCAAAAAGGCTCCACCACCATATTCGTGCACCCTGGTGCGGACATTAAAGGGGGCCGGGGTGACATCCCGCACAGTGCCATCGGGTCGACTTTGCACCAAGACGTTGCGTCCTTTTTCTGCCGGTCTTGCTTCTAACCAAAAGACATCTTCGCCGCTGTTTTGCACCGCTCCCAAACCGATACTCCCCGCCAACAGAGCATCGGCCGTAATTGGCGATCGCCAGGAACCATAGTCAGAAGTCTTTGGGGTTTTCATAAATCGCAAGGAGAAGAGATGCGTATCTTAATACAAAAAAGTGAAGCTATTAAGATTTGGATGTGGCAATAAGAATAATACCACTCAAAAATACAAAACCACCTATGGTGTTTTGATTGTTTATTTTGTTGAAATTAGATGAACGACCAAATGTCGAACCAGCAGAGGTATTCATATTGACTCCAATTAAGGATATAGCTAAACCTGCTAACAATAAAATAGCCCCAAATGATTGTTGTTTTAATGAGTAGTCTGATTTGTCAGTGCTACCTTGGCTTTTTTTAATGAAATCTTCATACTCTTCAAAATTTATTCTAACAATTTTGTCAGAGTCCCATAGGTGAATAATAATTTCATTATTTACTTTTTTTGTCTTCCTAATATTGCTAGGTTTTGTTCCAATTATTTTAGACAAATGAACTCTATTAATAAACATTTTTTACGAAGGTTATAAATTACTTTGTTTTTCGAGTACGGTCAATAGTAATTTTGACTTAGTGTAGAGATGTTTGCTAAGTTGATTTTCATTTCCCTTTCAGTATACAGAAATAGGCAACTGGGCGATCGTTTTAATTGACTTCATCGTGAGCTCCGATATCAATTAGAACTATTTCTTCCTGTAGCCTACCTTTCGCACATAGTACACTTTTGTTTGAAATCGAGTACGACAGCAAGCCTATTTCAGGGTTTGCCTCTTCACTCCCAGGTAAGTCGTACAAGAAGACTGCGCTATATTTAGTGTTTTCATCTAAATTTTGTAACTATCGGTAGAGCCTGCGGAATGTAGGCTGTAGGGTTTCATGATTTTTCTCAAAGTTAAAAACGGTACGACAATCGTATTCAATTTAAGCAACAGTTTCAGGCACTAACTTTTCCTGTTCTGTCCAGAACCATTTGATCGTTTTTGCCAAGCCTTGATCCAAGCTGGTTAGCTGCAAATCCGGCATGAGACCCTGGAGTTTTTTCACCCCTAAGCATTTAGACTTAGCCCCCACATAACGGCTGGTGTCAAATTCAATCAAATTGAAGTCGTAGCCCACTTCCTGGCAAATTAACTCCGCAAAACGACGAATGGTAAACTCTTCCCCGGCACCAATATTAACCAAATCATTATCCACAGTGGCCGCCAGTTCCAGGGCAATACGGGCAAAATCCTCCACAAAGACCAGTTCCCGCCGCTGATAACCATCTCCCCAGAGAGTAACCGTTTCACCGTAGAGCTTACCCCGAATGATTTTGCGAATCAGGTCAAAAATAAAGTGCATTTGCCGTCCGTCGGTGTGGTAACCGGGGCCATATAACGTTGAAGGCACTAGGCAGAGGTATTTCAGCCCATATTGTTTTTGTAATGCCAAAGCCCCCGCATAGAGTATCCTTTTGGTCATGGCGTAGGTGAACAAACTGTCAATGGGTAAACCAGTGAGGTAATATTTCTCCTCCAAGGGCAAATTAGGGTCATAGGCGCAACTGGTGCCCATAAAAATCAACTTCGCCTGGGGTTGTTGACCGTGCCACCAATCTAGGACGTTAGTGTTTAATTTTTGGTTGATCAACCACTGTTCCCCCGGATGGGATAAGCAAAAATCCCCGGCCTGGGTCCAAGCAGCTAGGTGATAAATTTGGTCAAAACTGCCGGGAGCAAACTGGTGTAGGGAATCCGGTTGGGTCAGGTCACAGTTGCGGGAATTGATTTTGGTTAGCTCATGGCCCTGGACCTCGAGTTGATTGCAGAGGGTTGTGCCCAAAAAGCCTGTGCCGCCGGTGACCAAAATTTTCATTCGCTTACCTTGCTCGAATCTCAAAATTATTCTGTTTCACCATCATACAAGGGCAGGTGGAGATAGCTCTATTTTGATTTTTGTCAAGTAGTTGAAACAGAAGTAAGAGACGACCTAGAAGAAAGAAGCATCACTAAAATTATGAATAAAGGCTTTAGGATTGGCGACAAGACTTTGAGAACCATTGAAGTAATCACGCCAAAAAAATCATTTCAATAGTTGATAAATCTCAACCTGTAAATTAGGGGAAAAATGAAAAAGATAGTGATTAAACCGGAAAAATTCTCTTAAGAGACAGGGTAAATCCCGGTAAAATTTCTTCCCCCGATAATGTATCTGGATTTTGTAAAACTTCGACAGCTTGCCCGGGGCGATAAATTTCTACCCGTTTATTTTGGGGGTCGATCAGCCAACCTAATTTTGCACCGTTCTCCACATATTCCTCCATCTTTTCCTGGAGTTTTTTGAGACTGTCGGTTTTAGACCGCAACTCCACAACAAAATCAGGACAGAGGGGAATAAATCCTTCCCTTTCTTCTTGGGTAAGGGACTCCCAGCGTTCCCTAGCAACCCAAGAAGCATCCGGCGATCGGTTGGCACCATTGGGCAACTCAAAACCCGTGGAGGAATCAAATGCTTCCCCTAAATTGTCGTTAGCTTCAAACCAATAACTAAGCTGACCGGCAAGGTTAAGATTACGCTTACCAGTTTCGCCGCCGGTGGGAGGATTCACAATCAAAACTCCTGTTGCAGTGCGTTCTAGTCTTAAGTCTCGATTGGCGATCGCCAACTGGGCAAATTGCTCTGGGGTGACCTGGAGTGAGATCTGGTCGGGAAGATTGAGGGAAACTAATTTTCGGCGATCAAGGGTTGACACCATAACGATTAACCCGACAGGGGAAGTGTGTTTTGATATTAAAGTTTATTGGGGGAGCTAGACGGAATTACACCAAGATTAAGTAAAGGTTAACCGAAGCTAAATAGGCTATGATTTTTCCACTTCAATGGCATAGAGTTGGGAGCAATGACCCATGGGGCAAAAAAATGAAGCAGTTATCTTAATCGGAGCTTTAGCCATTACCGGAGTGGTGGTGGCGGGAGGCGGTTGGTGGCTATGGCAACGGTTCCACGCTGGCGATGAAAACCCAGGGGCGATGGTTGGTGAACCGAGCAAATTACCTCCTCCTCCAGAATTACAAGCTGCCGATGCGTTCCTCGCCCCAGCCCAAGTTCCAGCAGGCACCAAGGTGATCATTGATGGTTCCACCACCATGGTCAATATCAATGAGGCATTAAAAAATCAATTCCAGCAAACTTTTCCCGGCACAGTGGTGCAAACCGATGCCCAGGGCACCGATAAGGGAGTTGTTAGCCTAATTCTGGGCAAAGTGGATGTGGCGGCCAGTTCTCGTCCCCTCACTCCCCAGGAGCAAAGCCAGGGCTTAGCAGCGGTGCCGGTGGCTAGTGATACGATCGCCGTGATGGTAGGCAGAGAAAATCCTTTCAACCGGGGTCTAACGTTGGCCCAATTGCGGGATATTTTTACCGGAAAAATCACTAATTGGTCTGAGGTGGGGGGACCAAACAGTGCCATTCAGGTGATCAATCGACCTTCTGAAAGCGGCACCCAACAAACCTTCGCCGCCCAGGTTTTACAGGGGCAAGCTTTTGGCCAGGGAGCAAACTTCCAAACCATGCCCAGGGATGCCACCACCCCGATTATTCGGGCTTTGGGTAGCAACGGCATCAGCTACGCTACCTATGGACAGGTAGAAAACCAGCAAACCGCCAAAATTTTGCCCATTGACAGCCTCAGTCCCAACCAGGAGAATTATCCCCTGCGACGGCAATTGTTTTATTTTTACAAAACGCCCCCCTCTCCCCAGGTGGAAGCATTTTTGGGCTTTGCCACCAGTCCCCAGGGTCAACAGGCGATCGCCAATGCCTTTGAATAGGCCTATGGCTCCTATCAGTTCATATCACGGTAATTGAAATCATCTTGATCTTTGTATTCATACTGGTTGTCATTCTCATACTCATTGTCTTGTTCGTAGTCTAGGCTATTGTCATTGACGGATTTTTCCTCGGTTAAATCCTGATAATTTTCCTGGTCCATGTCTTTGTAATCCACTTGGTCCGCATCTTCGTAACCAAAGGGGTTGTTCGGGCTTTCCACTTCTCCAGCCTGGGCAGGGACAAACACCAACGCCCCAGCCCAAAAACTTAGTAGGGCCGCCAATAAGACAATGGGCGATCGCCGGGGGAGAGTAGGGGAGTTATTGACCATGACATTGATCTCCTATGAAGGGATGAAAGTGACTAGATTTTGACGCAATCCTGCCATTTAACGGTGCCGCCTTCCTCCACTAGGGCAGTATTACCCTTAGACCAAACCGTCAGGGAACCATTACTGTACTTAGTGCCAGAGGCTGATTCTGCTTGGGGGAGCACCATTGTCCGCCCATCCGGTAGGGTAACTTCAATGGCAGATCCTGCCACCATTTTAATCAACAGCGTTTCGGTCGGGGAGCAGTAGTAGGTTTGGGTCTCCTGTGCGTAGCTGGGCATCGCTAGGCCCAAGCCACCAAGAATTAGGGCAACTAGGGCAACTTTAGCCGGGCGACCCAAAAGGGCGGAATAATAATTTTTCATAACCAATCGTGTCAATCACGCCTCCAAATACTGTGGCTGTTTTGACCAGCTAACCCAATTGTAGGCTTGGCAATGGAGTTCCTGAGTTTGCCACAGACCACTTCCCCAAACGGCTGATGTCCTGATAATTCAAGGTTTTTCGTCTTTCTCCAGCGCTTCAAAGGCGGCCAGGATTTCCTCCAAGGCGATCGCCATGTGGGTCCAGTGGGTGCCTCCCTGGCAAAAAACAGTGTAGGGTTCCCGCAATGGACCATCAGCGGACAACTCAGAGGTACTGCCGTCAATAAAGGTGCCCCCGGCCATCACCACCTCACTAGCGTAACCAGGCATGGCGGCCGGTACGGGCTGGAGATAGGAACTGATGGGGGAAGCCCCCTGGAGCGATCGGCAAAAGGTAATTAATTTTTCTGGACTGCCCAACTGAATCGCTTGGATTACGTCCCGGCGGGGGGCCAAAGGGGCCGGATTAACCAGGTAGCCCAATTGGTCAAATACGTAGGCCAGTAAATGGTTACATTTCATCGCTTCCCCCACCATCTGCGGAGCCAGGAATAAGCCTTGGTAGAGGAGGCGATTTTGGTCAAAGGTGGCTCCCCCTTCCAGGCCAATGCCTGGAGCGGTCAATCTATAGGCCCCTGCTTCTACCCACTTTGCCTTCCCTGCTAAATACCCTCCGGCAGTGACAATGGTGCCCCCGGGATTTTTGATTAAGGAGCCCGCCATCAAATCTGCCCCGATCGCCGTAGGTTCCACTGTCTCGATGAATTCCCCATAGCAGTTGTCCACAAAACAAAGGGTATGGGGATTTTGGGCTTTAACAATTTCGATAATTCTGGCAATGTCGGCGATCGCCAAACTGGGGCGCCAACTGTAACCACAGGAGCGTTGAATTAAAACTAACCTGGTTTCCGGACGCACCGCCGTTTCCAGCCCCTGCCAGTCCACCGTACCGGCCGCCGCGAGGGGCAATTGACGATAAGAAATGTTAAAGTCAGCGAGGGAGCCTTGACAACTTCCCCTAAGACCAATGACTTCTTCGAGGGTGTCGTAAGGAGCACCCACCGCCGACAGTAGTTCATCCCCCGGTCGCAAAATGCCGTACAACGCACAGGCGATCGCATGGGTTCCAGAAACAAACTGTACCCGCACAGCGGCCGACTCCGCCCCCATCACCTCTGCAAAAACCCTATCCAGGGTATCTCTACCTAGGTCGTCGTGGCCATAACCACTCACCCCTGCAAAGTGTTGTACCCCAACCCGATGGTGACGAAAAGCCTCTATGACTTTGTATAGATTTTGCTTGACCTTTGCGTCGATTTCCGAAAAGATTGGGACTAGGTTTTCTTCTGCTTGTTTAAGTAGTCCTGAATATTTCATTAAGATATTATTTAACTTTTGATGATGTTTGGGAATTCCCCTTAAACTATCTTCCAATCCCCGAGATCATCAACGATTCGATTTTCTTTGCTGATTGGTAAATTCCGGCGATGTTAAACCCATTAAACATTGAATACCTATATTTAAGCAAACTTTCCGACAATAGTTTAATCGTTTTTAGCAAGCGCCAATTATTCCGTTTTTTCGTTAGGTTTTTTTCATGACTGCTGCTCTTCCCAACGATTCCAAGCCCAAGCTAACTCCTGCTTGGACTGTGATCTTCTTTTTCACCTCCATTCATTTGGTGGCCCTGTTGGCTTTCCTCCCCCAGTTTTTTAGTTGGAAAGCAGTGGGGGTGGCTTTCTTACTCTATGTGATTACCGGCGGTGTCGGCATTACCCTGGGTTTTCACCGTTGCATTTCCCACCGTAGTTTTAACGTTCCTAAGTGGTTGGAATATGTTTTCGTAGTCTGTGGCACCCTAGCCTGTCAGGGGGGCGTATTCGAGTGGGTTGGTTTACACCGCATGCACCACAAATTTTCCGATACTAATCCCGATCCCCACGACTCCAATAAAGGGTTTTGGTGGAGCCACATGGGCTGGATGATGTTTGAAATTCCTGCAAAGCAAGATATTCCCCGCTACACCAAAGATATTCAAGACGATAAATTTTATCAATTTTGCCAGAATAATTTAGTTCCTATTCAAGTGGTCCTGGGCTTGATTCTTTATGCCTTCGGTGGCTGGCCCTTTGTTATTTGGGGCATTTTTGTCCGCCTCGTGTTTGTTTTCCACTTCACTTGGTTTGTTAATAGTGCCACCCATAAATTTGGTTACGTTAGCCATGAATCCGATGATTATTCCCGTAATTGTTGGTGGGTGGCTTTGTTAACTTTTGGGGAAGGCTGGCACAATAATCACCACGCTTACCAATATTCCGCTCGCCATGGTTTGCGGTGGTGGGAAGTGGATTTAACTTGGATGACCATCAAAGCCCTATCTTTCCTTGGCTTAGCTAAGGATATTAAGCTGCCCCCAGAAACGGCGTTGGCCAATAAAACCTAGGCAATAATTTGACGGCATTCAGATAGTTCTCAACCAGCGTTAAATTTTTCCAAAAATCCAAAAACAACTATCTCCCTGTTGACTTAATTAAAGTTAGACAGGGTTTTTTTATTGTCGTTAACCTAAGGGAAATATTAGTAGTAAAAATACTCCTGACGATGGCGTTGATGGTGCCAATTATTATTATCCCGACGCTCCCAACCATTCACCCGGCAGTTAACACAATTATTACCGCCATTGATAATAGTTAATTCGTCCTTGCCCCGATAATTGCGATTGTAGTTGTGGCCTCTGTAGTAACCGTTGGGATAGGTATTGCTGCGATTAGGCATAAAAATTGGCTGGCTAAAGCCTGGGGTGCCAATCCGATCGCCGGAATTGCTGTAGCCGGAATTGTTGTAATTGTTGTAGCGGTTATAGTTACGGAATTGGGCGTTGGCACTGGGGGCAAAACTGGCCACAAGGCCAAGGGTGGCGATCGCCGTAAGTAGATGGTTGAGTTTCATGGTGTAAATCTCCGGGTAAGGGGGTTATGGCTAGCAATCCCGTTAAGGGTGTGATTTCTCTTGCTCCCCACTGCCAAGCGAACTGTATCAATACTGGCTTCCTTCTTCTATCCTAGGCCGCCCCCAGGGTAAACAGCAGAGGCAAAGAAATACAAAAAGTTACAGATCCGGAGAAAGGGCAAAAAATTTTGCGACAATCGTCAACGTTGGGCCCAGGGCCATTGACGACCAAGACGGAGAACCATGTCAGATACCATTGAATCTATCCTCCAGGAAGAACGACTCTTTAATCCCCCCACCGAGTTTAGTGAACGGGCCTATGTGCGCAGTGGGCGGGAGTATGAGCAACTTTACAGCCGGGCGGCGAGCAATCCAGAGAAGTTTTGGGGGGAACTGGCGGAGCAGGAATTGCACTGGTTTAAAAAATGGGACCGGGTGCTGGACTGGCAACCCCCCTTTGCCCAGTGGTTTGTCGGTGGCCAGTTGAATATTTCCCATAACTGTTTAGACCGACATTTGCATAGTTGGCGGCGCAATAAGGCGGCCATTATCTGGGAGGGGGAACCGGGGGATTCCCGGGTAATTACCTATGGGGAACTGCATCGAGAAGTTTGTCAGTTTGCCAATGCCCTGAAAAGTTTGGGGGTTCAAAAAGGCGATCGGGTGGCCATCTATCTACCCATGATCCCCGAAGCGGCGATCGCCATGTTGGCCTGTGCCCGTATCGGTGCGCCCCATAGTGTTGTGTTTGGTGGGTTTAGTGCGGAAGCCCTCAGGGATCGGTTAGTGGATGCGGAAGCGAAATTGGTCATCACTGCCGACGGCGGTTTTCGCAAAGATAAGGCGATCGCCCTCAAACAGGAAGTGGACAAGGCCCTGGAACACGGTGCCCCCAGCGTGGAAAACGTCATCGTGGTGCAAAGAACCAAAGCTGATGTGACCATGACGGCGGGGCGGGACTACTGGTGGCATGAACTTAAACCGCAACAATCGGCCCATTGCCCAGCGGAACCCATGGACAGTGAGGATATGCTGTTCATTCTCTACACTTCCGGCAGTACCGGTAAACCGAAGGGCGTAGTCCACACCACCGGGGGCTATAACCTTTATACCCACATGACCACCAAATGGATTTTTGACCTCAAGGACACGGACGTTTATTGGTGTACCGCCGATGTGGGCTGGATCACCGGCCATAGTTACATCGTCTATGGCCCCCTCTCCAACGGAGCCACCACGGTCATGTATGAAGGGGTACCTCGTCCCTCCAATCCCGGTTGTTTTTGGGACGTGATTGAAAAGTATGGGGTGAATATTTTCTACACCGCCCCCACCGCCATCCGTGCCTTTATTCGCATGGGGGAAGCCATACCCAATGCCAGGGATTTATCTTCCCTGCGCTTACTGGGCACCGTGGGGGAACCCATTAATCCCGAAGCCTGGATGTGGTATCACCGGGTCATTGGCGGCGGCAAATGTCCCATTGTGGATACTTGGTGGCAAACGGAAACCGGTGGCATTATGCTCACTCCCTTACCTGGAGCCATTCCCACCAAACCGGGCTCCTGCACTCGACCTTTCCCAGGCATTGTGGCAGACATAGTTGATTTAGATGGCAACCCCGTAGAGTCTGGTCAGGGGGGCTTTTTAGTGATTAAGCAACCCTGGCCCAGCATGATTCGGGACGTGTACGGCGACACCGATCGTTTCCGCTTTACCTATTGGGAACATATCCAACCTAAGGAAGGGCAATATCTCTACTTTGCCGGAGATGGGGCTCGCCGGGATGCCGATGGTTATTTTTGGGTCATGGGTCGGGTGGACGACGTTATTAATGTTTCTGGCCACCGTTTGGGCACCATGGAAATCGAATCCGCGTTGGTTTCCCATCCCCTCGTGGCGGAAGCGGCGGTGGTGGGTCGCCCCGATGAATTGACTGGGGAAGCCATTTTTGCCTTTGTTTCCCTGGAAGGCAACACAGAGGCCAATGAGGATTTGAAAAAAGAGTTGGTCAAGCATGTCACCGCCGAAATTGGGGCGATCGCCAGGCCAGCGGAAATTCGTTTCACCGATGTTTTGCCCAAAACCCGTTCCGGTAAAATTATGCGCCGTCTGTTGCGGAGTTTGGCCTCCGGGCAGGAAATCTCTGGGGATACTTCTACCCTGGAGGATCGGACAGTGCTGGATAAATTACGGGAGGGTTAATTGGGAAATTAGGTTCACCGTCACCACCTTTTCTTCCGGTTCGGCGACGGTAACCTCCAGGTCGGGGCCGAAGAATTTGGCAATTTTTTCCTGCTTTTCTTGCCAAGTTTCCAGACTAATAAAGGGGGAGGTAAAGGTTAGGGTGAGCACGTATTTTCCTTCCCAGTCCTGTTCCAAAAGGCTAGTTAGTACTGGTCTTTCCTCATCGGTGGGGCTCAACCCTAGGCGCTCCAGGGATTCGTCCAGGTGGGCTTCCTGGCCATAACGATAACGGGTCACATCCTTACGAATTTGGTTTTGGGTGGGCGTAGCCAGTTGATTCCGTAGGGCGACAATTTTTTCCGGGGTCGGCTGACTAAAGGGAATGGGTTTCAACTCCGCTGCTTTCAGGGCCAATCCTCCCAATACCAGGGGAATGCCATAGAAAAAACCAGCCAGGTTGAGGGTGGCATAGTCCAGGGCGTAGGCCACAAATCCTGTGATGGTGAGGATTCCCCCTACCGTTAAGCCCACTGCGGCCAAAGAAATTTTAGGAAGCATTTAAGTCGATACCCTTACCAAGGAAAAACAGCGGGCAAATTGTCCCACGGCAATAGTATCCAACAAAACTGAGGTCCCTAGCCACTGGGATTGGCGATCGGCAGTGGGCCAGTTTTGAGTCATTGTGCGAAACGGTTAAGATTTCCAATCCTCCACTGGTAACTCAACTATGCTGCGATTCCTTTGATTGAACTCTTGTGGTGCTGGTGTTGGTCGGGCAAGCTGATTCTGACTTCGTTACGGGCATGAGCTGTAACGGCTGAACTCCACTCTCCAACTATGAGCTAGCTCATGAAGAAGCTGGGATCTGTCTGTTAGACTGGCGCAAAATAGCGACATCAAGCCACATTAGGCTCGAACTGACCTTGAATAGGT
Organism: Synechocystis salina LEGE 00031; assembly: GCF_015207985.1. GTDB lineage: Bacteria > Cyanobacteriota > Cyanobacteriia > Cyanobacteriales > Microcystaceae > Synechocystis > Synechocystis salina. The sequence continues at coordinate 6,648 of NZ_JADEVV010000024.1, read as the reverse complement.
AGATCTATCCAAAATAAATCTCCATATCTGAATATCTGAATTGCGTCAACGGAAAAATTTCAAACATCCTTTGTAACCATGGCTAATCCATCCCTTGAGGTTATGACCCTGGATCGTAACCGGTCTAGAAGCTTTAATTTACCGGTATGGCTGATACTTGTCTGTGTTATCACCTTCAGTGTTTTACTGGGGGCCGGGGCGGCTATTTCTAAATATGCTCCCCCCCATCCCGGCCTAGTCCAATCACCTCAACAGGAGACTATTTTCACCGCTGCCGATGTGGAAAATGGCCAGGTTACCTACCTGGGTAGGGGCGGCCAGCACGTGGGCAGTGTTTGGGGCCACGGCAGTTATCTAGCTCCCGACTGGACATCGGATGTTTTGCACCGTTGGGGACTAGCCACAGCAGGGGTCCTCTACGCCAATGATCCCGGTTTCTCCCAAGCTGACCTTGAAGCTCTCAGTGCCTCAGATCGGGCATTGCTAGAAGCTCAGGTGCAGGAGCAGTTTAAGCCCAACCGCTATGATGGGGAGACCGATACTCTAGCACTTACCGCCGCTCAAGCCGAGGGTCTCAAGCAGGTATTTGCCGACTATCAAGAGCTATTAGCCCATGGGTCACGAATTCATTCCATCCCCGATGGCTGGTTTAAGAGCGAGCAGGATATTCATGATGTCACTACGTTTTTTGTCTGGACGGCTTGGGCGGCGGCAACCAATCGACCCCATGCCCCTTTCTCCTATACAGCAAACTGGCCCCACGATGACCTGATTGGTAATCAACCCCCAGGGCAATTTTTAGTGTGGTCAATTGTGTCGGTGATGGTGCTGATTTTTGCGATCGCCGCTTTTCTTTTCATCTACCTCACCCAGGAAGAAGCCGATGAAGTGCAGATTGTAGCCGATCGCCCCGCCATTCGTATTGCTACCCCTAGCCAAAAAGCCACCAGTCTTTTCTTTGGGGTGGCCATGGCTTTGTTTGGAGTGCAGATTGCCATGGGTATGGTCACTGCCCACTATGCAGTGGAAGGGGACGGCTTTTACGGCTTACCCCTCCAGCAATATTTGCCCTACGCCGCATCCCGCACTTGGCACCTACAGCTAGCCGTGTTTTGGATTGCCACCTGCTGGCTGGCAGCAGGACTATATTTTGCTCCTCGTTTTGGTAAACAAGAACCCAAGGGTCAAGTCTGGGGCAACGGTGCCTTGCTCATTGCCCTAACGGTGGTAGTCGTAGGTTCCTTAATTGGCTCTTGGGCTAGTGTTCAGGGCTTTCTCACCGGCGACAACAGCTTTATGTTTGGGCACCAGGGCTATGAGTATGTGGAACTGGGTCGTCTTTGGCAGTTGTTGCTGATCGGTGGCATGGTCTTTTGGCTGTGGTTAATGTTTCGGGCCCTACGCCCTGCCATCAAGGCCGAAGGCAATAAAACTGGGCTAAACCATTTCTTTTTCTACAGTGCCATTACCATTCCCCTCTTCTATGCTTCAGGGTTGATGTATAACAACCATACTTCCCTCAGCATGGCGGAATACTGGCGTTGGTGGGTGGTGCATCTGTGGGTAGAAGGCTTCTTTGAAGTGTTTGCCACGGTGACCATTGCCTACCTCTGTAGCGAACTCGGATTTCTGAAAAAGTCTTCAGCGTTGCGCGCTACTTACCTAACTACAATTTTGTACTTGGGCAGTGGTGTGATCGGCACCCTACACCACCTGTACTTTGCTGGCACACCGTCATTTATTGCGGCCATGGGGGCAGTGGCTTCTGCCTTAGAGGTGGTTCCCCTTACCTTAATTGGCTTTGAGGTGGTGAAGACCCTGCGTATGTCTCAGCAAGCCGAGCGTTTCTACCGCTGGCCTTTGCGATTCTTTTTGGCTACTTGTTTCTGGAACCTCGTCGGTGCAGGGGTCTTTGGTTTTTTGATTAACCCGCCCATCGTCCTCTACTATTCCCAGGGACTTAACACCACCCCCATCCATGCCCACAGTGCTCTGTTTGGAGTCTATGGCTGTTTGGCGATCGCCTTAATGCTTTTCTCTCTGCGGGAAATTGTGCCGGACCGGGCCTGGAATGAGAAAATTTTGCGGTTCTCCTTTTGGAGCCTCAATGGTGGTCTAGGGATGATGATGGTCTTGGGCTTGATTCCCAATGGCTTTTACCAGCTTATGCAATCGATTAACCAGGGTACCTGGTATGCCCGCAGTGCGGAGGTAATTGGTTCACCCTGGATGCAGTGGACGGTATGGTTGCGTATCCCAGGCGATATTGTGTTTACCTTAGGGGCGATCGCCATAGTGGTGTTTACTGAGCGAGCGGTATACTCCGTTTTCCATCAGCCTACTCAACTAGGCCCATCTGAAGCAATTAGCCCCGCTGTAGAGGGTCAATAGGTTCTAATTCCTATCTATGGCTTCTTCAAGAAACCAGAAATCTTTCAATAATTCTTTATTCTCAAGAAAAACCCATGACGACCTTATTTGATCAACTAGGCGGTGCGGCGGCGGTAGATCTAGCCGTTGATAAATTTTATGAGCGGGTGCTCCAGGATGACCGGATCAAGCATTTCTTTGCCAATGTGGATATGGCCAAGCAGAGGGCACACCAAAAGGATTTTTTGACCTATGCCTTTGGCGGCACAGACAAATATGATGGGCGCTATATGCGGGAAGCCCATCAAGCACTGGTGCAAAACCATGGTCTCAAAAGTGAACACTTCGATGCCGTAGCCGAAGACTTAATGATCACCCTGGAGGAACTGGGGGTCTCAGAAGAATTGAGGGCCCAGGTTGCCGCCATCGCCGCTGCTCCCCAACATAAGCGTGATGTCTTGAATCAGTAATGGAATTACACTATCTCCCTTACCTAAGTGTCAAAAGAAGGCTCCCACTCGAATCTTGGATTGGGTGCCGAGATGAATTTCGAATAGCAACAAAAGCTGTAGTAGTTTATCTTCATAAGACTTATCTTCTTCCCATGTTTGTACTCGAAGCTCAACTCAAAGGTTCAACAAAACACTTTGTCGTCACTGATGATTAGTTATGTGCTTCGAGGTGAAAATGGAATATTCGGAAGTAAAGCCTACAGAAATCCCTATTCAGCTTTTGCTTGAGGCTGATCCTTCTGAACAAAGTATCCACTCATATTTAAGCGATTCGTGGTGTTACGTAGCCAAGCGTAATGGGCGGATTGTTGGTGCCTGTATTGCTAAGCCAATTCACGATAGCATTGTTGAAATATTCAATATCTCCGTTTATCCAAGCTTTCAACAACAAGGTATCGGATCCGGATTGCTGAAGTTTACCTTAAATGAATTAGCTAAAAAAAACGTGTATCGCGTAGAGTTGGGCACTGGTACATTCGGCTATCAGCTTACCTATTATCAGCGTATTGGCTTTAGGGTGGATTCTGTCGTGAAAGATCATTTTCTAGTAAATTATTCGGAGCCAATCTTCGAAAATGGTGTACAGCATAAAGATAGATTAAGATTATATATTGAACTTAAGTAATGCGCATAAAGCTTGGAGGAAGAAAACTCTATGTATACCGTTTTTGGAGATATGTTGTCCGGCAATTGCTACAAAATCAAATTGTTAATGGAGTTTCTTGGTATTGATCACGAATGGGTTCATGTTGATATCCTTGCCAGTGAAACTCACACCGAAGAATTCAGGAAAATGAATCCAAATGCAAGAATACCAGTCATTGACTTGGGTGATGGTAGGTACCTCTGGGAATCCAATGCGATATTGAACTACTTAGCAGAGAACACTGAGTTTTTACCACAAGATAGGTATGAAAAAGCTAAAGTCTTACAATGGCAATTTTTTGAGCAGTATAGTCATGAGCCGTACATCGCAACAGCAAGGTACATCAACAAGTACTTAGGATTGCCGAAAGAGCGGGAAGCAGAATATCATGCCAAACAAATTGGTGGCCATAAAGCGCTTTCAGTAATGGAGAAACACCTCGTTGAGAATAAATTTTTTCTTGGTGCTAACGCAACAATCGCTGACATCAGTCTGTATGCATACACCCATGTCGCCGATGAAGGTGGTTTCGATCTGTCTAAATATCTGAATATTCAGAGGTGGTTCAAAGATTTTGAAAATATTCCTGGATATATAAAAATGACAAGAAATAATGCCTAATAATCCGCTGGCATACTAACCCCATGGAGTGTCTTGGTTAAGTTTGAGAGGTTACTAGCGGCGGCTAGGGACTGAACGGAATATTGGCCCGCAGGCCTTGACCAAGTCCTGTCAATCAATGATCCTGGAGTGAAATTTTATTGTTTCCCGCGAACTTTCTACCCCAATCAACTGAAAGACTGATTCTGCGTCGGTTTATTGATGTAGATCTGGAGCGGTTTCTAGCTTACCGCCAAGACCCTCAAGTAGCGCAATTTCAAGGTTGGTCGATGCTCTCCGAAGCTGAAGGGAAAACTTTTATCAAGGAAATGCAGACAGCAGCAATCGGGATACCTGGTGAGTGGTTTCAAATGGCGATCGCCTATAAACAATCTAACTTACTGATCGGCGACATAGGCATGCAAATTTACGCAAAAGATCCAACCAATGTGGAAGTTGGTTTTACTTTGAATCAGCAAGAGCAGGGTAAAGGATATGCTCGAGAAGCGGTATCTGCCTTAATCCATTTGCTGTTTAAACTTGGAAGTATCAATAAAATTGTTGCTATCACCGACTCCCGGAATGAATCTTCTATTCGTCTTCTCAAAAGGCTAGGGATGAGGTTATCGAACTCCCTTGAAGTAGAATTCAGAGGTGAGTGGTGTGTTGAGGAAACCTTTGAATTAAATCATCAAGATTGGTTACTCTCTTCAATAAAATCCGATGAGAAATGAGCAGTTAGAGCGGTATTGGCAGACATATATGGCAGGACTTTCGAATACTGCATCGAGTGACGAGGGCTATGAGGCACACCAATTTGGTGACTCTTCTGCTTTGGCAGATGAACTGAGTAATTTGGTTCTGGAGGGGACTAAAACTGCAACTTGTTCAGCTTTGTGGGAATGGGAAGCAGAGGGAATTCAACTGCCTGAAATAGGGGCAAAAACAATCGTATTAAATGGAAGCGGTGAGCCCACTTGCATTATTGAGACGACGGAAATTATGATCTGCCCATTTAGTGGAGTGGATGCACGATTTGCCTATGAAGAAGGCGAGAATGACCGTTCCCTGGAGTCTTGGCGGAAAGAGCATTGGCAGTACTTTTTGCGAGTATTGCTTGAAATTGGGAAGGAACCCACTCCAGAAATGCTTTTGGTTTGTGAACGATTTCGTGTTGTTTATATATAGGTAGAGTTGTTCAAACCACACTGGCGACCTATGATCCCAAAAGTCTCTGTTTTCATTGCAACAAGCCTCGACGGCTATATTGCGCGCAGTAACGGTGACATTGATTGGCTGGATGCCGCCAATGCCAAAGTCCCAAAGGGCGAGGATTGTGGCTACGGTGCGTTGATGCGGTCCGTCGATGTATTGGTGATGGGACGCAACTCATACGAAAAGGTGCGATCGTTTAGTTTTTGGCCCTATGGTGATGTTCCCGTCGTGGTTATGAGCAGCAAGCCGATCACATTCTCGGATGAACTGCCGAAGACACTCCAGCAATCGTCAGAAAGCCCTCGGGAATTATGCGAACGACTCTCTGGTGAAGGTGTTGCTCACATTTATGTGGATGGAGGCAACACCATTCAGCGATTTCTGGCCGCTAGGCTGGTTCATGAGCTTACAATTACGGTCATCCCGGTGATTCTTGGCGAGGGAATTCCCCTCTTTGGTCCGACGGGATCAGACGTGTTGCTAACATTTGTCGGAGCCAAGGCTTACGAGTTTGGCTTTGTCCAACTAAAGTACACCGTCCAAAATAATGCATAACAAAACCGCGAAAAGGAGATGCAATGACTGATCCCAGCTTAGAGGCAAAACTTGATGCAATCTTCAATGCCCACATGAGTGCAGAGTTGGCGGGCGACCTTGATCAAACGTTAGCGACCATGGCTCCACAACCGCATTTGGTGAACGTGCCAACTATGGTCGGTGGTCAAGGTCCAAGCGGCGTCCGAACCTTTTACGCAAAGCGCCTAATTGGTCAGTTTTTTCCTCCAGACGTTGTGTTTGAAACAGTCTCTCGAACCTGTAGTGAAGAACGGTTGGTTGATGAACTGATTATCTCGTTTACGCACACGCACAAGATTGACTGGATGCTTCCTGGAGTTGAGCCGACCGGAAAACGGGTTGAAGTCGTGTTTGTTGTGATCGTTGGCATCGAAAACGACAAGGTTGCCTACGAGCACATTATGTGGGACCAAGCCAATGTGCTTGTACAGATCGGACTCCTCGATCCAACGGGTCTCCCAGTTACCGGCGCCGGTGCCGCCGCAAAGTTGAGGAATCCGAGCATTCCAGATCCATTTTTTCATGAAGGCTAATCCCAGAGAAATACTTCAGTCATATAATTTACTGCCTTTGGCATTAAAACTTGTGATACCCCTTGCATGTATAGCAAAGGACGAGATAGTTAGGACAGTTCTCTCAACGCTATATCCAATGCAGAAATCAGCGATTCTCCATTACTAACAAGTTGGGAAACATAACGTTTTAGTCTCGCCCAGAACTTCTCAATTT
>NZ_JADEVV010000090.1 GCF_015207985.1 Synechocystis salina LEGE 00031 | reverse complement strand
GACAGTCGCTGGGGTGGGGGTAAATTTCATGGAGACAGGTCACCACCAACAGGCAGGGAATTTGGGGATAGGCGGTTTTTAAATCCTCAATAATTTGCCGGAGGGTGTCGGTGGCAAAATCGGTAATTTTGACAGTAAGCAGTAAAATTTTCGCCGCTGGATTAACCTCCTGCGGGTCGGCCAGTTCGGTCTTGAGCTCTTCAATTAAAGATTGGGTGTCGTGGCCCAAATCCCCCAAACCAACGGTGTCGGTGAAAATTAACAGGGGAAGCTCTGGCGAAGGGTAGGCATAGCGGGCGGTGTTTTGGGTGTGGGGCTGGAAACCTTGGCCGACTATGGCAGCGGAGGCCCCGGTTAATCCCCTTACCAAAGAGCTTTTCCCGGATTGAGGTTTGCCAATAAGCAAGGCTTCCGTGGTGGGTAGTTCCTGACGCAATTGGGCCAAGATGTCGGCAATTTCGGCTTCATCCACCCAAAGGCGGTCTAGGAGCTTTTTTTTCCAATATTCCAGGGGCAGGAGGTTTTGCAGATGCTGACGGGTGTTTTGCCACCATGTATGAATTGGCCAAGTTTGCTCTGCTTGGTCGGACGGAGCTAGGGGGTGATTGGGATGGGTAATAATTTCCTGGTCAATTTCGTCCAGGTTTTTGGCTTCGTTGACCTCGGGCTGGGGAGAATTGGGGGGAAGAACCATGGCCGCTGGGGAAAAATGCTACACAGGATGGGGTAACTGGCGGGCCTCGGACAACGGCCAGAATCAGCTACCTAGGTGATCTTGGCAATTTTCTGCGGCGATCGCCAGGGGGATTGCCGTCCTTGCTGGGGGTCTAGACAAAAAACAAAAAACTAAGAATCGGTTGCGACAGCGTGATATGATCGCTTCTGGCTTAGGGTAGGTGGTCCTTGATTACCAAGGAAGACCATTGCCCAAACTCCATTTCTCACCTTGCTAGTAGTCAGAGTGTGACACCGCCAACTCCATCGTCCGAGGGTCAAAATTTCCCCAGTGCTCCTGCCCCGAAGCTTATGGAAGCGGAAACGGTAGTGGATAACGGAATGGCTGACTTTTACCGGTTGCAACGGCAGTTGTTGACCTGGACCCTGGTGGCTACGGCGATAATTTTTGTCTGTGTTGTCTGGGCCTATTCCCTCAATATAGCTTTAAATTATTTGCTCGGAGCACTGGTGGGACTGATATATCTCAAGCTATTGGCAAAAGATGTGGAAAGGATCGGAACCCAGTCTGGGCGGGCTGGGGTGAAAGGTTTAGCAGTTTTTGTTGGGCTGATCATCATCGCCACCCAAAGGGAAAGCCTCGAGGTTTTACCTATTTTTCTGGGATTCCTAACCTATAAAGCTGCGATCATTTTCTATATGCTGCAAAGCGTGTTTACGCCCACAGCGGATTAGATGATGAGAGGTTGAAGAAAGGTCTGGGCTATGGACTAGCTTAGTCCCAGGGTAGTATCTCCTAGTTTATGCAAGGGAGCCTTTCCTGGTTGCTAAGGTTTGTTGAGTGCCAACAGCTTTCCTCTTTACCCCGTCAATCTCACCGAATAACAATGTTAGCTGGTTTGAGTGTTTTAAATTTGTTTCCTCTAGCTGCCCTGGAAGTGGGTCAGCAGTGGTATTGGGAAATTGGGAACCTCAAATTACACGGGCAAACATTTGCAACCTCTTGGTTTGTCATTTTATTGCTGGTAATTGCTTCCCTCGCGGCTACGCGAAATGTGCAACGGGTTCCCAGCGGCATCCAAAACCTCATGGAATATGTGCTGGAGTTCCTCCGGGATCTGGCACGGAACCAACTGGGGGAAAAGGAATACCGCCCTTGGCTACCGTTTATCGGCACATTGTTTCTGTTTATTTTTGTATCTAACTGGTCCGGGGCTCTATTACCCTGGAAGCTAATTCACATCCCCGATGGAGCAGAATTGGCGGCCCCCACCAACGATATCAATACAACTGTTGCCCTGGCGTTGCTTACCTCCTTGGCCTACTTCTATGCAGGTCTCAGGAAGAAGGGGTTGGGGTATTTCGCCAACTATGTGCAACCCATTCCCGTTCTTTTACCCATCAAGATTTTAGAAGACTTCACTAAGCCCCTTTCCCTGAGCTTCCGTTTATTTGGTAACATCCTTGCGGACGAGTTGGTGGTGGCAGTGCTTGTACTGCTTGTGCCTTTACTTGTACCTTTACCCCTGATGGCATTGGGTTTATTCACCAGTGCGATCCAGGCCTTGGTGTTTGCCACTTTAGCCGGAGCCTATATCCATGAGGCGATCGAGTCTGAAGGTGAGGAGCATTAGCCCTCCGGTGTAAGATCTCTACGGCCATGGTGGTTTGACCCCTTGCGGTTGACCTGCCCTGCCCTATGCTTGCCTGGGCCCATGCTCACCCCAGGAGTTGTCCGTTTCCCCAGGTCTATTTTTAATCTGGTGGAAATTTACTCCGAAAATCCTAAACTTTACTGTCGTTTTGTTAGCTAAAAGGAAAAAAATTATGGATTCTACCGTTGCTGCCGCTTCTGTCATTGCCGCTGCCCTTGCTGTTGGTTTAGGAGCGATCGGTCCTGGTATTGGTCAAGGTAATGCTTCTGGCCAAGCCGTGTCCGGTATTGCTCGCCAACCCGAAGCTGAAGGAAAAATTCGGGGTACTTTGCTGTTGACCCTGGCATTCATGGAATCCTTGACAATTTACGGTCTGGTTATCGCCCTCGTATTGTTGTTCGCCAACCCCTTCGCGTAAGGACGGATTCGTAGCCCGAGACGTGAGTTGATCGCGTCTCCTCACCCCGCCAATCCGCTATTCGTTGGGTTTGTGGGGATTATTCCGCTAATCCCTGACCTAGTTTTTGTAAAACAATGTTTGATTTTGATGCCACCCTGCCCCTGATGGCATTGCAGTTCGTGGTTCTCGCGTTCCTGCTCAATGCCATTTTCTACAAGCCGATGAATAAGGTTTTGGATGAACGGGCTGATTACATTCGCACCAATGAAGAGGATGCCCGGGAGCGGTTAGCCAGGGCCAAGGCGATTACCCAGGAGTATGAGCAACAGATTACCGATGCCCGTCGGCAGTCCCAGGCTGTGATCGCTGATGCCCAAGCGGAAGCTAGGCGTTTGGCGGCGGAAAAGATTGCGGAGGCCCAACGGGAATCCCAACGACAAAAGGAAACGGCGGCGCAGGAAATCGAGGCCCAACGGCAGTCGGCTCTGAGTTCTTTGGAACAGGAGGTGGCGGGCCTGAGTGATCAGATTTTGCACAAATTGTTAGGCCCTGAATTGATTAAATAAGTGCCCTATAGACTTAGTTGCCATTATGCTTAATACCTTGTTCATCCTAGCGGCCGAAGCCCATGCGGCGGGGGAAGGGGGGTTCGGAATCAATTTAGATTTTTTGGAAGCCAACCTCTTTAACCTGGCCATTTTGCTGGGAATTATTATTTACTATGCGCCGAAAACCTTGGGTAAAATCCTTGGCGATCGCCGTCAAAAAATTGCCGATGCCATTGAAGAGGCTGAAACTCGCCAACGCAAATCTGCCCAGATTTTAGCGGAGGAAGAGAAAAAATTGGCCCAAGCTAAGGTCGAGGCCGCCCGCATTGTCCAGGACGCGGGTCAAAGGGCAGAGGTGGCTAAACAAGAAATTGCAGCCCAGACGGAAACCGACCTACGCCGGATGCAAGAAACAGCGGCTCAGGATTTGGGTGCCGAGCAGGACCGGGTCATTGCGGAATTAAAGCGCCGCATCGCTGAACAGGCAGTGGCCAAGGCCGAAGCTGACCTGCGCGATCGCCTCAATGAGGATACCCAGGATCGGTTAATCGAACGCAGTATTGCCCAATTGGGAGGTCGTTAATGAAAAGTTCTATGTACAGCAGTAAAATCGCTGAACCCTATGCCCAGGCATTGATGGGACTGGCCCAACAGCAAAACCTTACGGAGGCTTTTGGTGAAGACCTGCGCTCCATTTTGGCTCTACTGAAGGAATCTCTGGATTTAGCCGCCGCCCTTTCTAGCCCGGTGGTCAAGGACGAAGATAAAAAATCTGTGCTGCGTTCTGTGATGGGAGAAGGGGGCAATGGCTACCTGATCAACTTCTTGATGTTGTTGGTGGATAAACGCCGGATCATTTTCCTCGAAGCCATTTGCGAGCAATACCTGGTCCTGTTTCGACAGTTCACCAATACGGTGTTAGCCGAAGTGACCTCCGCCCTCAAGCTCACCGATGCCCAAAAGGATCAGGTGAAAGAGAAAGTTAAACAACTTACCGGGGCCCAGTCGGTGGAATTGGTAACCAAAATCGATGGAGATATTCTGGGGGGCATTGTCATCAAAGTCGGTTCCCAGGTGTTCGATTCCAGTTTACGAGGTCAACTCCGCCGGGTTGGTCTGAGTCTCGGGACCACCCTCTAGCTAGTTAATTTCCGTCGCCCAGCGACGCTTTATATTCACTTTTTCAACGGAAAATTAAGACTATGGTAAGCATTAGACCCGACGAGATTAGCAGTATCATCCGCCAGCAAATCGAGTCCTATGATCAGAGTGTGCAGGTGTCCAATGTGGGCACGGTGCTTCAAGTAGGGGATGGTACCGCCCGGATTTATGGTCTGGAACAGGTAATGTCCCAGGAGTTACTGGAGTTTGAAGACGGCACCATTGGTATTGCCCTCAACCTGGAAGAAGATAACGTCGGTGCAGTGTTAATGGGAGATGGCATCAATATTCAAGAAGGCAGTACCGTTAAAACCACCGGCCAGATTGCCCAAATTCCCGTAGGGGATGCCATGGTGGGTCGGGTTGTGGATTCCCTCGGTCGTCCCATCGACGGTAAGGGTCCCATTACTTCCTCTGCTACCCGTTTGTTGGAATCTCCGGCCCCTGGGATTATTGAACGGAAATCCGTTTGTGAGCCCATGCAAACCGGCATTACCGCCATCGACGCCATGATTCCCATTGGTCGGGGTCAGCGGGAATTGATCATTGGGGACCGTAAAACCGGTAAAACGGCGATCGCCATTGACACCATCATTAACCAGAAGTCCGAAGACGTGGTTTGCGTTTACGTGGCGATTGGTCAAAAGGCTTCCACCGTAGCCCAAATCATCGATACCCTGACCGACAAAGGGGCCATGGATTACACCATTGTGGTAGCCGCTAATGCCAACGACCCCGCCACTTTGCAATATTTGGCCCCCTACACCGGTGCCACCTTGGCGGAACACTTCATGTATCAAGGCAAAAGCACCTTGGTAATCTATGACGATTTGACCAAACAAGCCCAGGCTTACCGGCAAATGTCCCTGTTGATGCGTCGTCCCCCCGGTCGGGAAGCTTACCCCGGTGACGTTTTCTACATCCACTCCCGTTTGTTGGAGCGGGCCGCTAAATTGAGTGATGCCCTGGGTGGTGGCAGCATGACCGCCCTGCCCGTGATTGAAACCCAAGCCGGGGACGTATCTGCTTATATTCCCACCAACGTAATTTCCATTACCGACGGTCAAATTTTCCTTTCCACCGACCTGTTCAACGCTGGTTTCCGTCCTGCCATTAATGCTGGTATTTCGGTAAGTCGGGTAGGTTCCGCCGCCCAAACCAAAGCCATGAAAAAAGTGGCTGGTAAATTGAAACTAGAATTGGCCCAGTTTGCTGAACTAGAAGCCTTTTCCCAATTTGCTTCTGATTTGGATGCCGCCACCCAAGCCCAATTGGCCCGGGGTCAACGGTTACGCCAACTGCTGAAACAGCCGGAAAATTCTCCCTTGTCCGTGTGGGAACAGGTGGCCATCAGCTACGCTGGTTTGAATGGTTACATTGACACCATCCCCGTGGAAAAAGTGACGGAATTTGCCCAAGGTCTGCGGGATTACCTCAAGGCCAACAAAGCCAAGTACGTGGAAATTATCGGTAGCCAAAAGGCTCTCACCGAAGAAGCGGAAACTTTGTTGAAAGAAGGGATTAAAGAATTCACCCAAGGTTTTGCCGCCTAATCAATGCCCAAGTCGGTGAGTTGGGGGGAAGGGTCTGGGCCGAGCTCGACTTTTCCCGACCCCTGATTTTAGGGATCCACATTTAGGCTCCAGAACAATTAAAAAGATAAATTTAACGGGTGTAACGTCCTATGCCTAACCTCAAAGCGATTCGTGACCGGATTCAGTCGGTCAAAAATACCAAAAAAATTACTGAAGCCATGCGCCTAGTGGCGGCCGCCAAAGTACGTCGAGCCCAGGAACAAGTACTTTCCACCAGGCCCTTTGCCGATGCCCTCGCCCAGGTGCTATACAATCTGCAAAACCGTCTTTCCTTTGCAGAAACAGAATTACCCTTATTTGAACAGCGGGAACCTAAAGCGGTGGCCCTCCTGGTGGTCACTGGCGATCGGGGGTTGTGCGGTGGTTATAACGTCAACGCCATTAAGCGGGCAGAGCAACGGGCCAAGGAATTAAAAAGCCAAGGCATTGCAGTCAAACTAGTGTTGGTGGGCAGTAAGGCCAAACAATATTTCGGCCGGCGGGATTACGCTGTGGCCGCCAGCTACGCCAACTTAGAACAAATTCCCAACGCTTCCGAAGCGGCTCAAATTGCCGATTCTCTGGTGGCTTTGTTTGTTTCCGAGGCAGTGGATCGGGTGGAGTTGATTTACACTCGGTTTGTTTCTTTGATTAGCTCCCAACCTGTGGTCCAAACCCTGTTTCCCCTCTCTCCCCAGGGATTGGAAGCCCCCGATGATGAAATTTTCCGGCTGATTACCAGGGGCGGTAAATTCCAGGTGGAAAGGGAAAAACTAGAATCTCCGGTGGAGAGTTTTCCCCAGGATATGATTTTTGAGCAGGATCCGGTGCAAATTCTCGAGGCTTTGTTGCCTCTTTACAATACCAACCAATTACTGCGGGCTCTGCAGGAATCGGCGGCCAGTGAGTTGGCGGCTCGGATGACGGCCATGAGTAATGCCAGTGACAATGCTGGACAGTTAATTGGCAGTTTGACCCTGTCCTATAACAAGGCTCGTCAGGCGGCCATTACCCAGGAATTGTTGGAGGTGGTAGCTGGGGCTAATTCCCTCTAACCCATTTAGTGATCTTTTTACACGGCTCCTGCCCTTCGGGGTGGGAGTTTTTCTGTTTCAAGGTCTTGGTTTCCCTCTATCCCTCTTCCATCAATCTAGGCAGATGAATGGCAGAATATGTCCCATGAATTGACCAAATATCTTAATCGATCTAGCTCATTAACTTTATTAAAAAGCTTGGTCAACTCATCTAAAACATGGGTAAATGAAAATACTTTTAACCAATTTTTG
>NZ_JADEVV010000089.1 GCF_015207985.1 Synechocystis salina LEGE 00031 | reverse complement strand
CGATCCGTTTGGAGACTTCTTCAATGGCTCCCCCACAGGTAATGGGGCCAATACCGGCGATGGCATTTACACCATTACAGCAACGGATAATGCAGGCAATACCAACGATGTAGGTCAATTTGAAATTGATACGACTTCTCCTGGTACTCCCAACAATGGCAATTCTCCTTTCAGCCCCCTGGACATCAGTGACGCAACTGATACCGGCGCCGATGACTTGTTGAGCAGTAATGGTAATCCCGAACTAACCTTTAGCGGTGAGCCAGGATTAGAGATTGAGTTGCTTGGGCCTGACGGTAACCCCGTTGACCCCGATGCCTATGAAGTGGTAGAAACCCCCGGTGCCAACCCTGGTGACCCTTCCACCTACACAATCAAATTAATTGACGCTGACCCATCTGACCCGGATAGCGATCCGTTTGGAGACTTCTTCAATGGCTCCCCCACAGGTAATGGGGCCAATACCGGCGATGGCATTTACACCATTACAGCAACGGATAATGCAGGCAATACCAACGATGTAGGTCAATTTGAAATTAAGACTAGTTCTCTAATTTCTATCAACAATGATCGGGGTACCGTTGTTATTGGCGATCTAGGTTTTGGCTCCATCAATGTCGATGTCTTAGCCAACGATCAGGGCTTGGGCATTCAGATCACCAGCCTGACCCAACCCCTTAAAGGCACGGCGGTGCTGCGGGATAATGGCACCCCCAACAACTTCAGTGACGATTTCTTGACCTATCACATCCATGAAGAGTTATTGGATTTACGCTCAGCCATAGGGCCTGTGCGGATAGAAATCAGTGATATTTTCAGTAATGCTAGCTATAAAAATTCCGTCGGCTTTTATCAAGTTCTCGATCATTTTGGCACCATCCTTGATCCAGCTTCGGGGCGACTTTTAACCCCAGCGGACCCGGAATACAGAAATGTGGCCCTGGCCAGCGCCATTCCCGGGCTACAAATCAGTAAAGATAATCCAGTTCAATCCATTGAACTACCTGGAGGCGACATCTATGCTCCGTTCCTAACGTCTGACCAGGGTAACGGTCAGGTGAATCACTTCTTCGCCCTCATTGATGCCAATCCGGGCCAAGTAGACTATGTTCGTTTTGCTAATAACGTCTATAGCTTTGAAGACACGACCTTTGGCGATCGGGATTTCAATGATCTGCGATTTGCGGTCAATATTTTGCCCCAGGGAGGTTTCGTTCCCCCAGCTATTGGCCTCACCGCTAACGCGGGAGTTTTCACTGCCAATGGGCTAGTCGATCAGTTTACCTACACCATCACCGATGTTAATGGGGATAATCGGACGGCTAGCGTTGCCATTGACAATCAGGAACATCTCAAATTCACCATGGTGGAAGTGGATGGAGATTTCAAAAATGAGGTGGCTATTTTCAGGGTGGACGATCGCCAGGGAACTATCAATGGCATTGCCCCAGGACAAGCAGGCTATCTGGAAGCGGCACTACAAAATAGCCAGGTAGTGTTCACTGGCATCAGTGGACAGACTCAGCTTTTCGGCGAATCCCTGACCCGGACTATGGAAGAATTCAAAGTTAGTGATAGTTTTGGCTTCCTGTTAATCCAAAATAATTCCCTGGATATGGTGCTCAGGGAGCAGGCCGCCGGGGCCATATCCACTCCGGTTTTCTTCAGTCAGGCGATCGCCAATGGTAATCAAATCCAGCAAGTCTCGAGTAATGACGGCCAGGGGATAGTTGTTGCTTGGGAAGATAGTGCCCAGGGAGGAGACGGGGACTTTAATGACTTTGTCTTCCGGGTGGCAATGACAGACCAACCGGCCCCCTTGGGGACGCTCTACCAAGGCCAAACCCAACAGGAGATCTTTGCTAATACGAGCAATCAAAACTTCCAAATCGGGGTTCAGATCGTCAGTGACTCTGCCTATGACAATACTGTGGGCTTCTACCTAGTTCAAAATGCCCAGGGCACTGTGCTGGATTACACTACCGGTCAACTGGTCAACCCCGGTGATGCTAACTATGCTGAAGTGGCAGTGCGGCAACGCCTTTCCCTTGGTTCTAATGGCCAACCCATTGGGGGCGTTCTTGAACCAGGACAGATCATTGCTCCGTTCCTGATTTCCAATGGCACCGAAAATCAATTCTTGACGGTGAACCCTGCCAACCAGGCGATAGCCGCTGGCCCCGTTGCCTTCTTTAGTTATATCAATGCCAACCCCGACAAAATAGACCACTTCCGGTTACTGGCGGATAACACCTTTGGGGTGGAAGACATGCTGGGAGGGGGAGACTTTGACTATAACGACGTAATCATTAAGTTGAACCAAAATCCCATCAATGGGGAATTATTAGATTTCCGTTCCTTCAGTGGCCCAGTAAATCTTGGCATAAACGAAATTACCAGTGATGCTTCCTTTGGGCTCTCCGTCGGTTTTTACCGAGTGGAAAATCAGTTTGGCGCCATTACCGATCCCTTGACTGGTCAAATTCTGAATCCTGGTGATAGCAACTATCAGACTGTGGCACTACAAAATGCCGCCGCTCAGTTTGCTGTTACCCCTGGTATGACCACCCAGACCTTGGCATTGATGGGAGGAAGTCTTTTTGCTCCCTACCTGACAGTGAGTCAGTCCGATGGCAATGTCTTCAACTACTTCTCCTATCTGGGGGCTAATCCAGATAAGGCTGACCACATCCGGGTTTTGGGCGACACGTTCCAGTTTGAGGATGGTTTCTGGGGAGGCGATCAAGACTTCAATGACCTCCAGTTCCGGATTAACGTCCAATAGGGGCAGTAATTAGGAGAGGAAGTGGCTCTGGATCAGAATCTAGAGCAAGGCAAATTTAAAGAAACTATGGGGATTGGCTCCATTGCCCAGAAAAACCTTTAAGATGGGTGGGATCTTTGCACTCTGGCCATTCCCGTCACCGGCGATCGCCATGGGTAGGGGAAGCTTTTTCCCCCTTTTGCCGTCAATGGATTCCGTGAGTCCGGTTTGCCTTTCCGCCGTCCCCCAGGTTTATGTTGCTGAGTATCTCCAACGTTTTCATCAAAAACCCCGTGTTGACTACGGTGTGCACCATCGTTATCATCCTCCTCGGGGCGATCGCCTTACCCCTACTGCCCCTGGCCAAATTGCCAGACATGGCCCCCAAACAGGTGTCGGTAACCACCAACTATGTGGGGTCCGACGCCCAGACTGCGGTGGATAACGTCACCACCGTGCTAGAGCGGCAGATTAACGGTACGGAGCAAATGATTTACATGAACTCCTACACCGACAACACGGGCACCACCACCATCAACGTCTATTTTCCGGTGGAAATGGACCGCAACATTGCCCAGGTATTGGTTCAAAACAACGTGGCGATCGCCTCCGCCAGCTTGCCGGAAGCGGTGAACCGCCAGGGGGTAACCACCCAAACCCAGTCCCCCTCCGTTACCATCGCCTATGGGGTTTACTCAGAAAACGATGACCAGGGCAAACCCATCTACGACGATGTTTTTGTCAGCAACTTTGTTGACCGGGTGCTGCTGGATGAAATTAAAAGGATTGATGGGGTCGGTTCCGCCGCCATCATTGGGGCATCCGAATACGCCATGCGGTTTTGGTTGGACCCCGATGCCCTGGCCGCCAGGGATTTAAGCGCCTCCGATGTGCTCGATGCCATCCGGAATCAGAACGTCCAAGTGGGGGTAGGGGGAGTTAACCTACCGCCGGTGACTGACAAGCAACGTTTCCAGATTAACGCCAGGGCCCTGAGTCGTTTTACCACCCCGGAGGAAGCGGAACAAATTGTCGTCAAAGTGGGGGAAGACGGTGGCTTAATCCGCATTAAAGACGTGGGACGGGCCACCATTGGAACCCAAAACTACATTCAAACGGCCCTGTTCAACAATGCACCGGCCGTGGCCTTTGTCATCTACCAGTTGCCCGGCACCAACGCCTTGGACACCGCCACCATGGTCAAGGAAAAAATGGCCGAGTTGAAGCCCATGTTTCCGCCGGGACTGAACGCAGAAGTAGCCTTGGATAACACTTTGTTTGTAACTGCGTCCCTAGAAGAGGCGGTGATGACCCTGGTGGAGGCAATTTTGCTGGTAATTCTGGTTATCTTCATCTTTTTGCAGAATTGGCGCACCACCCTGATTCCAGCCCTCGCCATTCCCGTTTCCCTAATTGGGGCCATGGCCTTTGCCCTTGCTTTTGGTTTTAGCTTGAATCAGTTGACCCTGTTTGGGGTCATTCTGGCCACCGGTCTAGTGGTGGATGACGGCATTCTGGTGGTGGAGGCGATCGAAGTTAAATTGGACCAGGGC
The DNA here is from genome assembly GCF_015207985.1 of Synechocystis salina LEGE 00031. Taxonomy (GTDB): domain Bacteria; phylum Cyanobacteriota; class Cyanobacteriia; order Cyanobacteriales; family Microcystaceae; genus Synechocystis; species Synechocystis salina. Next base: position 3,084 of record NZ_JADEVV010000089.1, on the reverse strand, counting down.
ATGAAACCATTTCAGGCGGCCCTGGACGCCATGGGGGAACTGACGGGAGCGGTAATTTCCACTTCCTTGGTGCTGATGGCCGTATTCATTCCAGTTACCTTTTTCCCTGGCACCACTGGCATTGTTTACAAGCAATTCGCTGTCATTATGGCCTCCGCGGTGGCCGTTTCCACCTTTAACGCCATCAGTTTTTCCCCCAGTATGTCGGCCATTCTGATGCGCCGCACCCAAGAATCCCATGGGCCCTTGGCTTGGTTCTTTGGAGTGTTTAACCGCAGTTTTGATTGGGTGAAGGAACGGTACGGCAATATTATTACCATGCTACTGAAAGTGAGACTGCTAGCTATCCCCATCTACATTGCTAGTATTGCCCTGACTGCCTTTGTGTATAACATGACCCCCACCGGCTTTATCCCGGAAGAAGACCAGGGGTATTTTTTCATGCTGGGTAATTCCCCCGCCGGGGTTTCCATTGAGTACACCAAAGACGTTATTTCCCAGGCCACTGAAATTGTTGCCGCCCGGGATGAGGTGGAGCACGTCTTGGGTATGGGGGGATTCAGCTTTTTAGGTAATGACAGTAGTAAATCCCTCTTTTTCGTCAAGCTGAAAAACTGGGATGAACGCCCTGGCCAAAAGGGATCGGTGTTTGGTTTGTTGGCGCAGATTAACCGAGAGTTGGCTCAAAAAATTCCTGATGCCCAGGTTTTTGCCGTCAATGCTCCCCCGGTGGATGGCTTAAGTAGTACCGGAGGTCTGGATTTTTATGTGCAAAACCGCGGTGGTATTCCCCTGGATAGTTTTTTGGACTACATCCAGGAATTTATGGGGAAATTACGCCAGGAACCCGCCCTAGACCCCCGCACCGTCTTTACCCAGTTCACTTTTAATGCTCCCCTGTTGGAAATTAGTGTGGACCGGGAGAAGGCCAATGCCCAAAATGTTGATATTTCCGAGGTGTTCAGCACCATTGGCACCTATATGGGCTCCAACTATATCAACCAGTTTGTTTTAGAAGGACGACTCTACCAGGTCTATGCCATGGCCGATGGAGAATTTCGTTCCAATCCCCGGGACATTGGCCGACTCTATGTCCGTTCCCGCACGGGAGCTTTAGTGCAGTTAAGCAATCTGGTGGAGGTGAAACAAACTACCCACCCACCGATTTTGACCCACTTTAATATCTACCCCGCTGTGGACGTGCAAGCATCCCCTGCCGCTGGTTACAGTACAGGGCAAGCGATGGCGGCAATGGAAAGGCTGTCGAAGGAATTATTCCCTGAATCCATTGGCTATGCCTGGTATGGCACCGGCTATGAAGAACTGCAATCCGCCGGGGCGGCACCGATCATTTTTGGTTTGGCTTTCATCATGGTTTTCCTAGTACTGTCTGCCCAGTATGAAAGCTATGTGGACCCGGCCATTATTATGATGACTGTGCCCCTAGCAATTTTGGGCGCCATGGGGGCGATTCTCCTGCGGGCCAATTTCATGGTGGCCACCAATATGGTTTGGCCGGCGGTGAACAATAACGTCTATGCCCAGGTGGCGTTGGTGATGTTGATCGGTCTAGCTAGTAAAAACGCCATTTTGATTGTGGAGTTTGGCAACCAGGCCATGGATTTGGGCATGAAGATTCCCCAGGCGGCGGCCTTTGCGGCTAAGGAAAGGATGCGACCGATTTTAATGACGGCTATTTCTGGGTTGGTGGGTTTCTGGCCCTTGGTGATTGCTTCTGGGGCGGGGGCCATGAGCCGTTGGTCTTTGGGGACAGCTATTTTTGGTGGTTATCTAATTTCTACTGTTCTTAGTTTGTTCTTGGTGCCAGTGCTTTACACCATTGTTAAAGAAGCTGAAGCCCGCTTCTTGAAAGGTGAGAAAGGGGAAGACGGCTCCAATCCCCCTCCTCCACCGGAGGAAGATAACGGAGATCCCGTCACCAACCCAAGCTAGCAGGATCCCATGAAGGAGACCTAGACTGGTATGGAAAAGCCCATGGCTTTTGAGGGAACTTAAACTGCGGGAGGGATTAACCCATGGCGATCGCCACTATCAATCCGGCCAATGGCCAAACAGTGCAAACTTTCACCCCCCATAGTGCGGCGGCGGTGGATGCCAAACTGGATTTGGCCCAGGAAACGTTCCGGAGTTTTCGAGCTTTACCCTTTGCTCAACGGGGACAATGGTTGCGACGGGCGGCGGATATTCTGGAAGAACGACGGGATGAATGGGCGCACCTCATGACCCTTGAAATGGGTAAACCGGTCCAACAGGCGATCGCCGAAGTTAATAAATGTGCGCTGGTTTGTCGTTTCTATGCCGATCAGGCTGAGGAATTTCTGGCCGATGAAATGGTGGCCACCGATGCCAGCCAGAGTTTTATTGCCTACCAACCCCTGGGGGTAATTTTAGCGGTGATGCCCTGGAATTTTCCCTTTTGGCAGGTGTTTCGTTTTGCGGCCCCGGCCTTGATGGCGGGCAACGTGGGACTCCTCAAACATGCTTCCAACGTGCCCCAATGTGCCCTGGCGATCGCCGAAATTTTCCAGACAGCGGGCTTTCCCGAGGGCGCTTTTCAAACCCTATTAATTGGAGGCAAAGCGGCCAGTGAGTTAATGGCCGACGACCGTATCCAAGCGGGAACCTTGACGGGCAGTGAACCCGCCGGGGCTAGTTTCGCCAGCGCCGCCGCCCAACAAATTAAAAAAACCGTGTTGGAACTGGGGGGTTCTGACCCCTTCATCGTTTTGGAAGATGCAAACTTAGACCAAGCTATCCAAACAGCGGTGCCGGCCAGAATGCAAAACAATGGGCAATCCTGCATTGCCGCCAAAAGATTCATTGTCCAAGCCAGCATTGCCGAGGAGTTTTTCCAGCGTCTAACCAAAGCATTTCAAGCCCTTAAAGTGGGGGACCCTAGTGAACCGAGCACGGACATTGGCCCCCTGGCCACCCCCGATATCTTGGCCGACCTTGTTGACCAAGTGGAGCAAACCATGGCTGCTGGGGCCCGGTGTCGTTGTGGCGGCCAAGCCCTAGACCAACCAGGCTACTACTACCCCCCCACCCTGCTCACCGATGTGC